>JAYSSI010000048.1:0-68714 GCA_043720615.1 Pseudobdellovibrionaceae bacterium | reverse complement strand
ATTGGAAAAGCCAAAACTTGTGAAGAGAAAAAGAGCCCGGCAAACAACGATAAAAGGTGCGGCGTAAAATTAAGCATGTATCCCCCAGGCCTGATGCTATTCAGTTTTGATAAGGTTGCAATAAAAAAAGCCTAAAAAAAACAACTAATATATTATTTTTTATTTCAAATTTAAATTTAGCTCTAGGTTTCAAGTATTTGCTCTGTTTCATTTTAAGATCCTCATTTTGAGGCAGATATTTTGCTTCATCGTCGCTTTAGAATGATTAAAAAAGACCGAAGAATTGTATGTCGGCGGCGGAATCCCAGGCCAATACTTAAATAGGGAACCGGCGGAAGAGGTTCGAAACTCTAATCGACAACCAAACAGGAGGAAATGTGGTAGTAATGCACCGAAGACTACAGTTATTGGAATTGGATTATTTTCCCGAGAGGGGTCCCCCAAAATAATGACATCAACTCATTAACTTCGGAATTAAACGCCTGGATTGTCTGGGCGTTTTTATTTTTGTCTGTTATAAATGATTTAAACGAGCATAAATTATGAGCCTAATTCCACCATCATCACTTGAAATTTCAATTAAAAAAGGCAGCCTGCTGCTTTATCGCATTTTTGACGTAGCCGAAGAAATCAACGTTTCTCTCATTGAAGAAATTCTTCGTGATAATCGCGGTCCCGACCGCTTTAAAGTGCCAAAATATATAGATCGTGGAATTGTTATGAAAAATCCCCCGGTCACCTTTGGACTGGGTGAAGAGATAATTATAGTTAAGGACCGAGAAATTAAAGCAGATGTAACAGTAAAAGTCCGAGACTTTGGAGTCCTTTCGCTTTGTTATCAAATTAAAATAGAACCAGGAACTTCCTGGAAAAATTTGGTCAAATTGGCTGCGGATTTAGAAGAAGGTTCTGAAATCGATGCAGTGGCAGAGCAACAAGCTCGAGAAATAATAAGTACGATTAAGCCTGCGATGAAAAAACCAAGCACCTGGAGTTCTTTTGAAGATTACATTATTTATTTCTTCGAAGAATTTGATCACGGAATCACTGCCAATGATCTTTTACAGAAAGCGGATTTAGCGTCTTTGCTTTTAGCTGAAGACAAAGTTCAGTTTTCTGAATTCACCAGAAAATCCTTGGTAGAAAATATTTATCAGTACAGCGATCAAGATCTTGCTTTGATTGAATGGAATTCGGCACTCGTTGTGGAGCCTGGCGGCGGCCGTGAAGTTCCAGATATTTTAGAATTTGCCGTCACGCAACTTATGGAAATGCGCTTTTACGATGATTTACTAGATCGCAAGTTGACAGACCTTTATAATGACATTGAAAAACGAAGATCTAAGTTGTTTGGTAGTCGCTATGGGCTTGTCTATGAAGACGCGAGCACTCGCTACATCGAATTTATTGAATTTTTGGAAAAAGTAGAAAATTCTCTGAAGGTTGTCGGAGATTTTTATTTAGCCACAATCTACCGAGCCGCCAATCGCAGATTTAGGCTTTCAGATTGGCAAAACAGTGTCACACGAAAAATGAGTATCCTAGCGCAAGTGTCTAATCTTTTGCAGGGTGAAATAAATGTTCGTAAAAGCCACTGGATGGAAATCACAATCATTATCCTCATCGCCTACGAAATCTTTATGGCTGTCTTGTCCAGATCTTAGATAAATTTAATTTGTACATCCTAAAAGTTCGGGTCGTATCGGCTGAGAGGCCATTGTTTTTAAGCGTTGAATGAAAATACCATTTTCTACCAAGGGAATTTCAGGTGGTGTTGATGGTGGAATTGTTGCCGCGGCTTCAGGGGGTAAAAATAAGTTATTTTTAGAATATCCAGTGGCTTCGGAAAGAAGATTTAAATAGGTATCCTTGATAAAATCGTTTCGTACCTGATCTTTAGAAAGCACTTCTTGTTCCCAAATGATATCTTTTGTCACAGAAACGCGGGACTTCGTTTTTTCACTGCAAAGAAAATCTCCACTGACAAATGTTGATGTGATCTTAAGGTGAAATGGAGAGATCCAAGTATATGTTATTTCATCATCCCATAAATTTTTGATTGTCATGGATTCTTTTTTTGAGGAAGTAATTCTATACTCTTGAGGTCCACTTTCTGTTGTTCTTACCACTTTTTCACATTCAATTTGGGATATAGAATTTAAATCATTGAGTTGAGATAAAGTGCTATCTTCAAAAATAAAATTTCCTAAAGCCAGTCGAAGCTCAAAATTTTCCGAAAGAGTATTATTTTTTAGGGGTCTGACTTCAAATCCTGTTGAGACAGTTCTTGATGCCTTATCACCAATTGATGATTTTAAGAGATTAAGATATTTTTCTAAATTCATACATTTCTCGCCAGAGATTTCATCAAGTTCAATATTTGAAGTATGAGGTGGAGGGGCGGGAGTGCTATTGACTGAGTTATAATCCGATCCACAGCTGGTAAGTCCAAAGGTGAAGAATAAACAAAGAATTTTTTTAGTAGAAACTTTTGAATGAGTCATAAGTGAATCCTTGCTACAAACAGAAGAGTAAATGTTAAAGTTTACTCTTCTGTTGGAAAATATCATTTTTAATTTAAATTAAGCTTTGTCTTTGCCATCATCTTTGTCTTCTTCTTGATCCTGGTCTTGATCTTTTTCAGGAGCAGGAACTACTTCTTGTCCTTTATCTTGATCTTGACCCTTATCAGCGCCTTGATCTTGTCCTTTATCTGTTCCTTGATCTTGACCCTGCTCTTGCTTTGCTTGTTCTTCAGAAAGACTTAAAGTGACATTGATCATTTCGCAAGTTTCAGGAACTACTTCTTGTCCTTTATCTGTTCCTTGATCCTGATCTTGTCCTTTATCAGGAGCAGGAACTACGTCTTGTCCTTTATCTTGCTCTTGACCCTTATCGGCACCTTGATCCTGCTCTTGTTCTTTACCAGCTGTGCATGACTTTAAATCAAAACTTAAAGTGCTAGGGATTTGAGCTTGATCAGCAGAACCCATAGTATGAGTTATTTTCTCAGCTTGAAAGCCATTGCGTGAGTGCATGACAGTAATGCCGGTAGCGCTATGGTTTAAAACCAAAGATAAATCACTTCCTGAGTACAATTCTAAATCACCAGTGTTGGTTTCAATAACATGAGTGATAGACAGCAACTCAGAAGCATACTTTTGCAACTCTGGATACATTGCATAAATTTCTTCTTTGCTAGCTGATGAACCCACAGCAGTTTCAGATGTTCCAACTACTTTTGAATTATGAACAGCTGTTCCTGGAGTATAATCGCCAGTTACAGTTGCTGCAGTCGCAGGCTGATCGCCAGATTTAGATGGACTATTTTGTGAACAGCCGATGAAGCCAACAGACATCAAAGCAACTACACCGACATTAAATACAGACTTCGTAAACATTGTATTCCTCCTTGTAAGGTTTGTTTTATGTTAGTCTTTAATAGACTAATTTTTTAATATGCAGCGTGAACAAGAGCAATCGTCAGACCAACCCTTGTAACATCTAGTTTCGAATCTAAATTGATTTCAGGTTTTAAAAATGTGGCGTAAAGCAATTTTGAGGAAACATGCCCCGATTTTTTTGTCCCACATATTCATTAATTTCCATCTATCATGGCCTTAAAATTGCTTAATAAAAAAATACTAACTTTATAAGAGGTTAAAATCCGAGGGGGGATTGTGAATATCTTAACATTGGGATTGTTGACGTTGATTTCATTTGCTACATCAATAAGCATTGCAAGTGAGAATGGAAATAAAATAAAGGACATGCTTCGTGACTTCTATAAAAATCCAGCTCATTTTATGGATCGATTAGCACCTGAAGTTTTAAATGGACAGATGATTTCTCGGGGATATATTAATTATTCCGAAATCAAAAAAGTTCAAATTGAAAAAAATAAAGTTCGAGAAAAAATCATTCAAAGGTCACACAAATCCCTTGTTCCTGTTTCAAAAATGACAGACAAGGATCAAGCAAAAACTTTAATTGAAAATCAAACTGTAGCCACTCAGATGATAGATCTTAACAGTCGCGGTTTGGCTCGCGCCAGTTTGCCAGTACTTCCTTGGTCTGATTCTTACTGGCCAATTTATAAAGGTTTGCTTGGAGTTCGATATGCAGACCCTAAGTTCCCAGATTCAAAAGTTTGGGTTGAAAATTATAATTATGTTTTAGCAAGGCCTGCTTCTTCGATTGTAGCTCGTGGCAATTCAGAAGAAATCAATCAACTTTCTCCAGCTGAAAAGTATGATTATTTAGTTGGAGATTCTCAAATGAGCATGACTCAATTTTCTTGGGCTCAAGGTCAACGTTATATGGACCGATTAGGATTTGTGCAAATTTGGATGGGGATATGCCATGGCTGGGCGGGTGCGGCTCATATGTTAAAGCCCGTTCCTCAGGGCTCGATTGCTCTTAAAGCAGTCAATGGAATGCGGATCACATTTTATCAAAGCGATGTGAAAGCACTTCAATCCATGCTTTGGGCGAACTCTTCACCAGCCACTCGATTTGCGGGAACAGGTTGTAAAACTTCTAATCCAGAGCGTGACCCTAATGGCCGAGTCACTGATCCGGGATGTTTAGATAATAATCCAGCAACATTTTTTTTAACTTTGACAAATCAACTTGGAATTCATCAGCGCAGCTTTGTTATGGATGCAACTTATGATGCTGAAGTTTGGAATTTTCCGATCGCTTCTTATGATATCTCTTATTTTAATCCTCAAAGCCTGCATCCCACAAGTGATCTTAAGCAAGCACTGATTCCGATCGAGCGATTTACAATTGATAAATTTCGTAGTTATAGATCAGCTGAAGCAAAATATATCATTGGAGTCATATCCGATGTTACTTATGTGATTGAAATCAACCCCACCATCGGTATCAGTAATAAGTCGCCAACAAAAACACTGAGATTTATTTATGATCTTGAGTTGGATGCAGAATACAATGTGATAGGTGGTGAGTGGTATATGAATTCTCATCCAGATTTTTTATGGACTTATGATAAAGAAGCTCAAGCCATTTCTCGTATTGAAAGTCCTATTAATAGTGACGATTGGAATATTGATGGTCCTATTCCTGCTTCATGGACATCTTTAGCGATCAAGTCTTCTACAATTGGCTCGCCACTTTATTCAGTGATTAAAAAAATTATTGAAGCGGCGCCTGTTACTCCACCTACGGATAGCATCCCTGAGAATCCATAAATTCTTGAAAGTCGTTATCATTGGGATCATGACGGTAGTTGCGAGCTAGTGCCATGGCATTTTCGGGATTAATTCCACCTGAAGTGGCGACTTTGCCTTTTAAAAATTGTGCAGACTGAGAACTTTTAAATAAAATATAGCGAATTTCTTTATAACTTAAATCGGGTCTTTGATTCCAAAGCATAGCGGCGACGCCAGCAACGAAAGGTGAAGCCATTGATGTCCCACTCAAAAGCGCATATTTATTTCCATTAACCGTCGAATTGATGCGTAAACCTGGGGCCGCAATATCTACATTTGTTCCACCAAAATTTGACCATTGAGTGAGTATATTTCTATCATTAGAAGCTGCGACACTAATGATATTACTATGCTTGTAGGCGGCTGGAAAAAAAGGTCTTCGGTCAATATTGATTCCATTCCCAGCGGAATCGCCGTTGCCGGCGGCAGCAATAAATAAGACATGGGCTAATCTAGCTCGCTCAATAGCTTCAACCAAACTACGGGAAGAATTCAAAGATCCCCAGCTATTATTAATTATAATCGCTCCATTTTTTATCGCATAGTCGATGGCTTTAATGGCATTTCCTGTCCAGCCTGTGCCTGTAGAATCAAGATACTTAAGGGCCATTATTTTAAGATTAATTCCAACACGGCCCAACTGTGCTGCCGTTTTAACAATACCTGCGACATGAGTGCCATGATAAGATCTTTTATCATCAGCCATGGGATCGCTATCATTGTTCGCAAAATCACGTCCAAAATAGTCATCAACATAGCCATTGCGATCATCATCGATGCCATTGCCTGCAACTTCACCAGGATTATGCCACATATAGCGAACTAAATCTTTATGAGTATAATCAACGCCACTATCGATCACAGCGACAATAATTTCTTTGCCCGTCGCTGCCATTTGAGGAAGCACAAGAGCGTTGTCTGCTGTTTGATCAGTGACTTGGTTAACAGTTGCAGATTCTTCGCCCAGGTCTGTTAAAAAAGTTTTGTGATTAGGCTCAGCATATAAAATTTTTCCCTGTTGAATAAAAGCTTCAACCACAGATTTTGACGGCGACTTTGCAGAAATAATTAAAGAAATAATATTGTGGCTGACTTGTGAAATTCTAAATCTTTCAAGATCAGGTGCTAAGGAGTGAGCTGCCGCCAGAGCTTGTTGAAAGTGCGGGAGTTGATTTTTAAGATCATCCATTTTTAACAAAAGATTAAGATTTTCTTGTTGGAGTTGGGCTTCAAGATGGGACAATGAACTTGTTTCTAGATCTGTCGCTAAACAACTTGCAGTTGTTGAAATTTCTTCTGCACAAGCAAGGAAAGGGATCGTGACAAAAATAAAACAAAAACTTCTTAGGATCTTAGTTGTATTTTTCATTATTATCTCCAGACCATTAGTTTTTCATAATGTAAGCTTAGTCCGCAAGGCTAGTGGCACTTAATAAATATATTTTTGTTAGAATTGATGATTTTCATTGGGGAAATATTTTATAAATAAACTTGCTGCTAGAAGTCTATTCAACATAATCATGTTTAAAAATGCTTAGAATATGACGAGCGCGTAACCTAATAATTATAGAAATGTGAACTTACAAATGATTCTCGTTAAAATTAAGATCTCGGTTAAAAGTTTCATCCAACTGATAGAGCGCTACAACGGCAAGAATTAAGCAGATGGCACCCACAATCATTGCACTTTGTTGTAAGCCCATCACCGGGTTTAATGCTTGAAAACTAAGTGTGAGTGGAATGACACTTCCACGGACAAAATTAGGAGCGGTTGTTGTTACCGTCGCGCGAATATTTGTTCCAAATTGTTCTGAGGCAATTGTCACGAAGAGGGCCCAATAGCCAGAAGCAAATCCTAGCAAGCCACATGCGATATAATACATGGTTAAAGATTGGCGAGCATAAACAAAATAAAAACATGTGACTGTCGCTAAAAGAAAAATAAAACCTAAAATAACTTTCTTTCGATTTTTTACCCACTGACTGATAAGGCCACTGCATAAATCGCCCATTGAAAGAGCCAAATAAGAAAACATCACAGCCTTACTGGCTGATGGAATTTCAGTCATATTAAAAGCGCGACCAAACTCGGGTGAAAAAGTAATTAAAATGCCAATCGTAAACCAAATAGGAATTCCAATAACAATCACACTTAAATATTTCAAAAAATATCGAGGGCGAAAAAGTGCTAAAAAATTTCCAGTTTTGATTTTTGATTGTTTCATTTGATCAAAAATTCCTGATTCGCTAAGGCCCACGCGAAGAAGAAGAAGGCAAAGTCCCATCCCACCACCTATAAAGTAGGCGATACGCCAATCAAACATATCTCCAACAAGAGCTGCGGCCACGGCTCCTAAAATTCCGAAAGACGCAACAATCGTGGTGCCGTAACCTCGTGATTGTTTTGGCATCAGCTCACTGACTAAGGTAATTCCAGCTCCTAATTCGCCAGCTAAACCAATTCCTGCAATAAATCGAAGAATGGCATATTGCTCAACATTTTGAACCCAACCATTCAGCCCATTGGCGACACTGTATAAAAAAATGGAACCAAATAAAACGGAGAGTCGACCTTTCTTATCTCCTAAAATTCCCCAAATAATTCCGCCCAGAAGAAGTCCTGCCATTTGGCAGTTAATCAGTAAAACACCTTTATCTAAAAGATCAGCGTCGGGAACCCCAAGACTTTTAAGGCTTGCGACGCGAACGATGCTAAATAAAAGCAGATCATAAATATCAACAAAATATCCAAGAGCCGCGACAGCAACGATAAGCCAAACTTTTTTATTTTGCATTTAGAATCACGTAAATCATTCGATTTCCACGCGCCAATCGAATTGAGTTTTCGCCTTTTTTTAAAGTTTTAACCACATCTGCCGCGGTTGTTATTTCAGATTTATTAACATCTAAAAGCACATCACCCGGTGAAATTCCTGCGAAATTGGCAACACTGCTGGCTTCAACTTCGACGACAACAGGTTTTTTAACATCATCAGGAAGTCCCAAAAGATTGCGCAATTCTAAATTTAAATCTGAAACTGTAAAGCCTAATTCATAAGGAACTTTTTGGCCTTTTGTTTTTAAAGTGTTTTCTTTTTTACTTAAGCGATGTTCGTTTTTAGGTTCTTCAACAAGAACTTCAATATTTTTTGATTTAAATTTATTTCCTTCTTGGCGCATAATTTTCAAAGATGCCTTTTTCCCGATAGGCGCATCCGAAACGGCATCCGCTAATTCTGTCGAGTTTTTAATTTTACGACCGTTAAACTCCGTGACGATATCATAAGGTCTGATTTTTGCTTTAGCCGCAGGAGAACCTGGGCTTACTTTAACAATCACTGAACCTATCACATCGTAGGTTTCTGAAGCGATGGGATCGATGTCTCCTAAAATAACTCCTAATTGACCTTTTCTAATAGAACCTCGAGTTTCAAGATCAGGAATAATCTTTTTTACTTCATCAATAGGAATGGCAAAGCCAATACCTTGAGCTCTGGCATCAATGGCCGAATTGACTCCGATCACAAGGCCTGCGCTATTGACTAAAGGTCCCCCTGAATTTCCAGGATTGATTGAGGCATCAGTTTGAATCAAAGGAAATTTATTAATTTCTTCAAGCTCGCGCCCAACAGAAGAAACAATTCCTTTGGACATAGAGTGGCCGTGACCGAAAGGATTTCCGAAGGCAGCCACCCATTCGCCCACTTTTAAATCTTTACTGCTGCCAAGAACAGCAACAGGTAATTTTCCGTCAGGTTTAATTTTAATCAAAGCGATATCACTTCGATCATCGGAACCAATCAATTTTGCTTCGTAGATTTTATCACCTTTTTCTGAAAGCTGTACCGTAATGCCAGAGGCACCGCGCACAACATGGGCATTGGTAACAATCAAACCACTTTCGTGGATAATAAATCCTGTACCGAGGCCCAATTGTTGGGGTTTATTAGATCGTGGCTGCTGTCTTCTTTGTCCATAAAATTGTTCTAACATATCAAGCCAGGGATCTCGCATCTGGCTTAAGTTAGCGGTGGTAGAAATATTCACAACTGCAGGGTTGATCACGCGAGCCAGTTCAACAAATAAATTGGCAGGCAGGGGATCACTCAGTTTCATTGTTGGTGGAGTTTTAGGAAGATTCTCGGCCCATGATAATGGACTTAAACTAAGAAAAGTGAAAAGAAGAGAAAAGATTGAAGTTTTCATTTTGGCTCCGGTGTATTTCTAAGTCATTTGCAAATATTTAAGCTGTAAATCAGTCACTAGGGAATCAAGGAATTTTTTTTCTTCTTCATTAAGATTATTTTTTGTCTTTTCTTGCATCATTAAAAGAAGATCAATATTAAATTTAGCCATGGGTTTGTCTTTTGATGTTTGACCTGTTTCGGGATGAGGAGCAGCGCCCAGTGACATCGCCGCACTTGAAGCAATGGACATCACAAGCATTGAAAAAGAAGCTTCCATTTTTTGTTCAGCCATACAGTTCTCCTTTTAAATGGGGTAGTATCCAACAAGTTTAAGCAGTCGATCTTTCATCGGAGGATGAAATTTTAAAAACAAATTTTTCTGTTCAAGTCCTTCGGGATTCACCATAAAAAGATGACTTGTACAGGGCGGAATTTTTAAGGGTTGAGTTTGAGCCAATCCCTCCATGCGCCATAAAACTTCAGCTAATCCGCGACGATTTCCAACAAGTTCTGCGGCCAAAGCATCATTTTCGTAATAAGTTTTTGTTCGAACAACAAGGCGAATAATCATCCATCCCAAGGGCGATAATAAAGTTAAGAAGGGACTTCTTTTTTTATTTAGAAAAAAGTTAGGTGGCCAGATCTGATCTAACAACTGGCCAAGTCCGACCAGAGTATTTGCAAGAATGCTCGTCACGCCAAAACCAAATGTTTCCATTCTTTTAATATGACCAATTTGATGAGCGATCACGGCTCGTAAATCATTTTCGGAAAATCGCTTCAGCAAACCTTCACTGAGACAGATACAAGGTTTTCGCCACGTAATTCCCATGCAAAAAGCAACGGCGGCTGATGATTCTAAAATGTAAAGTCTTGGTTGCTGCTTCAGAGATAGCTTGGAGGTATAATCTTTGATTAAAGGCTGAAGACCCCAAGAATCTTGTCCCTCGGAAATTCGAACACGAAGTAAATTTAAAATATGAGCTTCGCCATAAAAAAAGATCAATATATTCAAAGTGACAGCCATTGTGAGTCCCGCCATCAGACCCAGGCGATCGCCTAGCTGATAACCGATGATCAAAAAAGAAAGACAAAGTGCAATTATAAAAAACCAGACTTTTGTAGAGTTAGAGATCATTAGAAAGTTGTCTCCTATAAAGAGTGGGTTTAGCAAGTGCTGGCAGGGCGTGGCAGAGAAAGTCTAAACTTGCGAATTCCCAAGGAAAACTATGAAATAGAGAAGGATTAAAATCAGGGAGGAAAATGTGTCTGAAATTGACATTTTAGCGCTCAATGCGGCGATTCAAAAGGAAAGTCAGTTTGTTGAGCGAATGATGACTGAGATCAGCAAAGTGGTGGTCGGTCAAAAAGAAATGGTGGAAGGGATTATGATGGGCCTTCTCACGGGGGGTCATATTTTACTAGAAGGCGTGCCGGGTTTGGCAAAGACGCTGACCATTGCTTCCGTCTCGCAGTCTATTTCCTTGGACTTTAAAAGGGTGCAATTCACTCCGGATTTATTGCCAACGGATTTAATTGGAACAATGATTTTTAATCCCAAGAGTGGTGATTTTGCTCCTAAAAAAGGCCCTATTTTCACCAATATCGTTCTTGCCGATGAGATCAATCGAGCCCCAGCTAAAGTTCAGAGTGCGCTTCTTGAAGCTATGGCCGAAAAACAAGTTACGATCAGTGAACACACTTATAAACTTGAAATGCCATTTTTGGTTCTTGCGACGCAGAATCCGCTGGAGCAAGAGGGCACCTATCCTTTACCAGAAGCGCAGATGGATCGGTTTATGTTTAAGATTAATGTTGATTACCCCACCAAAGGCGAAGAGATGGAAATTTTAGAGCGCATGGGTAAAAATCAAAAACCTCAAATTCAGTCTGTGATTTCAAAAGAAGAGCTTTTACGAGCAGCCGAGCGAGCAGATCAAATTTACGTCGATAAAAAAGTTAAAAACTATATTGTTGAAATCGTTATGGCGACAAGATCACCAGCCGAGTATGGCTTAAGCCGAGTGGCTAATTTGATTTCAGTGGGTGGCTCGCCGCGAGCGACTTTAAGTTTGCTACGAGCGGGAAAAGCCCATGCTTTTTTGCGCGGACGAGGTTACGTGACAGTCGAAGATGTGAAAGCGGTCATTTACCATGTTCTGCGGCACAGATTAATTCTGACTTACGAAGCTGAGGCAGAAAATATAAAATCAGATGATATCATCAAAGAAATTTTAGCTCAGATCGAGGTTGGGTGATTTGGATTTCCCAGTTGAGGTTCTTAAAAAAGTTAAATTGATCGAGTTGAGCACTCGTAAATTGGTAAATAATATTTTTGCCGGTGAATATCATACGATGTTCAAAGGGCAGGGGATGACCTTTGCTGATTTTCGTGAATATGTTCCTGGCGATGATGTGCGCGCGATTTCTTGGCCTCTGACCGCCAAAGCCGGAAAGCCTTATATTAAAAAATTTGAAGAAGAACGTGAAATGACACTTATCTTGGCCGTTGATATTAGCGGCTCTTCAGATTTTGGCACCGGTGCTTTTTTTAAAGGCGAAATTATGACCCACTTAGCGGCCGTGTTGGCTTTTAGTGCGGTGAAAAATAACGACCAGGTGGGATTACTTTTATTTTCAGATCAAGTGGAGCACTTTGTGCCGCCTAAAAAGGGGCGTGGGCATGTTTATCGAATCTTGCGAGATTTACTTTTTTTTAAACCCAAATCCAGTCAGACAAAAATGAATGCGGCATTACAATACTTGAACGGGATTTTAAAAAAGCGCGCCGCGATTTTTTTGTTGAGCGATTTTGTTGATGAGGGATTTGATAAGTCCTTAAGAATGTTGGGTGATCGGCATGATGTCGTAGCTTGTGTTGTGCAAGATGTTGCCGAAGACGAACTGCCTGATTGGGGTTTAGTGGATTTGCAAGATCCAGAAACTGGCGAAATTGTAACGGTGGATACTTCGGCACCCTTATTTCAACAGACCTACAAACACAATCACCAACAAAGAAAAATTCATAGAGATAAAATGCTAAGACTGGCTCAGGTGGAGCGTATCGATGTTGTGACTCAAGGGGATTACTTTGATCCCTTGATTAAGTATTTTAGAAAGAAAGCCCATGGCTGACTGTGACCTCCAAGTTCCTAATATTGAAGGTCTTCCAGACAACGTGATCACGGTGGGTCGTAAGTTTACATTATCCTGTAAGGGAGAGTGGCCCAAAGATTTTAAACCAGAAGTTTGGACGATCGAATTTTCAGAAAAACAAAACCCACATTCTTTAAAAATTCTTTCTTCAGATTTTATTTCTAGTGAAGAAGTCAAACTCGTGGTCACTAGTTATGTTGCGGGACCCAGTCAATTTCAGCCCTTAATATTAAAATCAGGCGAGCAGAAAGTGGAGTTAGGAAAATTTAATTTCGAAGTTCAAAGTGTGATTCAGCAGCAAGAGGCTCAGGTTGAACCCTTTGGGCCGATGGCCCTTTCCATCAGTTGGCCCTTGGCTTTATGGTTAGCGATCGCTTTAATTTTAATCACAATTACCGGAGCTATTGCCTTAAGATTACGAATATATTTTCAAAGAAAAAATTTACTTGAAAGCCTTCGTCAGCATGATTCAGCGTTAGCGCCTTTGGCAGAAGTTCATAAACTTTATCGCCAGTGGCGACGCGAGAAAAATTTTTTCTATGATCAAGAAAGTTCGTCTGAGAACTTATCGGAATTTTTAATAGAAGTGGATCTCGCATTTCGGCTTTATTTAACCAGAACTTTTAAAGTGCCAGCGTTGAAGTGGAACGACCGTGTTATTTTAAAAGATATAAAAAAATACCATCCTACGACATTTGAAATGGGAGGCTTAGAATTAAAAAAACTGATGCTCGAAATGAACAAAGCCAAAGAAGCTAAAAATCTTAAGAGCCGAGATGTTGTTCAACTAATAGAAAGTTTTCGTAAGATGGCTGAAAGATTATCGAAAGCACAAGATGAAAAAGGAGTGAGTCGATGAGTTGGCAAACTCCCACTGCATTCACTCTTTTTGTTTTATTAATTGCGGTTTTTATTTGGAACCGTTGGCAACGTGGAAAAAAAGAAGCCTCTCTTCAATTTAGCTCTTTGCAAGAAGTCAAAACGGCGCGACGAGGACTTCGTGCGCAGTTAACTCTTTTGCCTGAAATTCTAAAACTGCTAGCTCTGGTCTTTGCAATTATTGCTTTAGCAAGACCAAGAGAGGGAAATACTAAAATTCGAAAAAATATTGAAGGCATCGATATTGTTATCTGTATGGATATTTCAGATAGTATGTTGGTGGAAGATATGAAGCCTTTGAATCGATTAGAGTCAGCCAAAGAAACTTTGAAAAGATTTGTCGAACGCAGAACTTCGGATCGAATAGGACTGGTGGTTTTTGCGGGTGAGTCTTTTACCATGGTGCCTCAGACTTTGGATTATGCCATGCTCACGGGTCGCATGAATGATATTACGACGGCTAAAGATGCTTTTATTAAAGACGGAACAGCTATTGGAGTCGCCATGGCAAATGCCGCGGGTCGATTAAAAGATTCGACGGCGAAAAGCCGTGTTATGATTTTTATGACAGATGGTGAAAATAATAGCGGAACCATAGATCCCGAAACGGGTCTTGAAATTGCCAAAGGTTATGGAATCAAAGTCTACAGCGTCGGCATCGGAAGAGACGGTCCTACTAGAATCCCTGTTTATCAAAGAGATGTGTTTGGAAAAAAAGTTAAAACTTATCAGCCTTTTGAAAGCACAGTGAATGAAGATTTACTCAGTCGAATGGCTTCGGAAACAGGCGGCAAATATTATCGAGCTTCAAAAGAAGATTCATTGGATGGAATTTTTCAGGATATTGATGCTTTAGAAAAAACCAAAGTGGATGTTAATAAATTCACTCGATATACGGAAAAATATCCTCCGTATCTCATTATTGCTCTTATACTTTATTTCTTATCTTTAATTCTCAGTCGAACTTGGCTAAGGAGGGTCCCCTAATGTTTCGTTTTGAAAACATAAGCGCCTTTCAATGGCTTTGGTTAATAGTTCTGTTATTTGTGCTGACTCTTTGGCGAGATCGTTGGGCTGGTAAAATTTTGAATCATAAAATTGGCGCCAGGCTTTCGCCTTTTTTAACAAAATCTCTTTCCTTAAAAAAAAGAAAGCTGAAAAGATTTTTAGAAGCCTTGGTTTTGATTTTGTTTATTGTTGCGTGGGCTCGTCCTCAGGCCGGGCAAAGTAAACAAGAGGTTAAAACCGAAGGTGTCGAAATTTTATTTTTAGTCGATGTCTCAGAAAGTATGCTGGCTGATGACGTCAAACCCAATCGATTGGAACAAGCCAAAGCCGAATTGATTCGAGTGGTGGATCAAATGCTGGGAAATAAAATTGGAGTTGTCGCTTTTGCAGGGAGTGCCGGACTTATTTCTCCTCTGACAACAGATCCTGGCGCTGTAAAAATGTATTTAGAATCTTTAACGACAGAATCTGTGAGTTCTCAAGGGACAAATTTTCAACAAGCTTTAGAAGTGGCCGACAAAGCTTTTGAGCGTGGGGGAATTGAATCTGACGATGTGGTTAAAGTGACACGAGTTATTTTGATTGCCTCAGATGGTGAAGATAATGAACCTGGTGCGATTAAAGCGGCAGAAGATTTAGTGCAAAAAGGTGTGAAAATATTTTCAGTGGCCTACGGAACTGAAAAAGGGGGAACCATTCCTGTCCGAGATGGCATGGGATACTTAAAAAATTACAAAAAAGATCGACAAGGGCAAACAGTCATTACAACCGTCAAAGGTGATGCGCTCAGAGAGCTTGCAAAAAAAGGACAAGGATCATTTTATTTTGCGACATTTGGTGGAAATCATGTTCGCCAAATGTCAGAAGATATTGCTCAATTAGAAAAGAAGCAGTTTGAAAGTTCAGTGGCTGTTCAATACGACGAACGCTTTCAGTGGCCCTTGTTAGTGGCTTTGATTTTTGCCATCTTGGAATTAATTTTAGGAGATCGTCGCACTAATTTTCGTCTTTGGCGCGGTCGTTACGAGGTGCCTCCAGCATGAAATCTTTGTTTTGTATTTTAATTATAATAAATATTATGGGCTGCGGACAGAAGCAGGAATTAAATGCTATTTCGCTCAATAACACAGGCGTTTCATTGCTAAAGGCAGACAGCGTTTCGCTGGCGCAGAGAAATTTTATGGAAGCATTAGCTTTAAAGCCATTTGACCCAACTCTGCATAATAATTTGGGTGTCAGTTTAGATGCAAGCAAAGAATTTGAGAAAGCCATCCAAGCTTACACCTTTGCAGAAAGTAAAGCTGAGCAAGAAACGGTCAAGTTCTCGGCGCGATTTAATTTAGCCCAAGGCTTGGCAAAACAAGCAAAAATTAATGAATCCTTAAAATGGTATCAACAAGCTTTAGAAATAGACCCTACTTCCAATGAAACAAAAACCAATATCGAACTTTTGACGAAGCAGCAAAAATCCAATGGTGGTGGCGGCGGAGACAATAAAGACAAAGAAAAAGATAAGGATAAAAAAGACGATAAAAGTGATCAAGAAAAGCCGCGCGACTACCAGGCTAATGAAAAATACAAGCCTCGTCCTTTTAAAGGTGAGCTCGGTGAAAGCGAAGTTAAAAAAATTCTTGGTGAGCTTAAGCAGCAGGAACAAAAAATACGTGCGGATTACAATCGCAAAGATATAAAGGAACAACCTCGTGATAAAGACTGGTGAGTTTTTATTTTTTATTTTAAGTTTCTCTTTTTCAATCGCAGCCCATGCTGTTACGGTTCAAGCGATCGTTGATTCTAATGAAGCCGTAGTTGAAGAGCCCATCACTCTCACAGTGTCAGTATTTTCCAATGAGTCCGTCGATATTGAATCACCTCGATTGGCTGATCTTGATGGGTTTCGACTGGACAACACTTCAGAATCCACTTCGGTCAGTCAAAAAATGGTATCAACCCCCTCGGGAATGGATTGGGAAACGCAGCGAAGAAAAGATTTTAATTTTGCCATTACACCCATGAGAGTGGGTCGGTTAACTGTTCCCGCTTTAGATATCAAGGTCAGTGGAAAAATATATCGCACGCAGCCTATTTTGATTGTTTCATCTGAATCCTCTAGCGGCGGAAAAAACAATAAACCGCGTGGTCGACAGCAGATGCCAAAAAATAATTTACCTCCTGGCTTTAGCTGGCCCGGGGCTAATAATTTAGATGATATTGATCGCCTCGAAGAGGAAATGTTTAATCAATTGCTCAACCGCGGAGCTAGACCTCCATCAATGGGTGGAAATCAACCAGATCCGAATCATCCAAGTGTTCGACGTGGAATGATAGATCCACAATACCGGGCCTTACCGACCAATCCCAACGAAGCTTTTTTTGTGCAAGTGGAAGTTGATAAAACTGAAGTCTATGAAGGGGAACAGATCAGCGTTTCTTGGTATATTTATACGCGTGGACAGATGGAAAGTTTAGATCGCTTAAAATTTCCGGATCTCAGAGGTTTTTGGAAAGAAATCATTGAAGAAGTTCCTAGTATTCAATTCACCGAAGAAATAGTAAATGGTACTCCTTACCGAAAAGCTTTGTTAGCGTCTCACGCGCTTTTTCCTATTAAGCCTGGGACTTCAGTTGTTGACGAATATAAAATTAAATCCAGAGTGAGATTGCCTCAGCATGGTTTTGGTTTAGGCTCTGCCAATGAATACACTCGTTCGAGCCACCGCGTTCCTATTAAGGTCAAAGCCCTTCCCATAGAAGGTCGACCTTCTGATTTTGCGGGTGCGGTAGGACAGTTTGAAGTGCAAACATCGGTTGAAGGTCAAAAATTCCCGGCCAATCAACCATTTAACTTTCGGATTCGATTTGAAGGTTATGGAAATGCAAAACTGATTGATTTGCCTGCGATTGATTGGCCAAAAACAGTAGAAATCTATGATACAAAATCTGAATCAAAATTTTTTAAAGATGGCAGA
Organism: Pseudobdellovibrionaceae bacterium; assembly: GCA_043720615.1. GTDB lineage: Bacteria > Bdellovibrionota > Bdellovibrionia > Bdellovibrionales > Bdellovibrionaceae > JAYWDA01. The sequence goes on along the minus strand of JAYSSI010000048.1, from coordinate 51,278 downwards.
AGTTATAAGCAATTTGATATTTTAATGATTCCTCGTGAAAAAGGAATTTTGCACATACCAGAAATGACTTTAAGCCTCTTTGATGCGGCCACTAAAAAATATTATCAAAAAAAGACAGCTGCCGTTGATTTAGAAATATCAGAAGGCGCGCCAACTCCAAGTGCTGCGGCGAATGAAGGAAAACAGAATTTATCAAATTTTGGTGAAAGAAAAAAAATGCCTCTGCAGTTGCCGCCACCTATGTCAGAAGTGCAGGCTTCAAGTTCACTTATGACATTAGTGGCCAATCCTTTTTTATTAGGTAGTGTTTATCTATTTATGTTTTTTGGGATGCTATTAAAAGCTCGTAAAGAACTCGGATGGGGACGTCGGAAAAAAAGTCTTAGGGATCTTGTCGAAAAAAGATTCCACAAAGTAGAGGCGGCATTAAAAGCAAATGATTATAAAAAAGTCGGCAGCGAATTAATGAATGTTTTTTACTTTCTTTTAGGAGAAGCTACAGGGGATGGTGGGGCCGTGGTCGAGATAAATCGGCTGATGGACCGTGTGCCCCCTTCGGTCAGGAGAGATTTGGGAGAGCCCTTAAGTAAGGCTTTTGAATTGTATCAGGTTTTGTCTTTTGCTCCGGAAGATATGGTGAAAAAGTATTCAAGCCCTGAGTCTTTAAAGAAAACCGTGAAAGAAGCTCGCGCCTTAAGCCAGAAGTTACTTTCTGCTTTGGTGGCCGAGACTTCGCCAGAAAAGTCTTAAAGCTTCGCGATAATAGGGAAACGAATCTTTTTGCTGAGAGCTTGCGTAAACCGGCATTTCAACAAAGGAAATATTTTTTTTAATCACCTGGTTTTGTAAAGCTTCCGTCAAATACCAACCAGAAACAGCAACGTCTTGAATCAAAAGTTCACGAATTTCTTTTTTGAAAATTAAAGAACTGCAAAATGGGTCTTTAAAATGCCGCTTTTTTTGTTCCCAATAAATATTCATGTACATGATTTCAAGACGGCTTTTTTTAGAATTTAAGTTTAAAAATGGTGAGTCTTTTTTATCTCTTCTTGTGCCGAAGGCGATGGTGACATTAAATTCAATCATTTTTTGTAAAAGTTTTGTGATATCTCCCAGTGGAATTGAGAGGTCGACCGAAGCTGTTGCAATATAAGGGGAGCGAGCTTCTTTTAGGGCAAGTAAAAGACTGCGAGCCCTGCCTTGAGACCATGAATTGACGAGATAGCGAAAAGCGGGATTTTTTTGATGGGCGGCTTTGAGGATTTCTTCGCTTTGATCATGACTAGGGTCGAGGCAAAAAACCACTTCAAACGGAATCAGGAATTTATCAAAATAAGAGCTTAAATTGCTAAAAAGGTCGGGCAAAGTTTTTTCTTCATTTAAAACTGGAATGCAAAGCGTGATCTGAGGAGAAGTTTCTTGCGTCATTGCCCTTGTTTTAGCAGGATGAGAGAACTCTGTGAATAAAAAGATCGTACTTTCATTCTTTATTTGTTTTTTCAGCACTTTGACTTTTGCAAAGTCCTTAGATTCCTTAACGGGACTTGATTTAGATAAAGAGCTAAAATCTTTTAAAAGCCTTAATGTTTTTGACGGTCCAATAAGTAAAAACAAACTCAGTTCATTAGCCAAAGTAAAATTACATCAAGTTGAGAGACGACTTTTAGATTGTCAGAAGTCAGGTATTAACTTAATCGCCTCATCAGAAGTCAAAGAATGGTTAGCGACAGTTATTTTACAATGCTCGCTAGCAGCTGTTGAAGGAAAGAAATCATCAGGTGATTTAAAAAAAGCTGTAGATATTATTTATAAATTAAAATTAGACTCCGGTTCTTGGAAGTCTTCCTTCGGAGATGTCTGGAGCCTCTCTCATGTCAGGCTTTTTGATGATAGTTCCTCCATAGATTCAAAAGCAAAAGTTCTTGATAGTTGGGCAAAACCTTGGGATCTCTTATCTAAAGAACAGCAAGCCGCATGGATGCAAGCCAAAGCTGACCTTATGATGGCTCAGAAAAAAAATGCGGAAGCGGCGTTTTTTTTAAAGCAAAGTCAGGATTTATTTCCTAGTAAAAACTTTAATGATAAAATTCAAAGTCTTTTGGGTTTAAAAACCGAGTCTATTGGAAAATCAGTTTCAGCCGTCGAATCTGTGATGGCTGCTGAACAAAAAATGGATGATGAGATTCAAAAACTATTATCTTCAAATCGGGCACTTCCTGCCCAGAAATTGATGGTCGAGTCCCTCAAGCAATTTCCACAAGGGAAGCAAGTTAAAAAATATAAAGAAAAAATTCTTGATATTTATTTTTCGCAGAATAAAGAAAAACAGGAAGAGGCTTTAAATAATTTATTATCGGCCCCTGAAGACCGATTGCTAGATTGGGCTCAGACTTTACACCGAAGAGGTGAATTTAAAGCCGCCCTTTTAGTTTCAGTAAATGGATTAAAAAATTCGCAAGCAAGTTCTTTTTTATGGATAATAGGAAGATCAGCTCATTTTACGGGTCAAATTGATAAAGCCCTTCAAGCCTTTGAACAGCTTTCGCGTCAATACGCAGGAACTGATGAAGCCATTGAAGGACAGTTTCGAACAGGACTTATTCTTTTTAGAAAAGAAAAATTCGCAGCCGCGAGTGTATTATTTGAGCAAGTTAAAAACTCACCTCGAGATAAATTTCAGCTGAATGCTTGGTACTGGTTCATCAGATGTTTACAAAAAGAAAATGTCGCGCAATCTGAGATTGAAAGAGATGCGTTGATAGCACGTTATCCTTTTTCTTACTATGGCTTGCGTTTACGGGCTGAAAAAAATGAAGGTCAAATATCATTTCCCGAAGTTGTCGCTGAAACATCAATTCAAGAACAATCGACTCAAGAAAAATCCACAATGCCTTTGTTGCCGCATCAACACCTAATTTGGAAACGATTTAAAATTTTAGCTGAAAGTGGTTGGGTGTTAGAAGCGCAGCAAGAGATTTCTGGATTGCCTCAACCAGTCACATCATCAGGTCTTTGGAAATGGGCTCAACTTTTGGCAAAAGCTCATCAATCTCAATTAGTCATTGTTTTAACCAATCGATTGATCGAGCAAGATTCAAGCTACCGGAATCCACAATTTATGATTCCGAGTTTTCCAAAATCCTATGCAGCTTGGATTGAACCTGAAGCAAAGAAATACAATATAGATCCCTTTTTAATTCGCAGTTTAGTGCGTCAAGAAAGTGCTTTTTCTTTGAGAGCTATTTCGACATCTAATGCGATGGGATTAATGCAGATGATCCCTCCCACGGCGGATGAAATTGCTCGTAAATTAAAAATGAAAGTTCAAATTCCTGAAGATATGTATCGTCCTGAAATCAATGTACCCATGGGGACTTTTTATGTCGCTGAGATGTTGCGATTATTTTCTCAGAATGTTCCGATGGCCTTAGCCGCTTACAATGCAGGACCTTCTAGGCTGAAGTCGTGGTTAGAACTTCGTCCTGAAGTGGCATCTCTTCGGGAAAATCATCGCAGTGAACCGATGGATGAATTGTGGTTTGATGAACTCCCTTGGACCGAGACAAGTTTTTATGTGAAGTCGATCTTGCGAAATATTTTAATTTATAAATTCATCGACAAAGGTCCTGTGAAAATGGGTCCCATTTTTTGGTCTGATCTTTTAACGAAAACCACAGCAGTTCCGGCTTCTATCATTGTTAAATAGGTTTGGATTTGATACGCTTAAAGCCTTGGGAGGTTTCATGTTATTTGTTCGATCTATTTTTGGGCTTTTGGCGGCTTTTGCATTAGTTTTAACATTGTCATCATGCGCCACTAGTAAATCCAACAGTCATTCTGGCAAATTCTCAAACTCAGGTGTTGGTACAGCCAAAGATATCGAATCCTTCCATTTGTCTGATCCCGAAGGACCAAAGGTAGTGGATGAAGAACTTGAAAACATTCCCTCTGAAGTGAACCCTTTGGTTGAAAAATGGATTGGATATTTTAAAGGCCGAGGCCGCCCTCATATGGAGCGTTACTTAGCCCGTTCAACTCGTTACGAAAAATTGATGAAGAAAGTTTTGAGAGACAATGGTTTGCCTGAAGATATTTTTTATATCGCGATGATTGAATCTGGTTTTAGCTCACGAGCCGTCAGTCATGCTTCTGCCGTTGGTTACTGGCAATTTATTCGAGGCACCGGAAAGCGTTACGGTTTACAGATTGATCGATTTATGGATGATCGAAGAGATCCTGTTTTAGCCACTCAAGCCGCGGCTGATTATTTTAAAGGTTTGTACAGTGTGTTTGGTTCTTGGTATTTGGCAATGGCTTCTTACAATGTCGGTGAAAATCGCGTAAAAAGAGAAGTGATGAGCCAGTACACTCGTGATTTCTGGGAACTAGCAAAGAAAAATCGTTTTCCGAAAGAAACTATAAATTATATTCCAAAATATATTGCGGCTAAGTTAATTGCAAAAAACCCAGCTAAATATGATTTCAACGACATTGATTATTTACCACCCATTGAGTTCGATAGTATTGCTTTAAATAAGCCCGTGAATTTACGTGTGATGGCCGATAAAATGAATTATAACTACGAAGATTTTAAAGCTTTAAATCCTAAGTTCAAAGGTGAAATCGCTCCGCTGACTAACAATATGTTGGATATTCGAATCCCTGTTGGTCAAAAAGATATCGCCATCACTGCTGCCAACGAAAGTACGGTCGAAAAAGTGGAGTACATTGCTGATACAGGTGATGTTGAAAACTATCGCATTAAACGCGGTGATAATTTGAATTCTTTGGCGCGCAAATTTCGAACCACTGTTGCGTACCTTCGAGATTTGAATGATCTCCAAAAAGGCAAAAAGTTAAAAGTAGGAATGATGATAGCTGTGCCTGATCGTACACCTATCAGTGCTCGCGCTGGTAAAACCAATGTTGCCGCCACGCCTAAAGGACAATCTGCTGTTGTGGGTGTCGCAGAAGGCTCTGCACGATATTACATTGTACAAAGCGGAGATTCTTTATTTACGATTGCTAAACGTTATAAAACCACTGTGGATCAACTTAAACGCATCAATAATATTCAACGAGGCAGAACTTTAAAAATTGGTTTAAAGCTTAAGCTGCCAACAAGTGATGTGGGTGGACAGAACGAAAGTAAAAGTACATTCAATCCAGAAAGCCGTTACCCAAAGGGTGGGCAAGCGCAGAGAGCCGCTTTACGTAGCCCAGCAGGAAAGATGAAAAAAGTTGTTAAGCATGTTGTGAAGCGAGGGGAAAATCTGCATCTGATAGCTCTGAAATATAAAGTGGATTATCATTCGTTGAAAGAAAAAAATAAGATTAAAAACCCTTCTAAGCTTTTTATTGGATCAAAACTTTTGATTCCATCGGCACAAGCGTCTCGATAATTTTTAGAAAGATTTTAGAAAAAAGGGTGCCTGCGAGCCATCGACCTTGATGAAACACGCAGGCTAGGGGGAATAAAACCAATCCTGGTTGATATGTGTATTTCCTTCCATTTGTACCTCACCGTCCTCGGGTGACTCTTACCTTTGGCAGCTGGCTGGCACTCCGCCTTGCGACGGGAGAACCCCTTTAGCTTTGCGTCCCACGCTTTCGCGAGGTTAGCCTTGAGGCAAAGAAGGATATTATCCTGTAGAGTAAACCGCTAAGGAACCTCCTGTTAATGGTTGATCGGACTTTTTCTTTTCATTTTCGAAACAGTGCTTGAGAGTGTTATTCTCAAGTTTTACCAGGGTCGTCACTTTATGGCTTCATCGTGATGGTCGTGAATTCGATACTTCACCCGGTTCCTCCTTCAGAGTGCCTGTAACATCCTCTACAGGCATAACGTTCAACAAAATTAGAATACCAGGACCTAGGGCTTGATCGCAAGATGACGAGATTCGATTCTCAAAAAAGTTCTAAATCGTGTTTCAGTTTGAGAAAATACAACGACTCATCAGGTATTTAGCAATAGCAATAAAATCAGGAAAGCATTTCGGTGAGACGCTTGGCTAATTTAATAAATTCTTGCGACTCCGCAGAAGTAGAATGGCTTTCTAAAATTGGAACACCAGCTTCGCTTGAAAGGCCAACAGAGGGGTTGAAGGGAATGGATGCTAGTTTTTGAATATCTTTCTTCTGAATGTAAGATTCTAATTCGCCGGCAGGGAACATTTGAATTTTTTCGCCGTTCACTGGGTTTAACATGTACGACATATTTTCAACGACACCTAAAATTTTAACACTTACGCGCTTCCACATATCCAATGCTTTTTTTACATCAGTGAAGGAAATATTTTGCGGAGTGCTGACAACAATGGCACCAGCCAAAGGAACTTTTTGAACTAAAGAAAGTTGAACATCACCTGTTCCGGGAGGTAAATCGACAATCAAATAGTCCAATTCGCCCCAATTTACATCGCGAATAAACTGATCCATCGCTTTAAAAAGCATAGGTCCTCGCCAAACAACAGCCGCATCTTCTTCAACAATAAAACCAATACTCATTAATTTTAATCCGTAACGAGTGATCGGCTCTAATCTTTGGTTGGCCGAGATGGTAGGTTTTTGATGAAGAGCTCCTAGCATTCGGGGAATGCTAGGGCCATAAATGTCAGCGTCGAGGAGGCCAACTTTATTCGACTTCGCCAATGCGGCCGCAAGATTAACGGCGACGGTGGATTTTCCAACACCACCTTTGCCCGAACTGACAGCAATGATGTGTTTTACGCCGGGAATGGCTTGCTGTTGTTCAAACGGATTTTGCGGGTTGGAATTTGGTGTTGCCATATCAACTCCTCTTGCCTCTAAGGGCTCCTCATCCAATAATGGAAATCAGGTGGACAGCCAACTGTTTTTCTTTATTAATATGGGCGTTGCTGCATTCTTTCTTATTTGGTTTTGGCTCGGTCGCCAAAACACAGGAAGTAAGCCAACTCAATTGCGTTTGCGGAATGAAGAAACTCCGCGAAGTTCTCAACCCATGTCTTCAGTGACAAAATCGTCGACCACATCTTCCATTGATGAAGTGGCTGTACAAAAAGCTAAAAGTTTAAATATTTTATTCTTATACAATGGTCACGACTGGGATGCTTATCAGGTCTTGGGACTGCCCGCAGGTGCCAGTCTTCCGCTGGTGACGGAGCGTTATCAGCAATTAATCAAGCAGTCAGATCAAGGACAGCTTGAGTTTTACGATGCGGCTTACCAGGCCATTCTTAGAAAGTTATAAAGCTATTCCTCTTTTGATTTATCTGAAATTTTTTGACTGACATCACGAGAGTCATCTTCTCCGCCAAGTCCTTTTTTAAAACCACGTATGGCTTTCCCTAAAGACTGTCCTAGTTGCGGCAATCGCGAAGGTCCAAAAAAAATTATCACGACTAAGCCCAGCAGCAAAATATGCGTTAAACTAAGTGATCCCATGACATTCTCCTAAGGTGATAACTTATCGGTCTTCCGAGTGAAAATATTAAATCTAACTCTACAAAGGGCTAGGAGCACTATATACAGACTTTTCAACCGAAATGGAAACTGAAAGAATTGCGGCAGGAAGTGTTATAATGGCTCGTAGCTTCCTCATTTGATGAAGTGATCGTGGGACCTGCCACAGAAAAAATCCCACAACTGGTGAAATTTATTTTGAGTGGCACCTTAAAACTTTAGGTTATTTTTTTTCTTGATAAGCGGGTTTAAGAACCCCTTGATGGCACATGTAACAAGAAGCTAGGGGACCATTTTTTCCATTAAAACCTTTGGCTTTTAAGATTTCAACAATTTCCATATGTTCTTTTGCTGTTTTAAAATTTGGTTTTTTACTATCTTTAAAATTATCAACACGATGACATTCGGTGCAAGTGACACTGAGCTGTCGTGACATTTCGATCATTTGCTCGCGTATAATTTCATCTTGGGTTTTAATTTTTGCTGCGGATTGAGAATGTCCTTTTGGAGCCAAGAAAAGAAATCCAAAAAGCGCGAAAGAAAAAAAGATAACAAAAAGTTTCATACTTACAGATCAACCTAAAATTGGGAAGGGGTCAACAAGGGGGAATCATCCAACTCCCTAAAGGTCCTGAAGTTGTTGAACCCAAAATAGCAAAGCCATTTCAACAAAATATTTCCGTCGGCGTTCGCTCATCGACGAAGTTGTCACGGGACTTTCAAATATTGTTTCTCGCAATTGGCCGCGGTAACTATATCCCACCTGCACTCGATTTTCTTCTTGTTTCCGCGTGTAGAGAATCAAAGCGTTGGAAGTGGCACTGGTTTCAATATTTTGGGTCGACAAATGATTTTGAAATAAAATAAGATTTTTTTGCATCAAAGGTCTAAGAGGTGCTTCCAAACGGGAAATTAAAAAACTTCCTCCGATTTGATCATAAATTTTTATTTCTGGAAAATGATTTAAAATTTGACAGAGCTTCAGCGGAGCTTCTTCGCCATTTCTTAAAACCGTCATAGTGCCAATTTTTTGCTCTAATTTTTCAAGCCAAATAGAGATCTCATTTTCTTGCGACTTTAAAAAAGAAACTTTCACTTCAACGTAAGGTAAATGAACGCGGTAACCAATTTCTAAGCCTGAACCCATCAAAGCTTCTTCAGTCCACTTTGCAATTTCACTTTCACCATAACCAAGAGTGTCCCATGAAAGTGTCATGTGGCGATCAATATCTGCCGTTTTTGGTTCAAGCCACGAGACAATATTTTTTTGCCAAATGGCTTCGATTTCGCGCGGAGGACCAGGGAGAACAATCAGTATTTTTTCTTTATGTTCTATTAAAAATCCATGGGCTGTGCCTTGATCATTTTCTAAAATGGTCGAGCCGCTGGGGAAAAAACACTGTTGTTTTTGAAAATCTCGCACAGGATAATTGCGCGAGCTTAATCTTTCGACAACGTGTTGCCAGGCCATTTCGTCCCACTCAAGCTTTCGCCCTGTCCATTCGGCCACGACATGGCGGGTAAAATCATCAGAGGTCGGACCAAGGCCGCCGGTCACAAAAATAATATCACTGTGGTTGGCACAAATCTGTAAAGATTCTAGAACTAAAGAGCGATCATCCGGAACCGTCAAATGAAGACTTGTTAAAACTCCAAGATCTTTTAATTTCTTTGAAATCCAAGATGAGTTCTTATTAACTATTTGGCCTGTAGTAAGTTCGGTTCCAACGGCAAGAACGCTGATTTTCATCGTTTTAATAAACCCCAGGGACAGGGGCCTTGTCCACGCTTTTTAACCCTTGCCAAACAAAAGGCAGAGCTTTACTTTTGGACACCTAGAAAAGACTGCAAAACCAAGCCGGGGGCTGCCTTATGAGTTACAAGGATTTTGATCTTTTTAATCCCACTCCAGAGCATGGAATGCTTCGCGAAACCGTGAAGGCTTTCACTGATGCCGAAGTTGAACCCCAGGCTCACGAACACGATCGTAAAGAGCGTTTCAATCTTCCATTATTTCGAAAACTGGGAGAGCTTGGTTTGCTAGGGATTTCAGTTCCTGAAGAATTTGGCGGATCAGGAATGGATGCAACCGCCGCCGTTATTGTCCATGAAGAACTTTCGGCCTCGGATCCTGGTTTTTGTTTAGCTTATCTGGCGCACTCTATGTTGTGTGTTAACAATCTTGCGGTGAATGGAAGCTCCGAACAAAAGAAAAAATATCTTCCCCAGCTTTGCTCGGGACAAACGGTCAGTGCCATGGCCATGTCTGAACCGGCTGTAGGGACCGATGTTTTAGGAATGGCAACAACGGCTGTTAAAAAAAATTCTGACTGGGTCATCAATGGTCGTAAAATGTGGATTACCAATGGCACCATTGACGATCAAGGCACGCCTTGTGATTTAGTTTGGGTTTACGCTAAAACCGGCGAAAAAAATGGACGGCCTTTGATCTCTACTTTTATTGTTGAAAAAAATAATCCAGGATTTTCTGTGGGTCAAAAAATTCAAGATAAATTAGGCATGCGGGCTTCCAATACAGCGGAGCTTGTTTTTCAAGATTGTACAATTCCATCCAATCAATTGGTCGGTCACGAAGGTGATTCGATGATTCATATGATGCGAAATCTTGAAATAGAGCGACTTACTTTAGCCGCGATGAGCTTAGGCATTGCCCGTCGCAGTCTTGAGATTATGAATCGTTATGCTCAAGAGCGCGAAGCTTTTGGAAAACCTCTCAGCGCTTTTGGTCAGATTCAAACTTACATTGCAAATTCTTATGCTGATTATAAAGCCAGTCGAGCTTACGTTTATGAAGTGGCGCGAAAATTAGATTTTAATAAAGAAGGCAACCGAGTTGATTCTGATGGAGCCAAGCTCGTGGCGACGACCATGGCAAAAAATGTAGCCGATAGGGCCATTCAGGTTTTAGGTGGCTACGGTTATGTCGGAGAGTACGTTGTCGAAAGATTATGGCGGGATGCTAAGCTTCTTGAAATTGGTGGTGGAACACTTGAAGCCCATCAAAAAAATATTGCACGGGATCTAGCTAAAAATCCTGAATATATTTTTAAGTAGGCTGAATTGTTTCCTCACTCTGCTGATCTTCCGATCAGTCCACACCAAAAAGTTCATCATGCTGTCATTCGCGAGCAAATAGGTCCGCTATTAACAGATCACCGGCGCGAACGCATTGATGAAGTGGTTTCTCGCAGAAATTTTTCAACGGCGATCGTTCTTGAAGGTATTTATGATCGCGGCAATATCTCAGCCGTCATGCGGACAGCCGAAGGTTTGGGATTTGCTAATTTTCATCTGATTGAAACTCAGGATAAATTTAAAAATGCTAAAGGCGTTTCTCGTGGTTCTGATAAATGGGTTGAAATTAAAAAATGGAAACAATCATCAGAAGCGATCAAGTCTTTAAAAGCTGAGGGGTATCAGCTTGTCGTGACGACTTTAGAAGGTGGAAAGCCAATTGGTGAAGTTGATTTTACAAAACCAACGGCTTTAGTTTTAGGAAACGAAAAAGACGGAGCCAGTCGTGAAATGATTGAGGCCGCGGATCACAGAATTATTGTTCCCATGAACGGATTTGTACAAAGTTTTAATATTTCGGTGGCGGGCGCTTTAAGTTTGTATCATATTTACCAAGAGCGAATGTTAAAATTGGGTGCAAATGCTGATCTCAATGAAGAACAAAAAAATATTTTAAAAGCAATTTACTATATGAGAACTCTTGATTCATCCGTGGATGTCTTAGAAAGAGTGCTTTCGGGAAAGGCTTCCGTATGAAAAAAAAAGGTCGTGGAACCAAAGAATTATCAGACTTTAAATTAGGTTCAGAGAAAACAAGTTATTCTCAAATTTACTCTCCTGATTTGCTAGAATCTTTTCAAAATAAAAATCCAGAAAAAATTGCTTGGACAACTTTTATCTGCACCGAGTTTACCTCTTTATGTCCAAAAACGGGGCAGCCTGACTTTGCAAAAATATTTATTAACTACATCGCTCACAAAAAGATGATCGAGAGCAAATCCTTGAAGCTTTATTTATTTAGTTTTCGCAATCACGGCGACTTCCATGAAGACTGTGTTCAGACGATTTGTGACGATCTTATGGCATTGATAAAACCGCATTATTTAGAGGTGTTGGGGGAGTTTACGCCAAGGGGTGGTATTGCTATTTATCCGTACGCTTCAATATCTTCCGTCCAAAAAGAATTTAGAGAACTTCGGGACATTCGCATGATGAACTATTCCCCCGGCAAATACTCGATACCACTGTCTAGAATTTATTAAGACTAGAATTTATTAATAACATGCCACGGTATGGTTTCTTCTGCACTTTACCTTTACAAAATGCTAAACCCATTCATATTAGGTATTCCAAGGAGGATCCATGCGATCAATGTTAGTTATTTTGTCTTCTCTGTTTCTTTTTAGCTGTGGTATTCAATCTATTCCTCAGTCAAAAAATGAAGTTGATGCGTCTTTATCGGAAGTAACTAATCAGTACAAACGGCGCGCTGATTTAATTCCTAATTTAGTAGCGACAGTGCAAGGCTATGCCAAACATGAAAAAGAAACTTTAGAAGGTGTGACTCAAGCCCGAGCTCAAGCCACCCAAATGACCATCGATCCTAGCAAAGCCACTCCGGAGCAGTTACAAAAATATTCGCAAGCTCAAGGTCAACTGAGCAGTGCTTTAGGGCGACTTTTGGTCGTAGCAGAAAAATATCCTGATTTAAAAGCCGACCAAAATTTCCGTGATTTACAAGCCCAGCTTGAAGGCACTGAAAATCGCACAACAGTCGCTCGTCAGCGTTATATTGAATCCGTGAAAAACTTTAATAACTTGGTGGTTGTGCCTCCTACTAGCTGGACAAATTCCATGATGTATCATTTCGAAAAAATGCCTCAATGGGATGTGGCAGCTGAAGAAAAAGCCAAAATCGAAAAAGCCCCTGAAGTTAAATTTTAATGAAACTGTTTTTAGGAGCGCTTCTTTTCTCGCTGAGCGCGTGGGCCGAAGTTCAATGGCCCACAATGTCTTCTCCCGTTGTGGATGAAGCTAAAATTTTAAGTTCACAAGAAAAATACGAAATCGAAAGCTGGATAAAAAAATATCGAGAAACTGGCAAAGCCCAGCTTCAAGTTGTAATTGTCAATGATCTTCAAGGTCTTCCTATCGAAGATTACTCGATCAAACTGGCCGAGCAGTGGAAAATCGGAAATCAAAAGCGCGATGATGGAGTTTTATTTATTGTTTCCACGGGCGAGCGTAAAATGCGGATTGAAGTGGGTCAGGGCTTAGAAGGAGCTTTGACCGATTTGCAGTCCAAAAGAATTTTAGATGACCGAGTTAAGCCCCTTTTTAAATCTAATCAGCATGCGGCAGGAATAGCGGCCGGCGTTTCTGAGATTATTCAATCCGTCGACCCAGAATATTTTAATCAGCAAGGTGAGCCTTCAGCAGGGCCTGAGAGAAAGAATAAATCCAATAGCATCTCAATGATCGTGTTTATTTTATTTGTCATATTTAGTTTCTTCGGCCGACGTCGTCGCGGTGGTGTTCTTCCCTTCCTTGGTGGTGGAGGAGGATGGGGTGGCGGCGGCGGTGGAGGCGGCGGTTGGTCCGGCGGTGGTGGTGGATTCAGTGGTGGAGGAGCTTCCAGTGACTGGTAAAGATAAAACTCAAAATAATCCGGCTTCAAAAGCAAATTCTTTTGCGGATCATTTTTTAACTCATGATCAAATTTTTAAAATCACCCAAGCTGTGATAGATGCTGAAAAAGGCACTCGTGGTGAAATCGTTCCCATGATTGTTCAAAGATCAAGTGCGATCGGTCATCTTCCGCTTTTTAATTCCATGATCTTATTCAGTTTATTTTTACTTGTGCTGGTCGAGTGGCAACCTTGGTGGTTACTGATAGGCTACGGCCTTCCCTTAATCGCTGTATTATTGCTAGCTTTGATTTTAGGTTTTTATTCAGCCCGAGTTCCTACAATTCAAAGGTTATTAATACCAGCTGCTGATCAAGAAGCCCAAGTTTGGCAAAGAGCCCGCGCTGAATGGGCGATGAGTAAAATTCAAAAAACCGAAGATCGCACCGGGATCCTCATTTTTGTTTCTGTGATGGAGCGAAAAGCCGTTATTTTGGCCGATGAAGGGATTGCTAAATTTTACAGTGAAGTTACATGGACCGAAGTGATCAGAAACTTAGGGAAGCATTTGTCTAAAAACCAGTGGACTGAAGGCTTTCAGCAGGCCATTGCCCATTGTGGAATGATTCTTAAGGAACACTTAGCTAACGGGTCCAATAACCCTAATGAACTTCATGATGGGCCTATTATAAAGAGTTAAGCCCTCCAAAATGGCTTTTCATTCTGCCAATTCAATAGTAAGAATATTTTCACATCAAATGCGGCCGTAGCTCAGCTGGATAGAGTACCTGGCTTCGAACCAGGGTGTCGGGAGTTCGAATCTCTCCGGCCGCACCAATTTGCCCTTTCCAAAATAATTGAATGAGTCTTCGGTTTTGGCGTCAGCAGATGCTTTAAGTTTAAAAGAATTGGATTCGTAAACAGCGATTTGATGCTTCGAAAAACTGGACTACTGGAAGTTAAAAATACCCAATAGAATTAATCATGACCATATTTAAAAAAGTAATAATCTATAGTTTTTTATTATGGCAAGTCGGCTGTGCTTCGTTAGCATCAAAGGATCTTTCCGTAAAAACAGATAGGTTGCCTGCTAACAATGCCGGTATCGTAACTATTTTAGGCGTTGAACGAACTTCTGAAAATATCCAAAGCGAAGAGTCAGTAGGAAGATTAATTTTATCTCTCCAGGGTAATTTTGGATACTGCTATGAAAAAGAACTCAATTCGCGTTCAGGACTAGGAGTTGAATTATTTATCTATTTTGGAGTAACTCAAAAAGGCCTTATTCATCATATTACAAGTGAATCTGTTCCTGACACTGGCCACTCTTCCGCATTTTTCCAGTGTATATCCTCAGTAATTTCAAGAGCTCGCGCTCCCATCCTAAATCAAGATTTCACTTTCCGAGCGAGATTAAGATTTCAAGCAGATCAATAGCCCTTGGCTCATATCTTTTTTGTCCTCAAAAACATGAAAAGTATTGTCAATTTTTAACGTGCTGAAACCACAGCATTTTTTTAAACCTTACATTCCGCACCATTCAGGCCTTGTTTTTCCAAGGTTTTTAATGGATAATAAAGTTATGGAAAAACAATCAACACTTTCTACAAGTATAGATTCCGATCTTAAAAAAGCATTAGCAGCATTTTGTAAAAAGCGAGGGCTTAAAATTCAAAGCGTCGTTGAAAATGCTATCCGCGAGCAGCTTGAAGATGAAATTGATCTTGCTAGCTATGACAAACGAAAGAACGAAGAAGAAATTTCGCTAGCGGCGGTTCTCAAGAAAATAAAAAAATGAGTTCGAAGGTTTACGAAATCGTTTTTAAAAAGAGCGCGGCTAAAGAACTTCAAGGTTTACCGAAAAAAATTCAGCAGAAGATATTAGATGCTGTTCAGCTCATTTCTTTAAATCCCTATACAGAACTGCTTCAGATAAAAAAAATGAAGGGCTTTGACTCGCTCTATCGAGTTCGCATTCAAGATTATCGAGTCATTTACTTGATCGAAAACCAAAAAATCAAAGTCACAATTATCAAAATCGGACATCGTAAAGAGGTTTATGAGTAGAAAAATTTCACATCAGCTTGCAGTTGGCCACGTTGAAGCAGAATTTGAAAAATTTGGGATTCAGCGACGACAAATTAAGACGAGTCGTCTCACTAGCGATTTTGATAAACTTGCGAAGAAAATTATCGCAAAGAAACCAAAGAAAAAATGACAGTCAAAAAAACTTTAACTGTTACTTCTAAAAATGAAGCATGGATTCTTCGCCGCGAAGAAATTGAAACTGATAAAGAGGGTGTTTGTAACATTTATGTATTGATAGATGCTTTTACTGGGTACTGTTTCGGGCAAGAAATTTGCGTGGATCACCCTAATGCCGCAAAAATAGTTGAAATTTTAAATGAAGCCAATTTATATGCTAAAACTTGGCCTCAGAAAATTTATATCCTTAAAAAAGATCCTTTTGCTGATGTCTTTGAAGTGATTTGTAAAGGTTTAAAAATTTCGTGTGAGTTATCGACGACTAAAGAATTGCAACCGTATGTGAAGACATTCAAAGATTCTTTTCAACAATTTAAAAAAGTAGACCATACTAAAGCGTCAAATAATGATGATGTATTTGATTCAGAGTTTTTATCAATGCAATCTGAAGATGACAAAGAACAGCTTGAAGCTTTTGTTCCGGATAGTTATCAGCTATGCTCATGTGCTTCTGGTAAAAAATTTAAGTTCTGCTGTCAAAAGGCTTTTAAGGACATTACTTTTGCCATGTGTGCAGCTCAAGAGGGCAAACGTGAATATGCATTAAAGTTTATAAAATCAGCCGAAGCTAAAGTTGGTCGAACGGCTGAAGTAGTTTGTCGATTAGCTATATGCTGGTCTTACTTTGATATAAATAAATTTAAAATGTATTTGGCCGAAGCTTTAGAAATTAATCCAAAACACCCCAGAGCAAATTATGTTTGTGGTATCGAAGCAAAAATGGCTGGCGACTTTGAACAAGCTGTTTTATTTTACAAAAAAGCACTTGAAGGTTACCCCATTGAAGATAAGTTTCATTTAAACGAAACTTACAATAACCTTGGCACGGCTTATTATGAATTAAAAAAATACAAGGAAGCAAAAGAGTCTTGGGAAAAAGGCTTAGTTCAATGGCCAAAAGATAGAATGATTGCCAAAAATCTTTTTGATTTTATTTATAATAATGCAGATTTGCCAAAGCCATTACGTGAAGTCAGTCCGTTTATTTTAAAGTTTTTAAAAATTTAAAATGAAATTGATCTAAATAGGCTTCGATTTCAATAATGATTCCGCTCGGTAGTTTTCTTAGGTCTCCTCAATGTTCTTAAACATAGTTTCATATCTTGGAAGAAAATATGCATAAAAATGAAACTGTAGACATAATTAGCTAAAAAGAGAAATTTTACCACAGTTGCATAAATAAAGAGGACAAATGCCACAAAGAATTAACAAATAAATGAAGTTATGAAAACTCATACCTAATGTGTGAGTCCATTACAATACGGAGAAATATATGAACAAACAAAACGTTCGAAATAGCAATACAAAGCAAGCATCTAAAGATCAATCAACTAAAGGGACAGGAAAGTCCGCGCGCTCATCAGGAAATGAAGCTTTTTCAAAAGAGACATCAAGTTCGAAAAACGCTCAGGAAGCGTCACACAAGCGGCAACATTAATATTTTTATTTATTAGCGAAGGCCCATAAGAGCGCCTTCGCTTTAAATTTTATTAACGTCGTAAGTATAAAGAACTAGAGCAATAAGATAACTAGGCTTAAAGAGCCTATTTGCTATTCTTCCAAATGACCAATCAGGGAAATATTATCTGCGTAATCGCTGCCAATGATTCGAGTGATAAAATATTGTGCAATCAATGTTTTGATTTTTTTCAGTCCTAGATATGGGCTCTAAAAGACCACTCTATATCCAGTGGCTTGAAATCCTTCGGCTGTTAAGTAAGCCCATAAATCAGGCAGGTTATAGCAGTGGATGTGAGTCATATCCCAGGCCATGGGATTTCTTACGCAGCGAGCGTTAGGAGTTTGAAGTATCAAAACCCCCTTACTTGTTAAAAGAGATTTCATTTTTCTGATCATAGCTAAGCCTTCCTGAAGTGGCATGTGCTCGATCACATCAAGGCAAAGTATAGCGTTATATTTTCTGTCGATCTCAGAAAGTTGAGTATAGGTATGAGAATATTCACTGCTTATATCTTGAGTATGGTATTCGCCGGTAAAACCAGCGGACTCAAGTTTTATCTTAAGCCTAAGATCACCCGCACCAACATCTAAAATACTTGGACAGTTTTTTATTGTTTCAAAATAAATTTTTTCAATGTCGCAGAGATCCTCTGAGCGATACCACTTTACAACGGGAAAATGGGGAATGCTACTTTCAAGTTGTCGCTTGCGAAGCCAATAATTTTTAAAAACCTGATTTTCTGAAGTTTCCATAGCATTCCTAGAGAAAAAAATTAATCAATCAGTAGATTTTTTGGCACAAATTTTTTGGTTTTTGTCTTTGCAAATTCAGTCGTTCCAATATTGTAATCGCGGATGCCTTTTTTTACGACGTCGCTTTGTCTTGCAAGAGTTGATAAATCAGAACCGCACAGGCCATGCATAAAGCCTTCTATGTAACCCAGAGAACTTGTCAGAGAATCAAAGTAGTAAATCGTATCAATAGAATAAATTGATTGAATGCCAGGTCGGGTTAAAAACAAAGCTTCTTGATAATAGCTGGCCGAATAACAGGCAAATAGACCAAGAATATAATCGCGATCGGGACGGGCTTTAACTTCTGCTAAAGTGCGACGAATGCCAGTTCTTTTAATTTTATAATGTTGTTCGTACTCGGGCGTCCCTCTAGAATTTAAAACTACAGGCATAAAGTCGGGGCCGCCACCATGGCGAGAGTGGCCATTATAAAATATAATGTCTGAAGTTCTAATCGCATCAAAATAATTAGCTTCGGATTGCAGGGTAAGTGCTTTTTGGCGCTCTGCTAAAGTAGATATGTTTTGATCGTAATTCTGGCTAGCTGAAGCCTGAGTCAGTGTCATGCGCGCTAAAACTTTTTGTCCAAACATTGAAATGTCTTTTTCAAGAATGACTTTTCCGTTTGCTGGATTGCCTTTTTCAAAAAACCCACAAGTGAGCTGGTTGGAATTACGACAAGGTGCCTTCATAAAATTTCGAATTGCATTATAAACTACGATATCTAAAGACGGTGACCGGCCATATTCTTCAATGCCTTTTCCATTTGTGAAACGAGCAAACCTTTTGGGTCCACCAACGGCAGAATCATCAAAATACCCGAGAGCATAGTTGATATCAAGAACGCCATCTTTGATCATGTTTTGATAGACTGAATTGCATTTATTGTCTGCGATATCAGTTTGGTAGGCGGCTTTGGCAGCCGGATGATTCATGACATTTGAAAAATAAGTTTCAAGAATTTTTGGAACTTGAGTTTCGTAATTAAAAATGGCTGAAGCGTTAAGTCCGAATAAAAAAATCGCTGTTAATAGAACATGACTCATTGTTTCTCCTTAAACATTAAATGCTTTAATAAATTTTCTTTTTCAATTTGGATCCATTCTAAAAAAGGACTTACTTTAGTGACTTGGCCTTCTCCGCGGCAGCTTTTAAGGCCATTTTTTAGTTTTTGACCTAAAGTTGATGAGCTGACGCCAATTAATTTTAACCCTTGTGGAGTCTTAAGAAAGTGAGGCCCACCAGAATCACCTTGGCAGAAGGATTGGCGAGACGATGATGGCTGAACATAATATCTGTCGGAAAAGTGTAAAAAGTCTTTGCGAATTTTAACGGTGCCTTGGTGTAAAGTTCCTGTGGAGTGAAAAACATCTTCATTTTTTAGGCCGCTGTAATCTTGAGATCGTCCGTAGCCATATACTATTTCTAATAAATTAGAGTGATCAGTTTTTCTATCCGTGTCGATTTTTGCAAACTTATAATCACTTGGCGCTGAACCTTCAAAGACTAAGAGGGCGATATCATGATCGTAGGCCGACCAGTTGGTCCTTTTAAAAAGTTCAGTGTTATAAAGGGGGTGACTTAAAGTCTTTATGACCTCAGCGGACCGGCTGAGTTTTGACTTGAGATCGAAGGGGTGAAGACGACTTTCAAAAACAACTTGAGCAGAGACCATACCCGGAAAAAACTTTTTATCAAAGCAATGAGCCGCAGTGAGGACAATTTTCTCATCAATCAAAGTGCCAGTGCAGAAGCCTAATAATTTTTTTTCACCAGAGGAGTTTACTTGGTGAAATTCGATGGCAACAATTCCAAGCTCAGAAGCTTTTTGGCTGTCGACTTTTTGACCTCGAATCACTCCAGAAAAATTTTTATCGGTGGTCCATTGATCAGCGCTTCGACCACAGCCCCACAAACTGATGCCAACACTGAGGAGAATAAATAAAAAAACATGTCGAGGTTTCAGCACAATCTCCTTTAGCCAGTCGAGGCCGGGACCATAGACAAGGTGGGGACTGTATGTAAGCTTTTTTTTGGTTTTAGAAAAATTTCAAAACGTAAAAAAGGAAGTAACGCCAAGAGCCAATTTCATTTCTACAGTCATAGACAATAATATATTAAGTCACCCATAATCTTAAAAATATTTTAGAGAGTGGATTGTATTAACGAAGGATGATGGATTTTGAAAAAAAAATTTGGGATTTTTTTGAGAATTATTGGTGGAGCCCTTTTGATTTTTGCGATGATGTCGGAGCTTGAAATGTTTGCAGCTTTGCAAATTCAAAAATATTTTTATCTTATGATGGCTTCTGGGCTTCTTATTTATGTGGTGGGTCTTGATATTGGTAAAAGGAAATAATTCGAGCTGAAACAACTTCACACTCATCCTCTGAAATAGCCCTGTATTCGAGGATAGCTCATAACGAATAATCTAACGCAGCAATATTATTACCTTTTTACAAGCATTAGACATCTTGTGTCATCGAGTAAAGTGAGGTATAAGTGATCCTCATTAATACCGGGGAGATAAATTGTGAATATAGACGTCAATAGCGACATCGACATGGCAGACACGTTTGACAGCATTGAAACAGCAGATATGGGCATCAATTTAAAGATTCAGAATATTCCACCGCAAGCTCAACCTCATCAAATTATGATTTCTGAAGAGGAAGAAGATCTCACTCTAGACGAAATTGATAATATTTTAGAATTGGGCGAAGAGTTTTTCCCACGATTTACATTAGCGAAAAACAAAGCTCGTTTTCTACGTATGGTCAGCTGGTATCGTGGCAAAGAAGAGTGGATCGAAGTTGCTCCTTTATCTGGAGTCACAAAGCTTTTCAAACAGCAGACCAAAGAGCTTGAAGGAATTCGTTCATCTAAACTTGATTACGAAATGGAATTAGAAACAGGCACATTAACACCATCTCAGCGTTCTTACCGCCGAGATGAATTAAAGATGTGTAAGGTTCACGAAAAAATGGCTGTTCATTTAATTTCTAAATTGCAGGTAAAAATTAAATCTGGTCGAAGGTAGTCGATCTGAAATAGGCTAGACAAAAGACGAGCCGAGGGGCTCGTTTTTTTTGCCTTAAAATCATTCGATGTTACCGACACTTAGCATCTTGTCTGATAAATTTTAATTATTTTAATCTTGGCCCTTAATTCTCAGAATGGATCGCCGATACATGTATTGAATATACAAGGGGAGGATTCAGATGTCTCGAACGGTTCTTATCATGGTCTGCGATAACCATGAGCAAATCGACACCGCAAAAAAATATTGGGAAAATAACGATGTGACTTTTCAAGTCTACTCACCACTTCAGTGGCGCGAGGGTCTTGATAGTTCGTTTTTTAGACAGCAATTGATGCAAGGTCTTCCGGCTTTGGTTTCAGGCAGTGCTCCTCTAAATAATGAAGCTCACAACAATATCCTTCCTTTCGTCAGCGGACAAGCTCCTGAAGCTCGCGTACAAAAAATGGAACAGATGGAAGCAAAAGCAATTGAAGATGCAATTTACCAATTCAAAGGCAATCTGACCGAGGCTGCAAAAGCTTTGGGAATTGGTCGAGCCACACTTTATAGAAAAGTGAAGCAATACCAAATTGACCCAACCGCAGCTCGTAAGAAAAAAGTTGTTGCTGCGTAATATTATTAAATCCAAACCTTAAAAAGGCCGTGAAAGCGGTCTTTTTAATTTTTGCTTTTAGAAAAAATGCACAGGATGAAGGTTTAGTTTTCGTCTATATCAAAAGCAAGTTGTCGGTTGTTTGTGTACGAAGATGAGATGATCAAAATGAGACGTCAATCAGAGTGTGGCACCTGTCAATCATGTGATCATAAATCGGCACCGTCTTAACGATAAGATCGAATTAAGATCAAAATCGTGCGGCACCATTTTAGCATCATTAGATGTGTAACGAGGTGAGACTATATGGAGAACAAAGTGATTCAATTGCCTAAAGTTCACACATTTCAAAAACGAGTGAGTGATCGATATCACGAAAAGAAAGCCAGTGTTGTGGTTTCTTTGGCCTCTATTTTAGTTCTGTCTTTATTTTTGAACCAGTGGCTCATTGCTCCTGGAATGAATTCTACGGCTGAAGGTCAGCGTGGACTAGCAAGTGTTGGTTCATCCACTTTAGATTACAAAAAAAATATTCAATGGGAGCAAGAGTTGGCTGAGAAAATTGCGGTTGGCAAAGTGGCTAGCGCCCATCTTTCAGAAAAACCAAGTCTTCGTGACGAGATGCTTTTTAGTACATTGGCAGGACGTTACGGTGTTCAATTTGAACAAGGTCGTATTCTTAGCCTTACTTTTAACAACTCAAGGTTAAATGGCCAGGCCGTTCAAATTTCAAACCGAGAAAAATTTATCACTGAATATCGCGGAGTTTGGGCGCTTGATTTTGCAGACGCTCGTATTCAGACAAAAAGCGAAACTCAGGAAATCTATCAATTACTGGGGGCTGATAATTCTGAAAAAGGTCGAGCTCAGCTGGACCTTGATCAAGAGGGTCATCTTATCAGTTTAAAAATCATCAAATAAGTTCTGAATTCCTCCGATAAGATATCATGGTATATCCTGATATCTTGTCTGCTAAAACACACCCAAAGCAGCAACAACAATTTCACTTAGCACCTATCGCGGATCGCTTTTTGGCTTTCGTGATAGATGCCTTGCTTTTTGGTGCGGTCATAAATTTTTTAGTGGCAGGCCAACTTAAAGAAGTCCGCACTTACGCTATTCAGAATGAAAACTCACCAGAAACTTTGATTGTTTGGTTGATGTTTATTGTTTCAATTATTCTTCTCTCGATTTTTATTCAGTCATTGTGCACATTTTTTTTATCAGGGACTCCCGGTCAAAGAATTTTAAAACTCCGTATAGTAAGTACTTCATTTAATAATTACGAAAAAGAATTTAATTCGATTCAATTCTTGCAAGCTATCTTAAGATCATTTCTTTGGTGGCTGAGCCTTGGATTTTTTGGCTGGCCCTTTTTGGAAACAATGAGCCATCCGCAAAGACGATGTCTGCATGAGCGAGCCTCAGACACAATGGTGGTGAGTCTTATAGCGACGGGAGATTTGGGTCCCACGGGATTTGAAAAAAGATTGGTTTCGTCGTGGATGCGATTGATTTTTTTCTCAATTCTTTTTCTGGTGGGTTTGTATTCAGTCAAAGTGAATCAAATGGTGCAAAGCGGTTATTTTACTCGCGAAGAATATAATAATAAAGGTTATCTTTGTGAGCTGGACACGGTAGAGTCATTAAGTGCATCAAAGCGTTTGGACTTACTGCTGACGATTCATATTCTTAATGCTTCAGATAGTGAATGTTTAGACAGTGAAAGTGATTTGGCTTTATGGAAGCACGACGATTTTGATAAACCAATGGCTTACTTGGTAAAGTTTTATTTAGAACTGGATAAAGATAAAAAGCAAGAATATCAAAAAGTACTTTGTGAAAAGTTTCCCATTCACGAAGCCTGCCAGGTAAGTAAGTATATTTCAGCCAAAAAATTTCCTGAAAAAGAAAAAAACCTGAGCCTTTCGATTTCAAAAGCCTTGCTATTAGATAAAAATTTAAAGAAAAAGAATTTCAATCAATCGGCTTTATTAATTACTGAACTATTAAAAGAAAAAGACCTTGAGCCTTATTTGCAAAAAAAATATGTGGGCCTTGCTTGGCAGATCCAAAAATCTGTTGATGCTAACAAGCGGTCACCAGCAAGTTCTGATCTGCAAAGCGCCTTGCAAGAGTTTAAAAAAAGGTTTGATATCCCATGATCATTCCTTGCCCGGTCGACTTCTGGAATTACGCAAAATATCCACTGACCTGGGCCATCATATTAATTAATTTATTTATCTATATGGTTTTTTTTGTTGATGGAAAAGAATCGGTCAGCTGGGTGTCGTTCTTATCAGATAAAAATATGACAATAACAGGTCGAGTGTATGGGCAATATCTAAAAGAACTTCCAGAAAAAAAACGGTCTTTATTGCCAACATGGGTGAAGACTCTTAAGTCCGAAATTCCTCAACATCATCAAACATTAGGAGCTTGGGCCCTCAGGGATCATGCTTTTTTAAGTCAGGCTGAAAAAATAAAATTACCAGGTGACGCTGTAGAACTGGCGCGCTGGCAAGATCAAATTCGAAACTTTAGAGAATCTTATTTTGATCAATTGGTTTTTCGTTTAGGCTTAAGCCAAGTTAATAAAAACTCTCTTTCGTGGATCACATATCAGTTTTCACATTCTGGATTTTTGCATTTGGTGAGTAATATGATATATTTTTTAATTATTGGTGCTGCCGTGGAGGCGATGATTGGCTCGGCAGGATTAGTGATGATTTACATGTTAGGTGGATTTTTTGCTGGAATTTTCTTTTTACTGATTAAAAGTCATGGTGGCGCGGTGCCTGTTATCGGCGCCAGTGGTTCGATCAGTGCTTTGATTGCATTTTATGTTGTTTTTGAGCAGCGCTCACGAATCAGATATGCGTATTTTGTTTCCTTGTTACCAAAGCATCATGGTTTTATTTATTTACCGACACTCTGGATGTTTCCTCTATTTATTATTGCAGATTTTGCCCATCATCTCAGTGCTATCGATGGCTTGGGCTCAGGTGTTGCTTACACGGCTCATATGGGTGGAACTTTATTTGGAGTCGGTATAGCTTTGATCATGCGCTTTGGTTTTTTAGCAAAAAATAATTTACTTCGAAGTGAAATATTTATTAGGCCTCGCTAGGTGCAAATCCCCGTCGTAAAGTATTTTCGGTAACAACCACGGGTTCCATAAAATGTTGTAAATAATCTGGTCCCCCGGTTTTAGAGCCAATCCCGCTCATTTTAAAACCGCCGAAAGGGTGCCGATCCACCATGGCGCCAGTGATGCCGCGATTAATATACAAATTTCCACACTCTAATTCTTCGCGAGCTTGGGCGATATGTGCCGGACTTCTGGAAAATAATCCACCAGTTAAGCCGTATTCAACAGAGTTAGCAATTTCGATAGCATGATTAAGGTCTTTTGCTTTTATCATAGCAAGCACTGGTCCAAAGATTTCGTCAGTGGCAATTTTATCTATAGGATCAACATTTCCAAAAATAGTTAAAGGAACAAAAAATCCACTACCTGGAGTGTTTCCTTTATAAAGTAATTGGCAGGTTTTTTCTGCCGTACTAATCATGGATAGAATTCTTTGTTGAGCTTCTTCATCCACCACCGGACCCATGGCGGCTTCTGGCTCATGAGCTCTTGCCGTTATCATACTTTTAGCGGCTTCGACTAAGCGGTCAACAAAGCGATCGTACACATCCGCAAGAACAATGCAGCGACTGGCGGCAGAACATTTTTGTCCAGAAAATCCAAAGGCAGAATACAAAACGCCATCAACGGCTTCATCAACATCAGCATCGCTATCAATAATGATGGCATTTTTTCCACCCATTTCAATAATGCATTTTTTTAAATGATGTTGCCCTGGATGAACTTGAGCTGATTGTTTTAAAATATGAAGACCAACTGTTTTAGAGCCAGTAAATGCAATGATGGCGGTCAGAGGATGTTTGACTAAATATTCTCCCACTTCTTCGCCGTAGCCTGGCAAAAACTGCACAACATCAGAAGGAAAACCTGCTTCTAAAAGCATTTTCATTAAACCTAAAGAAACCAACGAACTTTGTTCTGCAGGTTTCATAATGACAGTGTTGCCAGTGACTAAAGAGGCTGCCACTTGGCCAGTTAAAATTGCGAGAGGAAAATTCCAAGGCGCGATCACTAATGAGACTCCGCGAGGACGATATTGGTACTGACTATTTTCTCCAGGAACGTGGCCTACTTTTTTAGGAACAGCCAGAGTTCGCATGTGATCGGCATAATATTTACAGAAATCAATGGCCTCACCAATATCTCCATCAGCTTCAGCCCATGGTTTTCCAACTTCAAAGACTTGTGTTGCACATAAATCGTATCGATCTCGTTGCATGATGGCTGCTAATTGATCCAATAATTTAGCGCGACTTTCAGGAGATGTTTTTTTCCAGGTTGGATAAGCTTTAGAAGCTACTTGAATAGCTTTTTCTGCTAATTCAATATTGGCCATTTGCAGTTTTGCTACAATTTGATTTTTATTAGAAGGATTGGGTCGTTCTAAAATCGTATTTGATTTTTGCCATTGACCTTGAACATAAGGTTGAACGCTGGCGGGAAATGTTGCTTGGATTTTGGCTAAAGATTTCAACATTTTTTGCCGAACTTCTTTTTCTGCAAAATCAAGTAAAGGCTCATTGTAAAATCTTTGTTTAATTTTTGGAATCTCGGCAGACGTTGCAACCAATCCAATAGAAGGATTTTTTAAAAGTGTCGCCGTGCTTTGGCCTTCGGCAAATTTTCCTCGCAGCCAAGATTCGTTAGACGTATTCTCTAAAAGTCTTCGAACTAAATAAGCCATTCCGGGAATAAGATCTCCGACAGGTGCATATTCCCGCACGCGATAACCTAATTCAACCATCGCTTTTTTAATCGGATCAGCCATGCCATAAAGCATCTGCACTTCGAAAGATTCTTTGGGAAGACCCAGCTTTTCAGCTTTAACCATGGCTGCGGCTAAGGTTCGAACATTATGCGAAGCTAAAGCCACTCGCAAAGTTTTTGCATTTTCTAAAAGTAGATTGGCACAGCTTTCGTAATTAGCATCACTTTCAGCTTTTTTTAAATAAACTGGAATCGGCCAACCGCGCTGCTCGGCTTCCACCGTTTCGTAGTCCCAGTAAGCCCCTTTAACTAAGCGAATGGTAAAAGGTGATCCACGTTCTCGGGAAAAGCTAATAAGATTTTTTATATCTTCTAAAGAATCGCGTAAATAAGCTTGAATCACGCAACCAAAAAATTTGTAAGAGCGAAATTCGGGCTCCATCAAAAGATCTTTAAAAACTTCAATGGTTAAATGCTTAACCGAATATTGTTCCATATCCAAATTTAGGAAAACACCTTTTTCTTGGGCACTTTTTAAAATCGGGCGCAAACGTTCTTTTAAAATTGTTTTTGTATGATCCCAAGCTTTGTCATTGATTTGAGAATAAAGCGCCGTCAATTTCACCGACACATTAATTTTAGGAATAGATCCTTCGTGATCGCGATCAATCTGTGGAATTTCGTCCCAAGATTTGGCGTCATTAGAAAGCCAATCGATCAGTTCTAAATATCTAGATTGATATTCCAGAGCCTCTTTTTCACTCAGTGTCGCCTCCCCTAAAATATCAACGGTGAAAGTCATTTTATTTTTTCGAGCTTTACGTAAAACGGGCAAAGCCTCTTGCGGATTTTCTCCGACAATAAACATTTTTGCCATTTGAGTAACATTTTTTCGAATGGCACCGGCCATCAGGCCCGGAGCTAATGAGCCTAAACCAAGGCCAACGTTAAAAACCGAAGGAAGCTCTTCGCCGTTTTCAGAAAAATATTCCTTTAAGTGCTTGGCGACATCGCTGCCTGATTGAAGCGAAGGAAGGACATCAACAAAACGAAACATATTGGTTTTAAAGCGATCGTTTTTCATGCTCCAATCCATGATGGATCCATACCAAAAGTCTTTACTAAAAAGAGAGACTTTGGATTGACCCTCCATGCGACGAAGAATCTCTTCACCTTGTGAGCGGATTTGAGCTTCTAAATCCTGCATGCGAACACCTCATATTTTGAGGGCTTAATTTGCCTCATAGGAGCACTTTGTTTCAAGGAAATTATTTAAATGACAATCCACTCGTGTTGAATCAGTGAACCTAGTTGTGCAACTAGGCGATCGCCGCGGAAAAGGGGTCCAACGCCATCGGGAGTTCCCGTCAATAAAAGGTCGTCGGGACAAACGGGAAAGTGAGCCTTCACAAAAGCCACCAGTTTTTCGATCGAAAAGATCATTTGTTGGGTTGAGCCAAGTTGGCGAACTTCGCCATTCACATTTAAGGCCAGCGGTAAATTATGAAGCAAACTTAAGGGAGCTTCAGAGGTAATTTTATGAAACTGAGTCAGGGGACATGAGCTTGTAAATGATTTTGCAAGGGTCCAAGGTTGACCCTTAGATTTTAAATGATTCTGCAACTTTCGTTCAGTGAGATCCAGAGCCAAGCCAAAATGAGAAATTTCTAATTGAGCATCAAACTTAAGAGTCAGTTCAATTTCATGATGAACTTCCTGCGTCCAAGAAGGTAGGGGAATCTCGGGACCAAAAAAAGCACAACTTCCAGCTTTTAAAAAAATCATGGGTTCTTGGGGAATCTCATTTCCCAGCTCTTTCGCATGGTCTGCATAATTACGACCGACAGCCCAGATATTACGAATCATTCAAGTCGTCCTTTTTGTGTTAATTGCCAAAGTTCATTTCTTTCAAAATTAAACTCAAAAACCAAATAAGCCCCTGGTGTCCATCGAAAATCGGGAATTTGAAAAAGATCTGAATCACTAGGAAGCAAGTCTAAAAATTCTTCGATCCAATCGAGGTGGGAACAAATAAATATTATTTGTTCATTTTCCTTTTGATCCACTGGCTTTGAGATATTTTCAATAAATTGAAGGATTCTTTTTTTAAAATCGGAAGCTTCTTCTTGGTTGGATCTTTCATCCAAAGCATTCGATTTTTCCAAATGTAATGGCAGTGATTGCGCTAAGGGTGAGAAGGTCATCGCCGTTCGAATTTTAGGCGAAATAATCAAGCGATTTGGTTTTGGCAAAATCCCTTGTTGGACGTATTGCTTCAGAGCTTTTGCCTGCTGCTCTCCCTTATGGCTGAGCAAGGGATCGCTTGTCCGCTCTGATTGTTTTTCACCGTGTCTAAAAAGGACCAACTTCATAGGCCAAAGCTTATCGAAAAAAACCTTGAGTCTCTATCTCTGGTTTGTTAGTTTTGACACCTAATGTCTGATCCTCGTGTTCATCGCTATGTTTCAAATGACTTTACTCTCAGGGCCGCCTCTGTTGATGCCACTCACGTGGTGCGTGAAATGCAGCAGTTGCAGGGAACTCAGCCTCTAGCTACTGTGGCCGTCGGTCGTGCCATGGTTGGTGCTTTACTGATGGCTGCGCAGTTAAAAAATGATCAGCAAGTGGGACTTTATATTCGCGGCAATGGCTCTTTAAAAGCAGTCTATGCCGAGGCTCATTTTGAAGGCCAAGTTCGAGGCTATACCCCCATGCCTGATTATCAACCCCCCAACTATGATAACGGTTTAAGTCTTCGCGATGCGATTGGTAAAGGCACTCTGACGGTGGCAAGACATCAGCCTTTTCAGAAACAGCCTTTTCAAGGAACAGTTGAATTAGTCAGCGGTGAAATCGGTGAAGATATTGCTCATTACTTGCATCAGTCTCATCAAATTCGCAGTTTGGTTTCTGTCGGTGTTTTTCTAGACACCTACGGAAAAGTGCAAGCCGCGGGTGGCGTGATCATTGAAGTGATGCCGGGAGTGGATGAAGATATTGTCGAGAAAGTTCAAAAAAACGCGGATGCTAAACCGGTGAACGTTTCAAAAATGCTGATGGAGGGCGCGACACCTTCTGATTTAGTTCAGCTTTACCTTGAAGGAATTCCATTTATTGAGATCGATCATAATCATCCTGTTGTTTATCATTGTCCTTGCACGAAAGACCGAGTGGTGCGAGCGCTTGAAACTTTGGGAGTGGACGAGTTGCAGGATATGATTGAAAAAAAAGAAGCCGCCGAAGTAACTTGCCAGATTTGTGGGCGACCCTATGAGGTCTCAGTTGAAGAGATCAAAGTGCTCCGTAAAAAAATCTACAAAGAATCTTTAAACTAAGCCCAAACCTACACTTAGGTCCAGGTGACAGTTTTTTCCCCGCAAGCCATGCTTAAGAACACCTCTTCACAAGAGCTGGTCACTCACCTTAAGGAGCAGATGAAAGAAGACACAAATGTTGTAGAACACCGACATTTGTTTGCAAGCCCTTTTGCAAAAGATCTTTTTTCAAAGTTTTAAGGATGACCAAAACCCGATCCCACTGGCGAACCTTAAAAGGTGTCAAAAGTAAGATCGGGTTTTTTATTTTAATGAGGCTAATTTTTGTACAATTGATTTTGTAAAAAGTTTTGTGTTACCACGTCCGCCAAGATCAGCTGTGCAACATGAAGAATCTTGTAAAGACTCGGTCATAGCTTTTAAAATATTTTGAGCTTTATTATTTTCACCAATATGTTGAAGCAACATAATTGCACTTTGTAACAAAGCTGTTGGGTTGGCTTTATTTTGCCCAGCAATATCTGGAGCCGATCCATGCACAGCTTCAAAGATTGCAGCGGTTTCGCCGATGTTTGCTCCAGGAACAATTCCTAGTCCACCGACAAGTCCCGCGCAAAGATCACTTAAAATATCCCCGTAAAGATTTTGGGTGATGATCACTTCAAACTGCTCGGGCTTAGTCACAAGTTGCATGCAGCAATTATCAACAATCACATCTCGAGTTTCAATTTCTGGATAATCTTTTCCGACACTCAAGCAAGTATTTAAAAATAATCCATCTGTCATTTTCATGATGTTTGCCTTGTGAACGAGGGAGACTTTTTTCCGTCCCGTTTTTCTGGCTAATTCATAACCGTATCTTGCAATTCGTTCAGAGCCTTTACGTGTGATACGTTTAATGCTTTCTGCCGTATCATCATCCACCATGCGTTCGATACCTGTGTAGAGGTCTTCGGTATTTTCTCGCACAATGGTTAAATTGACATGATCATTGACGCATTTAACGGCGGGTAAACTGATGACCGGTCTGACATTGGCATAAAGATCAAATTTTTGTCTGAGAGAAACATTGATGGATTTGTGACGAGTGCCAACCGGAGTGGCGGTAGGTCCTTTGATCGCAAGTTTTGTTTTATGAATTGAGGCCAAGGTTGAAGCAGGAAGTAATTCCCCATGTTTTCTTAAGGCCACTTCGCCGGCATCATGAAAATCATATTCAAAGGGGGCGCTTACGGTTTGCAAAATTTCAATGACGGCATTCATCACTTCGGGACCAATGCCATCACCAGGAATAACTGTTAAAAGCATTTTTTAATCCCGCAGACAGCTCACTGTGATTGATCGCCCATTTCCTAAAATCATTTGAGTGTGAGAATTTTTTCCACCGGTGATATCGGCGTGACTGGCAGCACTGATTCCACTCGGGTTGTGGTAAAGATTCACAATTAAAAAACTCGAATGCAAAGCAATCATCATATCCACTTCAGGAATGATTTTTAATTTTGGAAAAATCATAGCCCCATGAGCGCTGGTAGAACTTTCGATGCTAACAGCAGTTTCTGTTGGCGTTTGATCCATAAATTCTTGAATCACGCAGTTCACCTTGAGTGGTGCCGGGTTAGCAAAAGCAAGTGAGTGAGAGAGTGTAAAAGAAAGAATAAGTCCTAAGAATTTCATAGGTCCTCCAGAAGGATTAAGAATTACATTGAGGGTTAACCCGCCATAGTTGAATTGGTCAACGCACTCTTGTTACGCGCGCGGCCTGGAGAGAGGAGGGCTTCTCAGCTCTCTTCCAGTGGAAGGTGGGATGTGGGATGGGCTTGTGGGCCACAAGGTTGCCACGAGAGTGGCCAGGGCCCGACATGATCTTGTCATATTACATTAGCAAAGGTCTTGCCATCGCATATTCGTGATTAATTTCATATATTTATATAGCTGGTGCAAAATGGAAGAGTTTAAAAAACCTCGCATTGGTAGCGTTTTGGCTCGTCTCAAAACATGCCATTTGTGGAAACTTGGGGTGTCTTAAAAGTAGACACTTATTTGCTTAGTAAAATCATAGATTTAGTTCTTCTAAGGGGTTTTAGAGACTATTTTTTATTGCGGCTGTCTTGATCTGGAACACCCCAGGGGACAATGAACTATCAATCAATTCAAGCAGTTACAAAATGAAACAAATGGAACTCATCTTGTATTAGTTAAAGCGCAGGAGGTCTGCTTTGAAACTGACTCAGATGATATTTGCAGCATTAGGATTAACCGTCATGATGGGATGTTCTCAAAAATCTCCGGACTCTTGTGGGTTTGTTCAAAACAGCGCAGGCGAAAGAATTTCTTGGAAAAATGAAGCCCCAATTCGACTCTCTATGCACTCTTCTGTTCCGACCGAATTTCGCGGCTCTGTGATCGCAGCAGCTGATAAATGGAATCGATCATTAGGTGAAAACATAATTCTTATTGATGAAGCTATTGATTATGGATCCAATGAGGCCACAAAAGATGGCAGAAGCGTTATTTATATGAATAACACTTGGGAAGCCGATAGACCGTCAGAGCAAGGCCGCACTTCTATATATTGGGTGGGCGATCGAATTCGTGAAACAGATATTAAGTTGAATGGACAAAACTTTCAGTTTTATTGGCAAAAAACACCCCAGACGCAAGGGGTAAATATTGAAGCTTTGGTGCTTCATGAAATGGGTCATGTACTAGGCTTAAAACACAAAGATACTGGAACTAGCGTTATGCAGACCTATCTTGCTAGTAATTCTGATCGAACTCAAATCGGCGAGACAGATGTTGAAGCTTTAAAATGCGAATATTGATCAGTTGAACTTATAGCCAAGTTTGTAATTATTTTATTTTAACTAAAATAAGTTGTTGGTTTTTTAAAAGACGCTCTAGACTTAAAAAAGGAGAATTTATGAAATCTATCACCGCTGTCTCAAATCTAACTCAAAGCTTAGAAATTGAAAATTTAGACTCTCAAAGATTTGACACAAACAATGATGTTTCCGGTGAATGGATCGTTCGTTCTTACCATGAAATGGCAGACCATTCTTTGGTTGAGACAGATTTAATTTCTGAATTTCAAACTAATTTAAAATTATTAGAAGAGCTTCAAGGTCGCACCTCTTTTGTGATGAAAGAAGTTCGCTACATTCTTAAACTCAGCTTATAAATCACTATTATTCATTCTTTGATGCTCTTCTAAAACCGTCGCTCCCAAGTAGGGTCGTAACCAAATTTTTTCAATGACAGGATATGAGGCGACGACGGGCAAAATAGAAACAGCACCTTCTATTCCTGCTAAAAAGGCTGCTGATAAAGTCGAAATTAAAACCGCAAATCCCGAAATCCTTAAGCGATTGCCATAAACCAAGGGTGCAATTAAATAATTCTCTAGGCCATGATAAAAAAGATATAAAATAAAAACGTATACGGGCGTGATGGGCGACACTCGAAAAGCAAATATCATAGCTGGAAAAACGGCCAAGAAAAAACCCAGTACAGGTAAAACATCAAAAACACCAGCTAATACGGCTAAAAGTAAGGCGCCAGGCACTCCCAGAGCTGAAAGTGCGATATAAGAAAATAAAAAAGATAAGAACGAAGTGATAAACTGGCCAGAAGCATAAGCAAAAATAATATGAGACACTTCGCGAAAAGTAAGTCTTATCTTTGCACGTCTTGTCAGAGAAAAAAAAGCTGTCGACCACTTGATGACTCGTTCGCCATCGAACATTAGATAAATTGTAAAAATTAAAATTAAAAGCAATTTGCTGATCCCGCTCATGGCCACAGATCCCGCATTATAAAAATGGCTAAAATTATAACTGCTAGGAAGGAAGGTTTCGCGAGTTAACGTTTTTTCAATAAAAGGTCTTAGAGGATGATTTAAAGACAGTGCGTTTAAAAAGTCAGCTCGCATTTGAGGAATTTGATCTAGAAAAGTAGAAAATTCTGCGACGATTCGAGGGATTAAAGCAACAAAGATGGCGATAATACAAACAGAAAGAGCCGTAGTTAGCATTAAAATCGCTAGCAACTTTGGAATTCGCTGGCTTTCCATCCAGTGAATGATTGGAAAAAGAGCGACGGCCAATAGGCTTCCAATAAATAAAGGCATTATGAGAGGCGACAGAGTTTGTAAAATATGAACCAGCAAAAGGGTTAATAAAATTGTAATTATAGTTGATATGGGAAGTTTGACGGGCACAGCCGTGTTAATATTTTCGTTTTCCAAAGCTCCCCCCTAATAAACATTAGCATGAGGAAGTTTTGTGAGCCGAGGTCAAACTTCACTTGTACGTTTTTTGTAATATTTAAGTGTATTACTGAAGTGAGCTGAGTAAGCCTTCTAAACTTTTCTTAGAGCCGGCCATTTTTTCATTTTGAATTTCTGGACGAGCGAGGTAGCCCGTCAAAAGTCGTTTAGCAGATTCTTTTTTGCCAAGACCTATATAGGCTTTTGCTAAAGACTCGGCGATGGCAAATTGAAGGCGTCCTTCGGCCGTTGGGATCAGTTTTTCACCAAGTCTTTGCGCTTCCGTAAAATTATTTTCGGCCAGTAAAAACTTAAGTCTTCGTCTTTGAATATCCGAATTTGTAGGATCAAACTTTAATATTTTTTTGGCTTGGGCTTCCGCTTCGGGCCAAAGTTTTGCCTGTGATAATATAAGCAAATATCGAAGCGATGGACCTGTCAGTGATCCTGGTATTTTATATTCTGCACCTACTTGGGCGGCCTCTTTCCAGGCCTTTAAAGCTGATTCTGGCGGCGCCTG
Source organism: Pseudobdellovibrionaceae bacterium (assembly GCA_043720615.1). Taxonomy (GTDB): domain Bacteria; phylum Bdellovibrionota; class Bdellovibrionia; order Bdellovibrionales; family Bdellovibrionaceae; genus JAYWDA01. The sequence goes on along the minus strand of JAYSSI010000048.1, from coordinate 17,096 downwards.
TGACGCTTCAATAAGATCAGCTTTATATTGAGCCACTAAAAGCTTTTCAAAGCCGGTGAATTCCCCAAGCATGTCATTTTTAATAGCAGCCTTTAAAGTTTCTGGATGATTTATTAAATCAGTAGCTAACTTTAAGCCTTCTTCTGTTAAGGATTTGGCTTCAGGGCTTTTAGAATCGATCAAACGTAATAACTCTGCTCTCCAAGCTAACGAACGAGTGCTAGCTGTTTCTTGCTTTAAGGCTTTGCGAAGTACATCAGAGTATAGTGATTTTGTACTGGCATCCTTATTGAAATTTTCTTGCGCGCTGATCACGCGAGCCCCGATCAGTTCGGGTGGGGGAGGAGTCACTTTTTCTAAAAAAGAAATACTTTCTGAAAACTTGCCGCCGGCATAAAGTCTTTGGCCGCGTTCACGATCAGTGGTGGGTTCGCTTTGTAAATTATTAAAAAAAGTGTATAAAAAATCGATGGTTTGAAAATCTAGCAATCGTCCGACTTCCTCTTCTTTGGCATTAATAACAACAAAGGCAGGAATGCCCGAGATTTTATACTTTTCAGAAAGAGGAAAATTTTGAAACTGATCGACATCAATTTTAAGTTTGACGAGATTTTTAGTTAATTTTTTAAATCGAGGATCAAGAAAAACTTCTTTTTCATAGCGAACGCAACCTGGGCACCAACGCGCCGAAAAATCAATCAACACCAATTGATTTTTTGACTTAGCTATTTTAAGGGCTTTTTGCAAATCTCCCTCGATAAATCCCGCTTTATCGAGGGAGCCATTTTTTTTAAGTGCTGTCGATCCCATTTGTTTTGGGATGGAGCCTTTTAAAGATACATGATGGGTTTCGCAAAAGGTGATGGCATCATCACAAACATACAAAGCCGCAGAGGCAGATTCAATTTCTTGAGGGAACTGGAATTCAATCTTTCGAGCCGTCAGCTTTGCCGGCATTATTTCTTGTTTGTTAGTGGTGACGGCATTAGGAGCTTTATCATTAAAATGGTACCCCTCTTTTAAGGTGGCAGAAAAAGATCCGCTATGGGTCGATGTCGTCAGGGCATCTTTGCTTTTGATTTGAGCGAATGCTGGGCTTGAAAATAAAATAGTAAGAATCAAAATATTTAATGTCATTTAAGATGTATGACATGAAAATTTTAAGAAGGCTATAACTAAGCTTTTCGATTTATATTTTGAAGTTTTGGAACGGTGATAATCATATAATCGCCATCGCGTTCCCGGACCATTCCCTCGGTGACTACGGGTTTATCAAAGGGAAAATCCTCGCGAAAAGATTGATAGGTCGCTGTGGCCACTTTTTTATCAGCCGTATCAAATTGATCTTTAAATGCTCTTTTTCCTTCAACAGTTGCTTTGTCTTTTTGGACGGTGACTTTGACCACATCTTTTTCATGAGCAGGCACATAAGCTCTGATCACATAAGAACTGCTATTTTCTGTAATTTGACTGCCGCGATCTTGAACTTTATAAAAAGGGTCGTTGTCTTTGCCGCGATATTTAGCGGTTTCAGTTAAAAACTCTTTTTTTTGTTCATTCACTTCTTTTGCATAATTTTTGGATTGAATGGCAAGGGTTGTTCTATTGGTATCATCGTTGATGTCATACTTTGATTTGAAATGCTTTCCTTGGCTCTTGAGCTGTTCATCATAGGCTTGTTTATTGTTTTCAAGTTTAGCATTGTAATCTTCGTGCAAGCGGTTTTCCCGCGACATCCACTGCTCTTGCTGGCGTTGAAATTGCTTTTGATAATCCTTATCCTGTCGCAATTTGCGATTTTGTTGAGTTTGATTTTCATCAAAAAGAGCGACTTCCCCTTGTTTTTGAAGCTTAGAGACATCCTTTTGATTGTTCTCTCGGACTTCTTCTTTTTTCAATGCGCCCGTGTTTAATTCACGTTGAATGGCCTCGTCACTTTGTTGATTGATTTGAGCGACTCGATTTTTAGTGGAGGTTTGTAAGTTTTCAATTTGTTTATTATAACGATCTTGCGCGAGACGCAGATCGTTATTACTTCGATTTCTGACCTCTTCAATTTTATTGCTGCTGAAGGTTTCAGTTTCAGCGACCTTTTTTTGAGTGTCGGCGCGAACTCTATCAATAATTCCCTGACGACTTTCTTTAACCTTTACAATTTTTAATTGATAGTTGGTCTCGACTTCGGCAGATTCTTTAACGACTTTTTCTTGCAGCTTTTTACGGCTGTCTTGGGCACGATCAAGTTCGACGGTTTGAGTTTTTTTAATGTGATTAACGGCAGCTTGACCTTGTTCAAGAGTGGATTCTTTTTTTGTTACAAAGTCTTGTTTTATTTTTTGAATATCGCCATCTTGCTCACTGATTAATTTTTTACGTTTACGGGCGTGCTCGGTTTGAAGCTCGCTCATTTCATCTTGTTGTTTATTTCGTTGCAACAATGGAACTTCTGGCACGGGAGGCCTCCACCAAGTCAGGCTATCATGTTTTTAGCCTGGGCTGGCGCGGCTCAGCGGATGGGTTTTGAAATCTGGTCTTCTGTCGACTCTTCGTCTGGGCTTACGGCGGGAGCCCGAGGAGATTTGCAAAATTCTTGAAAGGAATCGGTTCGTCCATAACAGCGCCAAGTGTCGATATAAGATATTTTTTCATTATGATGAACAGGATAGTACTTACTATATTGTTCAGGGTCTAAATTGCTTTCTATCAGACGAAACACAGGTGGCTGAGTGGGATCTGTTGCGGTTTGAGTGATTTTTAAAAGAAAGACTCGGTATTCAGCTTGGGCTGATAAAGGGAATATGATGTTAAGGCTTATGATCAATACCAACGATTTCAAAACCAACTCCTAGGCAACTTATCGGAGTTTTTAATCCTGAGCTTAACCTAAGCAGCCCCCTGACCTTATTTTTTGGCTTATGAGGACAAGAAAAGGCTCAATGTGGGAATTCGTGAGTCGCGCGAACCGTATTTTCAACAATGTGAAAATAAGCACGAACTAACATTTGATAGGCCTCGGGGTCTAGGCTTTTAAGGTAATCGACTTTCTCAATATAGGTATTTTTGGCAATTAAAGCGGTCATGGCATCTTGGACGCACTTCATTTTATTGAAGTCATAAAAGTCCTTGTCGTCTTTCACTTCTTTCAAGGCTTTTGCAATAGAGTGGTTTTCGAACAGGATATGCACGCCCATGGCGGAAAACGATAAGAGGGCTTCCATGCGCTCTAAACTTTTTTCTTCAATCACAGCCAAAGATCGCCTCCTTGCGTGTCCCTATCTTCATGCTGAAGACTATTTGTCGTGATATCAAGCGGAAGCTTCGGATATTGACTTGATTTGTCATTAGGAATTCGTGATTGTTCTTCGAGCATTCCGCTTTGATAATAGATCATGGCTAAAGCGAAACCTCGAGCGAAAAAGAAAAAACTGAGTGATCGTAACGAAGAACTGATTGTGATCGACGAGAAAGCCGGTTTGATTTTTCAAACGACGCAAGATCTCTATAAATATTTTGGTGATGCGATTGAAACACTTGAGGGAGAGTATGAATCCCTGCGGAATCCAAGCGATTTTACCGAACAAGAGCAATCTCAATTTGAAGATCGTCTTGAAGATGTCTTAGACCAACCCGATGAAGTTTGGTGTGATGAGAAGCCCATCAAAGATCTTTTAGTGCACCATTTTATAAAAACTTTTCAACATAACGACCAAGCTCTTTATTATGTCGCATCAGCTTACGTATCGACTGATGATGACACGCCGACCTTTGTCCTGCAGCATTTTGCCTCAAAAGATCAAGAGCTTTTCAAAAACTACCAACGGGGCGAGATGATCTATGATCATGATTTTGCGGATGCTCAGCCCGGTGCTATTGAAGGTGATGCTTTATCTGAAGGTGATACTTTGGCCATTGGACTTTATTTAGCTATGATCAAAGTTCGTTCAGATAAGGATATTAGTCCTGAGAAATTTCAAGAATTTTCAGCATTGCGTGAGGAAACGATTGAGGCCGCTGATGAGATTTGGCGCAAAAATGATCTCGATGGTAATGTACTTGTGTCTTTTATTAAAGAATATCCAGAGCATGAAAGTGCAAAAGATCTAGTCTATGTGGCCGTCACACAAGAAGATCCAGATTCTAACGTCCATTCACTTTTATTTTCATTTCCAACCACCGATAAGACATTATTAGACCGTTACCGCCAGGGTGAAAATTTGCAAGCCGATGAAGTGGTGCAAGAATCTTCACACTGATTGAGTTTTGGTTGGAGTCTCAATGTTTTGTTGGAGTCGTTTTTTTTATTTTTTGAAATCTATTTTTACTGCAATAGTCCTGTCTTCTTGTGGTGTTTGGTTAGGTCCAGGCGATGAAGATAATTTAGCGACAGCGGCACAAGCTTCCTGCGGCTTTTTACAAAACTCATATGGACAAAGAGTTTCCTGGAAACAATCTTCTCCCATTTTATTTTATATTGATCGTGGTTTTAGTCCCGCTGAAGAAGCAGCAATTATTAGTGCTGCACAAAAGTGGGAGCAGGTCGTCGGTCGCCCCTTAGCGGTTTTTCAAAGAGTTCCTACGGATCAAATTTGGTCCCCCGCTGTCGATCGACGAAATACAATTTATTATCTTACGGATTGGCCGGCATCCTTTGCTAATCAGCAAGCTGTCACTCATCTGTATTGGTCAAAAAATCAATTGATTGAAGCAGATATTAAAGTGAATGGAAAATATTTTAGATATTTTATTCATGAACATGATAATTCAAGTGTGCATTTTGAAAGCTTGATGATTCATGAATTGGGTCACGCCTTGGGGCTGACTCATTACTATGAAGCACCCACTGTCATGTGGTCGATTTTATCCCTCGGAATTGTACGTACTCAATTATCAGAAAAAGACGAAAGCAATCTGTTATGCGAATATTAAAAGCGAATTTAATTCTTTTTTTTGGAACAATCCTTGTTACTTTAGCGATTTATTTTCTTACGACTCCGCCATCTATGTCGGGTCGAAATCCTGCCCAGTTTGATAATACCGCGACAGATTTTGAAAACATCAAACAATTAAAACAGCAAATCATTAGTACTTTAAAAATCAGTAAAAAAAGTAATGACGAAGTTGAAGTTTCCATTTCTCTTCCCTCTGATATTTGCCAGCACTATCAAAGTTTTGTTCTGACCATAGAGGCTGAAGGTGTTGCGATCAATGGGGAGCCGATTGAGGTCATTAAAACCAAAACCTGCTCTGATCTTAATACGGAAAATCTTTCTATGGCTTGGACTGTAGGTCGTCCGGATCAACCGGCACTTTTGGATCAACCGATTCGAATTTGGAATATAAAATCATTATTTTTAAAACCCAATTCAGAAGCTAAAGCCCTTCGGATGACAAGTTATGAAATTATTTTTGTCTTAGGAGCACCAGCCTCGATTGAAATTTAGTACTGACTTAATGTCGTACAAAATTCATGAGCTTTTGTTGTAAAAGTAGAAGCTGTCCAAGAAGAATAATTAGTCGTTGCAAAAGGATGAAGATTCGCAAGAACTTTTGCATGGTTGGCAGTATAATCTCTTGGGTCGGCATCAAATGCCGGCATTAAAGCGTCGATGCGATTATCAGCCACTCCATTCAAAGACTTATGGTAACCAATTGTTAAAGCATCATAAGTTCCTTGTGGGTCATTGATAAACACCAGCAATCTTACTTTTTGAAAAAACTGAGCAGGTGTTGTAACTCCCATATTTTTGGCGAGAGGAGAAACTGTATTCCAACTAAGTGTCGTTAAATTGCTCGCCATTTCTTGTCCGCTTTGAATATTTATAATTTTAAAAGATAAAGGTTGATTGGAAGTATGCGGTGTTCCTGCGGCATCAGCATACCATTTGAATAAAGAGAAGTAGTGAGTGTTATCATTAAAAGACTCAGGAACATTGGTTAACTTCACATGAAGGTAATTTAAATCAACTCCACCTGAGGCATTCATAAAAGCACCAACATTAGCAGTCATTGACTTAGCTGCATCTGTCGCTTGGTTACAATAAGCGACGGGTTTATTCACACTTAAAGTACGGCTTGATTCTTCAACCAGTCCTTCTTGAGTTTTGCTAACTCCGCAGCTCATTAAGAAAGAAGCTGACAAAACAATGGGAATAATTCCACGGATCAAGTTGAAAGATATTAAAGTTATCAATTCAGTTTTTTTGGCCTGTGTTTTCATCATCATCCCCATTCAAAAAATTCCTAAAATAAGTTATTAAGATAACTGATAGAGGTGCAAAAGGCAGTCCATGTCTTAATATGAAATACCTTAAAATAGTGAGAAGTATCAGTGGCTTGTAAGGTATTGCAATCTCAAGATGAGGCAGTCCCAAGTCCATACGTTAAAGGATTGAGCAGTCAACATAAATTGCTAGTCGCCTATTTTTGGCAGAAGCCTTGCAATATTCTTATATATGTTACCGCAAAGCTATTACACCTCATTTGCAGCTCATCTTTTTGACAGCTGTCGTGCCTTAAATGTCCATTCGGTCATAGCTTTAATTCTAGCGACCTTTCTTACGTTCACGGCTCAGGCCATCCCTGAAAATATTGAAAACTATGAAGTCTTACAAGGGGGCCTGACAGATATTAAAAACGGCGCTTACGTTGAAGGCTCTTTGCACAAGGGCGGTGCTCAGCCCGACTACTTTATAGATCTTAACAGTGAGCCTATAAAATCTTTGCTGCAATCGGCCCAGCGCATTGGTCAAGAAAAACTAAGTTTCTGGGATACCGTGGGTCTTGTGACTGAATTGGTGAGGACGGATTTTTTTAGATATGTCGACTATAATAATCCTTATTATCGCCGACTTCTTAAAAAATATAGATTAGCAAAAAAAGATATGCCGCTTAGTGAATACGGAGCGTGCAGTGCAGGAGTTTGCAGAGAGCATGCTCTTGTGTTGCACTTTGCCTTGAAAGCTGCAGGAATTTCGAACAGACATGCTTACGCTAAAATCTACCGAGCTAGCAAATTTCATAATTTTGAAATCATCGAAGATCATGCTTTTAATGTGCTAGAGCATCGCGGTGTTCAGTGGGTGGTTGACGCCTACTATTGGGGATTTAATGGATTTCGTTTCAAAGATCTTCAAAGTAAAAATGGTATCACCGAAAAATCACTGCAAGCCCCGGTGGCCACTCCGAATCCGGGCACAAGACGTATTATTAATATCAATGAGTATCCGAAAATCTATAATCCAAAACTTCAAGCGCCGATGTGTGCTAGCGCATTTTTGTAGGTTTATTTTTTTAAAATCTCTAAAAATTTTCGAGTTAAAATAAGCAGATTTTGATTTTTTTGGTCTCGACGACTTGAAAGATCTGTTTCAAGATCTATTAATATCTGCAAGGCTAATTGCGGTTGACCGGTTTCAGCATAAAGTAGAGCTAAATTCAGTTTTGAGGCTGCGCTATCGATGGAAGAAGTTTGAATGCTTTGCAGGTAAAAGTTTTCTGCTTTTTTTGCGTCTTTCAACTTCGGCCAATCAGGAGAGAAGTAGATCATTCCTAAATTGTGAAATGCTAAATGAGCAGTGCCTTCTTTAAGACCTGTCTTTGAACTTGTTTCAAAGTGAATTATCGCAGCTTCAATATTTCCATTTTTTAAGTGGGCTAATCCCAAATTGTTTTGGGCTAGTCCACTTTTGGGATTTTTTTGAACTGTATCGGTCCATAAGTTTAAATCAGATACCCAAACATCAGTTCGCTTAAAACAAATAAATGCGAAACAACCAATAATCAAAAATGAAGTCAGCTTATTTTTAAGAAATGATGGAGCTATGCAAGTTAGAAGCCCAGACAAACCAATCATCGGGAAGTATAAGTACCGGTCACTGACAAAGTTAATTCTTGGGACAATTTGCAAAACGGGAATAAGAAACAAAATCACCAGAATTAAAAAGTATAAAACTTGAGGATTTTTTTTTCGATAACCCCAAATAGCGCATCCAATAAAAAATAAAACCGAAAAAAGACTCCATAGTTGATTTTGAAAATCCGGAAAAGAAGGATAAATAATAGAAAGTTGAAGAGGGATAAAAAACTTTTCAATATAAAATCCTAAGGCGGTAACAACTTGTGCCGGTAAGCCCAAAATTCTTTCAGGATTTAAAGTTATCGCAGCTGAATTTTGTACAGATTCGGTATAAGCCAAAGTTCTTAGCCATCCCCAAGCCAGGGCCAAAGCAAATGGAAAAGAATGTTTTTTTAATATTTCAGACCATGAGAGTTTAAAAAAACTACGATCGCTAGTAGCAAGAAGAATTGGAAGTAATAGGGCGGTTGATTTTGATAACAAAGAGGCACTAAATAAGAAAACATATCCCAGCCACCATAAAAAATTAGATTGTCCTTTATCTTTTTTTTCTGAAAACTTTTGCGCTGAATGCATCGCAAGCAAAGTAAAAAATATCGCGAGCAAGCTTTTTCGCTCGCTGATCCACATCACCACCTCGGACTGCATGGGGTGGATGGCAAAGAGTGCTGCCACAAACAGGGCGGATTCATGCGAAATTGAAATTTTTCGCAAATAGGTGAAAATTAGAAATATATTAGCAAGGTGAAGGAGCAAATTGAAAATATGCTGGGGTCCAGTCGCTAATCCCCAGAGCTGATATTCGGCCCAATAGCTGAGCAAGGTCACAGGTATAAAATCACCAAAAAAATAATGCGAAAAAATCTGCTGTAGAAAGGGCCAAAACGATTCCCGCAGAAGAGCATTATCAGACATAAAGACGGGATCATCCCACTGCACATAATCAGCAATGCCAACCCGCCAAAATACGACGGTGGTCAAAATAAATAGGGCTTTGATTAAATTCATTAATGAAATCGTCAATGAAGGCCGAGGGCTTGTCAAACGCGTTATTTGCGTTAAGCCTACTCTGGGTTTTCAAAATATGATCAAATAAGCTGTTTTAAAAAAGGATGAACAATGATTTTAAGAAAATATTTAGTTTTCATCAGTCTGTTTTTATTTGCAGCTATTGCAGGAGCCAACCCGTCTTCGACGGAAACTATTTTAACAGGACAAAACCAGCTCAGTGAACAGGTTTTCCTGATAAAATACTTTGAAGAAGGACAATGGACTGTTCGAGAGATCGTTCAGCATATTGATGGCTGGCAGGATATTATTTCAGAAACTACTTATAAAAGTTCAACAGAAGCAGAAGCGGATCAGCTTCATAAAGCCACTTTTTATACCAATGTTAAGCCCTTGCCAGAATTTGAACTTCAATCAATGCCCGAAATTCAGTTATCAGGTCAGAGCATCTGGCCCAACACTCAAGTTTGGAATCAAAGCTGGGAGATTAAATACGCCGAGTGGTTAACGAAGGAAGTCGATACTCAATTTTTTTCAAAATATAAAGTGGCGACAGATTGCGCTGATGTGGCCTATGCCGCGCGTTGGATATTTGCTCGTATCAATGGGTTGCCTGCGGCTCATCGTTTAAATGGGAAGGTTTTATTCACCAATCAATCCTTGCGCTCGGAGTGGCAAAATCTGCCTTCTGCAAAAAATTGGTTTGAAGATCGAAAATTTTTAGCGTCATTAAACTATCTTTTAAATATGACTTACACCCATACCCTGATGCGAGATAGTTACCCGGTTAAAATCACACCAGAAGTATTTTTACCAGGGATACATTATTTAAATTTGAATGAATCATCAGGACACACGCAGCTTGTTCACCGCGTGAATTTAGCCAAGGACGCCTTACCTTTTTTGATTTTACAATCCACGGTTCCAAGGAAAGTTCGAGATTTGAATGAATCTCTTTTTTGGGCTTACGAAGCTCCCGTCGCTGGAAAGTCTGGATTTCATAAAATTTTATGGCCTTTAGTTTCTGGAAGTAAGTACTCACTCATTCCCGCTCAAAATATGCTTAGTTATTCTTTGCATCAATATGCCGTTGATTTTATCAGAAGCAAAGATGTGTCATTTGGGCAAGAAGTGCTTTTGCGCTTGCAGCCAGATTTAGATTTGTTGCTTATTTTAAAAAGTGGTTTGAATGATTTGCGAAGCTCTTTAGCTCTCCGAGCGCAGGTTGTCGAAGATGGGTATTTAGCTTGTGGTCAAAAATCTTGCCCCGAGAACAGTCAAGGATATGAGGATTGGAGCACACCTTTCAGAGATTCTCAGATAATGTCTTTATTGGGCCAATTAAGGGCTTTAATTTTAATTGCTGGCACTGCTGATCTTAGAAAAGAAATGACTGACTTTTTTGAACAAGAGAAAAAGCAAACTTATCTGATTTTTGACGGAGTTAGCTACACCCTTCAGCAAATTTCAGCAGCCTGGGATCTTATCTTGTTCTCGTCAAATCCGAATGATGAACCAGGTTTGCGCTGGGGTCTTGAGCCCCAGTTTGTCAGTTTAAAAATTAAAAAAAGCCTTAAAGAAGGTTTAGAAAACAGAAAACGAAAAATGAGTTTTGTCGAAGACCAAAAGCTTCAAAAAAATCAGCATATTGTTGCAGGATATTGCAAGCATTTCGAAGCTGCTTCTTGCCAAAAACTAAAAGACGAGTTGATCACTGTTTTAGAAATATCAGGTGAAACTAAAACTGTGAATGAATGGTTAGCTAAAACTTTTTGGTTAAATGCAGATCCAAAGCAAAGTGTAGCCAATCAATGGGGTGCTTTGCAAAAAACTTCACCTTTTCAAAATTTAGAAGGTCTAAAAGAGTTTCAAGTTTCAAAAAATGGAATTGGTGCAGCGAAAGATTCAAAAGGTTTTCTTCGAATAGGGCCAATGACAGTTCAAGGTCTTATCAATGTCGACTTACCCACCGGTTTTATCTGGCAAATTTTTGATCGAAAATTGTCTGTGGCTTATGCCACGTCAAAGGATCAAATTCTTCGATATGACTTTTTAAAGAAGAGTTCAGATATTTTTCCTTTGCTACTTGAAGATGGAGAGCAAGTATTCTTGCCAATGTCTGATGAAATAATTATTTTTAGTCAAAAGAAAATCTGGCGATTGTCTTTTAAAAATAAATCTTTCCAAATGACTTGGAAAGGAAGCTTTAAAGCAATCAAACCCGCTAGTCAGGAATTTTTGTTTATTGTGGAAGACTTGTCGGGTTGGAAGTATCTTGATTTAAGAAATCAACAGCCGGTAATCACGCCAATGTTCGATCTTGCATTCAACGATACCGCAATTAGATTGTTAATATTTGAGAACGAAAAAAATTATGTTTTTTCTGAAAATTCTAATCCCGGCGATTATTTAATTGTTCATAAAACTTCGGGAATTTTTTCAGAATTTAAAGCGCCGGGTCAGATTATGGGTTGGAGCCAGGGAATGACTCGCGCCATTGGTCTTAGTTCTAATATTTCTGATGGTGTTTTTATTTTAACTTTGGATGATAAATTTAAAATAATTCAATCAGAAAAAATTGGATCTTTTATCCAGGCCATCAATGGACGATTCCGCATAATGAACGAAGATTTTTCATCTTCGCACTTTTTTGAGTTTCAAGGTGAAAAATTAATAAGTCTTGAGTTATTAAAAGACGAAGAAAGAATTCTTACTATTGGTGAAGACAACTGGTTTGCAACTGGTCTTAAAAATAATCAGATGCGACTACGAAGTTTAGATGGGCATAAAATTTATTATGAGGGTTCTTATTTAAGTCCTCTAGGAACGACTTTTTTACCTGAATGGGGAGTTTCTTGGCAGCCTGAAGGACTGATGGTGATAAATTTTAAAAATCCCAAGGGTCCAGCGGCATTGATTTTTGCAATGAATGGTCATCCTTCCGAGTTTTCGAGTGAAGTGATTTTAACGAAGGTCGACCGAGGTTTTGTTTACTCGAACGGTATTTTTAATTACTGGGTGGATTTGCAAGCATTCTAAATTGAAACAACTTCGCGAATTTCAGGGATAGCTTCTTTTAATCGCACTTCGATGCCTTCTTTTAAAGTAGCTGTCGAACTGGGACATCCAGCGCAGGCGCCCTTCATTTGTAGATAAACAATATTGTCTTCATATTTACTAAACACAATATCGCCGCCATCCAAAGCCACAACGGGTCTGATTTCCAAATTGATCACGCTTTTAATTTGGCGAACGATGGGAGTATCATCGGCATCAGAATCATTTATGGGAGTGATCGCGGCTAAGGCAACGGCTTCTCCATTTTCAAGATGCTCTTTGATCAGTCCGGCCAGGGGTTCAGCTAAATAAGACCACTCAACCCAATCTTGCTTTGTGACAGTTATAAAATCAGAACCAATGTAAACACTGGCGGTCCATGGAAAGCCGAAAATTTTAGCGGCTAAGGGAGATCTGTCAGTTTCTTTGCTACTCAGGCATTCAAATCCATCATCTGTGACTTGAAAGTTAAATTTAAATTTCAAAGTCGCCGGATTGGGGGTTGTTTCTATAGCAACTTGGTGTTGTGCATGAGCTTCTGACATGGGAACTCCTTGACGGTCCGGATGATACACCTAAGAAAGGTGTTCTGCCAAGCGTGTTAAATCCCTCAAGTAGTTGCCAGAGCCAAGGAAAGTGACTAATTTTTGGTTCGCTTTAATTTAATTAATAAACAGGAGCCTGATAATGACCCCAAGGGTGCGTGAAATTTTAAGCTGGTACGGAGCAGATAATCCAGGATCATTGGCAAATTTAGCCAGAATTTTGAATCATGGCCGACTTGCCGGGACTGGAAAAATGGTCATTTTGCCTGTTGATCAAGGCTTTGAACATGGGCCAGCGCGTTCATTTGGAAAAAATCCTGATGGTTATGATCCGAGCTACCATATCGAACTTGCGATTGAATCAGGTTGCAATGCCTACGCAGCTCCTTTAGGATTTATCGAAGCCGTTGCCCGTGATTATGCCGGTGAAATTCCTTTGATTTTAAAAGTAAATAATTCAGAAACTTTATATTCAAATAAAAGCCCGATCTCGGCTGTCACTTCTTCAGTGGATGATGCTTTAAGATTAGGTTGTGGTGGAATTGGTTTCACAATTTATCCAGGAAGTTCTGATCGCAAAGAAATGTATGAAGAGATTGCGCAAGTCGGACGGTACGCTAAAGAGTCAGGCCTTGCGGTTGTGATTTGGTCTTACCCTCGGGGCGAGTTGCTTTCTAAAGAAGGTGAAACTGGAATAGATGTGATTGCGTATGCGGCTCATATTGCAGCTCAATTAGGCGCGCATATTATTAAAGTAAAACCTCCCACCGCTCATCTTGAGCAAGAAGCGGCGAAAAAAGTTTATCTTCAACAAGGTATTAAAGTGAGCACTATGGCGGATCGTTCGCGCCATGTGGTTCAATCTTGCTTTAATGGTCGTCGCATTGTGATTTTCTCTGGCGGTGATGCAAAAACCACAGATGAACTTTTAAAAGAAGTTTCTGAACTTGCCCAAGGCGGAGCTTTCGGAAGCATCATGGGCCGCAATGCTTTTCAAAGACCAAAAGCCGAAGCGATCAGTTTGTTAAAAAGTGTGATGGATGCCTTTGCAGGGAAAGTCATGTAATGTCTGAAATTCACGAGAATCCGCTTCGGGCTGAAAAAAGAAAAAAACTTCATGCGCTGAGGGAAAAAGGAATTAATCCTTACCCCTACAGTTATGAACGCACCGCTCATACGGCAGATATCATTGCTAAATTTGATGGTGAGCTTCAGGCCGGCGATAAAAAAACTGAAACCAGTTTTAAAGTTGCAGGCCGAATAATGACTTTAAGATCCATGGGTAAAGCTGTGTTTTTTAATCTCATGGATCAAAGCGGACCCTTGCAAGTTTATGTTAAAACGGAAGAGCTTCCTGAAAAACAAAAAGAAGCATTTCAGCTAACAGACTTAGGCGATATCGTGGGCGTTGAAGGATATGTTTTTAAAACTCAAAAAGGCGAGCTTTCTTTGTACGCAAAATCTTTTGAGATGCTATCAAAAACCATTGAGCCTTTGCCTGAAAAATTTCATGGAATTCAAGATATTGAAATTAAATATCGCCATCGACATCTTGATCTTATTTCTGATCGGGAATCAATGAAGGTCTTTATAACAAGATCTCGTATTGTTAAATTCATTCGAAACTTTTTAGATGCAAGGGGCTTTTTAGAGGTCGAAACTCCGATTTTGCAGCCCATTTACGGGGGGGCTGCGGCTCATCCTTTTACCACCCATCATCGAGCTTTAGATATGCGTCTTTATATGCGTATCTCACCAGAACTTTATTTAAAGCGATTGATCGTGGGCGGCTTTGAAAAAGTTTATGATATCGGTAAAATGTTTCGCAATGAAGGCATTGATCGCACTCACAACCCTGAATTTACAATGGTCGAATGGTATGAAGCTTACACAGATTATAATTATCAAATGACTCAGTTTGAAGAATTAGTTTCATCGATGGTTAAAGAAGTTTGTGGAAGTTATAAAGTGACCTTTCAAGAAAAAGAAGTGGACTTTACACCACCTTGGCGACGATTGACCGTGATGGATGGCCTTCAGCAATATGCTGAAATTAATCCTGATACAATTGATGAAAAAGAATTATTTAAAAAGTGTAAAGAAAAGGGTTCAAAATTAGAAGTGACCGCCAGCAAAGGTGAATTGCTAATGTCACTTTTTGAACTGACCGCAGAAGAGCATTTATGGCAGCCGACTTTTGTGATGGATCATCCGGTTGAAATCAGTCCACTGACAAAAATTCATCGAAATAATTCAAAACTTGTTGAACGCTTTGAACCTTTTGTAGCTTGTATGGAAATTGGAAATTCTTACTCTGAGCTCAATGATCCGGAAGAGCAGTTGGCGCGGCTTAAAGAACAAGAAGCAAAACGTGGTAAAGATGAAGAAGCTCATCCGATGGATGAGGACTTTATTTATGCGATTGATTCGGGCATGCCACCCACGGGTGGTGTGGGTTTAGGGGTTGAGCGTATTGTGATGTTACTAACCAACAGGCCTAGTATTCGTGACATAATACTTTTTCCGACGATGAAATTTCGGGCGTAATTTTGAAATCTGTTTTTAACCTCATAAGTGTTCTGATCTTATTGGCAGGAGGGTTCTCCTGCCAAACTTCACCAACTAAAATTGTCAATCAAGACCAAGTTCAAACAGAAGCTGGGCAAGATTCATTTCAAGGATTTTTAAAATTAAACCCGGTTATTTTAGATGCGCGTTCACCCTTGGATTTTTCTGTTTCTCACTCGCCAGGGGCCGTCTCTGTTCAGTGGCAAGATCTTAATAAAGTTCAACCAGGATATCGCGGAATTTTACAAGATGATGAAATGTCATTAGCTCGCAGATTCAGTCTTTGGGGTATAAATCCAGAGACTCCTGTTTTAGTTGTGGGCTCGGGTCTGCAGGGCCAAGGAGAAGAAGGAAGAATTGCTTGGGTGTTAAAATATCTAGGGGTTAAAGATGTTCAATTTGCGGCCTGGACCGTGATTCGTTCGACCATTCCTAGAACTGAAAAAAGCCCAGAAAATAAACCAATTTGGAAACCATCAGCTCAGGCTCATTATTTGGCCCAGCCAGAAGAATTAAAAAAAGCAAATAAGGATGCGATCATTTTGGATGTTAGAGATCTAACTAATTCTGAATCGGGCACTGAAAAATTCCGCCTTCCAGTGAAAAAAATTTCGTGGAAAAAATTTATTACATCAAAAGGTTTGCCTGAATCTAAAGTCCTTTTGGACTTACAAAAAGAAAATATCAGTAAGAACAAATTGATCTATGTCATCAGTGAAAATGGTCTTAGCTCAAGCACTGTTACTTTTCTACTTCGTGAGTGGGGCTATCAGGCAAAAAATTTTTCCGGTGGATATGAGTATTTAAGGCGAGCCCCGTGAATAGATCTTATGAATTCAACTGAGTTTCAAAAACACGCTGAGAAAATGTTTCCTTTAGTTCCTCATATGGGGCTTAAAGTTAAAACTTTATCTGAGAAAAATTGTATTTTAGCAGGAAGTATTGCTGAAAATAAAAATCACATTGGCACTGTCTTTGGCGGTAGTCTTTACTGTTTTTCGGCGCTTTCAAGTTACGGCTTGGTATGGGCCGCTTTGTCGGCGCGCAGAATGATGACAGGAAATATTGTTATTTCTGAGGGTCAAATTCAGTATTTATCGCCAGTCAAAGGAGATTTTAAAGTGAGCTGTTTGGCCCCTCCAGAAAATCAAATGAAAGCATTCTTTGAAACTTTATTTAAAAAAGGAAAAGCTAGATTACCCCTTACGGCAGAAGTGATTTGGAACAATAAAAGATGCGCTGTTTTTCAAGGAATTTACGTAGCAAAGAGAGAAATTGTATAAAGAAGTTATTTTGATTGAAAAAAACTTTTCTCTAAAGCGGGAAGACGTCCCGCTTTATTTTTCATGCAATTTGCAAAATTAATAAATTCCTTACGATTTTTGCAATCGCCTAAGGAACGATTTTTAACGACCTCTAGACATTTTAATTTTAAATCATCATCGTCTGCTGAAAAAGCTTCGCAAACTTCGACAGCTTTTGGATCAAACTGAGCTCTTTCAATCGAATCAAAACAGCTTAAAAATAGAGTATCATTGTCAATTTTTTGACATAAAGATGATGCATACCAATCCATTTTGGGACTGATTGCTTTATCAAGACACTTTTTTTTGTCGATTTCACTGATAAAGCGATCACAAGAGTCGGTTGGATTTTTTGGATCCAAAGAATAAGTAAAAACGGGGATCGCAAGTGTTATAAAGAAGCTGTAAATTAAAAGCTTCATATCAGCCTGTGGCTTTCATATTAAATAAAACAGAGTACATCGCCTTTAACATATCAGGGTCATAGCGACCATGAAGTTTCTCTTTCATCATGGTGACGGCATCGATGGGTTTCATCGGAACATTATAAGAGCGCTGGGTCGTCATTGCATCGTAAGTGTCTGTGATGGCCACAATGCGAGCAAAGGGGTGAATTTCTTGGCCTGAAATATTTTGAGGATAACCATTGCCAGAATAACTTTCATGATGTTCAAAGCAAGCCGCGCGGATGGCATCTGAAATATTTGGATTTTCATTAAGTATTAATAAGCCGAATTGTGGATGACGTTTCATTTGTTC
>JAYSSI010000047.1:0-22837 GCA_043720615.1 Pseudobdellovibrionaceae bacterium | reverse complement strand
ACATCCGTCAGATGAGTTTTGTCATCGTTGAGTGATAATCCAAACTGCGCAAGTCGCGTTTTTAATAAAGCTAATACCTCTTTTGCCTCATACTCATTGTACATCGTCAGTCTGCCCCACATTTTCAAAGCAAAATAATCTGATACATTGATATTCACACAACAAGGAGGTTCGTGTGGATATGGAAATATTAAAGAAAAAAATCAGTACATTTCGGGGCAATGGTGGCAAGGTGCGAATTACAGAGGATCAATTGTATTTAGAAATATTACATGCTTGGGAACAGTGGAAAGGCTCTTCGAAAGATTTTTTTCGAGCCATTGGCGTTAGTAAGTCTGGGTTAGCAGCAATTATCGGCAAGGCTAAGCGTATAAGTCGCGAGGGACACTTTCCGGCGTCAGATTTTAAAGAAATTAAAATTGAAGAATCGCCATCAAATTTAGTTTCACTGACAAGTGGCCCATGCAGTGGCGTTGAAATTCTGTGGGACAATGGAAAATTAATCAGATTTCAGGAAGTTAACCAGTTAATAGATTTTTTAAAGAAAGTAGCATGATCAGTTTTACACGCAGAACAAAAGTTTATGTCAGTCGCGAGCCGGTGGATATGCGGGCCAGCTATGACACATTATTTTCAAAAGCAAGAGGGGTCCTTAATCAGGACCCCTTGAGTGGGCATTTGTTTGTATTTATAAATACAAAACGGACGTCGATAAAATGTTTGTACTACGACGGCACTGGGTTAGTTTTATTGTGCAAACGTCTTGAGAAGAACACATTTTCAAAAATTAATCCTATGTTCCGCGGAGAAATTGTATTAACTGCAGCCGAATTTGCATTATTTTTTGAAGGAGCAAATTTTGAAAAAAGATTTATAGAGAGCCCTGCTGAAATAAAAAATTCAATAAGTAATAAATTCCCAATGAGTCATGAGTTGCCACAAATAAATTTATAGTCTACATTTTTATATGTGAGCCAATCAGAATTTAATAATTTAAATTTGACGACAAAATTTGATAATCTGACAAAAGCAGATTTGGTTCAAAAATATTCAAATTTAGAAATTCAATATTTCGAAATTATTAAAGAGAATTTACGTCTTAAAAATCAACACCTAACCGATGCCCAGTTAAATTTAATATTATCTGAGCAATTTGGAGATCTTCAAAATACTGTTTTCGGATCAAGTTCTGAACGGTACAAAAAACCTGAACTGAATAAAATTAAGAATGAAATTTCACTTCCAAGTGTAAAAAGGCCGAGCGAAAGATATCCAAATATCCCAGTTCGTGAAGAAAAAATAGTTTTCGAATCAACGCCTGACTGCGATCAGTGCGGAAAAAAAATGACAGATTCTGGAATGTTTGAAGAATCTGAGCAGTTAAATGTCATTCCTAAAAAATTTGAAATTATAAAATATTTAAGATCAAAATACCGCTGCAGTTGTCAGGCCTGTGTTAAAACGGCACCGTTGTCAGCGCGAATTACGGAGGGATCAAGTTATTCAGACGAGATGATTATTGACGTTGTAGCGAGTAAATATTGTGATCTGATCCCAATTGAAAGGTATGTACAGATGGCAGGTCGTGGTGGATTGATTGGGCTTCCTCCACAGAGTTTAATTGAGTTAACTCATCAGTTTTCAAATTTTATAAAACCAGTTTATGAATTAATCAAAAAAGAAATTCAAAATTCCAGGGTATTGCATGCTGATGAGACTCCGCATAATATGTTGGAAGGCAGTTTAACAAAATCCTGGTATTTGTGGGGATTTTCGACGTTGAAAAATTGTTATTTGGAATGTCATGATACAAGAAGTGGCGATATTGCGACTGAAATATTAAAAACTTCAGTTTGCGAAGTGATTATATCAGATGATTTTGGTGGATATGGAAAAGCGTTAAAATCTGTCAATGAAAACAGACGAATTAAAAATAAAAATTTAATTGTAAATGCTAAATGCAATGCGCATGCGCGTAGATATTTTTTTAAGCCCAGAATAAATTATCCGGAATGTGAGTTTTATTTGGAAAATTACCATCAAATTTATAGACTTAATGCGGAATCAAAAGATAAATCTCCGAATGAAATTTTAAGTTTGCGGCAAAAGATGAGAATATATTTTGAGGCTATTAAATCCAGGGCGCTTGAAGAATATAGTTCAAATAAATATTCTGATAAAAGTAAATTTATGACGGCATTAAATTATTTTTTAAAAAACTATGATGATTTAATTTTATTTTTGGATCAGACAGATGTTGCAATTGATAATAATGCGCAGGAAAGACTGTTGCGAAGCCACGTTGTTGGCCGAAAAACTTGGTATGGGACACATTCTGCACGCGGAGCCGAAACTGCTGCAACATTATTTTCAATAATTGAAACTTGTAAGTTGAATAAAGTTAATCCTCGTGAATATTTAAAAAATCTGGTCGTTGATCTGCATAAAGGCAAAAAACCTTATACGCCGAGCGAATACAAAGACTTAGCTAAAATCTGACGGGCTACACTGACGACGGATCTTGCATTCCGTAGGCTCCTTTCGTGCTTCTTGGCGCACACATGATCAATCTGAATTTGAAACTGCGACCCACATTGAGTTCCGACAGAGCTTTGATATTGGCAACAACCTTTGGCATCAGCGAAAACGGATCTTTTGAGGTGCACCGAAATAGGTGTTCGTTTTGAAGATGCTGATTGCATAGAATTTTCTGAAAATTTAGAAATCTCAACCTCCGTAGCGGATGTTGAACCATCATTTAGAGACGAGTTAATATTCGATTTAGTATCAAAACCTGCCTTACTTTGATTAGAATTAGAATTTTTAACATATTTACTAGCTGAATTATTTTGTTTCCCAATTTTAGATTGATTCAGCTTAGAAGCTAAAACAGAAATCACTTCAGCCCATGATCCGGTGTGGGCAATATGGGATAAAAAGCTCTTAGCTTGTTTAAGCTCTTCAAATTGCTCTTTCGTAAAAGTCATTTCAAGTCGAACAGATTCATCCTTTTGCGGTCTAACAATTTCTTGGAATTTAATTGGCATATCAAACTCTTGAGCTAAAACTTGTCTGGTTTCAAAACTATTGCAGTTTTTAAGACTTTCAAGAATTTCATAAGTTCTAGATTCTGAAATAACTTCTCCTTTCTTAGCTTCAGACGCTAAACATTTTTGCAATTGAACAGCCTGGGATAAATTTAAAGAGCCAGACTTTAATCGATCAGCCACTTCGGGAACTGACTTTAAAAGCTTTGCTGCATCAATTCGGCGCAGAGCCGAAGTTTCTGAATAGCCATATTTTTTAATCATCATGGTGCACATGCTATCAAAGCCAAGATCAGCATAAAGACTACGATTCATAATTTCCAATAAATGAGTCAAAACCAAATGCATGATTTTACGCTCCGTTTGAACTAAGTTCTCAGTTCTAAAAAGAAGATCGTCGTTTGAAATATATTTAAGATTTATAATTTCATTAGCATGAGCATCGATATCAAGTTGCATTTTAGTCTCCCTTTTAAAAACTGAAAGGAACATACCATGGAAATTTTGAGATCAATTTTAGGATTTTTTCATAAATGAGCAGCCCTAGACAACACTAAAATATGGTATCTTGAGCGTTCATAAATGGCTTCTATGAAGTTAATATAAATTAAATTTTCCCAGAAGCATATCTGCTTAAAAAATTAAACAGACTTCAAACGTGGGTTACGAAAACTACCCGCAAGAAGTATTTTCAAAAAACTAAAAATAATTAATAAAGTAACGCAAAGCTTAACCGCTACGGAGCAATCTCACTCACTCATTCACTAAGCGCTCTGCTTTGATTGATCAAAAAGATAATTTGCAGCAAGAAGCACGGTAAAAAGAACAAGACCCGGACCTAGAAGTAAATGCGGGTAATCGCCAAGAAATCTCCAGCCATCTTGCAATAAAAGTCCCCAGCTTGTGTAAGGCGATTCAATCCCAAAGCCAATAAAACTCATAAAGCTTTCGTACATCAGTAAAATAGGCAGCTGTAGCATCCACAAAACATAAAAGTGATCTCGTATGTGTCTAGGCAAATGTACTTTTAAAATATGCCAGCCTGATGCACCTAATCCGCGGCTGGCTTCAATAAAAGTGGATTGCTTCAATTGCAGAGTTCGACCCCTTAAAATTCGAGCGGAAGTCATCCAATGGGTTAATGCCAGGGCCATTGTCAAAGCTGCTATTGTCCCTACGGCTGACGAAAAAAAAGACTGTATCAATAAAAAAATTAATGTCGACGTGATATACGAAGGTATGGCTTGCAGAAGATCCATCACAAGCAGGACTAGAAAATCTTTGGGTCGAAACCAGGTCCAAAAAACACCCACAATAAGGGCTAGCAAAACACTTATTGTTGAAGCTGATAAACTCACTACCAAGGAAATAAATCCACCCTCGATAATACGACCTGCTAAGTCTCGGCCTAAAGCATCTGTTCCAAAAATATGATTCCAACTTGGCAACAATAAGATATTTCCGGTCGAGGGATTCATGGGCGTCAGATAGCCTGTCACCTTCCACAAGATTGTGCCAACAACCCAAGCCAATAAATAAATTTGGCAAATTCTTTTGAATGTCACCTTTAATTTTGCGCTCACTGAGTCTCCATAAGCCTGCGATCGATACGACGACTTAAAACTTCAAAGAATAAAGTTAAAAATATCAAGACACTCCCGAAAACTAAGACTAATCCAGAGCTTAAAAAATAATCTCTTTGTTTTAAAGAATCGACAAAAAGACCCCCGAGTCCTGGAATAGCAAAAAGAATTTCTACAAAAGCTGATCCCGAAACTAGGCTGACACACAGGGGCCCCAAGGCGCCTAGGATTGGTACTAATGAATTTTTTAAAACATGTTTAAAAATAATTATCGATTGCGAAAGCCCCTTGGCTTTTGCCGTTCGCACATAATCCTTCATAATTTCATCTTGCATAAAGGATAATAAAGTACGGGATAAATAAGCGGCCGGCCGTAAAGCAAGAACAAGACAGGGTAAAATATAATGCTTTGGCGTGGAAAGAAAGGCCGCAGGAATCCAGCCCGCATAAACACTAAAAATAAGGATGAGAAGCGGCGCCAATAAAATACTTGGCGCTGAAAGAACTGTTATTGTCAGAGCGTAAAAACATTTAGCGATTAAACTTTGTGGGTCGTGCAACTGACCCCAGATAAAAACAGCACTTAGTATAAAAACAATCATGAGCGCTAAAAGATTTAGCCCCGCTGTCACATGCCAGTGCTGCGCCAACAGTTCATTGACTGAAGTTCCTGGAAATGAAATGGACGGACCCAAATCCCCTTGAAGAATTTTTTTAAAATAGTGAAGATATTGATCAGATAATTTATTTTCGAGCCCAAGCTCCTGGATCCATTTTTTATCCACCGAAGGATTTAAAGACTCAAGCCGATCCAAAGGACTTCCAGGCAGTTGACGAATCAAAAAAAAGTTGATTGAAATCAAAAGCCAAAGGCTGAATAAAAATCTCAGGAGAGGTCTAAATTTCATCCCATGATTCTTTTGAGAAAAATGTTTGATCAACTTTAAAAGTAATCGGATCTGACAGATTTAACGGCAAATCTTTTTTTGATTCATAAAGTTTGCCATAAACATAAGAGTTTGAAACCACACGCTTGACATAATTTCTGGTTTCTAGAAATGGAATGTGTTCAATAAATTCGTCCATTTCCAAAGTCCCAAAGTGCGCCACCCAGGTTCGCACTCGGTGAGGGCCTGCATTATAAGCCGCAGCCACAAAAGGAATGACTTGATCAAAGCTTTGCATCAGTCGCGAAAGATAACGAGAGCCAATTCGAACAGCATGATTTGGTTCTAACAACATAGAAACTTTGAAATTATTTTGATTTAAAATTTGGGCAACTTTTTTTCCAGTATAAGGCATGACCTGCATAAGACCCAAGGCGCCCACTGGAGAAATGGCATCACGTCGATATTGACTTTCGGCCTTCATAATTCCCCATACTAATTCAGAAGGAATTTTAAATTCTTTTGCCGAAGGTTCAACATTTTCAGCATAAGCCTTGGGATAAGCGAATTCCCATAAAAATCGAACTCCTTCAATTCCCTGTGCCGCTCTTGCTGGTGCAAAAATACTGTGACCTAAATAAGAAGCTCGATGATAATGTTCGACCGTTTTGTATTCGTTCATCAAAGTTCGTAAGTAGTCTTTATTTTTTGTTTGTCTTTCGATTTCGTAAAGATCCCATTTGGCCCAGTCATTAAGACCTATGATCATAAGATCGCGAGCCTTTTCAAATCTTTCTGCAAGCGCCGGAGTCTTAAAATCAGAAGCACTATCATTGACCACTTGCGATTTTTCGTGCTCTTGCACGCTATCGACTTCGGCTTCTTCGCTTTCTGCCTCATCAGTTGTAAATTGCGTGATGGTTACGTTTTCTTCAGATTCAGTCTCTTCAGAAGATCGGAATGTTGCTTCACCATCAGGCGAAGCAATAAGGAATTCATTCCATGAAAATCGGGTCAGCCGTCGAGAGTCATCTCTATTGCCAAATGTTGATGGACTGACTGGAAGACTTGCCACTATTTTCTTTAATCGAGCATGAGAAGCAATGGAGTAATAACCTAAAAGTTTATCTCTAGAAAGTCTTTCGAATATCGCACGAGCCTGATCGACTTTACCCATCCGGTACAAACTCATACCGCGCCAGTATTCAATTCGATCTTCTGAACTTTGCAAGCGGCCTCTTTTGCGAACTTCTCGTAATTGAGTTAAGCCCTGATAAGCCCCTTTAAAATCTCCTTTAAGATATTGCAGCCAAGCCAGATTCCATTGTGCATCCCGAGTCAAACCTGACTTGGGATAGACTTTTAAAAACTCTCGAAATCTTCGTCCTGCGCCATCATAATCTTGGAATTGATAACTTAAAAAAGCAGATTGATAAAGAGCCTGCCGGCCTTGCTTAGATTTAGTACTTAACTTATAAGCTTCATAATAAGAACCCACTGCTGATTGCACTTCACCACTGCGGGCCGAGGCTGAAGCAAATAGAATTATAAAAGAAAAATTTCTTTTATAATTCGCATAGTAAGGTTTTAAAATTTCCAGTGCTTTTCTGGGCTCACCTTCTTGCATAAAAAAGCTAGCCTGAAGTTCGTCAGCGGAATATTTATTTTCTTTTTCTAGGTTGTTTTTAATTTGCGTGATTTCACTTTGTGCCTTTTCATCTAGTCCATTCCCCATTAAGTAGCGAACACGGGATTTGAAATCACTCAACTGACTATAGCACTGTGAACTTTCACCATTAATTTTATTTTCGTACAAATCGGATGTCCAAGATTGAGTTCTTTCAAAAGCAGGATATTTTTCATAGATTTTTTTTATCCACACGCAAGCTTTAGCTTTGTTTTGCAATCCTTTTTCGGCGACGGCCAATTGATAAACCACTTCAGGATAGCGATCTGTTCCGCGCGCTCTTTTTTCAATAGACATTAAACGAGATTTTGCTTCACGAAACTTTTTTTGTTTTAAATCTAACATAGCAAGATCCAATTGAGATTCGTTTTTTAATTTCAAATTGGGTGACATTTTTTCTACTTTTTTAAGCTCTTCTTCAGCTTCATGGTCCTTACCCAGCTTTAAATAATTTTGAGCTAAATAATATCTGCCATAATCTTCAAGTTTATTTTTCATTTGTAAAAATTCATGAAAAATCAAAGCACTTTTTTCATATTTTTGAGAAACAAAGTAATAATATGCCAGTTGAAACTTCATTAAATCTTGGGCCTCAGATGTCGGCGTTTTTTTTAATTCTTTTTCTAAAATAGATTGGGCTTCTGTAAGGTCACTTTTTTGAACAGACTCTCGCACACGCTCAAATAGATCTCCTGATTCTGAACTTGGAACTCTTCGCCCTACAGAAACGTTAGGTATTAAAAATATCATTAAAAAAAGCGACATCACTACGGGGAAGAATCTATTTTCCATCACACATTCCTTACAAGTTGGATTCTTAAATAATAGCGACAATCGTGGTAAAACCGAAGATAAAATAAAAATGCTCAATGACGGAGGTTCATTCAATGACCAGCTCGACCTAAGTCCTATTTTTTTACCTTTGAATCTCCCACTAGAAAAAAGATCACTTTTAAAAAAAATGTGCAAGAATTGAGCTACGTCGTTTTTCACAAATAAAAACTGGAGAACCCCCTTGGCTATAACTAATGATATCTTTAAAGAAACCTATGAAAGTGGCGATTATATTTTTTTTGAAGGTGACCTTGAGTCTCATTTCTACATTATAGAAACAGGGCAAGTTCAGATTTTTACCAAAAACAAACAAGGCAAAAGAATTAATATTTTAACCGCCGAATCCGGTGAATCCTTTGGCGAATTTGCCTTATTAGATAAAAAACCTCGCTCTGCTTCTGCCCAAGCACTTTGTAAAGTCAGCCTAATTAAAGTTTCTGAAGTTGGATATGAAGAGCTTCTTGAGAACCTGCCCATTTGGGCCGCTAGCATGATGAAGTCATTCACGGCAAGGTTACGGAGAATGACTGAAGTTCTTAAAGACTCTGATCAATTTATAGCTCGAAAAAACTAATATTTATTTTGAGTATTTAAGAAAAATTTCGCGCTGAAGATCCATAAACATAGTTAGAAGCTTAACTTCCATAATTTTATTTCCAGCATCGAATTGAATTCCAAAAATTTGCCCTGTTCGATCGCCTGACTCTTGGCGAACCACATGCCTAATAATCCCATCCATATTTAAAGGACGTCGAATTCCTAGGTGGACAACTCCTTTGATCATTTCATCTGTGACAAACTCAGGCTCAAACAAAGGGTACCAAACTTTGGCACCACCGCTGCTAAAATCAATAATTCTCATTTCATAGAAAACATTTTTTTTACGATACTCAATCATATTAAAACCACAGGCAAACTCGGCTGGCATCACTAAGCGGGCTGATTTTCTTCTTTGCAAAATATAAAAGTCTGCAGAGGTATCGATAAAATATTTTCCCTCAAATAGACTCATATCGCCACGAAAAAAATACCTCTCGTAGCCAAAAGTAAAATTAATAACAACGGCTTGCTTCTCCTGCGGAACTTTGGAGCTAAAAACAAGACGACACTTTAAAAGCCGATCTCCTTCTGTTCCATCTGACATCATATTAAAAATATCATCATTATTTCCGCGAATGACTAGGGACGTACGATGGTCCCCCAAAGAAGCCACCAATCTTCTTTTTTCAGACTGGTGAATTTTACGAAACATCCCTTGTTTAGTAGCTATTCCCATATTAATTAATCACTCCAAAACTTTTAAGAAAAGCTCTCGCTCTAAATCTAAGAGCATGGCTTTAATTCGATTTTCTACAGAAACCACTATCTCGGTGTACTCAATTCCAAAAACTTGTTTGTGTTCTTTTCTGACATGCAACTTATGATACCTTACAATTCCCTTAACTTCGATAGGAAATATTATTCCAATTTTTAAAGATCCTTCAATTTTTTGTCCCACTTCAACAAGAGGCAATTCGGTATTTAAAGCGATCCGGCAGCCACCATCGGAAATATCAGTAATAATCCCTCTCAAAAAAGCCATTTGTTCGTCGAGTCTTTTTATCATCCAGAAAGCTTCATAGTCTTTAGGAACTTTAAGTCTGCGGTTTTTTCGGCGCGCCAGTTGGAAAATATCAGTATCGATATTTAAATGAATTTTTTTCTGGTCAATATTAATGATTGTCACTAAAAAATAAATTTCAGAATTGATTAAAAAATTCATTGTAACGGCCTTACTAGATTGTTGCAGTGCTAAATCTAAAGGCCGAAGGCATGAGATTAATTTTTTTGATCCTAACGGCAGGGCTTGAGTTTTAAAAACAGGTGAATCTGGAAACTTAAAATAAACAGAAGCCTCAAAAGCTTGCGCCTGAGATATCACTCTTTGCTTTTCTTCAGGCGTAAGTACTTTTAGGCCTTCCATCAAGCTTTCACCACAGACTTTCTCCACTGGCTTTTTCTAAGAGAGCGATTTTTGGGACTCATTTGAACTTTAAATTCCTGATCTTTTTGCCAAATTTGAGCAATTTCTTTTTGCGATGACCATAACCCAATTCCCAACCCTGCGAGATAAGCAGCGCCCAAGGCGGTGGTTTCAATATTTTTTGGCCGAACCACTGGCACTCCCGAAAAGTCAGCTTGAAGCTGCATCAATAAATTATTGATCGCAGCACCGCCATCCACTTTAATGGATTTTATTTTTTTTCCTAAATCTTTTTGCATCACTTCTAAAATTTCGGCATTTTGTAATGCTAAGGCCTCTAGAGTGGCGCGCGCCAAATGAGCTTTTGTTGTTCCACGCGTGAGTCCTGTGATCACACCTCGTGCATTGGCTCGCCAATAAGGAGCCCCTAATCCTGTCAGCGCAGGAACAAAAACAACTCCATCAGAATCCTTGACAGACGCTGCTAAACTTTCAATATCTGAGCTTTTTTCTATAAGACCTAAACCATCTCGTAACCACTGCACAGCAGCTCCGCAGACAAAAGCTCCACCTTCAAGAGCGTAAACTGGTTTTTGTCCCTTTAATTGCCAAGCCATCGTAGATAAAAGTTTTGATTTTGAACGCACAATTTGTGGGCCTGTATTCAGTAAAATAAAACTTCCTGTCCCAAATGTGCATTTCACTTCGCCGATATCAAACCCCGCTTGACCAAACAACGCCGCCTGCTGATCGCCAGCTATTCCTGAGATTGGAATCCCATCAGGAAGAAAATCAAGACCTTTTGTTTTTCCAAAAAGTCCCGCACTGGGATTGATTTCTGGAAGAAGCGATTCCTGAATTTGGAAAAACTTTAAAAGCTCAGAATCCCACTTCAATGTTTGTAAATTCATCAGCATGGTGCGCGAAGCATTACTGACGTCGGTCTTATGGCTTTGCCCACCGGTTAATCTCCATAAAATAAAAGTGTCGACGGTTCCCGCCCGCAACTGACCTTTTTTTGCTAATTCTTTGGATCCTGAAACGTTTTTCAAAATCCACTGAATTTTTGAACCCGAAAAATAAGGATCCACAACTAAACCAGTTTTCCAAGAGATCATTTTATCTTTTTTTGCCTTTTTTAATTTTTCACAAATATTTTCTGTACGACGACACTGCCAAACAATCGCATTATAAATGGGCTTATGAGATTCTTTATCCCACACCATCACAGTTTCACGCTGGTTTGTAATTCCGATACACAAAACTTGAGAGCCAACGATGCCGGCCTGATCCATTACTTTTTTTATTGTCGCGGTGGTGGTTCGCCAAATATCTTCAGGATTATGTTCTACCCATCCTGGCTGAGGATAAATTTGAGGATAAGTTTCACTGACTTGTGCCACAAGACTTCCGGCTTGGTTGAACAAACAAGTTCGTGTACTAGTTGTTCCTTGGTCAATCGCCATGATATAAGAAGACATTAATAAACCTCACCTAATTCATCATGATTAATTTTTTTAAGAAACCCAACGAAAAAATTTTTGGGCTGGCATCTTTAGATCCAGACACGTTGATTTATCGGGTTCTTCCCCGCTGGTTGGCCGAGATCATGAAAAAATATTTTCGACTTGAGATCGAAGGTCTAGAAAATATTCCAAAAAACGGTCCAGCCATTGTGGCACCTAATCATTCGGGATACGCAGGATTTGATGCCGTTGTTTTAGCGCTGATTTTACAAAAAGAAGCACGCCGAGTTCCTCGCGTGATGACTCATCATTTTTGGTTTTTAACGGAGACCACTTCTATACCCGCCCAAAAACTTGGATTTACCGAAGCCACTTTTGAAAACGGCCTACGAGCCTTAGAAAAAAATAATTTGATCGTGCTCTTTCCTGAGGGCGAAAAAGGAAACTTTAAACCGACCCATGAAAAATATCAGCTGCAAGAATTTAAAAGAGGCTTTGTTCGAATGGCCTTAAAAACAGGAAGTCCTATTATTCCTACTTTGGTGATTGGCGCTGAAGAAACTCATATCAATTTGAATCAACTTAAACTGACAAGGTTTTTAAAAGGCGTGGTGATTCCCCTGCCTCTCAATATTCTTCCTTTACCAGCTCGTTGGAAAATTGTTTTCCTGCCACCCATTCATCTGCCCTATCCGCCAGAAACAGCGGATAAGAGTGAAGTCGTTCATGAAATCTGTTTTGATATCCAAGAAAAAATGCAGACAGCTCTTTTGAAAGAGTTGAAAAAGAGAAAATCCATTTACTTGTAATTATTTAGTTACAGCCGGCGCCAACACATTGATCAGAGATATCTTTGCCAATTTCCACTTGAATACTGTGCCATTTTTGTACAAGCACCCCAGGATCATCTTCATTTCGACTTCCCAACTGTCGCACGATCAACGCCGACAAAGACACCGCAATCACTAAAAGTAATATGTATTCGACAACGATCTGACCAGATTGAGAAATTAATTTCATAGATTTAAATTCATAGCTCAGCTGAGACAGCGGCTAATTGACTTTTTGGAGCCCACCGACTCATCACTTCAGACAGAGCTTGGATAAGGCTATCTAATTCAGAATCCTCCAGAGGACCACGCAGACCTATAACGACATCATCGTTCCAAGTTTCCACTGAAATTTTCCCCGACCCTGTGTGCTTTTCAAAAGTCATCTCAAAGCTGTCTTCCGTCGGATAAATCATCACCAAAATATTAGCTTGAGAGGCTTTTGAAACTTCTTTAGCTCGAATCAGCTCGGCTGATAATTTTTGTTGGGCCATAAAGTAAATTTTAAGCGCCATAGATTCATGAAACTGAGCAAAGTAGATTCGCAGTGGGCCGTCAAAGATGGCCGAGTTAAAAGCCGGACTAAAGTACTTCGATTGCATTAGGTTTGAGTAACTCGCCTTCATGGCAACCTTTCTCTTCCGAGATGAAAAAACCTTCGGATATGCTTAAGACTAGGAAGAAATAGGAACTCAAAGCAATTGAATTTGTAAGATTCTGAAATTTGTAACGCTATGAATTAATATACACTGGCTTTCCATCAATAATCACCTGACGAACTTGCGTCTTTCCCGCGGAGTAAAAAAGTTCGGTCCATTCGCTATCGATGCAAATAAAATCAGCATCTTTTCCAATCTCTAATGAGCCTCTTTGATTTTGTTTTCCAAGAGCGAAAGAGGAACCCACAGTGTAAGCGGCAATCACTTCAGGAAGAGTCATCTTCATTTCTAATCGCGCTAGCAATCCCACTAAATTAATATCCTGAGTGGGACTTGTTCCTGGATTATAATCCGTCGCTAAAGCCACGCGCGCCCCAGCATCAATCAAGGCTCTGGCCGGAGGATAAGAGCATTTCATATACAAATCAGCCGTCGGCAAAAGTACCGCCGTGGTTTCAGAATTTGCTATTTTTTTAATTTCGGCTTTTTTAATTTGAATCACATGATCAGCAGATAAAGCTTTTAATTCAATCGCGGCCTGACTGCCTCCACTTAAAGACAATTGATCCGCATGGATCGTGATGGCAAATCCCAAGTCTTGAGATTTTTGTAAATACTTTCTGGAAGCTTCTAAGGGAAAAAATCCATTTTCGATAAAAATATCCACTCGCTCGGCCATCTTTTTCTTTTTGATCACGGGCAAAACAACATCAGATAAATAATCTAAATACTCTTCGTAAGTTTCAAACTCCGCTGGCTTTGCATGCGCCCCTAAAAAAGTCGCCACAGTTTTTAAACTTTGAATTTGATCTACAACTTGCAAGCACTTCACTTCATCTTTTAAAGATAAACCATATCCTGATTTTATTTCTAAGGTTGTGACTCCTTGTCGCAAAAATTCCTGGGCCCGTTTCTCGGTTTGCTCAAGGAGCTTTCCAAATGAAATTTTTCGGGTGGCTTTCACTGTGGATAAAATTCCACCGCCCTTGGCGGCAATTTCTTGGTAGCTGACGCCTCGATTTCTTAATTCAAATTCGCCAGCTCTCGAACCCGCAAAAACAGTGTGCGTGTGACACTCGACAAAGCCGGGTAAAACAGTAAAGCCTTTTAAAGATTTTTCTTTAATATTTTTAGGCGCTAAATCTCGTGGAATTTTTTTTTGCGAACCCAGCCAAACAATTTTACCACCCTCCACAAGCAGGGCCATATTTTGATGAATATCTAAATCATTTTCTTGAATGCGCCGACCCTGACGAGCTTGCGCTTTTCCCAAGGTTAACATTTCAGAAATATTTGTATAAAGAATTTTTGCCATTCCTATTTGAACTAAACTAGTTTTTGAATCCTGACAACGATCGAGTAGGAGGACCGCGTTAGCGGCCCGTCCTCTCACCCCACCGTACGTACGGTTCCGTATACGGCGGTTCAATGACTTTGCAGTCAGCGATTATTTCAAAAAGCTATAAAGCCCCATATCTTGAAGTGATTTTGTTGGTAATAATTCAGACATGTGAAGCTTGTTGGAGTTCCACCATGGACCGCGTCCGTTTCCGGCGCATTCTTGTGCCCGATCTGGTTTAATTCCACAGGCTACCATTTTCCTAAATCTTGTTTTGTTGTTCTTTAACTGTCGCCAGTAAATATTTCTAATTCTTCGGCGTATCCATTCATTCAGCGATACAAAGACGTGCTTTGTGTCGCTGATTTTAAAGTACTGATGCCAGCCACGTAAAATGGGGTTTAAAACTTCCCCGATAAAACGCTTTATGTTCTGGCCTCTTCCTTTTCGCATGGCTGCTTTGACTTTTAACTTAAACTTTTCGACTGACTTGTTATGAGGCCTGATTTGGATCTGGTCTTTACGCCTTACATTAAAAGTATAACCTAAAAACTTTCTTCGCATCACATGCGCCACCGCACTTTTATCTTTGTTAACTTTTAACTCCAGCTTTTCAGATATAAATTTTGTGATCGATTCCATCACTCTTTCGCCAGCACGCCTTGTCCTAACGTAGATATTACAGTCATCAGCATATCTACAAAATTTATGACCCCTTTTCTCAAGCTCCCGATCTAAGTTATCTAAAATAATATTTGATAATAACGGCGATAGTGGACCACCTTGCGGTGTGCCCTCTGTCGATTCTATAATTTCGTTGTTCATCATAATACCGGCACTTCGTATTCCTCGGCGTCGTGTTTTGTCGTACCGACTTCCTTCAGATTTGCAGTCGCCCGCTACACCCTTGTCGTCAACTAGCGATTCCCCTGATCGGGCTCGCAAAGGATTTTCACCTCCTAGTGAAGCGCCCTGCTGGGCGTACAAATAGAAAGCCCGGCTGGCAGGCCGGGCTTTGACAAGGTTTTCTCAAGGTTTCTGATTTACATCAGGATAAAGTTTTTGAAGCTTTAATGTTTTTGAGTGTCTCCTGTCTTATTTTTAAGTTCTTTATTGACTGACTCTTCTTTGGGACCAAAAAACTTTTCAAGAAGGCCTCCCGTTTTATCGGTTTGCACTTGAATAGTTTTTGTTTTAGTTGTTTCAGCTTTTGGAAGTGCCAACTTCAATTCTCCGTCTTCGTAATGGGCTTCAATTTCTTCGTCAACTATATTTTCTGGCAAGCTGATCGATCTACTAAATTGGCCATAACTCCTTTCAAAATAATACCCCTGACCTTTTTTTTCTTTCACTCTCTCTCCTGAAATTGTTAAAACTCGGTCGCTCACATTAATTTGAATATCCTCTTTCTTAAGCCCAGGGAGATCGACAGTAATTAAGTACACGCCTTCTTTTTCTTCAACGTCCATAGCAGGAGCAAAGCCTCTGTCACTTAGCATAGTTAAATCAGAATTGCTGAAATCATAACCATTGCCAAATTCACTAAAAATATCATCAAAACTATTCCATGAACCTAATGTTCTTGCGGGTCTTGTTTGAGAAAGTGCTCTCATAAAAACCTCCTTTTCATTCTTAAACTGATTTCGAAATTCAAATTGTCAAGTCTGTTGCTATTGTGTGTAATACCCTTATGTCTGAATCATCACATCCTGTTTTTTCTCTTTTAGATATGACTCTTTTGACACCCTCTAATTTTGACGAAAAAATTTTAACTGATGAAGATGATTTAAAATGTGTGTTTTTTTGGGGGCATGATTGTCCCAATTGTGATGTCGCAAAAAGAAGTTTAACAAATGATGTTGATGTCGTTCGTTTAAGAAAGCTCAGTTGGTATCATGTAAATGTTTACGATCAGTTTGATCTTGGAACTCGTTTTGGGCTTTATGGAATTCCGGTTTTCATTTTTTTTAAAAAAGGAAAAAGCCTGGGTCGAATTACAAGTTTTCCAGGCCTTGATCCATTTTTAGAAGCCATTGATCGTTTAATAGCTCGCTGAATAAAAAAATTTCTACTTTGCTTTTCCCTGGTTCGCGACAGCCTCTATGGCTGCTTTGACGTCTTCAGGATCGCCAATAAATTCTTTTTTTAAAACTTTAAAGTTCGCGTCAAGATCAAAGCACAATGGAATTCCCGTGGGCATATTAACTCCCATGATTTCATCGGGAGTCATATTTTCTAAATGCTGCATTAACGCTCTTAGACTATTTCCATGAGCCACAATTAAAACCCTTCGACCCTTAGTTATTTCTTTTGAAATTTGCTCTTTCCAAAGAGGCAAAAATCTTGCGACTGTGTCTTTTAAACTTTCGCTATTGGGTAACGCCTGAGAATCAATGTGTTTATACCGTCGGTCATTGCAAGGGTGACGAGGATCCGTTAATTTCATAGCAGGCGGTGGAACGTCATAACTTCGTCGCCATATTTTAACTTGCTCTTCGCCATGCCGAGCTGCTGTTTCTGCTTTATTAAGACCTTGTAGGTCCCCATAATGTCGCTCATTTAATCGCCAATCTTTCATGACAGGCAGCCACGACTGATCCATTTCACTGAGCACATAGTTCATTGTATGAATGGCGCGCTTTAACACACTCGTAAAAACAAGATCGAACTCAAAATGGCGCTCTTTTAGGGCACGACCACCTTTTATCGCCTCGGCTCGACCTTTTTCAGATAATTCGACGTCCTGCCATCCCGTGAATCGATTTTCTTTGTTCCACTCACTCTCACCATGGCGAACAACAACTAACTGATACATTTTGGCTCTCCTCAGTAAACTTTTCTGACTCTCAACCCACTCAAAGGCGCGGAAAATTCTTCCTAGCCGAATCATTGATACAAAGAATGATTTTTTAGAGCTATCATGATCAGCATATATTGGGCAGTTTACAAATAAGTTTCCGCCACGCATTAGACCTCTTTCAGGGTTATGTAAAGATCGTGACAGAGTGACTAGAATTTGGAAAATTGTCCCGGCCTCAACATAAAAGGAACCACCATGAATCCAACTAGGGCCAACCTTGAATATATTGAAAGCCTGTATCAATGTTATCAGCAAAATCCTGAGAGCGTGACACCTGATTGGAGAAAATTTTTTGAAGGTGTTGAGTTTGCTTCTGATGGCAGCTTTGGACTTTCAGAAAAAGAATTGGATGTTTATCATCTGATCACAGCCTACCGAAATTATGGCCACCTTGAAGCCAGTCTTGATCCCTTAACTAATACACCCACTCCTTCTGATCAACTTTCACTCACCCATTATAATTTAAAAGAAACGGATCTAGAAAAAAAATTCCAAATCGGCGGCATTGTTGGAAAACCAAATGCGTCTTTGCGTGAAATTGTTCAACATTTGCGCCAAGTCTATTGTGGGAAAATTTCTATTCAAGCGGCGGAAGCTCTGCCTGAAGTTCGCAATTGGTTTATTAAAGAATTTGAAAATGACGGTCCCCTGTTTAAACTAACAATGGACGAAAAAAAAGCGGCCCTTGCCTCAATTTCTAAAGCCGAGTCTTTAGAAAAATTTATTCACACCAGATATGTCGGAACAAAGCGATTTTCAGTGGAAGGGGGAGATGCCATTCTTCCCATGCTGGAAACGATTGTGCAAAAGTGCACTGCTTTAAAAGCCCACGAAGTTATGATTGGTATGGCCCACCGAGGTCGCATCAATGTTTTAGCAAATTTCATGGGTAAGGCCTTGGAATATATTTTTGCTGACTTCAACGGTCCCACGGAAATGATGGAACCACTTGAAGACTTTGATGGCGACGTAAAATACCACTTGGGTTATGTTGCTCAAAAAGAAACACCACATGGCCCCTGCCAAGTGACTTTGGCTTATAATCCTTCACACCTTGAAACCGTCAATCCAGTTGTTCTTGGCATGGCCCGAGCGGCTCAGCGAAGACGTAAAGATACAAAAGATCGCAAATCAGTTATTCCAATTTTGATTCACGGAGACGCTGCATTTTCAAGTCAGGGCGTCGTGCTTGAATGTTTTCAAATGTCGCAAGTTAAAGGTCACACGGTGGGAGGATCAATTCATATCGTGGTTGATAATCAAGTTGGCTTTACCACGTCTCCTGAGGAAGGCCGCTCTTCATATTACTCGAGTGATGCGGCCAAAGTGGTTGGTGCTCCTGTTATTCACGTCAATGGTGACGATGCAGAATCTTGTATTCGCGCTGTTGATATGGCTTTGCGATTTCGCCAAAAATGGGGACAAGATATTGTTGTAAATATGCTTTGTTATCGCAGGTACGGACATAACGAGGGCGATGAACCTGCTTACACTCAGCCAGTGATGTATGATGCAATTAAAAAACATCCCACCTTACGCGAAATTTATGGCAAGCAATTGATTCGCGAAAATGTCGTTGATCAAAAATTTTATGACGATTTTTACCAAGAAAAAATTGATAATATTCAAAAAGTTTATGAAGAAACAAAAAAGAATCCTCCCAAAATTAAACCTTTTAAATTTGAAGGTTTTTGGCAAGGACTTCGTAAAGCCAAACCTGAAGATTTTGAAAAATCCACGGATACAAGTTTTGATTTAATAAAACTTCGCGAAATTGGTACAAAAATTGGTGAATTTCCTAAGAACTTTACACCTCATCCAAAGCTTTTAAAGCTGCTGGAAAGTCGAAAAAATATGGCGGCGGGGAAAGAGCCTCTAGATTGGGGCATGGCCGAATTGTTGGCTTACGGCAGTCTGCTGACCGAAGGAACTTCTGTTCGACTGACAGGTCAAGATTGCGTGCGCGGAACTTTCACTCATCGTCATGCGGCTCTTTACGATGCAAAAACGGGCGAATGCTACATGGCTCTTGATCACTTGAACGAAGATAAAGTTGAGTTCTGTGTTTATAACTCGATTTTATCAGAGTATGGCGTTCTTGGTTTTGAATATGGAAATGCGGCTTGTGATCCTACATTTTTAACTTTATGGGAAGCTCAGTTTGGAGATTTTGCAAACGGTGCACAAATTATCATTGACCAATTTCTTTCTAGTGGCGAATCAAAATGGATGCAAATGACAGGGCTGACTTTATTGCTCCCGCATGGTTACGAGGGTCAAGGACCAGAACATTCATCGGCACGTCTTGAAAGATTTTTGCAACTTTGCGCTCAAAATAATATGCAAGTGGTTAACTTGACGACGCCGGCTCAAATTTTTCATGCTCTTCGTCGTCAGATTCACAGACCTTTTAGAAAACCATTGATTGTTATGTCTCCTAAAAAATTGCTCCGCTATGCTAAAGCTATTTCGACCATGGAAGATTTAGCGCAAGGAAAATTTAATGAAGTGCTTCCGGAAACAATTCTTAACGATCATAAAAAAGTTGAAACCGTGGTGTTTGTTTCAGGAAAACTTTATTATGAGCTTTTAGAAGAACGGGAAAAAAACAAAAATGATAAAACGGCATTAGTTCGCCTCGAGCAGATTTATCCTTTCCCCGCTCAACATGTGGCCAATGTTATTCGCAGTTATCCAAAATTAAAAAATATTGTGTGGGCCCAAGAAGAGCCAAAAAATATGGGGGCATATCAGCATGTCTATTTTAAATTTATGGAACTTTTTAACAAAGAAAATCTTCGCTTTGAATTGAAATATGCAGGTCGTCCCGAAAGATCTTCACCGGCCACAGGATCTTTATACAGACATAATGTTGAACAGGCTGATGTGATTAAGCAAGTTTATAGCTTTTAAGGAGCCATCATGAAAATCGAAATTAAAGTCCCTGCCGTCGGAGAATCTATCGCCGAAGCAACGATTGGAAGTTGGAATAAAAAATCTGGCGAGATGGTGAAACGAAATGATGTTTTGCTGGCCTTAGAAACAGATAAAGCCAGTGTTGAAGTTGTCGCAGAACAAGATGGTGTTTTGACAACTCAAGCTGAACCTGGACAAGTTGTTCAAATCGGTTCCATTGTTGGATTTATCGACACAGACGCAAAAGCTTCAACAACAGCTTCAGCTTCAATCGGTCCTCAAACGCTAAGCCCTGCGGTGCAAAGAATCGTCACTGAACAAGGTTTAGAAACAGCAGGTCTGCAAGGCACCGGAAAAGATGGCCGCCTGACAAAAGGAGATGTGTTAAATATCCAGACTCCTGCACCAGCCGCCGCAAAACCAACACCAGCGCCCGCTCCTGCCCTATTTCCCACAGGAAATGCAGCTTCAAAACAAGGCGAGAAAAAACTTGTACCGATGACGACAATTCGTAAAAAAATTGCCGAAAGATTGGTGCAAGCAAAAAATACCACAGCCATGTTAACAACTTTTAATGAAATTGACATGACTCACGTTCTTGAGCTTCGAACCAAGTACAAAGATAAATTCAAAGAAAAATACGGAGTCAATTTAGGCTTTATGGGATTTTTTGCAAAAGCCGTGATCGAAGCCTTGAAGGCCTACCCTGCCGTGAATGCTTACATTCAAGGAACTGATTTAGAATATCATAACTATTATAATATCGGAATCGCCGTCAGTACAGATCGGGGCTTGATGGTTCCTGTCCTTCGAAATGTAGATCAAATGAGTTTGGCTCAGATTGAACTTGCCATCCGAGATTACGCAGCCAAAGCTCGTGACGGAAAAATTTCTGTGGATGAATTGAATGGCGGAACTTTTACTATTACAAATGGTGGAACTTTTGGCTCGTTAATGTCGACACCCATTTTAAATTCTCCACAAAGTGCGATATTAGGAATGCATAAAATTGAAGATCGAGCCGTCGCCATTGATAAAAAAGTCGAAGTCAGATCCATGATGTACGTCGCTTTATCATATGATCATCGAATTATCGATGGCCGAGAGTCCGTCGGATTTTTGGTTAAAATCAAAGAAGGCGTTGAAGATCCAGAACGTTTATTGCTTGAAATTTAATTGATTATTTTCTTTAAAGGCGTGACGGCATGAGCGAAACAAATTTTGATTTGATAGTAATTGGTTCTGGTCCCGGTGGATATGTGGGCGCCATTCGTGCGGCGCAATTAGGATTAAAAACAGCGGTCATCGAAAAGGATTCTGCCCTTGGTGGAACTTGCACCAATGTGGGCTGTATCCCTTCAAAGGTTCTTTTAGAAAGCGCAGAGCATTACCACACTGCCTTGCATGGCCTTACTAACCACGGCATTAAAGTTTCAGGGGTTGAATTAAATCTTGAAGTCATGATGGCTAGAAAAAACAAAGTTGTTCAAGCCTCTAACAGCGGCGTGGGTTTTTTATTTAAAAAAAATAAAATCACAAGCTTTATTGGTTTTGGAAAGATCGTCAAAGCCGGAACTGTCGAAGTGAAAGCGGCCGATGGTTCAACTACTTTACTGACGGCAAAGTCGATTATGATTGCAACGGGTTCAGTTCCTACCGAACTTCCTTTTTTAAAATTTGATGAAAAGAAAATTGTTTCTTCGGCGGGCGCTTTAACCTTAGCAAAAGTTCCAAAAAATCTTTTAGTTGTTGGCGGCGGAGTCATTGGTCTTGAGCTTGGCTCAGTTTGGTTGCGCCTAGGTGCCAAAGTCACAGTGATTGAATTTGCAGATCGAATTTGTCCAATGATGGATCAAGATGCCATTCAAGTTCTGCAAAAATCTATGGCTAAAGAGGGCATGGAATTTATGACCTCTACAAAAGTGATTGGCTCAAAATTTGTTGGTGAAGATGTTGAACTTGAATATGAATCTTTAAAAGATGGTTCAAAAAAATCAATTCGCGGGGATGTTGTACTGGTTTCTACTGGCAGAAAACCATTCACTCAAAATTTAGGTTTGGAAGCTGCTGGCGTTGAAAAGGATGTTCGTGGATGCATTAAAGTGGATCATCATTTTCAAACTAATATCCCCGGTATTTATGCCATTGGTGATGTGATTCCAGGCCCAATGCTTGCGCATAAAGCGGAAGAAGAAGGCGTTGCCTTAGCTGAACTGCTCGCCGGCCATGCTGGACATGTTAATTATGGAACAGTTCCCAGCGTGATCTACACCCATCCCGAAGTGGCCAGCGTAGGAATCACTGAAGAAGAAGCAAAACAAAATGGACTTGAAATCAATGTCGGTAAATTTCCATTCATGGCAAACGGTCGAGCTCGTGCCATGGGGTCGACGGACGGTTTTGTTAAAATCATTGCTGACAAAAAGACGGATCGAATTCTTGGTGGTCATATTGTTGGCCCCAGAGCAGGTGAGCTTTTAAGTGAGATTGTCATTGCTATGGAATTTGGTGGCAGCAGCGAAGATTTAGCAAGAAGCTTTCACTCGCATCCGACTTTAAGTGAAGCTGTGCGTGAAGCCGCCTTAGGCGTCGAAAAACGCATTCGTCAAATGTGATTGAAACTCCTCCACCCAAATGTGCGCCATAAAGCTCAAAGTCCACCCCAACCAGCTATAATCTCGGACCCAACTCTGGTTTAAACTTAATATAATGCCGCTACGGTAGGTTCTTAACTTTGCATAGCTACTTTAAGCTATGCAAAAAGAT
>JAYSSI010000046.1:0-22985 GCA_043720615.1 Pseudobdellovibrionaceae bacterium | reverse complement strand
TTCGAAGATTAGCTGAGTTTGAAGGATAGCTACTTAAGAAGGATGAAACTTGATCTACACCTGCCGTCGATCCACCTTGGTTCGGTGTTTGGTTACACCCTATTAGACCTACTATTGCTGATCCAAAAAGTATCGTTCTTAACATTTTCATAAAACGCTCCTCGTGAGGTTTTTAAAATTGTTGCTTCAATTACAAAAAGGATAGCACACAAAAAAAAGCCTCGCGAATCAGTCCCAAAAAGTTGTGCTAAGTTTGGAATGACTTAAAAAGTGTAAAACTGATTGACTAAAATGATCGTTTTTTTGACTAACTTTTAGACACTTTCGGGGCTCATTGTGGAAAATGTTAAAATCTATAGGTTTTTTGCGACTAAGAATTAGGGGGACTTCTTAGCTTTTTGGAATTTCACGAAATAAGACCAAATAATCTGATTCACCGATAAGATCCATGACACCCAAGTATTTTCCGGGCTGCATTTTTTTTCGGTAAAGACTTCGGGACTTAGTTTGAATTAAACATCCCCAGGAACCTAAACCAATATTATCTCCAGAGCCCGTCGTGCATGGGTATAATACATCAGCTTCTTCTTCTCGTGTTAAACTTGGTTGAGCTATGGATAAACTCATTGGCAAAAATTGTGTCTCCACTTTTAATCGGTAAATGGGATTATCAGGAATACTTTGACTTGAATAAATCGAAGGCACAATAACAGCCACCCGAATATTATTTTTTAAGGCTATTTTTAAACCTTCTTTAAAACGATCTGTTTCTTTTTGAAGATCAATTTCTTCTGTGAAAGAAATAATACTTTTTTCTGGTAACATAGGATCAATCACAACTTGAGAAAATTTCTGCTCTGGTGGCAAGCTATCCAGAAAGCCTTTCCATACTTTTAAATGATCCCGATTTCCTGGCTCCACTCCCAAAAAAACAATCGTGGCAGGTCTGAGTTCTTGCCATAGGCGTTGAGCAATGGCTTCACCAAGACGTTCAGGCTCTGTCAGGAAGCTGGTTTTGATTTTCGGCACTGGTTTAGGCTGAAGTCCAAAATAAATTGTTAAAGCCAAACCCGCACAAACTAAAATACCTAAAAAAGTCCCATACATATACTTCATCGCGCCTGATTAACATGCTTACATGGCCCCTGCAACGGGTCTTGCATTTTGTGCTAAGTTTGATAAATTAATTCTGTGGCGTTGATCTGAATATGGATTTTAGGCAGCGACCCTTGGCGACTAACAATTTTAATTAAAAGGACTTGATCCCCTAGGGACAGGTACCAAAGATGAAAAACAATTCACGTCCTTCTTTCATTTTATTAATTGGCTCTGGGCGAGTCGCTCACCACCTTCAGTTTTACTTCCAACAAAAAAACATTCTTTTTTCTACTTGGGATCGATCTAAAGATTTAGAAAGCCTGCAAAGCCTAGTACAAAGCTCTAACCATATTTTGTTAGCCATTAGTGATTCATCGTTAACAGATTTCATAGCCAAAAATTTAACTCAAAAATCCCTTATTCCGACAAAAAAAATAGTGCATTTTTCTGGCGCATTAAATATTGAAGGAGCTTTTTCTGCACATCCTTTAATGAGCTTTGGGCCGGATTTGTATTCTCTAGAAGATTATGAAAAAATTCATTTTTCTATCACAGGAGCAGACAAGCTCAGTGACTTAATTCCTGGTCTTATGAATCCATTTACGAAAATTTCAGAAGACAATAAAGCTTTGTACCATGCCCTTTGTGTTATGGGGGGAAATTTTCCCATCTTACTTTGGCAAAAAATGAAGACAGGTCTTTCAGAACTAGGGCTTCCCGATGAAGCTATAAAAATTTATATGGAAAAGATCTTGGAAAACTTTCATCGTCATGGCCGTGATGCTATGACCGGCCCCTTGGTCAGAAAAGATATCGTTACAATTCAATCTAATTTAAAGGCTCTTTCAGGAGACTCATTTCAGTCTGTTTACTCAGCTTTTGTGGAGGCTTACAAATGAATATTCTTGAATTTCAAAACATGAAAGCTAAGAAGAAAAAAATTTCAGTTTTGACCTGCTATGATTTTAGCTTTGCTCAGATTTTAAATGAAACAACCATCGATGCCCTCCTCGTTGGAGACTCTTCTGCCATGGTGATGCATGGATTTACCACCACCCTTAAAGCTAGTGTCAACATGATGGCATTTCACACGGCTGCCGTTGTTCGAGGGGCCCCCCAAAAGCTAGTGATCGCAGATCTTCCGTTTTTAAGTTACCGCAAAGATCTTAATTTAAATATGAATGCGGTTGAAAAATTAATGAAAGCGGGCGCTCAGGCTGTAAAACTTGAGGGCGCAGACGGCAATCTTAAGTTGATTCGCCATCTCGTCGACTCAGGTGTCCCCGTGATGGGTCACTTGGGCCTCACCCCTCAATCCGTGCATCAATTGGGGGGCTACAAGGTTCAAGGCCGAGAGAAAAAAGCCCAAGAAAAAATCCACAAACAGGCCCTTGATTTGCAAGATGCTGGCTGTTTTTCTATCGTTCTTGAATGTGTCCCTTCGTCCTTAGGATCTTTAATCACAAAAGATTTAGAAATTCCAACAATTGGTATTGGTGCCGGGCTTGATATGGATGGGCAAGTCTTAGTCTTGCAAGATCTTTTAGGTTTTCAAAAAGAATTCAAACCTAAATTTGTGCGCAAATATTTTGATGCTAACAAAACATTTAAAGACTTATTTAATCAGTTTGATAGTGATATTAAAAAGTCTAACTTTCCTAACTCTGACGAGACTTACTCATGAAGCTGATCCACACTCCTCTTGAAATGAAGCAATGGCGTCGGACTGTAAATCAGTCCATTGGATTTGTTCCAACGATGGGTGCATTGCATGAGGGGCATGAAGAGCTTTTAAAAAGATCCCGAAAAGAAAATGAAATTTCCGTATTAAGTATTTTTGTAAACCCAACTCAATTTAATGATCCCAAAGATTTCAAAAAATATCCATTGACCTGGGATGCTGATCTTAAAACAGCTAAAAAAAATGATGTCGATCTCCTGTTTGCACCCAATAAATCTTTAATGTACCCGGACGAATATCATTTTAAAGTGATCGAAAACGATTTTAGCCTATCATTATGTGGAAATAATCGACCCGGTCATTTTGATGGCGTCTTATCCATCGTTATGAAGCTGTTTCAGCTTATTGAACCCACTAAATCTTATTTCGGAGAAAAAGATTATCAGCAATTTCAATTGGTAAAAGACATGACCAAAGCTTTTTTTATGAATGTTGAAGTTCTTCCCGTTGCCACCATTCGTGAAAAGTCTGGCTTAGCCATGAGTTCACGCAATGTCAGATTATCAGAAAAAGACAGACTAGAAATTGCTCCGATTATTTATAAAACAATCAGTGAAAGTAAATCGGCCGTTGAAGCAAAGACTCAATTACAAACCTATGGATTTAAAGTTGATTATGTCGAAGATAAAGATAGCCGACGCTTTGTCGCTGTTCATTTAAATGATGTGAGGTTAATTGATAATGTACCCATCTAAAATTCTTTTCATTATGAGTGGTTCTATTGCCTGCTACAAAGCCTGTCAGGTCATCTCGAGGCTTTCGCAAAAAGGTTGTGACGTGCAAGTTGTTGCCACCACTTCGGCTTTAAAATTTATTGGAAATGCGACGATTGAGGGTTTGACTGGAAAACCTGTCATCAGTGATCTTTTTTCTACAGGTCATGTGATGGATCACATCCACTTG
This sequence comes from Pseudobdellovibrionaceae bacterium, assembly GCA_043720615.1. Classification (GTDB taxonomy): domain Bacteria; phylum Bdellovibrionota; class Bdellovibrionia; order Bdellovibrionales; family Bdellovibrionaceae; genus JAYWDA01. The sequence continues at coordinate 19,243 of JAYSSI010000046.1, read as the reverse complement.
GCCCGTTGGGCTGATTTGGTCATTGTAGCTCCTGCGACCGCTGATTTTATTAATAAAATGGCTTCGGGGATTTCTAGTGATTTAGCATCAAGTTTATTTTTAGCTCACGATTTTTCAAAACCCTTCTTGGTTGCTCCGGCAATGAACACGGCCATGTACCAACATCCTGCCACCCAAGAGGCTGTAAAAAAATTAAAAGCTATGGGTTTGCATATCCTTGATAGCGCTTCAGGAATTTTAGCCTGTGGTGAAACCGGTTATGGCCGCTTGCTAGAGCCTGATATAATTCTTGAGGCTATTTACAAAAGCCTTCCTACAGAGTCTTCAAAAAATTCGGTGGCAACTTTGACTGAATTTAAGCCTCAAAAGCCACCTAAAATACTTATTACGACTGGTGGCACTCAAGAAAATATTGATGATGTGCGAGTTCTTTCTAACATAAGCACTGGCAAAACAGGCTATAAAATTGCTCAAAATTTATTTGAAGCCGGCTATGATCTTCATCTATTAAAATCTCATCATGGTAGCATTCCAAACAATTTTGATTATCCAGTCACTGAATTTACTGATTTCAAAAGTTTAGACCATGGCTTTCAAAAGCTATTAAAGGAAAATAATTTCACTCATGTGATTCATGCCGCGGCCGTTGGTGATTACTCTGTGACAAATTTTCCTGGAAAAATTGATTCCAGCCAAGACATCACTTTACACTTAAAAGTGAATCCAAAGCTTATTTCTAAAATAAAAAATTACTCTTCTAATCCAAATATAAAAGTCATCGGTTTTAAGCTTACAAGCCATCTTTCAGATTCTGAAATTAGCGATAAAGTTAAGAAACTGATGCAAGATGCAGATTTTGTGGTTCATAACGATTTAAAAGATATCGATAAAAGTCAGGGCCAACATCCATTTACACTGTGGGGAATTAAAAGTCCTACAAAATTTGAAAACATAGATCAACTATCTATTGGCCTTATCGAGGCCATATCGAGCGAGGCAAAGTTATGATTTTAACTTTAGATGTTGGCAACAGTCAGATTTACGGCGGTGTTTTTGATAATAATAAAATGCGAATCAGTTTTCGTCGCAGCTCAAAAACAGGTTCTTCTTCCGATCAAATGGGAATCTTTTTAAGAAATGTTTTACGAGAAAACGATATTGATCCTAAAAAAGTAAAACAAATTGCTATCTGCTCTGTCGTTCCTGATGTCATTTATTCTTTAAAAGGGGCCTGCAAAAAATATTTTAATGTTGAGCCTTTCGTTTTACAAGCCGGAGTAAAAACAGGGCTAAAAATTAAATATCTAAGTCCCGTCGAAGTGGGAGCTGATCGAATTTCAAATTCTATTGCCGCTTTGCAAATGTTTCCGAAAAAGAATTTGATCGTCGTGGACCTTGGAACTGCGACAACTTTTTGCGCAATTTCTAAAGAGAAAGATTATTTGGGCGGCGCCATCAGTGCAGGTTTAAAACTTTGTATGGAATCTTTGGAAAATCGAACTGCCAAGCTTCCCACAGTTGAAATTGTAGAAATGAATAAGGCCTTGGGACGAGCCACAGTTGAAAGTATTCAATCAGGGCTTTATTACGGACATGTCGGCATGATTCGCGAGCTTTGTGGACGTTTAGAAAAGGAATGTTTCCCCACAGAAAAACCTTTTGTTATTGGAACTGGCGGTTTTGCTTACTTGTTTGAAAAAGAAAAAGTTTTTGACGTGATTGTGCCTGATTTAGTTTTAAAAGGTTTGGTTGCAGCCATTAAGCTTAATGAGCAAAAAGATGTGAAGGATAACAGTTTATGAATATCAGTATGTTAAGAACAAAAATTCATCGTGCGACTGTGACTGAAGCAGATTTAAATTACGAAGGTTCTGTTTCTATTTGTCCTGATTTAATCAAAGCTTCAGGATTGCTTCTGCACGAGCGTGTCGATATCTATAATTGCAATAATGGGGCTCGCTTCTCGACTTATGTGATCAAAGGCAAAAAAGGGCAAATTTGCTTAAATGGAGCAGCGGCAAGACATGTTCAAAAAGGAGATCTTGTCATCATTTGTGCCTACTGCGGACTTTCATTAGAAGAGGGGCCGAATCACAAGCCGACAGTTATTTTTGTGAACTGTAAAAATCAAATTAAAGACATCCGATTAGAAAAAAATGGCCGCAAAGCATAAGAATAATTTAAGATTTAAAATCGAAACCATTGAATAGCTTCTATTTGAGCCTTGGGCCGATACGCTTCGACCCCTTTTTCCCAGTTAAGCTCTTGCCATCCTAAGGCTTGCAAAATGGGACTGCTGACGTCTTTTGATTTCATCAATGCTACTACATTAGTTTGGCGTGGAATAGAATCACTTTTAATCAACAACGAAGGAATATGAAATTGAACAAAAGATATTCCTTTGTTATTACGAGCAAAACCTTCAGGCCCATCTTCCAAATAAGCCTGTAAAGCCTGTGGAGAATTCTTTTTACAGGAATCTATGATTAATAATTTATCAACAGTCTCCGAATAGTTAAGAACATATGAAAAATCAAAAGGACCGCATTTTTCGACAATTCTGTGATGTGACCGAATTTGCATAAAGAGTTCTCGCTCTAAAGAATCTCCCGAGGGCAAAAACCAAATGTGCTTTGGATCAACCAAGGCAATTTGCATATCTTTATTATTTTCGGTGATTTTTTGAAGTTGCTTAAACAAAGGCGAATTTTTATCGACGATCTGATTAGATTCATAAATAAAATCAAAGAAAACTTCTGAAGAGGCTTCTTGAAATCCCTTTTTTCTTAAGTTTTCAGAAAAGCGTGAAACCAATAATTTGTAGCTCGCATGAGATTGTGTCTCTGCCGCACGAAACAAGTACTCTTGAAACTCTTTTAAAACCTCACGACTCATGAGAATGGGAGAAGGATGAGATTCCCATAAAGCCCCGATAATATTTAATGGCGGCTTTCTTTCGGACGAAACAAATGAGGAGAAATTCCTTATCATTTGATTCTTGTTAGAAAAAGAGAGCTGTTGGTAAGAATCAATTAATGCTGCCGTAACAAGTGGGCGAAGAGAAGACTCCATTAGATTTTCAGAAAGAAGATCTTCCAATTTTTCACCTTCAAAACAAATCTGATAGTGTTCAGAATTTTTCCATGGAGAATCACAATAAGAAGATATCGTTTTTATAACTTGCGGCCACCGCACGGATTCTATTTTTGTGCGATAACCTTTCAGGCGATCTTCGATATTAATTTCTGAATTTGATAAAAACAAAAGAAAGTCTGTGATTGATTCTTCAGCCAGTCGTGAATAAGCAAAGGTGCTGTCTTCACGCTCTCGGTACCAGACTTTAAAAATCGCTTTTTCCAAATGTCCTTCGGAAAGAAAAAGTTTTTCGCCGATCGAAATTGAATGATTATTCACAGCAAAAGCCCAATGGTTATTAAGCTGAATTTCTAATTTTAAGGGGGCTCTTAGGGGGCTTATAGCCTTTAATGTTGTCTCGACCTCGTGCAAGCGATCTTTGATATAAGGTAATAATTCATTTAAATAAGGGCTAAAGGGGACTGATTTTCTAGCACCACAAGCGTAAACAGTGTCTGCGCCATGCTTGTGAATAATGTCAATTTTATCAACAATCTTGGAATCAATACATAGGGGACGACGACTGGCGACCAGGACCCAGGCAAAGAGAGCTAATAGGCAGACATTAGAGATGATAAGTAAGATTCGAGACTGCATATCACTTTAATAAGAAGCAATAACCATTCCCTGAAAAAGCGACTTAGACTTAGCTTAGAATTAGCTTAAGGACACTTTTTGACGAGCTCACCCAAGCCTTTTTTATCTACAATTAAAAACTTAATTTCTTGGGATTCATCAATGCTTAAGGCGGCAACTGGGACAGCGGCAAAAATCATTTCTTTTTTAGTTAAAAGAAGGCCTTTTTTGCTTATTTTGAACTTAGATTTTTGCAATTTATCAGAACCAGAGTCTGTCATTTTTAAGCTAATTGTTGGACCTTTTTTATTCCAATAAATTCCTTCAATTTCGCTCACTTCAAGAAAGTCTTCACGTTCCATATAATATTTTTTACCATAAAAAGGCTTTGGACCTAGAAGCAATTTTTGAAGTGTGTTAGTGCCCAGCTTTAAAGTAAATCCGGATTTATCCACTTCAGGTCGACACTCTTTTGCTAAATTAATTTCTGAGGCCTTAATAGCTTTGGGGGATTGCGATGACAATCGAAGGTACGCTTCTTGGCAACGACGATTGCTGGGTTCAGCATCAATGCATCTTTTGTAAGCTTGGACTTTTTCAACCAATCGACTGCCTTGGTATTCTGTTTCTAGGGCCACAAGAAAAGTATAGCCAACAGGCTTAGGGCTGCGATCATCTAAAAGTTTTCGGGTTGATTTTACTTTCAAGAAAAGGGCCTGGGAAATTGTTTTAGAATAAGGATAAATAGCTCCCGCTAAAAACCAAGCCTGAAAAGTCACTGGAATAATATATTCGCGCTGATCTAAATAAGTGGCTATGAGTTTCTGAAAATCTTCGGTGACCTGGGCTGAGCCTACAAGCACTTGTTCAGCATTTTTATCCCTTAGGGCAATATGCAAATTTCTTAATCGCCCTGCGAAGGCTTTTTCAAAACTTGAATCACAAAGGTCCTTAGTACAGTTTTCTAAATGATCAATGATGGAAATATCAGTATCATCCAAATGATTTTTTAAAACTTCTCCTATATTTTTTGGCTTAGATAAAATGGCTAAATTTTTTGAATCTATCGCAGTATTTGCAAATTGATATTTTTTATGAACACAGCCATTCATTAAAAATCCAAAAATTAAAAGACCGGCCATTGAATACACTTTTAAAGATAATTTCACAGTACTTTTCCTTTTGGCTTTAAAATTCCAATTTTTCCGACACGTGAGGGTAATTCATGATGAACTTTGTCGGAAACCCAGGGGTTCATTTCCACTAAACTTTGAAGATGAAACCCGGTTTTAACTTTCATCCCATCGAACATATAAACGACATCCTCTGTGGCCACATTGCCAGTGGCTCCTGGAGCATAGGGACAACCACCTAAGCCACCGAGGCTTGAATCAAAAGTTTTCACACCTAGCTGATAAGCTTTTTGAATATTAGCTAAAGCCTGCCCTCGAGTATCATGAAAATGACCGGCTATAAATTTCAATGGAATTTTTGTTTTTAATTTTCTAAAAAGACTTTCAATCTGACCAACATGAGCGACTCCAATGGTATCACCAATGGATATTTCATACACACCAAGTTTGTACATTTGATAAGCTAATTTTAAAACGCGAGCTTCTGGAACATTTCCTTCAAAGGGACATCCAAAACAAACACTTAAATATCCACGCACTTTGATTTTATTTTTTTTTGCTAAGACCATGACCGGCTGAAATCTTTGTAAACTTTCTTCGATGGAACAGTTAATATTCTTTTTAGAAAAAGATTCTGAACTGGCAGAAAAAATTGCGATTTCTTTAATTCCTGTTGTTATCGCTTCATGAAAACCATATTCGTTGGGAACCAAGGCCGAAAAAATAACATCTTTAGGTATTTTTCCTTGTTTTTGTAAATTCAAAACACCAGTGATCACTTCTTTACTGCCAGCCATTTGTGGAACCCAGTCGGGGCGCACAAAAGATCCAAGCTCAATCCTCTTGGCCCCAGCTTTTGTTAAGCGCAAAGCCATCTCAATTCGTGAAGGAATATCTATGATGGTCTTTTCATTTTGCAAACCATCTCGTAGTCCCATTTCAACCAAACTTATTTTATCTGCCATAAATTTAATTTCCTGGATCAATCTTGATTAAAGTTTTACCTAATTGAACTTGATCTCCGACTTGAATTTCGACCTGTTTAATTTTGCCATCCATCTCGGATTTAAGAGTGTACTCCATTTTCATTGCTTCCATAACAACCAATGCCTGACCTTTTTTTGTCTTGTCACCGGGTTTAATAAAAATTTTGGTGATTTTGCCAGGCATAGGAGATTTCACTGTATCTGAACTTGCCATCGACGTTTTACGACTTCCCGATTTTTTTTCAGTTCCACTTTCAACCAAAAAAGTTTTTCCATCCAGATGAACCCAAAGCTGCTGGTGCAGCCATTGTGCGTGAACTTTTGTTTTCTTATTGTCCACCTCTAGCCAAATTTCCATCATAGGCCTTCTTTTATTGGACTTACAAAATGCGACCAAGGCGATGGATAATTAGACGAAGAAGATTCATTTTTTCCTTTTACCAAAGGTAAAACTTGATCAAAAATCTTCTTTTCAAATTCTGTAATTTTTTCGGCTTCCAAAGGCTCATTAAAATATTTTTCAATAAATCTTGTGGTCATGGTCCCGTTGATAAATTCGGGATGCTTTAAAATCTTAATTAAATAAGGAATATTTGTTCGCACTCCAAAAATCACACTATCACTTAGGACTTTTATCATTTTTTGAATACATCGAGAGCGATTTTCATCCCATGTAATCACCTTGGCAATCATCGGGTCATAATACGAAGTGATCTCGTCGTTTTCTTCAAAACCATATTCAAAGCGACGACCTGGTCCATCAGGCCATAAGACCTTTCCCAAAATCCCTGTGCTTGGCATTCCGCCTAAGTAAGGATTTTCGGCATACAATCGACATTCAATCGAATGACCTCGGGGGGCGCGAACTTTATGGGGGTCAAAAATATATTCACCCGCCGCTGTTAAAATTTGCGCTTTGACTAAATCAACCCCCATCACAAGTTCAGTGACAGGATGCTCAACTTGCAGTCTGGTATTTACTTCTAATAAATAAAATTTGTTATCTTGTAATAAAAATTCAACCGTCCCAGCGCCTTTGTATTGAGCTAGTTCAGCAATGGTCACAGCCACTTGTCCCATTTGTCTTCGTAAATCATCAGTTAATGAAGGCGATAATGCTTCCTCAATAATTTTTTGATGGCGCCGCTGAACAGAACATTCACGGTCAAATAAGTGCACAACTTGTCCACTTGAATCACCAAATATTTGAAACTCGATATGCTTTGCGCGATCCAAATATTTTTCTAAAAATACTTGGGACGAACCAAAGGCCGACAGGGCTTCGCGCTGGGCTGACTCAATAAGTTCGGCGGCTTCTACTTTTGAAGTGATGAGCTTCATTCCCCGACCACCACCGCCAGCAGCCGCTTTAACAATCACAGGAAATCCAATTTTTTCACATTCATCAACCAGCACAGAAGTTTTTTGATTTTCACCTTGATAACCTGGAAGCAAAGGCAAGCCTGCCTTGCGAGCTAAATCCTTACAGCGAACTTTATCACCCAACAGACGAATAGACTGCGGGTCAGGACCTATAAAAATAATTCCTGCATTTTTACATGTTTGTGCAAAGTCGGCATTTTCAGATAAAAAACCAAAACCTGGATGTAGTGCATCCGCCGCTCCTGCTAGTGCTCCTTTAATATTTACATCTATATTTAAATAACTGTCCTTTGCCCCTGCAGGACCAATGCATATTTTTTTATCTGCCATTCTGTAGGCACGACTTTGAACATCAACTTCTGAATGCAACAAAACAGTTTGAAGACCCAGTTCTTCGCAAGCCCGAATAATTCTAACAGCTACTTCACCCCGATTAGCAATAGCGACTGTTTTTATTTTACCGATCAAACATCCCTCCATGCAGGCTCTCTTTTTTCAAGAAAACTTTTCAGCCCCTCTTGACCTTCACTGCTCACACGTCTTTCGGCAATCAAACGTGTCGACCGTTCTTTTTGCTGTTCCCAGTTCAAAGTGGGGATGTCAAAAAGTAATTTTTTAATTTCTTTGGCGGCCTCTGGACCTGATTCCATAAACATCTGCATTTTTTTCGGCAAAAGTCCTAATCCTTTTCCGCTCGGAACAATTTCTTGAACAAGTCCCATTCGCTGAGCTTCGATCGAATCAAAAATTTTTCCTGATAACATCCACGGTCGTACTAATCCCAAATGAGTTTTCCGAGCAACAAACGGACTGATCACTGCTGGTGCTAATCCCAGTTTCACTTCACTAAAACAAAACTGTACGTTTTCTTCTGCAATAACATAATCACAGCAAGCAATGAGCCCCAAAGCTCCGCCCACCGCAGCCCCATGAACTAAACCTAGAATTGGTAAATGACATTTTGCAATCGCTTCAAACATTGAAAAAAGCTGATTCGAATCTTGGCGATTCTGTTCAAGTGAATATTTCACCATCGCCTTCATCCAATTAAGATCGGCGCCAGCGCAAAAGACTTTCCCCTCACCCAAAAGAGCAACGGCCGATAAGTCTTTTCTTTCATTGAGGGCTGTGAAAATATCTTCAATTTTTTGAATCATGTCGGGATCAAAGGCATTTCTTAAATTAGAACGGTTTAATTTTACATAAGCAATGCGGTCCACTTCACTTACAATAATGGAATTCATATTTACATCCTTAAAACACCTTGGGAAGCAGGTCCCCAAGGCTTGTTAAGACTCGCCGATAAACCCAAAGCTAATACTTTGCGAGTTTCAGCCGGATCGATTATTCCATCATCCCAAATTCTAGCCGTTGAAAAATAGGCTGAACTTTCATTTTCATATTTTTCTAATGTTGGTTTTTTAAATTCGAGCTGTTCCGATGAACTCATTTTTTGACCTTTGCTGGCCAATTGATCCATCTTAACAGTCAGAAGAACATTGGCTGCTTGTTCGCCACCCATGACAGAAATCTTAGCGTTCGGCCACATCCACAACTGACGAGGTTGAAAAGCTCGACCACACATTCCATAGTTGCCTGCGCCGTAAGATCCGCCAATCACAACGGTAAATTTAGGAACTCGGGCATTACTGACAGCCATCACCATTTTAGCTCCGTGCTTAGCAATTCCCTCATTTTCATATTTACGACCGACCATAAATCCCGTGATATTTTGTAGGAAAATAAGTGGTACTTCACGCTGCTCACAGAGTTCAATAAAATGCGTGGCCTTCAGAGCACTTTCGCTAAAAAGAACTCCGTTATTTGCGATGATCCCCACCGGCATTCCAAAAATATGCGCAAAGCCAGTCACTAATGTATTTCCATACAAAGGTTTAAATTCATGAAAACGGCTGCCATCAACAATGCGAGCAATCACCTCACGTACATCAAATGGTTTTTTACTATCTTCGGGAATGACGCCATAAATTTCACGAGATTCGTAAATTGGTTCTTCCACAGGGGCCTTTTTCAAATGAACTTTTTTTCGATGGTTTAAATGAGCCACAATGTTACGAGTGATTTCAATCGCATGCTCATCATTTTCAGCCAAGTGATCAGTGACGCCACTGCTTTCACAGTGAACTTGCGCGCCACCTAAATCTTGAGCGCTGACTTCTTCTCCGGTGGCCGCTTTAACAAGGGGCGGTCCCCCTAAAAAAATAGTGCCAGTCTCTTTGACAATAATATTTTCATCACTCATGGCTGGAACATAAGCTCCACCAGCTGTGCAAGATCCCATGACAACTGAAATTTGCGGAATGGCCGCTGCTGACATCCGAGCTTGATTATAAAAAATTCTTCCAAAATGATCTCGGTCAGGAAAAACTTCGGCCTGCAGAGGTAAAAAAGCTCCGCCACTGTCGACCAAGTAAATACAAGGAAGACCATTTTCCATTGCAATTTCTTGAGCTCGTAAATGTTTCTTCACCGTCATGGGAAAATAAGTTCCACCTTTTACTGTGGCATCGTTTGCAACGATCACGCATTCCGTACCACAAATTGAACCAATGCCCGTGATCACACCTGCGGCAGGAGCCTGGTCATCATATAAACCATTTGCTGCTAACTGGGAAAATTCTAAAAATGTAGTTCCTGGATCCAAAAGACCTTGAATTCGCTCTCGCGGTGTTAATTTTCCACGAGCTTTATGTTTAGCGGAAGCTTCACTACCGCCGCCTTGTTTTGCAATTTCAACTTTAGCGCGCCATTGTTCAACGACCTCACTAAGGGCTTTGAAGTTAGCTTTGAATTCGGGTGAATCAGTTTGCAAATGAGTTTCTAAAATTTCCACGCTTTAATCCTTATTGGAATTCAAGGCCGGAGTCCACTTCAGTTCAAGGCGGGCCGTAATTTCTGCGACTTTTTGATCCTTTTCGTCAAAAAGGGCAATATTGTTCTCGCACTCTGTGACTCTCTGTCGACGAAGTTGATTTAACACTTTTTCACGAGCGGCTTCAGAAAGTTCCATACGCGCTCGACAGGGTCCATTCAACAAGCGATGCTTTTTGAAACGCATCTCTAAGACTCTTAATTCAAGATGACCAAGGGGAGCATGTCGACGCCATAAACTGCGCACTCCTTCAATCGCTGCCGTCGTGCAAACGGATTCATCAATTTCATTATTTTCAGTTAAATTTTTAGTACGAAATGGAATGGTCACTTCAACTTGAGTGTCAGAAAGTCTTGCGATTTTAAGTCCCATTCCTAAAGTGAAGGGACGTATAAATTCTAACGCGTAGCTTAAGACATTGTTAGAAGTTGTAGGAGAAATATTTTCGATGAGAGCGGCAAAATCAGTCGGCGAAAACTGCACGCCCTTTTCATGCAACCAACGCCGAATTTCGATGTCGGCCTTCGTCAAATTTTTCTTCCCCAGATTTTTAAAAATGCGCGGAAGAAAGGAAGCTTTCGATATTAAAGTTGTCATCCTCAGTTCGGTCATGAGATACCTCAAAATATAACCCGAGAGTAATGAGTGTGAGGTTTCAAGTAAAATGAAAAAAGTTATCAGCTTAGCCGTTTTTCTGATTCTACTGACTTGGACCTGGAGCCTGATTCACAGTGAGGCTACCGTAAGCTTTGAGACGCACTCCATCATTCAGCAGAAGCTGGCTGAGATTATTCAGCTGAGTGTTCAGAAACATCGCCCTAATGCCAAAGAATTCAGCCTTATTCGCTTATGGACTGAAACTTTAAGTACAGATAAAATTTCAGCCCATTTTACGTATCGATTCGCTGAAGGTGAAACCGCCCAAATTTCTAACGAAACAATCAGTGGAAAAGCTTTTTTAAAAAAAACGACCAACGAAGATCAATCACAAGAAAATTGGCTAATTGAAAAAGTTCAAACTTCAAACAGTCAGATTGTTTTTCAAGAAGGTGACTTGATTGATTCAAGCACTCAAGGACAGTAAAGGACGGTTGTTCCGTCGTGGATGAAATATCAGATCAAAAATTTATTCAAATTGACGAAGAGGGCTATGCCCTTTTTGGCGAAATCCGAGTGGCCGATGAAAGCGTTGGTCGCGAAATTTTAACGCATTTATCTTTCAGTGACTTTGGCTGCTATGTTTCAGAAGTTGGCGGCGAAAAAGTCATCGTCGAGGCTTTTGATGAACCACTGATCGCAGCCCAAGTGGAAATACGAGACAACCAGTGGATTTTGCAAGGTCCCTACCAATTTATAACTCCCTTTAATTTAGAAAATTTAAGTTTAGATGAGTGGGACCGTTTCCATGGCATTACTGACCTCGGCATTCCATTTGTTTTTTCAAGAAAAGCTCAAGCCCATTTTTTTAACTTATTAGAAGAGTACACTGACGAAAGTATTTCGTTCTTGGGAAAAACTTATGAAGTCCCACCTTATTTCAGTAACAACTCACATGTGAATCAAGAAGCTTGGTGGAGCAATGTCTATTGCCAAGAAGAAAATCCAGGCTGGAACTTAAATGAACCCGCTGAAGCACTCAAGGATATGCTTCCAAGATTAAAACTGCCCAAATCACGCATTCTTGTTTTAGGTTGTGGCGAAGGACATGATGCCGCTTTGTTTGCGAGGGATGGCCACAAAGTGACTGCCATCGATATTTCACCAGAAGCTATTCGAAGAGGTAAAGAAAAATACAACTTTCTTTCAAACCTTGAATTTATTGAAAAAGATTTTTTTAATTTAGAGCCGGAGCATCATCAGGCCTACGATATAATTTTTGAACACACTTGTTTTTGTGCCATTAATCCAACTCGACGTAACGAACTGATTAAAGTTTGGAATCGATGCTTAGCCGAAAAGGGTTTTCTTATGGGTGTTTTTTTTACGATGGACCGAAAAAAAGGTCCCCCTTTTGGGGCTTCTGAGTGGGAACTTCGAGAGCGCACTAAAAAAACATACAAATTTTTGTTTTGGGGTCGATGGAGGCACTCCGCCCCATCCCGTCAAGGAAAAGAATTATTTGTTTATGCTCAAAGAAGAGTGTGATACTTATCTTTCATGACTCTCACATTTTCTGTCGCAGATCCCGAGCACGTTGATATTATTTGCCAATTGGTGAATCTCTCTTACCGAGGAGAATTTTCGCGCCTAGGGTGGACCACTGAAGCTGATCTTCTGAAGGGGCAGCGAGCAGATCCAAAAATGCTCTATGAGTTAATGACTCCACCTGATCAGATTGTTTTAATGGGTTCTGATCCCAATTTAGAAAATCGACTGATCGGCTGTGTTCATTTATGCAAAATTAGTTCTTTGACCTGCCAATTAGGCCTGCTCACTGTGAAGCCCGATTTGCAAAATAAGGGCGTCGGTCGTCAGCTTTTAGAAGAGGCTGAGGCCTGGGGTCGCTCCTGGTCTTGTAAAGAAATGAATCTGTTAATTATTCATCATCGCCGAGAAATCATCGATTGGTACCAGCGCCGCGGATACCAATTAACTGGCGAGAAAAAAGATTTCCCTTATGGGGATGAGCGCTATGGAATACCCGTACGGGACGATCTTTATTTTTTAACTATGACAAAATCTTTATAAAAATATTCCAGTTCAGTATTATTATACTAATTTTGCATAATAACATGATTATTGTGCATTGTATAATTTGTCAAATTTCACATAATCTTCTAACACCTAGGAGGTTATCTATGAAATTTATCAAAGCAATCCTCTTACTTTGCTGCTTAACAGTTTCAAGCCTGACTTTAGCTGACGAAATGGGTCCAGACGCTCGTGAGTTTGAATCAACTCTCCAATCTTTTTCTCATCATTGTCAGGAAATGCAGTGTCAGCTCCCTTATAAATCCAATGCTATTTTTACCCGTCAAGAAGTCGCGGCACTGACCGATCCTCTTTATTCTACATTAAATAAAGTCGCCTTTGAACAAGCTCAAATTTGGTCTGACACAATTCTAGAAGGTGACTATCAAGCAGCAGGACAAACTCGCTTAGACCAAATTTATGCACTCTACGAAAATGATATTTTAATTGGCTACAGAATCACTTACTCCGAACAAGCGTGGGATACCAGCAGTTGCGATTATTATAACGGCACCGGGCAAAGTCGAGAAGATGCTTTACGTTCTTGCCCTGAAGGTCGAATTTTAGAATCCAGTTTTGTTTCTCCGATATTTACTACTTTTATAAGAGATGCAAATCAATTTGCTGAGTTCAAACACAGCAAATAAAATTTATTTAACTGGAAATAACTGATCAAGTTTTGACATTACGTCGCTTGATAATTTAGGTAAAACTTGTAGGGCTTTCATATTGTCATGAATTTGACCAAGACTTGATGCTCCAGTAATTACTGTACTCACCCGTGGATTTTTTGAGCACCAAGCCAGAGCTAAAGCGGCCGGCGTGACTGACAAATCTTGAGCTATTTTCACAAAATTTTTGACCTGTTTATCTTTATCTGGCCCTTGATATTCATCAGCTAGCCAACTCATGGATTTCATAGTCAGACGTGAGCCTTCAGGAACTGCATCTAAATATTTTCCAGTAAGAACTCCAGAAGCCAGCGGACTCCAGATAGTGAGACCCAAACCTTCTTTTTCATACAAATTTTTGTATTCAACTTCGACACGTTTTCGACAAAATAAATTATATTGCGGTTGTTCAACAATCGGCTTTCGCAAATGATATTTTTCTGCGATCGCATGCGCCGATTTAATTTCGGTGGCACTCCATTCAGAAGTTCCCCAGTAAAGGGCGTATCCTTTTTCAATCATGTCATGCATCGCCCATACAGTTTCTTCCATGGGCGTATGGGGGTCTGGCCGATGGCAATAAACTAAATCGACATAATCCATTTCAAGACGCTTAAGGCTTCCAGTGATCGCCTGCATAAGATATTTGCGATTTAACGTATTAGTGCCATTGATGTCTTGAGAAATACCCCAGTAAAATTTAGTTGAAACCAGATAAGAAATTCTTGGCCAGTTTAGTTTTTTAAGGGCTAATCCCATAATTTCTTCGGATTTTCCTTGAGCATAAACTTCGGCATTATCAAAAAAATTAACACCATAATCGCGCGCCGCTGATAGGGCATCAGTGGCATCTTTGAGCTCTAACTGTTTTCCAAAAGTAACCCAAGAGCCGAATGAAAGTTGACTGACTTTAAGACCCGATTTACCAAGTTGGCGATATTCCATAAATTTTCCTTTCAATCCAAATTATAAAAAGGAACGGGGACTTCCCTATAACAAGAAGCCCCCGGTCGATTGATCTTAGCTTTGCGATAAGCCGGATTCTGTTCCCACTTTTTTGATCAAAAAAAGTAGGCGATGACCATTTCTCTGGGAGTGACATTGCTGACACCCTCTAGCGATCTGACCCGGGAGCTTATTGTGGCTCAACTTAAAGGCTTTTAACGACCTTATGCTCCCCTATTTGATCTTGCTCCACGCAGAGTTTGGCTGTTTTCACTCCAGCGGCTCGCGAGGACCTCCCGTTCCCGGTCTCTCGGTCAATGCCCTGGACATTCTCTCTGTTCCACTGTTCCTCACCCTATCTTAGTTTAACCCAAGATCTGATGGAGGGGCGTTACCCCCTGCGCTGCCATTAGGAGTCCGGACTTTCCTCTGAAACTTGCGCCTCAGCGATCATCTGCAAAACGGCTTGATTTATAACACCATTTGCCAAAACTCGCAATGCTGCTGCTGTAAAACTGTTAACAGATGCTCCCTTTTCTTGTAGGCTTCCTTGATCCATCATTAATTTACACTTGAGGTAGAAAATTATGAAAGTTTTATTGTCAGTTTTGGCTTTAACTCTATGCCAACCATCCTTTGCAGAAACTGGGCACGGAAATCATCATGACGATCTTTCAGCCGGTCACGGCAGCGGGAAAGTATTTCCAAAGCCTGCCAATGATTTAGAAAATTCCAAAATCCCAGGCGCAACGGAACTTATTGAGCCCGCTTTTTCTGCAACCGTTTCAGGCACTACTGTTTTAAAATGGAAAGAGGCCAAAGACGCACAAAATTACCACGTGCAAGTCGCTACTGATCCAAACTTTAAATGGCTTGTTGCTAATGAGTACATGTACAAAGGCACTTCGCTTGAGGTTAAAAATCTTGAAGCTGGAAAACACTATTACTGGCGCGTCGCTGCGACCAACCAGACAAAATGGGATGGTAGTTCTCACGGATATTTTTCAAAATCCATGTTTGAAACAAAGTAAGGACTTTTATGTCTATGCAAAAAACTTTGTTGGAAAAACTGAATTGGCGCTACGCAGTTAAAAAATTTGATTCCACAAAAAAAATTAAAGAATCCGATTGGAAAGTATTAGAAGAAAGTTTGCGACTAGCGCCTTCTTCTTATGGCTTACAGCCTTGGCAATTCTGGATCGTGCGAAATTCCAAGATTCGCGAAGAATTAAAAGCCGCCTCTTGGAATCAGAGTCAAGTTACGGACTGTTCGCATTTTGTGGTTTTTGTTTACAAGCCAAAAATGGATGAAGCTCATATTCAAAAATATTTGGAAAAAGTTTCTTCTGTGCGCGGAGTAAGCCTTGAATCAATGACAGGATATAAACAAGGCATGGTTAACGATCTGATCAAAGGTCCTCGGGCTGAAGTCATTTCCCACTGGGCCGAAAAGCAAACTTATATTGCGATGGGAATGTTGATGGAATCAGCAGCTCTTTTAGATATTGATACCTGTCCCCTGGAAGGTCTTGTGCCGGCTGAATACAATAAGATTTTAAAACTCGAAAACACGGGATGGAATGCCGTAGCGGCCGTCGCCTGTGGTTATCGATCAGTCGATGATCCATTCCAGCACAATGCAAAAGTGCGTTTTGACCACAAAGATGTTTTTAAATATATCCTCGAATAATTCGTTATTGCGAAGTTAAATCAAAAACTAGAAACTCTGAATTTTCATGGGCTTCTATTTTTAATAAAGTTTCATCCGTCACCCCTAAGGCATCGCTGCTTGAAAGATTTTTTCCGTTTACAGTGACCGAGCCTTTAATCATTTGTATCCAGACTTTTCTGCCGGGTCTGATTTTAAAATCACTTTCCTGATCTTTTTTCCATTTTGCGACATAGATATTAGCATCTTGGTTTATCGCTAGTGATCCATCCAAGCCTTTTTGCGAAATAACTAATGTCATATCTTTCGCTTTTTCAAATTCAAATTTCTTTTGACCATAACCTGGTGGAATTCCATTTTTTGTAGGCGTGATCCAAATCTGAAATAAGTGCGTTTTTTGATCGCTTAAGTGATTAAACTCGGAATGACGAACACCTGTTCCTGCGCTCATTGTCTGCACTTCGCCGGGTCGGATCACCGCTGTCGTTCCCAGAGAATCCTTATGTTGCAAAGCCCCTTCGACAATATAGGTGATAATTTCCATATCACGGTGGCTATGGGTTGGAAACCCATAGCCACCTTCAATCACATCTTCATTGATAACCCGTAAAGGGCCGAAACTCATATGTTGGGGATCATAATAATCAGCAAAAGAAAACGTATGATAACTATCTAGCCAACCGTGATTAGCGTGACCTCTCTCTTTTGCTTTTCTTAATGAGTACATAAAATCTCCTTAAATTTAAAATAGTCCCATTAATTTTTTTCAGTTTGAGATTGAAGCTTCATTTTGCTGTTTCATTTTAAAGTACAACCAGCAGCCTAAGGCCCAGATTGTCATGATAAGATATCGATTTTTAGCGATGCTAAAATTGGATTCCGTCACGCCTGAAACAAAAAAACAAATCTCTGCCCCAAGAACTCCAAGGGCTAAACCCTTCCAAAAAGAATTTTGGCTTTCACTCAAACCTTTAAACGCCATAAAATGCATTCGAAAAAGACCTATGATCACGACGAGGAAGCAGCTTAATCCAAGAATTCCAGTTCCCGCTAAGAAGTGCAGATACTGATTGTGAGCATGACTTTCTAGAAACCCCTCAGGTACACCCATACGATCAAAATAGTGTCGTAAGCGGTTGGCATTTTCACTGTAGCCTATTCCAAAAATAGGATTTTCGGTAAATATAAGCCAATTGGCTTTCCAAATAATTAATCTTTCTGAGTCATATGTTGCCGTGGGGTTAAGACTAAATAAAATTCTTTCTAGGATCGAAGGAATCGTCAAAATTAAGAGTCCCGAGCTGACAGCGCCAGCACTTAAAACCATCAAGCCTTTTTTCCAATTGATGAAAAAACCCATGCAAACTAAACCCAATGCCATTCCAATCCAAACTCCGCGAGTGAAAGATAAGATGACGGCTAGCAAAGTTACAAATGCACAAAATATAAAAAATTTATTCTCTAATAATTTTTTCCGATTCATATATAAAATGGGACCCATCAGTAAAATCCCTAATGGACCGTAAGAATGAGCAAAGGGCATTGGGTTCAGAAAAAAACCACCAGTGCGGTATCCCAATAGATTTGCTTCGCGGTTGGCAGAGGATTCAAGAAATGGATGAAATTTTAAAAAATAAGCCATCACTGCATACAAAGATGCAAAAAATAAAACTGGTAATAATTTTTTAAAATTTTTTTCAGAAGGCTCTAGGATGACCAAAGCCGCGATGTAGAAATAAAATTCAATGATCCATCGGAAAACAAGAAAGCTTTTAAGCCAGGGAGTCTCAGGTTGTCGACTGACGAGCAAGCCAATGAGAACTACGGCCGTCCAAAATAAGAAAACCCATTCTAATCCGATCGTAGGAAGTTTAAATATTTCTTTGCGATTCTTTTTTTGAAACAATATCACCACCACACTTAAAACCATCAATGTGGAGCCTAAATCCATCAATGATTGGGAACTTAAAAGTGCGATAAAGAAAAAGTAGAATATTTTGCCCATGAGTCAGCTTGAATATATCTTTTTAATATCGACTTGCATGGGTGCGCGTGTTAATTCCTCAGTATGGAATTACACAATCGGATTCTAGTTTTGGGAGCTCGGGGCTTAGTTGGGTCCGCCATCATTAGACATCTTAAATTAAAAGGCTATACTCATATTTTAGCTCCTTTGCATCAAGAGCTTGATTTGCTTGATGGAGCTGCGACCTTACAGTACTTTAAAAAAAATAACCCTGAATATGTTTTTTTAGCTGCCGCAAAAGTTGGAGGTATTGTCGCTAACAATACCTACCGAGCTGACTTTATCTTAGATAACTTATCGATTCAGAATAATGTTTTCCGAGCGGCTTTAAATACGACTGTGAAAAAATTTATGTTTTTAGGATCGTCTTGCATTTATCCTAAAGAATCCCCTCAGCCCATCAAGGAAGAATGCCTCTTAACAGGGCCCCTTGAGTCCACGAATGAACCTTATGCGATTGCTAAAATTGCTGGTCTTAAAACAGCTGAAAACATCAGACGCCAATATAAAAGAGAATTCGTCTCCGTTATGCCAACTAATATTTATGGAACTCACGATAATTTTCATCCTGAAAATTCGCATGCTATTCCTGGTCTGATTGCCCGAATGCAAAAAGCTATTGACGATAAGTCCTCACAATTTTCAATTTGGGGTACTGGTAAGCCTCGCCGTGAGTTTTTATATGTTGATGATATGGCCTCAGCTTGTGTTTTTTTAATGTCCAAAGCAGATATGCCTGACTGGTTAAATATTGGTACAGGTCAGGATATTAGTATCTTAGATCTTGCCCATAAAATTGCGAAGCTTATGGAATATAAAGGTGAACTTATTTTTGATATTTCAAAGCCAGATGGAACTATGGAGAAACGCCTAGATGTTGAAAAGATTTTTTCATTGGGATGGCGTCCGCAAGTCAGTTTAGATGAAGGCCTTAAAAGATCAATTTTTTACTTTCGGCAGGAAATTTTAAAATAAAAAAACCCCACTTTTACAAAGCTTACTATTACCCACATCTTTAACGAGGTGTGGGTTTTGTTTTTTATTGGATTAGGTTATTTTAGTTTCTCATCATGGAGGAACTGCAATGAGACTATCAGGGAGCGATGGCCTTTGGATCCAAAACGAGATCACAAAG
>JAYSSI010000045.1:0-2966 GCA_043720615.1 Pseudobdellovibrionaceae bacterium | reverse complement strand
AAGTGCCATTGGACTAACCGCCTAGAGGCGGGGCGCCCCGTTCGTTAGTCCATATTTACGCGAAGTCTGGATCAGGCGTAAGACCAAAATTCAATCTCCATCAACAAATACCGGATCAATATTTTATATCCTGAACATCAACCTAAATCACAGGAGGATAAGGATATGAATAAAAAAGAAAAGCAACGCGTACTCGAAGAGATGGAAGTCAGGGCTCTTGATAAAGACACCTTGAAAGCCTATATGTCTTCGTTAGAGAAGTTTTTTAGCCACTTTAAAGGTCGAACCGCCAAAAGCCTTTGTATCGAAGAAATTAAAGAATTTCAAAGACATCTTTTAAAAGAAAATTTTGCTCCGAACTCGATCAATCGACATCTTTCAGCGATCCGATTTTTTTATCGATTTGTTTACGGACGACATTGGTACACTGATTCGCTTCCAAGGCTTAAATCTCCGCAACTTCAACCAATTGTTTTAAGTAAAGAAGAAGTAAGCCAAATGATTAAATCTGTTCGTAAAATTTTTTATAAAGCTATAATTATGACTTTATATAGTACGGGCATGAGGCAACAAGAACTCAGAAATTTAAAAATCACGGACATTGACAGCAAGCGTATGGTCATTACGATCCGTTCTGGTAAAGGGCAAAAAGATCGGCAGGCTCTTTTGTCCCCGACAACCTTAGAGTGTCTTCGTCAGTATTGGCGCGAAGATCGATTAAAACAAAAAATAAAGTCGGATTGGCTTTTTATACCGACAAAGAATTGTCATAGTGGAGAAATAAATAAACAACTTTCTCATACAGCCATCGGATACATTATTGATGTGGCAACAAAAGCCGCTGAAATAAAAAAAAAGTTACTCCACACACATTTCGGCACTCATTTGCAGTTCATCTTTTAGAAAAAGGCGTCAACCTCAAGCACATTCAATTTTTGTTGGGCCACACGAGCGTGAGAACCACGGGCAAGTATCTTTATATTGCTGATATTAAAAACATTAATGTTGAAAGCCCTCTTGAAGATTTAGTTTTGGAGGTGCTCAATGAAAAATCATAAACCATCTCTTGAAATAGCCGACATTTTTAACGATCATAGTCATCTACTGGAAAGGCTTCCGTTGCATCACTACAAAGTGATCCAGGCGATCAAGAATTGCAGGACCAGCGTTCTTGGTGGACATAAGTTGCAGTGTGACAGCTGTGAATTTAACAAAAATGCCTATAACTCTTGTCGGAATCGTCACTGCCCGAAATGCGGATTTACGGCGAGAGTTAAGTGGATTGAAAAAAGAACGGAAGAACTTTTTGATTGCCAGTACTTCCACGTTGTTTTTACTTTACCCAGCGAGCTTCGTCCGTTGATTTTAGAGAATCAAAAAATTTGCTACGATCTACTTTTTAAAGCTTCGTCAGAAACTTTAAAAGAAGTCGCCGCAAATCCTAAAAATCTAGGAGCTGAAATCGGCTGCATCGGGGTTCTACATACTTGGGCGCAGAATCTTTTGGATCACCCGCATGTCCACTTCATCGTTCCGGGCGGTGGTTTAAGTAAAGACAAATCGAAATGGATTACATGCAAAGAAGATTTTTTAGTTCCGGTCAAAATATTATCGAAAGTTTTTAGAGCGAAATTTTTGGAGTATTTAGAAAAATCATTCGATCAAAGTAAACTTAAATTAACGGGTTCAAATGAACACTTAAGTTTTTACTCGATCTTCAAGCCGTTTATCAAATCATGCGCGGAAAAAGAGTTTAACGTTTATTGCAAAAAACCTTTTGCGGGTCCCAAGCAAGTGATTAACTACTTGGGCCAATACACGCACCGAATCGCCATCAGCAATCATCGGCTTGTTAAAGTCGAGGATGGGTATGTTTATTTTAAAGTGCGCGATCGTGAGTCACCGGAAAAGAAAAAAATAATGAAGCTTCCGGTGCTAGAATTTATGCGCAGGTTTTTAATGCACGTTCTGCCAAGAGCTTTTGTTCGAATCCGGCATTTCGGATTACTCGGTAGTCGCCTAAAACAAATCAAAGTCGCTTTAGTCAGAAAACTTCAAGGAGTTAAAGAACAGGCTCAAGTGATTTTGCAAGAAACCTGGAAAGCTTTATTGAAAAGAGTCTGCGCGGTTGACGCAGACAAATGTCCTAGCTGCAAAACGGGTCTTCTAGCGAAAACAAAAATATTTTTGCCGATGATCAGTACGGCTTAAATTTTTAAAATTTTCTCGTGGAATTTTTAACGATCCTTGAAAGACGTAATGGATACCTATGCCTGAAATAGGAAAATGAACGCGAATTTTGCCAATAACGTTAAATGATGTGGAAAAAAATAATGAACTCATGTCTTGAAAATAAAAAAAGAAGTTGTTCTGTCCCTGAAACAGAGCAAATATTTAAAATAAGCCGTTCATTGAATCCCCATAGATCAGTTGCCAGAGGTAAGACCCGGGGTTAGCCCATTGCATATTCGATCGCCGGCCAATTAATTTAATCAACATTTTAAAACTCAACCGAGGTCCAACTCACAAAATGGATCCGTGCGACTACGGCGGCGATTGAATACTATACATTCTCAGCGTTCATCTTGTAAAATAATGAAATTTAATGGCCAATATTTATTAGAGGCGCCGAAGCCAGCTTGTGAAATCATGTCCGCAAATGTTTGCTCACGAAAGCCCGATTTTGTGGAACTGATCCAGTCGGTTAGGAAGTGAACTCAGCAGAAAACTTCTACCGCAAATTTGTTTGGATCTTCAAAACATATTGCATCATCTCGCTGAACAAGAATTTTTATATTTTTTTGAACCAGCTCTTCAGCCAATCGCTTCAGGTCCGCCGGAGTCCCACCTTGGAAAGCAATATGGTTTAGACCTGCTGCCTGCCTATTATTTGTGAGATGGGTATATTCAGGTTCTACTTGAACAAAAACTAAGTAGGTCTTGTTTTTATGCGCATAGCTTATTCC
>JAYSSI010000044.1:0-76996 GCA_043720615.1 Pseudobdellovibrionaceae bacterium | reverse complement strand
AGAATATGAAGAGTAATTGTTGAGGCCTGATGAGTGGCAAGCCATACATTTTGGGACTATGATTTTTTGATTAAGTTCAGCAAAAGTAGGAACCGAAGAGTAACTTGATAATAAACTAGACCCCGAAATGGGCCTGAATTCATGGGTTGGCGCCACCATACTGCAGTTTTGAAATGACATTATTAAAAAGGTTGAGATAAAAACAAATAAAGGTATCGAACGCTTCATTAACAACCCCTGGTTAAACTTAATTCCCCAATAAAAGTCTATCGGCTTAATACCCTAAACTCTATAAAATCTCTGGTTCTGTTTCATATCGAGACCCTGTGGAATGACTCTAAGGATATAGAATTGTTTCTAAGTAGAGTTGTCAAAATGGTGCGTTTCATATTAGAACCTGGTATGTCGAAATTAAATATTTATCTTCATCGCAATCTACGCAGGTCTGTTCTCCGGGGACACCCATGGATTTACCGAGAATCCATTGTCCAGCCTCCCCCCCTTAGCCAAGCGCAGATGTGCCAGGTGTTTGATAGTAAAAAAGAACCCTTAGCTTGGGCACTTTACGATCCCCATGCACCGTTAAGTCTTCGAATTTTAAGTCTGGAAAAAAAACCTCCGACTTTTGAAGTTTTTAAAAAAAGATTTTCAGAGGCTTTAAATTTACGTCGGTCTGTAATTTCAAAAAATACGACAGGTTATAGATTATTTAACGGCGAAGGTGATCTTTTGCCAGGCCTGATCTGTGATATTTATGGATCCATTGCAGTTTTACAATTTGATGGCCAAGGTCCTAACGAGTTTTGGGATAAAAAAGGAATCGCTGACTGGCTGATCGAAGAAAAAGTCAGCCTCAGTGTTGTCGAAAAATTTCGTCGACACACGCAAGGTGGAATTCATTTACTGGCCGGAGAAAAATGCGAAAACGAAGTCATAATTCTTGAAAATGGTGTGAAATTTAAAGTTGATTTACAAAAAGGTCAAAAAACCGGTTTCTTTTTAGATCAAAGAGATAATCGCAAATATATTCAATCTGTCACCCACGGCGCTTCAGTCTTAAATTTGTTCAGTTACTCCGGTGGATTTTCTGTTTACGCGGGGCTTGGCGGAGCTTCCAAAGTCGCAAGCCTTGATGTTGCCGATGGCGCCATCCAACTTGCCACTGAGAATTGGAAACTCAATGACCTTGACCCTAAAAACCATCAAGGTTTATGTGTTGATGTTTTTGATTATCTCAATGGCGATAAAGAAATTTGGGATCATGTTATTGTTGATCCTCCGTCTATGGGACATTCAGAAGATCAAAAAGATCGCGCACAAGCCAAGTACATAGAACTTTTTGCAGCTGCGGCTAAACGAGTCCGATCAAAAGGTCATCTTTCCTTAAGTTCATGCTCCAGCCACATTTCATTTCAAGATTTTTTCGAAATTATTACAGAATCTATTTCAAAATCCAATCGCCGCAGTCAGATTTTAAAAATATCGGGACAAGGTCCTGATCATCCCTTCCCTCATAGTTGCCATGAATTACGATATCTTAAGTTTGTTGATTTAATTTTAAACTGATTTAATACATCTGGTTATTTATCTTTGTCATTTATCTTTTTTAATGGCTTGATGAGCTGGGGGCTAAAGTGATCGCTAATACTCCAACTTTAGATATCGCAGCAACTCTATTTTTTGCTTTAGCAATTATTCATACTTTTTTAGTTAAATTTATTCATAAAATGGCAGACCGTTTTTCAGAAAAATCAGTCCTACGCACTGTCTTACATCTTTTAAGTGAAGTCGAAATTGTTTTCGGAATTTGGGCTATTATTTTCATTATTTTTTTCAGTTTTCATTCAGGCCTTTCATTGAGTATGTCCTATTTGACCAGCCGAAATATGACTGAACCCGCTTTTGTTTTTGTCGTTATGACAATTTGTGCCTCAAAACCGATCCTTGAATGTGGATACCTTATGATTGAGTTTTTCTCGCGCCTTCTTCCTCTTAAAAAATCATTATCTTTTTTTATATCTGCTTTGATTATTGGTCCTATTCTAGGAAGTCTTATCACTGAACCTGCGGCGATGACCGTCACTGCTTTGGTTTTATTAGAACGTTTTTATCTGAAGCCTATTTCCACCCAACTTAAATATGCCATCATAGGATTATTGTTCGTTAATATTTCCATTGGCGGAACTCTTACGCCTTATGCGGCTCCACCGGTATTAATGATCGCAAGAGTTTGGAATTGGGATTTAACTTTTATGCTCAGTCAATTTGGCTGGAAAGCATTTCTTGCCGTCGTTATCTCAACCCTGACTTTGAGTTATAAATTTAAAAAAGAATTAATGAGTCTGTCTTGGGAAACAACTTCTACCGCAAAAACAAAAATTCCTTTGTGGATTTATTTTGTTCATTTGCTAATTTTAATTCTTACGGTTATCAGTTCTCACGAGCCCGCTAAATTTTTTTCTTTATTTATTTTATTTCTGGCAGTCTTTCGATTCACGACTCAATATCAGGATCAATTGCGCTGGCAACAAGGCCTAATGGTCGGCTTTTTTCTGGCCGGACTTGTTGTTCTTGGGGGTCCGCAACGCTGGTGGCTTGAACCCATTCTCGTTCACTTGCAATCTTGGACTTTATATTTAGGAGCTATTGCACTGACTGCCCTCACAGATAATGCGGCATTAACTTATTTAGGGTCTCAGGTCCCCCATCTTTCGGATTCATCTAAATATGCGCTTGTAGCAGGAAGTGTGGTGGGTGGTGGATTAACAGTGATTGCCAATGCTCCGAATCCTGCGGGCTATGGCATTTTAAATTTATCATTTGGAAAAGAAGGAATCAGCGCCTGGTCACTTTTTAAGGCTGCACTTTGTCCAACTTTTATTTCAGCTATATGTTTTTGGTTTTTGTAATATCTTAATCTCTGAAAATAAAAAATCAGCCTTTTGAGCTGATTTTTTACATTTAATATTTAAATTAAATTTAGACTTAGTTACTAATTAGTAACGTCCGCCGCCGCCGCCACCACGACCGCCACCGAATCCACCGCCACCAGAACGACCGCCGCCGCCTTCGCGAGGAGCCATTGGTTTAGCTTCATTCACAGTCATCGGGCGACCTTCCCAGTCAGCACCGTTGAATTTGTTGATAGCTTCTTGAGCTTCTGTTTCGCTAGACATTTCAACAAAGGCAAAACCTTTGCTTCGTCCAGAATCACGGTCTGTGATGATTTTTGCTGATTCAACAGTTCCACATTCAGCGAATGTATCAACAAGCACTTGCTCTGTTGCTGAATAAGGAATGTTTCCTACGTATAATTTCTTTCCCATAATAACCTCCAAAGGCCAGGGGCGCCGTCTCTGAGGCTATCGGATCCATTACCCTCACACTCGAAACAAGCAGTTCAACTTGCGCGGAGTATACACATTTTTTTTTAAAAATCTAGCTTCGTTCAATGCAATCCTGAACTAGTGTCAACTTCCAGGTCGCCAAGCTCTTCAAGGGTCGCATCCCGAGCCTCGGTAGCTTCGATTTCAAAGACCAAATCTTGCCCAGCTAAAGGGTGGTTGGCATCCAGCGTTACTATATCCGAAGAAACCCCTATAACTCGATACGAAGTTCGAATTCCATTTTTTACATAAATGACTCTTTCCCCCAGTTTAACCGGGGCTCCAGAGCTTAAATCTTCTAAAGGACAAGTGATCACAAGCTTAGGATTATAGAAACCATAGGCCTGTTCGGCACTCAGGCTGATCTTTCGCTTTTCGCCTTTTTCCAAATCCTGAAGTGCTTCAACCAATGCGGTCAAAGTTTCAGCGTCACGCGGACCATCGGTCATAACGTTTTGGTTAAAGGTTGAGCTGATCACCCGACCCAACTTATTTTTCAGAACACAGTGAAACGAAACAACTTGTATTGCCATGCTCATCTCCCAGTTTGAAGGCCAATCAACCAATCACTTACTAGACAGAGTCAGAACATTATCGAAGACAGTAGACTTAACAAACCGCACCCCAGATTCGGGTGGTTAGAACTTGTTATAATTAGGATATAGGGAGATTTTCTTAAAAGCAAATTTTTGCGTCAAATCTTCTGGGGTCGAGTCCCTGAAGGCGCAAAGGCTAGGTTCTTTTTAATAATGTCCACAGCTGCGATAACGCCTCTGTCGTTTAAGTTAGGAGAGGCCACCAAGCCAAACATAACAGCCGCCAAAGCTTCGACATGATCTCGGTCAGTGTCTGGAAAAAATTGGCTGATTTTCTGAAAGAAGCGTTCTTCAAACGCTCTTAATTTCTCACCGATAGAGGAATCCATATGCCTGCGAGTCATGTAAAAAAAGTGAACAAAGGGCGCTCTTTGACACAGTTTTCGAGTGTCCAACAAACTTTCAAGTATTTTACCTTCTTGCCACAAAGATTTTCGAGATTCGCTAAGGCCAAAATACTCCTCTCCTAAGAACTGCACAGCCGTTTGCATGATGTGCTCTTTGGAGTTCCCGAAATAATAATAAATTAAGGGCCTGGATATTTTTGAGGTCCTAGCTATATCACTTATTTTCCAAGCCATCGGGCCTTTGATAAAGTCCAATCGAATCACAGCTTCAAATATAGCCCAATAATTTTCATCTTTTGATTTTGGTGTTTTAATTTTTTCTGAATTTTTGACCATACCTTAGCAAGTCTATTAAAAAACTAAGCCTTGTCACGACAAAACCCCAACCGTGTCCTTCGATTGGGGTTTTTAATTATTACTTAATTATGATTTAGTTCAGAGCTTCAATTTTAATTCGATTAAAACCAACTTGCAGACCGAGGCCTCTTTCAAGACTCACTCCCAAATTTAAAGTGAGGGCTTCGCCACCACCGTGAACAGATAGATTTGTACCTGCGCCAACAATAAAAGCCGCACGGCCGCCGGCGGTATAATAGGTTCCTAGCAAAGCTTCAGGACCTGTTGCAACACCAATACCGGTTGCCGCTCCCGCAATATGAAATTTTCCAATGGCTAAATTAGGAGATACCGGCGATCCGCCTACTGTGACTTTGACATCAATAACTTCAGTATTGCCGGCGATATCGACGCAGCGGATTTTTCCGTGTCCTTTTAATTTAAAAGATCCAATGATCAATTGTAATCCGCCGCCCTGAGCTTTAAAAGTCAGTGCACACTGATAAAACGGCTGCTTTAATTCATTTGAGTCACTAGAGGCCGCCGCAGTCATACCAAACGAAACGACCAACATCATTAAGCCAAAAAATGTTTTTTTCATATTTCTCTCCTCTTGTAAGTCGCTTGATTGCGAACTTTGTTTAACTTGTTGGTTGGATTAAACATGAAAGTTTAGAAAGTGGTTATCTAATCCGTTGTCAAAAAAGGGGGAAATCTGTCAGGAACTAAAAACATTTATTTTTTATAAGGCATTTCACCTAGGTAATCTTTTTTTCCGATATCAACACCGTTGTGGCGCAAAATCGAATAAGCTGTTGAAATATGAAAATATAGATTAGGCAAAGCATGCTGAGTGGCGAACTCATAACCTAAAAGATATTTTCCTTCCCAGCGCGGCTGAGAAATTCTTTTCTCATCAGCTCCTTTAAAATCCTGAGCTGTAAAATTATTCAAATAAGAAACAGTTTGCTGAATTCGAGCTCGCAAGTCAGACAAAGTTTTTTCGTTATCTTCATGAACAGGAGCATCTTTGCCAGTTAATCTTGAGGCCGCAAGTTTAGCGGTATCGCAGGCAATTTGAACTTGGCGAATCAAGTTAAATTGGTCCGGCGCAAGACGAGAATTTAATAAGATATCAACTTCAAATTTTTTGGCTTCCGCATGCTTGGCGGCTTTATCAAGAATCATATTTAAATTCATTAGCATTTTTGCAAACTGAGGAATGGTGATTTCGTAGAGCATAAGTTCTCCTTAAGGTTGGAACGGTTATATTACATTGTAAAGTCTTGAAGTGAAGTCCTATGTTTTAGATTCTTTTTCGCGCAAATAAATTTTAAAAAGATCTTCGACTTGTGTCCGCGCCCATGGAGTTCTTCTTAAAAATTTTAGGCTCGAATTGATGCTGGGTTCAAAAAGAAAGCAATTGATATGAATTTCTTCCCCAAGTCCTTCCCAGCCATAGTGCTCCACCAACTGAAGAAGCATTTTTTCTAAAGTGATTCCGGCCAATGGGTCTTTTGATTTTTTTGTTTCCATATTATGACTTATTAGATCATGCGTTAGAATTTGATTCCAGCAAATTTGACTTCTATAAGTATTTATATTTATTTATGATTTTGTGGGTGGGATTTAATTCTTGGGCTCAAGAAAAAGGTGGCTTAAATATCAGGCTAACCTCAATACGACATTCACAACAGCTCTAGTTGCTAAATTCCAGGGTAAGAACTATTAGAAATTTAAACTGATATTTAAGGATATTCCGGGAATACCAGTGAAGGCATTAACTGCCTCAAAATTTAATTGTGGAGTGATAGAGTAATCTAAAATTTTGTTATAAATAACATGGCCCCATGTAATGGCTAGCGTGCAAGAATCAAGGCGATAGTTTGGCCGACTGATTGAGCCTAAATAAATCCCATAAGATAATGATCCCTTTTTAGTCACAGCCTGACCCAAAGAAACACCGTTCGTCACAGAATATAAATGCTTTTTGTCTTCGTATTCACCTTCATAAATAATATTAAAAGAATAAATTTTTGACAGTCTAAAATGATAATTTAAAGCATGGAAAATTCCTGTTCCCTTTTCGGGATTGGCGTAAAACTCAAGTCTTGGATTAACTCTGTAGGTTTTAAATTCTGCTACACTTTC
This sequence comes from Pseudobdellovibrionaceae bacterium, assembly GCA_043720615.1. Taxonomy (GTDB): domain Bacteria; phylum Bdellovibrionota; class Bdellovibrionia; order Bdellovibrionales; family Bdellovibrionaceae; genus JAYWDA01. The sequence goes on along the minus strand of JAYSSI010000044.1, from coordinate 70,180 downwards.
AAGATTTAAGGAATGGCCGACGCTGAGAGGATCCCTTAGCTCGATGCGAGGTTGAAATGTCACGTTGACGTCATCTAGTTGTTGAAAAAGTCCTACTGTCGCACCTAAGTTTCTTTCCTGAGGACCTTTACGCAATTGGGTATTCCTAACACCTTTATCTTTAGTCTCATCAACACTGGTAAATTTAAGATTCCAATAGTCTTCGACATTAGGCAGTCGAAGGTTAACAGTAATACTCGGAGAATTTGATAGGCCGCTTATTTTATCGTAATAGGTTCCATTTGAAAGCTTGACGTTTGTTTCATTTTTTCTGCGCGTTATTTTTTTTCGAGTTATAAATAGATCAATTTTTTCTGCAATATTATCAAACCATTTAGAAATCGCGATATCACCTTCAATAAACATTTCTTCTAAGCTTTCCTTATCTTCTTCTTCTTGCTGCGAGATCTCTTTAGCGCTGACTTCAACGATACAAAAACAAATCATTAATGCTAAAATGATTTGTTTTTGTTGATGTAAAATATTCTGTAAAAAAAACAAAGACAATTTTTCCTCGTTAGAATTAGATTGAAATTTTTTAAGTAACTCTTAATCTTTCATCATGAATTACTTTTCAACTATTTTGTTACTTTTTTTAATGTCCTTAGCTCCTGCGAAGACCTTTGCCTATACTCCCAAAGAAGGCAATGTCTCTGCGATTTTAAGTCCTTTTTTTTATAAGACAAAGTTTCCAGGATCCTCGTCTGGCGCCAGATCCCCTGATTTAGCAGGAACAAGTTTGTTGGCTATTGGTGACATCAATGACTATAGCAGTCTAGAACTAGGAATCTTTTATTTTAATAAAATCTATTTTCGGGAACGATTTGGAAAATATTTAGCAGAAAAAACTCAACTTATTCATATTACAATTGGGTACCGCTATTGGCTGACACCTTATTTATCGACCTCGCTCTCTTTTTATTCTGCTTACTCATTAGGAAACATTGAAATAACGCATACAGATTTTATACCTAGTGAACAACCCGATACTTCGGCTCGAGATAAAACAGAGTATGGTTTTGATGCAGCACTTCAAGCTGAACCCTGGAGTCATGAACGTTTGGCATTGGTTCTTGATGCTAGGTATTCCCGCTCAGTCACAAGCAGAGAACATGAAGATGCTGATCACTATGGGGTAGCCGTTGGGATACGTTATTTTATTCAGGAAAAGAAAAAGACAAAAGCTCCTAGAAATTAATCGAGCCAAGGCTTTAAATTAGTTATAAAACTTGTTTTCTCTTCATCTGAAGCCCATTTTAGAGCTTGTTTTGCACCTTCTTTAGCTTGTTTTGTCTTTTTATTTTTTCCTAAAGCAATAGTTAAATTATGCCAACTTGCCGCCGATGTCGGATGAAATAGGATTGTTTTTTTTAAAATGACTTCGGCCTCAGCTGGATTTTTTTTAATAAAGGCTATATTTGAAGCCCCAATTCCAGCGGTTAAACTTTCTGGCCAACGCTTTAAAATTTCACGATAAGATAAACCAGCCTCATCAAGTTTTCCTAATTGCTCCAAAGCGGCGGCTGCTTTTGCATGGCTTAATTCATTAGCAGTAGCAGAAAGCTGACCTGGGGGCAAAATAACAAGTCCCCAATAGTCAGCAAGCTTCCAAGATCTTTCAAATTTTCGAAGATCCCAGTGTTTAAAGGCTTCAGGTCCTGAATGCATGATAACAATTTCTTTTGAAAGGTCATACCCGAAAACAACGGCATAGTGCCACTGAGGGAGCCAATTCACCGCTAAGTTTTCAAAAACAATCACCGGATGACCTGAAGAGACTTCCCTTAACAAATGATCAAGTCCCTCAATAGGAATTGCCAACATACCTTGTCTTCGACTTGCACTGATCATATCCGACTGAAGAGCTCCCTTCATGCCAGGAGTAAATGCTTGAGCTGCCACGTCTTGTTCAGAAATATTTTTCCCATTAAATCGCAATGCCATAGTTAAAGTTGCGGGACCACAAAAGCCCGCAGCTTGTTCAATAAATGGCATGTTTTCAATTTTAAATGATTTTGGAATTGAAGGATTTTTTAAAAGATATGCATCTGTTTGAGGAGAAGATGTAGCGCAGCCTGTAAGGGCTAGGGCTAGCGCTAGCATAAAAATAAGTCGAACCATCACAAAGTTCTTACATCCGTTTAATTAAAAAGATAATTAAGACCACAACTAGAATAGTAATAAGGATATCACCACCCGCTTGAGCTTTATCTATTTGAGTCGAGAGCTGATATAATTCAAGATTTGAAAGAGCTGCCAATCGATAAGAAGCTTCTTCTGCCGAAACTCCTTGATCCATCAGTGCCTTTTGAATGCCTTGCTTGTCTAAAAGCTTTTGAATTTTATTTTGAATTTCCGCGCGATCTAAATCAGCAAGTACTGAATTAGTAGAAATCATATGCTGCTCAGCGGCCGCAACTTGCGGAATATGACTGATTAAAACAGCCATTAATAAGGCGCAAAAAGTTTTTAATGAACGATTCCAATTCATAAATAAATCCTTTCAAATGGGCCCACGGCCTCACTCATTATTAGTCCGTTAAAGTTTATGACCAAGAGGTCATATCTTTACAGTTTATAATGCAATTGTTACCAATTTATCACAATTAATTTTTATTAATATTAAAAACTTATTTAATGGGAGCACAAGATATTGAAGTCGTATACCCGCGAATTAGAATCGAAATGGAAAACCCTTCGCCGTTAGGACCAAAAGACCCTACGACTTCATTAATTATTCCTAATTCGGCACCGATCATTTTGATTAAGAATTGGTTTGAATTTGGAATATCATTTAATATTACCGTTAACTCGTTGATTGTTCCAAATTCGAAGCGGTCCATTTTTTCTGTCAATTCGACTTCAACTGATTTAACTAAAACGTTATTTTCGGAAACGGCACAGATCATTTTTTTATTAGCCGCCGTCGCCTGCAGTGATATGAAAAATAAAGCCATAGCAATTAAAGTCTTCATCGGGAATCTCCTATGTTAGGCTTTTATCTATAAATCACTAATCTCAAATTTCAAACATCTGTTCGTAAAACTGATCGTTTTCAGTAAATTTTACTTCCATTATAGGTCTAATATAGGTCGGCAGGCAGGCTAAGACACTTTCGTCTCGATATAAATCTTAAATCTGATTATTCGAGTTAATACCCCATATTAATAAGACTTCCAGCTTGGATCTTATCAATAATTCCATCTTTAACATCCCAATCAAGAGCGGGGCAACCTTGACTAAGCCCTTGCACTTCTGGCCTTTCATGAACCTTATCAGATCCATGAATAACTACGGCGCGTTCTCTGACATTGGAATTTGAAGCAGATAACCCGTCAATACGAATGGATCTATCAAATCTTCCATAATAAACTTCAGCCGTCTTCGCAAAACCAAGAGAGCTTTTTTTAGAGTTGATCACGTTCCCAAATGAAGTCGCAAATCCATCATCATCTTTGTCGGATCCCCACCCGTGCGCTGTATTATATTTTTCTACAACCCCGCTTGCTAAATCAATAACAAAAAATCTGGGTCGATCGGAACGGGCTTTGTAATTTATCACAGTAAAAAAGTTATGATTTTCAAACTTATTTTTATTTAAATCAAAATATAAAATCGCCTCAATGAGCAAATCTTGAGGAACTTCTTTTTTGGGATCTAAATGTTGATATCGATTTAAAATGTCTAATTTTTCTTTGGGAGTGAGTTTTAAAATGCTTTTAGCATCAGAAAAATCTCGTTCAATTTTATCACGGGCATCAACAATTTCTTGAGGACTTTGTTGATCGAAATTTTCACTGACTTCGAAAGTGCTATTGCTAGTGCATGAGAAGAACAAAGTTAAAATTGATAACAACATCAAAAGTCGATTGGCTTTTTGCATCAGTGGCCCCGTATGTTAATTATTTCATGGTCACAGATCGGACGAAATGATTAAAATACAAGCAGGACAAAGGACCAATATTTATTTTTGAAAGGGACTGAATAAACCTATTTTATTGTTCTTGTATCAAGAATATCGGCAGTCACAAAGGTACCTCCCCGGACAAAGGTCACTTTTAATATATACTCGACCTTTCGATCAAAAATAAGAATCAGGTCGCTTCTTTTAGGAATGGGCTTGGGCGATGTAAAGGTACACTGATCTTTAGGCTTAGGCATTAAAACTTCTTTGCCTAATATATTTTTAATTTCAGCTGGTCTTAAAGTTAAAATCCAATCTGAAATTTCACCAATTCTTTTTCCTTTTTCAAAAAGGATATATGCCATAATTTTCCTCAAACTTTTAACTTTCTTCTATATCGGCATCGATCACTGGCTTAATAACACTTTTTTCCGAGAAAGTTTCAGTTCTTACTTTGATTAAAAATGATTTTAAAATAGATTTTTCTTCAGGTAATTCAAAATCTGTAGCCGGCAAAATACTATTTATTTGTAAATGCTGAATCGCCAAATCTTTTTGAACTTTTAATATTGTTCGTCTTATGTCGTCGACATAAAAGCCTTCGAAATTTGTAGAAAAAAGAAAGTCTCCGTTTTCAGTTAAACAGGTAAGACAATTCTTAAGAAGTAACTCCAAACTAGTTTCAATTTTAAAAATACCTTTTTCGCCTCGAGAAAACGAAGGTGGGTCGCAAATGATTAAATCATATTTAATTTTTTTATTTATACTTTGATTTAAAAATTCCAGGCTATCTCGCAATAAAAATTTATACTTTTGATCATCAAGGTCATTGATTTGAAAATTTTTACGGCCCCAATTTAGAACACTTTTACTTGTATCTATGGAAGTAACTTCGCTGGCGCCACCCATAGCTGCCATCAGACTAAAACCACAAGTATAAGAAAATAAATTTAAAACCTTTTTATTTTTTGAATTATTTAAGACCCAATTTCTTTGAATCCTTTGATCTAAAAAAAGTCCAAAAGATTGTCCAGAGTCTGATCGAACTTCAAATTTAATTTTATTTTCATTGGCGATCCACTGATGAGCTAAAGCTAAAGGACCATTTTCTTGCTTTAGACCAATGGTGAACTGAGACTTATTTAAAGGGTCTTTGCCTCGATTATGCATCATTCTAACAATGATGGGTTTTTTCATAAATTGAGCATAATAAGAAAATATTTCCTGATGCGCTTCAAGCCATTCTTTATCGTAGCAAGATAAGATTATTTTTTCGCCGAACTGATCAAGGGTCAGTGCGAAATTTTTGAGATCATTTTTATTGTGGACCAAGCGAAAGCACTGGTCGTTTAAATCCGAAAAAGAATAAAGCCTCTGCCTTCGATCAGTTTCAAAAATTGATTTTGCTAATATTTGATTAACTAATACTTTCAAATTTTCAAAATAATGAGGCGGGTTGGAATTTATTACCACACCATTTGGAAATTTGATTTGTTTATTATGAAGACAAAGAAACGGATACTGGTGACCGCCGTATTTAATATCTCCTAAAATTGGAATCAAAGCCGATTTTGCATGGATTCTGATTTGGTGGTTGCGACCTGTCAGTGGATGAGCTTCCCAAAGTTCGTAGCCAAATTCCTTTTTATTAATTTTTAAATTTGTTTTAGCTTCGAGTTCTCGTGCTTTATGGACGATCGTTTGATCAATTTCAAATTCTCTTTTGAGTGATTTTGCGGCCGTCACAAACCAATAAGTTTTTTTTACTTTTCTTTGAAAAAAGAACTCTGCATATTTTTTTGCAGCTTCTGGCGATTTACCAAATACAATCACTCCTGTGGTGGTTTGGTCCAAACGATGAATAATATAAAGCTTGATACCAAGATTTTTTTCATACATTTCGATCAACCCGTCTTGAGTAAAATCTCCATGTTCAATCTTGGATTCATTGGTGTGACTATTGATACCGTAAGGCTTATCTATCGCTAGAATTTCATTGTCTTCGAAAAGGACACTCAGCAGATAATCATTCAGCCTTAAAAAATTCAAAAAAACCGGCCCTTTTGATTACGAACGAGGAGTATTCAAGCAAAATATTTTAGAGTCCTTAATAAATCCTAGTTTCTTCTGAGTCTCGACTTGCTGGTTATCAACGTAAGTCATGTAATCAAATACCACATCACCTTCAACTTTAGAGGGACGACAAAAGCCTGGTTTAGATGAATCAAGAGTTCCATCTGCTAAATTTTCTAAATCACAATGAATTAGGTCAGTAAAGCTGAGGTTAATTCCCATAACTCTATATTGCATTCCAGGATTGGTATTCCAAGTCGCAAAAGCATATTTGCCAGAATAACTGTAATTCGGAGCATATTCCCAGCTCGTCCTGCTCCCGCTAGGAATGATCGAGTTTTGGATGTAATTTTTTAAACATGTCACTAACTCAGAAGGATTTGTAATTTCAAAAATATCAGATTTAGCTTGCGCTGTGCCCATTAAAAAAACTAATGAAATAAGGATCTTTAACATTTTTATTCCTCCAAAAAGTAATTTTAAAATTCAATATTTCTAAATTCACATAATTCTTCGTCGTATTCAATCAGCTGACCCAATTCAAGATCAAAATAAATGCCTATGACTGAAAGACCTCGATCTTTTATCGCTGATTGAACAAATGGAAATGTACGAATGTTATTTAAAGATGTGACAATGGACTCTAATTCGACGTGCCGGCAAAGACTCTCTTCGTCTTCACCTTTGTATTTTTTAAGGACTCGGTCCTTGGCATCCTGAGCAATTAGCATCCATTGTTCAACAAACCCATTAGGCTTTGTGTTTTGGTTTAATACCAGGGAACGAATGCCACCACATTGTCTGTGACCAAGAATAATTACGTTTTCAACCATTAAGTTTACAACAGAAAATTCAATCGCAGCGCTCACACCATGAAAACCACCGCCCTCTTGATAAGGAGGGACCAAGTTGGCCACATTTCTGACAATGAAAAGCTCCCCTGGAGAGGCCGAAGTAATGATGGCTGGATCAACCCGAGAGTCACTGCAGCCAATAATTAAAGTTTTTGGACTTTGACCGCCTGTAGATAACCGCTGATAGAGAGGATGCTCGTTAGCAAAATATTTATCCCGAAACTTACGAAAACCAGCCATTAATCTTAAAATTTCACTTTTACTCATAAGATCTTCATACCTTAAGATAAATGAATAATAAATGATTTTAAGGAATTTTATTTTGTTAAAATTTGCTCTAGCATCGATATATCTGAAATAGACTGGCTATCTGCGCTTTTGATAATTGTATCAAGTGCGAAATTGGCAACTAAAATCATTTCTCCCACGATTTGGAGGCGATCTTGGTTAACGATGACGACATCGCTATTGTTTTAGATCTGCGACGGTAAGAGTTTTTTTGACAGATAAATCTTTTTTAAGGTTTATGCAGAAAACTCAAAACTGACTTTTGATTTTAAAAATAGGAGTCGAGGGCCTGACAAAAGGTTGGAAGTAGTTTCTTTGTCACTCAGTTTGTGACTATAATCACTTTATATCATGAAAAGACTTTTTAGATTTATATTAGATGTTAATCCCCTTGCGACACTTCAGTTTGCTTTGAAATCGAAAACTTTCGGGCTTTTTCAATGCCGAGGTAAAATTCAGGCAAAATTCGAAAAAAATTCTCTGTTAAATGTAACGAACCGTAAAAAATGTTTTATTGGACTTAGATTAAAAGGATTAGGCAGCTTAGACCGAGCTGTGACTATTATTGGAGCTGGTCAAAATGCAGAGCTCGCTTTAGGTGGATCTATTATCGGTCGTGGTGCCGTGATAAATGCTAATCCGGGTGCTAAAATTTCCATCGGAGAAGGCAGTTATTTAAACGACGGCAGTCAAATTTATGCGAGCCAAGAAATTAGAATTGGAAAAAATTGTGCGATCTCATGGAATGTGACTTTAATTGATGATGATGGGCATAGCGTGGGCCAGGATTCTACCTCTCAACCAATTATTATTGAAGATCGAGTGTGGATCGGTTGCAACGTGACGATTCTAAAAGGAGTCCATATCGGAGAAGGTTCAATCATCGCAGCAGGATCTGTTGTGACGAGTTCTTTTCCGGCGAAATCTTTAATTGGCGGAGTTCCTGCAAAACTTATTCGTTCGGATGCCAGTTGGTTTAATTATTAATCCTACCTAATATTATTTTTATTGCGAATTGATTGAATAATTTGATCAAGTTTGGATAAAAATTGTGATCGGTCTTTCTTTTCCATAGGGGCTGGGCCCCCGCTCATTTCACCCATATGCCGAAGATTAGTCATAAGCTCTCGCATCGCCAACGACCCTCCGATGCTATCTTCGGTGAACTCTTGACCTTTAGGGCCCAGCACGCGGGCGGATTTTTTAAGACAACGTTCGGCTAACAAAATATCAGATGTGATTACGATATCTCCTTCGTCAACTTTTTCAGCAATCCAATCGTCGGCAGCATCAAATCCTCCTGATACAACCACCATTTCAATATTGGCTTCCATAGGGAATGAAAGAGCTTTATTAGCTACTAAAAAAACTTTCATTTTGTATCTTGCAGCCACTTTATAGATTTCATCTTTGACTGCGCAGCCATCAGCATCAATATAAACATTTAGCATTTTAAAAGTTTTAATATCTATAACAACGCCTCATTAATAATTCGAGAAGCTGAATAAGTTAAAGGGTGCCTCCTCAGGCTGGACACCCTTAACACGACAGCAATTATTTATAAAACATTCGCCCATCACCGAGCAGATGTGAATGACAATCTTTATTTGCAGTCAGACAGTTTCTCACAAAACCCCTCATAAAAATAGGGTCCCAACCATTCATCCAATCACCATGTCCAGAATATCCCCCAGGGCTTGTTGTTGGGTAATTATCACTGGCCAATCTCCACCTTGAAGTTCCATTTGAACCTACACGATAATGCACGTTGTAAGATATCTGAGGAATTAGGACTGGGTGAGTTGTTGGACAAATATCATTATTTGAAAATGCCATGTGGCTTTGATGGTTTGCTGAATCTAGGTTTAGACCATTCCAGCAATCAGGAAAAACAAGCATCCAATCAAGTGTTTCACCAGGTTGACAACTTGGAATAAACTCTTGTCTTGTTGCATAAACTTTATTACAGGTGTAGCGATTTTTTCTATCATATGGGCCAGAGGGGCCGGTTGTATTTGTTGATCCGTAAGCAATCATTCTTAATCCAGCGGGAGGTACGGTTACTTTTTCTGGTCTTGGAGTTTTGTAATAGACCAATATATAGAGCGGCTTAATTGGAGCACCATTGGCCGTATCAATCATGGAAGGAACCCAATATGAAGATCTGTTCATAATACCACCGTTACATGTAGTATTGCCGGCACTGGTTATTGAGGCATTTGTTGAAAATGCATTCAAGCTGGTATTACCAAAAAATGTATGATGGTGAGATGCTCCTGTTCTTTCGGGGAAAACAATAGGATCATTATTTGCCATGTGTGAAAAACCACATTCGATTCGAAATGAAGCGGCGCCAATACCAACTGGTGGTATTTCAGTGGTAGGCTTAACTTTAAGCAAAGAGGTTCCAACTTCAGGTGGTGGCGCAAGCGCAAGATTAACATACGGCATGTAGCCTCGTGAAACAGTCCATGAATAGGATGCAAATGTTGTTAAATTATTTAACAAATCAACGGCCTTAACTTGAAATCTGTGGGTCCCAACAGGCGAAACAATGGCTAAAGGACTTGTACAATCTCTAAATATTGTCGAATCATAGGCACATTGGATTTGTCGACTTGTTGAACTCGTTACTACCCTAAACTCAAATTCACCTATAGTTAATGTCAAATTATTTGCTGGCACTTTAGTGAATGTAATAGCGGGTGGCGCTATTTTTACAAATTTAAAAGATTTAAAATTAGCAATTCCGTCACCGCCAATGCCAATGCCAACAAAGTAGATATCTTTTGTACCAGTAATTTTTTGATTTAAACTAACACGTTGATTGGTAAACGTTGACCAAGAACCAGTGCTCGCAACTATTAATTTGCCAATTGAGATCCCTGTCCTAGAGCCAAGGCGTATATCTATAGTTTGATTTGCCTTAGCAGTTGTTACTGCTACAGATAGTGACAATGACCGCGAGCCTAATATTCCAAAATTAAGACCTTTAAATCCAACGTAATCATTGTTGCCAAAGTTCGTCAAATAGCCGTTTGTATCTTTAACGACTCCACTCATGACTGAATAGTTGATAGCCTTAACATCAACATATGGATCTGTTGATATTTGAGCTAAAGCAAATGTTGTATTTAGAACTGAACTTATAATTAAAAAAACGATATGTTTTTTGATAATCCCCCCTTTTTTTCACTTTACTTTATCGGAATGTTTCGAAATTTATTATATCTTATAAATTTAATTATTTTTAAAAAACGTCTTTATAAACTATTATGTCTCATATTAGCTTATTGATTTGTTCTAAGATGACACAAAGATAGTACATCGCAATTCCACCTCACATTTTAACAACAACAACAACCAGGACCGCCTAAGCCGATCACACCCTTTCTAATTTTTAAAACATATTTATCTTTCACTGTAACCGTAATAATCAAATTCAATAACAAAATCTGTCTATGAAGGCGTGGCGTAGGCTTGTATTTGAATCATGAATAAGTTTTAAGAAATTCGTCGAACAATTGTCGCAATCGAAATGCCGCCAGTGCCCACATTTAAATGACCCTGCTGAAGCAGAATAGTCCAACGATTATTTTTTTTTAAATGCGATACTAAGATCTCTAAAAATTTTGTATCAAAAGCGTAAATCTGAATTTCATCGCCGCGATGAACGACGCTTGCTTTAATGTCTTCGATCAAATGATCAGGGTTTTTATAAGTGTAGACGATCACTTGCTTTGCCACTTTACTGGCTTTATGAAGTTTTCTTGCGGATGGATTTCCAATTTCAATCCATGAATTGATAGTTCCATGTAATCCCAAGGCTCGCAATGCAGGAGCCTCTGGATCATTTAAGCCACCAGAAGTAAATTCAAGTCCTTCTTGATAACTCAGAGCAAAGGCCAGCGTTCGACTGAGCAAATATGGCGCGGTTTCAGAAGGATGCTGAGCGATACGAAAATCTAAACTTTCGTAAATTCCGCGATCAATGTCAGATAATTCAAGCTGAAAATGATAAAGCATGGCAGGAACTCCCCGTCCGCTATCTTCACACCACGGAATGGACGTGACAAGCTCGGTTTTTCGATGAGATAGAGCTCTCACGGAGCAAGACATTGTTTAAAAAATTTCACAAGGTCAATATTGAAATCAGCAATATCTGTAATCTTCAGTGCAGCTTTTGCCCCGAAGTGATTCGCACTAAAAAGCTGATGCCTTTAGAGCTTTTCCGTCAGGTTATTGAGCAGGTTGCCCCACTGACCGAGCAAGTGTGTTTTCATTTGATGGGGGACCCCTTGGTGCACCCACAGCTTGAAAAGCTAGTGGACATTTGCCACGAATTTAAAGTCCAAATATTTTTTGTTACGAATGGTGTCTTGCTTAAAGAAAAGCAGTCTGAACTTTTACGTCATCCAGCATTTCGGCAAGTGAACTTTTCACTGCATAGCTTTAGTGATAATTTTCCGGATCAAGATCCTAGTAAGTATTTGCACAAAATATTTGAGTACACAAAAAGGGCACTTGTTCAGCGGCCAGACCTTTATATCAATTTTCGATTATGGAACTTGCAGAACCCTCGCGGAGCGAAAACTCAAAATCAAGATATGCTCCGACAAATTGAGGAATACTTTCAAGTTGAAATTAAATCGAGCATTGATGTTCGATCTAAAAAAAGTATTCATATTAAAGATCGCTTGTATTTACACTTTGATACGGAGTTTATTTGGCCTGCTATGGACTTGCCCGTGCTCGGGACCGCTGGCACCTGCTATGGACTATCCTCTCACTTTGGTATTTTGGTTGATGGAACAGTTGTCCCTTGCTGTCTTGACAAAGAAGGATCAATTCCTTTGGGGAAAATTCAAGATGGACCTTTGGTTGAAATTTTACAAAATTCTCGCTCACAAGCTTTGATTGAAGGTTTTCGAAAGAAAAAACTAGTAGAAGATCTTTGCCAGCGTTGTCAGTATATCGAGCGCTTTAAAGTTTCTTATTAAATTAGATTTGCGAACTTTGAAATAAAGGAATTTCCAAAACTTTTCCCTTAAAGCCCATCACGTTTAATTTCTCTTTGAAGACATCCACTAAAATATTCTGACTTAATGGCGGAAAAAAATCATCGTGATGATGAGGGATGACAACTTTGGGCTGGATTATGGCTGTTTGCTGGGCTGCAATTTCTTGAATTGAAGTATGACCCTGAAGTGGAGCCAATAAATAATCAATTTCAAGTTTGCGGTATTCTAATAATTCTTTTTCGCTGCATCCGGCTGAACTTATAAAAAGGACTTTCTTACCATTCACTTCAAAAAGATAAGTTTGAACAAGCCCCTTTGGATAAGTTGCCCCAATATTGAAAGCCTGCAAGCAGCCTTTGATTCCGCATCTTTTGATCGTAGAAAAAACAAGGGGCAAATCAAACCTAACATGTGAACTATGAAAAGCTCTGACTTTAAATGGCTTAAAAAGAACTTCTTTATTTGCGGCATTGATGAGGCGATCTGAGGGAACGCCTCTGAGTTTTAAAATCTGCCCTGTCAGTCCGGGCGCAAAAACTTTTAAATCTGTTCCAGCTACAATTTGAGGAATATCAAAAGTGTGATCAAAATGGCCATGACCTACAAAGACAGCCTGAGTGTTTTCAAAAGATTTCACTGAAAAAGGCGAGGGCTCGCCTTCTCCTCTTGAGATGAAGGGATCAAAGGCCATTTCGCCTTGATCACTTTTAACAATAAATCCTGCCGTTCCTAGCCATGTAAGATTCATATCTGAAAATCTTAGCAACTTGAATCTTCGAAGGCTAGCACTGTCTTGAAACTTGGCTTTTGGATCGTCGGAATCTGACCTTAAGAATCTTCGTTATCTTGTGGTTTATGTTTGCGTTATTTGAATTAAATTTTGAGGTTTTTATAAATACTTCTTGTGGGTGTTTTTTGTCACGCGAGATTAAATTATGTTTATTTTTTAAAATCTTATACAAAGCGATTTGCTACCTGAAGTCCCAAAATTCTAGATTTACTTGAAAACTGCAATAGCTTTGAAACCAAACAAGTTCTGGCTCAAGAATTTGATTTGCCTTTAAAAATTCAAGAAAATGTTAGGCCACAAAAAGACGAATCCGTACTCCTAGAAATTACTTTCACAAAAGAGCAATTTGAAGAGCTTAAAAAAGCAAATAATAGGCAAAACTTCGCTTGAAAATCTGCGCTTGCTTTGTCGGACTCATAATCTCTTAGCTGCTCAGCAAATGGGGCTTCATTAACTCTTCAAATCAAATGAACCCTTTAATAGCGCAAAAATTTTCTAGAGGCCTAGATTCGTCAACGCCCAAAAGTTAGTCATCTAAAGCCCTTATAAACGAATATACCCTACCCACAAACTGGAATGATCTTCGCATTTAATTCACCCGAACAGTAAATTATAAAGGAGTTTTTGTGAAACTTTCGATCCGGCACTTGCAAGTTTTTGTTATGTTGATGGTTTTTACTTTAACGGCCTGTAAAGAGTTGAATTCACAAAACCCGGCAGACTCATTTTTTAACAAAAAATTTCCTAAGCAACTAGAATGGATGCGCAGTCAGTTGCGTGAGATTCCATTATCGGTCCAAGAAAAAATTATCGAACGAGTTAAAAGCGACAGTCAGCGAAATGATCTATTGAAAGTCGGCGTGATTGATAGCGGTGTTGATATTGCTCATCGAGATCTTGTGGGTCAAATTGATTACAAAATTGAAAACAACCGGATCGTCGGAGCTGGTGCTGACATCATGGGAAATGGAAAATTTGGCAGCCATGTTTTTGTAGATCCAACTTTATTTGCATTTGGAGCTGAATCATTAAAAGGTGGACTAATAGTCAACCCTCTTGAATCACCTTTAAAATTTATGGATGAACTTGATAATCGTTTTAAAGATATCATCATGGAAGGTCTTCAGACAGATGCTGATTTAAAGAAAAGCTTATTTGCTCGGTTGCAAAGAAGCAGCTTCACTTTTTTGGCTTTTTCTGACCTTAGGCATAATCAAGAAAACTCTTTACAAGAGTATATGGAGAATAAAAAAGAAAATGCGATCTTTTCGACGACAAAGGCGCCTGCCGACGTAACTAAAAGTGATACTAATAAACGCCTAAATTCTTGGAATATCATGGATGAATCAAGGCAACATCCGGAAGCTCTGTGGCATATTACGGATATCGAACACGGAGACAAATTTATTCATTTGATTAAAAAGGCTTACGATACTTTAGACCGAGAAATGGATTTTACAAAAAAACTCGAAATTTTTGAGAAATTTCTTATGATAAGAAGTGGTGAAGAAAAAACTCTAGATGCAAATCGAGATTTTCCAGACGAATTAAAAGATACCATGAAGTTTGTTATTGAAGGCGTAAATGCTCATGATCCTATCATGAGATTCAAGAAGATATTCAAAGCTCATGAACAATTTAAAGATTTAAGTTTTGCTGAGGCTTTCAGAAAATATTATTCTGCTCAGAAAATCACATTAGAAGGACTTTTAAGCGACAAGACAATCATGGGACTTGAACGTAAGATGCTTGATAAGCATAAGTTACAAATCGAAACGATTGGTCAAGTCATGGAAAACTTAATTCAACTTGAGGCCGATCCCATTGCTTACAAAAAACTACATTCAGATCTACGACGCTATGTTTATCGAACCCAACATCCCTATTTATCAAAAGAAGGAAATTCCAATAGCCATGGAACCCATGTTTCTGGAGTTATTGCAAAACAACATCCTAACATCCGTATCGTTCCAATACGGGTGACAACACAAACCGTCGTGTTGTCAGAAGATCGTAAGCGAGAAATCGTAAATAATCTTTTAGAGAAATTTAAAATTTTCATGGATTCGCCTTACTTTGTCCCTTTAAAAAACCAAATCAGTCATGAATATGGTGGTTTGAAAATAAATGACAGTGTCATTCTGTCTATGGTTGAAAAATATTTAAAAGCCAAACCCTTAAATGCCGTTTTTATTCAGGATGTTTTGAGTGCCGTCGAAGCGGCTGGTCGCGATCAAGTTAAATTGGCTAATGTTTCTTTAGGAACGACCTTTAATAAAAACCATTCTTTAGATAAAAAAAAACAGTCTTTTACCGAAGATATGTTCAGTGAGTTTGCGCGTTTTCAAATCGGGCAAACAATCCAACAAAAAGCTCAAGGAACATTATTTATGATTGCAACAGGAAATGATGGCGGCTGGATTGATGGAGTTTCGAAATCAGCCTTCCCAGTTGGAATTACATCAATGCGATTGATTAAAATTGCTAAACAAACAGGATTAACTCCACCACCAAACAATCAGGTCAAAAACGTATTGGCAGTTGCGAGTATCAATCCAAATGGGACACTGACACCCTTTACAAACATTCTCTTAGATCCTAATATTCCACAAATTTTTTCCACTGGTGAAGAAATTAAATCTTCAATTCCTGGAAAGTCGATTGATAATTTAAACGCCGTCGTTGCCGATAAAATGTCAAAAATGAATCAACTCCTCACGAGGCTAAATTTAATGGAATCGAATCAATTTAGCAAAAAAATCGATTCGATGACCCGAAAAGATATGAAAGGAATGCAAGATACGCCTTCGCTTCACGAATTAAATTTAGATATTTCAAAAATTTTTTCGGATGGAATTAAAACTTTAATTCACGCTCAAAACCCCATTGACCGTGTCAATATGTCTGGAACCTCAATGGCGACACCAACGGTGACAGGCTTAATTGCTGAATATATTGCTAATAAAATGACAAAGGAAAAGATCACCAGTGACCAAGTTTATGATCATCCGTCTTTTAAACCCGAAAAAATAATTAGCGAAATTATGGCTGTGGGAAAAGCTAATTCCCTGACTCCCATGTTGACCATTAAGATGCTAGTTGAAGGTATTAAAACTTGGAAGTCTTCCAAAACAGATGCCATTCAATCAAAAGCATTTCGTCAATTAATAAGCCCACGTTGCCAAGGTGTATTTTTGTTATAATTTACTTCAATGACCACTTTGGCTTTTTCTTAAGGGCTTTCTTAAAAGTTGGACATTTTTTTGAATGAGCTCCCGGCAAAAAGCCAATGCTCATCAGAAATTCATTCACAATTTCTCCGCCTGTGAACTTAAAATTTTGTTTAAAAATTTTAACCCATTCATCTTTTGTTTTTGGGTGATGGGATTCTAGCCATTTCTTGAATGATCCAAATTCTTTTTGAAGTTGTAAAATCGCTTTTGCATTTTCAATGGCAGCATTGATCTTAAGTCGATTGCGGATAATTCCTGCATCAGCCATCAGGCGCTGACGATCCTTCGCTTTAAATCTTGCGACTTTTTTGATCTCAAATTGACAGTAGGCTTTTCTGAAGTTTTTTTCTTTTTTAAGAATTGTTTCCCAGCTTAAGCCGGCTTGATTAATCTCCATCACTAATCTACAAAAAAGATCTTTGTCATTGTGAATTGGAAACCCATAGAAATTATCATGATAATTCTTATGCAGGACTAATCTTTCGCCCTTCATATTTTTAAGTGCTTCACAATAAGACATGAAATAAATCCTACACAATGAGCTTATAGGTGTCCATGGTGATGATATAGCCTACGACGGAAAGAACTGCTCCTTGGTCATTTATGGCTCATATAAAGCGTTAATTCTATAATCTACTCAAACTTTTATAACTGTCTCAGGATGAGATCGTCTAAAGCCGATGTTAAATCATGTTTCCAGCCGGCCACTTCATTTGTATCGATGTTGATAGCTTCAATTGTATTAATGTTTTCTGATATTAATAGGGTTGATCCTTTTAGGAACATTTTTTTCACAGAAAATTCAGGACTCGGGTTAAAATCTGGATCTACTTGTCCATCAGCTAATATATGAGCCACATGCTGGCGAGAAAAGTTTCCAACTTGAGTGAAAGTTCCGCCGATGTAGTATCCACCGTTTCCATCATCCAGTTTCGTTAAGACTGTTCCGTTAATGTAAGTCAAATTGATTTCCTCAGTCATGATTTTTTGTGCGGAATTATTTGCTGAAGCTGGAATTGCTGTTGCCAGGAAAGTAGCTGATAAAGATAATCCCTGAATTTTTGCCGTGATCGCCACCGTGCCAGTTTTATTGGGTAATGCTATGTTATTTGTTGAAAGTCCGTTGGTCGCAGTCAAGTTTTTTGAATTGATTAAAGTTCCATCTGTTGCAGTCCAATCAACAAGAACCCCTGGCGTCAGATTGTCATGGGCATCCCATACAAGAGCTGTTAGATCAGAGTTCAAATAATTTCCTGTGGGTGCTAATTGAAAACTTCCATTGTAAACAGCAATGGCATGAGCGGGCCCTGGGACAACCTTAATCGTAGTGTTAGGAGCCTCGAAAGGAATATCATTAATTAAAACAACAATATTAGTAGCAGTGCCTGCTTTGATTCCTTTAAAAGTTGCTGAGTAGGTTCCATCTTTATGATCTATAACATCAGATAGTTGACCTTTGCTTGTGCCTCCAGAAGTAGAAACTTTGATTTCAAGAGGAAGCCCTAAATTTAGGGCCGTGCCTTTTTTATTTTTTTTGATGATTCGGACTGTCGCTGTGCTGCCCGCTGGAATCGTGTTACTAGAAACCGATAAAGCTGTTTTTTCTTGGTTGAGAGTCTTGTCTTTTAAAAGTTTTAGTTCTTCTATCGCTTGCTCGTTCATTGAACAGGCGCTAAGAAGTCCGGCAAGTAAGGCTATCGAAATTTGAGAGTACTTTATTTTTTCCATGACTTTTAATCGGTGGCTTTTTCCTATTATTAAGAGTTCAAAGTCACTATCAAATAACTTTTACAAGTTTTTGTTTCGGTCTGATAATGCTCATCAAATCCTAACAATTCCCTCATCAACCCTAACATTGTCCTCATCGAACTCTATTAGGGTCTTTTAGGAAATCCTACACAACGTCAAAAATAACGTAAGTAAAGTCATCCATCTGCTCACAGTTTTGGCGCATCTTATCTAGTTCAGTGATCATGTATTGAGAAGCTTTGTCACACTCAATCTCTCTTGTGCCCTCAAACATTTTTAATAATCTTCGATCACCCAATTGACGTCCATTTGGTAGTAATAAGATCTTCAAGAGTTCCTGTTGATAATTTTGCCATATCAACTTCAGCACTGACATCAAATTCAGCCATCAGTGTTGCTACAATTTCTGCCGCTTTGATAGAATCAAGATTAAGATCTTCGATGATTTTCATATCTAATCGAATCATTTCAGGGACAAAACCCGTTCGATCGCAAATAAGTCCAATGACTGCAGTTTTAACTTTATCATAACCTGCACTATTGGTTTTTAATATTGAAATTAAATGTTCTAAAGGCGCTGTGGCTGTCGGTTTAAACAAGATGGCTGAAGAAGATGATGATGATGATGATGAAGATTTAAACTGAGTACCTCTGGACTGATGGGAAGGACTGTAAGCAATATCACTTCCTGATGCCGCCGCATAAGCTTGCGTTAGGGGAACTGAAATACTCAATGGCGTACCTGAAATGGCTACGATGAGGTCTTCTAAGGTGCCTGTGGTCAATTTCGCCATATCAACTTCAGCACTGACATCAAATTCTGCCATCAATGTTGCAACAATTTCTGCAGCTTTGATTGAATCTAAATTTAGATCTTCGATGATTTTCATATCTAAACGAATCATCTCAGGAACAAAACCTGTTCTATCACAAATAAGCCCTATCACCGACTCTCTGACTTTTTTATTTTCTACTGATTGAGCTTTAAAAGTATTCATACTCACAACAGTTCCCTCTACTTCGACCATCGGTACTTTAACTTCGTGATGGTTTTCATTTTGAAAAACATGGTTTGCTATATCTTCTGGATTCCAAGCAAATGCGAGGCGAGCCGTTTTAACTTTTGGTAAACGCAACAATCCAAGTTCTGGAACATGGAAATCACGTTCAATATGATTATCAATAAATGTCTTGCTTGAAAAAGAAGAAAAAGATTTTACTAAGCGGTCTTGATAAACTTCTTTCCATGCAATTTGAACGCCTTGGACAAATAATCCAGATAGCATAATTTTATAATCTAAAGAGCTGAAATTCTTTTTGCTGACATTAAAAGTTTTATTGTAGCCTTGGCCTTCAAAATTTTGCTGGTAGAGCTTCGATAGGGCATCGCCAGGTCCAACTTCAATCAGTAGATCTGTGCCTTGAGCTATTTTTTTAATTGAACTCACAAAATCCACTTGGCGTACGATTTGAATCGATAAGTACTCTTTTAAATCAATATTTTCAGAAGACATTTTTACATCAACACAAGTGATAACATTTTTTGTTAAAGACCTTGTTCCGCGCTTATAAAGAAAATAATTTTTGATTTCAACGGAGGCTTTTTCGACAAGCTTTGAGTGAAAAGCATTTGATACTTTTAATTGAATTCCTAGGACTTGATATTTAGAAGCCACTTTCAAAGCTGCGGAAACGGCATTTTTTTCTCCAGAAATCACTGTTTGTTTGGGGCCATTAATATTTGCAATTGTAACATACCCGTCAACTTCTTTTAAAATCGATTCTGCCGTGGTTTTATCGCAGGCAAGACTTGCCATACTGCCAGAGTTTTCCGAAGAGGCTGCCATCAGTTGGCCTCGTAAAGCAGAAATTTCTACAAGCTCTGTAAAATCAATGGCTCCAGCATAATAGAATGAGCACAACTCACCCAGGCTATGGCCCAAGACAACATCAGCTTTAATATTTAATCTTTTTAAATGTTCAATCCATAGAGCTGTTGCAATGCAAATAGCCGGTTGAGCTAAATTTGTCTGCGCGAGATTACTTTCCCAAAGTGCCAATTGATCTGAATTTTCAGCTTTGTAGTAGTCTTTAAACAGCGTTGAACTGATATCCATATTATATTTTTGTTTTAAGATGGCCGAAGCCAGTTCAAATTTTTCTTTGGCCCAGTCATATCTTTCAATAAGGTTTTTGGCCATGTTTAGAAATTGACTGGCTTGCCCTGGAAATAAAAAACCAATTTTTTGATTTTCATTTTTAAGTCCAAAAGTGATCGTGCGATCGGCATTAACAATATTTTTATTTTGAACAAATTTGGCATTATCTTTAACTAAAATAACAGACTGCTTTAATTTTTCTGTTAAATCACCTGGGTCGCTTGCGACGATACTTAGTCGATAGACTTCTGAATCCTTTAGTTGCGTACTTAGGTTGGAGGCCAAATCTGGCATTTCCGCAAAACTCATTCTTTCCGCATCTGGCGCAAGTTGACTGATTTTACTTAATAGACCCTCAACACTTGAAGATGAAATCGGAAATACTTCAAAATCCTCTGACGTGCAAATGAGCTTTGACTCGGGAAGAGTTGTTTTAATTTCATATGGAATTTTAGTTCCTGATTCAATCGTGACATGACAGTTAATTCCACCAAAACCCATAGCAGAAATTCCAGCTCTTATCACAGATTCATGGGACTTTAATTCTCCACGCACGGCAGGGTATAAGGTTTTAGCTAGAGTATTAAATATCGGATTGGGCTCAATACAGCCTGCTGTAGGAGGAATAATTCGACGATTTACTGCCATAACAGATTTAATAAATGCACCAATTCCCGCAGCTGCTTTCATGTGACCCATCACCGATTTTAGTGAAGTCATCGAGACAGCTCGCTCTGTAGAATTCACTCCAAAGGCTTGCATCGTTAGAGCAATACCTTCAATTTCGGTTCGATCTCCAACGACCGTTCCAGTTCCATGTCCCTCGATAAAGCTTAAGGTTTCTGGACTATAACCCGCCATGCTGTAAGCCGCTTGCAAAGCATTGCTTTGACCTTGTTTATCAGGTGCGGTGATCCCGCCTTTTCCATCAGACGAAATACCCCAGCCGTTAAGAACAGCATAAATTTTATTATTATCTCTTAAGGCATCATCTAATCTTTTTAATAAAACAAACCCAGAACCCTCTCCGGGAATAAAACCTTGAGCTCGTTTATCGTAAACGTGCATGGTATTTGTCGTAAGAGCTCCTGTTTTAGCAAAGCCCACTAATTCAAAAGTATCTAAGCTGACATCGACTCCGCCAGCAATGGCCATATCAACTTTTCCTGAAGACAAGGCATCCGCTGCAGTAGTCACTGCAATCAGTGAAGAAGAACAAGCTCCATCAACTGTATAGCCGCCGCCTTTTAGATTTAAATAATTACAAATGCGACCAGCAATGGTGTTTGAAAGTGCACCCGCTAAAGTGTCTTCATTAATGGGTGGAAAAACAGACTTATAAACTTTTTGCATGACAGTTGCTAATTTATCTATTTGCTCGTCACTAATTCCTGCCAACTCGCCCGATTGCTTTAATGATCGAAGAACAAAGGGCCACCTTAAGCGCATGGAAGTAGCTCTTGTTTGCTCACCGGTTAAACTGTTACCAACAATCACACCCGTTTTAGAATTCGAAAGAGCCTTTGGATCATAACCCGCATCCTCCAAAGTTCGAATGGCCGTATCTAACGAAAGCCAGTGCACGATATCATTAGCTTCATAAGTCACTTTTGGAATTAATCGTTTCGCCCATTCAAATTCAAAACCTTCAATATAAGAAGCATATTTCCCATAGCACATGTCTTCAGCTTTTTTATCTGGATTAAAGTAATCTTTTGCCGGCAAGCGCTCGTCGATATGCTTACGAAATTGCTGTCTTCGAGCTAAGATAACTTCCCAAAATTCTTCTTTGGTCTTTGCACCAGGGAAGGTACAGCCAATTCCTATCACCGCGATTTTAGAGTGTTTTTGACTCTCTGACGACATAGTAATCCTTTAGTAAGTACTCAGAAATATATCGGTTTTTAAGTTATTTAATTTAATATGTAGAATGACAACTAGACTTAGTCGGTTAGATCTTTTGTCGTAAATTTTAGTCTAGTCCAGTCATGATCTCGTTATTAGAGAAAGAAATTAGCAGTTTAGAAAAAACCGCAACAATGTATAAACTTTTGCAATCTCAGAATGAAACACTTTTAATATTCAATTTTATCAACCTTAGAGCGCCAAATTCCAAAAACAGACAAAGCTTTTTTTCGTAAAATCTGCTTTGCGGGAATTTGCCTTTTCTGTAAAGGTTTAGAAATTTCTCTGTATAAAAAGTCATCGTCAAACTGAATGTGGGCTGCATCCTTACGGGTGTTTGCAAAATAAATCTTTTTAATTCCTGCCCAATAAATGGCCGCTAAACACATGGGGCAGGGCTCGCAAGAGGTATAAATAATAGCGCCACTTAATTCGAAGCTTTTTAGTTTCTTGCAAGCTTCACGAATAGCTGTGACTTCGGCATGAGCTGTTGGATCATTCGCTGAAGTGACTTTATTCCATCCACGCCCGATAATTTTGCCGTTTTTAACGATCACGGCTCCAAAGGGACCTCCGTGACCTTTCATCATGTAAATCCGCGACAAACGAATAGCTTCAAGCATAAATTGACTGTGTTTCATCTTCCTTTGACCCCATGATTTTCTATTAGTAAGATTTACCAGAATATGAATTGGAAATCATGGCTTCTTTTTATTTGTCCGCTGATTGCTGTTGCAGCTCCTAAAAAAGATCTGCAGTTCAGCTACGTATTATCAACAAATGATATCGAATTTTATATGAATCAGCCCATTTCATTTAAAATTTCGATCTGCGACGTAAAAGAACAATTATGCACCGAAGTTGGAAAATCCAACTTCTTTACTTTTACCAAAAAAGATCGCGCGCTTCATCTTATTTTACCTTTAAAACTTACTCACAAATCTTTTAAAGAAATCATTACCAAAAGAAGAATTTTTGGAGATGATGCAAAGATAAAATTTGAAATCATTTACACTACAACCTCTAATTATTCTAAATTTACTCAAGCTATTTTTCCCTATAAAGATTTAGTCTCGCAGATCCCAGGTGATAAAATTTTAAAAGACACTGTCAATCTTGAGACTGGCATTGTTGAAGTCACTCATCTTCTTATTAACTATTAGCCAAGTAGGTTTCATTTGCGAATCTTAATCATTCTAGCAATATTTGTTGGCAGCTCAATTTCAATCGCTGCCCCTCTGAAAAAGTCTGTTGCAAAGCCAAAACTCATCGTAGTTCTTGTTGTTGACCAACTGCGGGCTGATTTTTTAACTCGTTTTGAAAATCGCTTTCAAGCTTCGAGTGCTAAAAGTCCTGGCGGGTTTAAATATCTGATGTCGCAAGGAGCTTATTTTCCTTTAGCTGAATTTGATATTCTTCAGTCCATCACTTGCCCTGGCCACGCTATGATTCTAACGGGGGCTCATCCCAATATGAATGGAATTATTCTTAATGATTGGTATGACAAAGTCGCTCGTAAAAAAGTTTATTGCGCATCTGATGATAAAGATATCGTTTCTCCTCGTCGTCTGAAAACAACGACAGTGGGAGACGAACTTAAAAATGCCGGTTATAAATCAAAAGTGATAGGCATTTCTATAAAAGATCGAGCTGCCGTAATGCTAGCAGGACATCGAGCTGATCACGTGCTGTGGATTGACAGTAAAACGAATCAGTGGGTCACAAGTACTTATTACAGCCCCGATGGTTCTGTTCCAAACTGGGTCAGTAAAACCAATGAAGAAATTAAAAAACAAGAAGGCACTGAGTATGTGTGGGAATCAAAAGAAAAGCCTAGCGGCTTAAGTGATAACAATGAAATTCCATTTATCAGAAAAGCTAAAATTGGTGATTCAAAAACCTTAGCACTTCCTTATGGTGTCGAGCTCACGATGAATTTAGCGACAAAAGCCGTTAAGGAATTAAAACTGGGTAAAAACGGTGACACAGATATTTTGACGATCAGTCTTTCAAGTCACGATATGCTAGGACATGGGCATGGTCCAAACTCTCGCGAAATTGAAGAAATGACTGTCACTGAAGATAAATTTTTAGCGCAATTTTTTGGATTTTTACAAAACCAAGGTTTACTAAAAAACACTTTAGTGGTTTTAACTGGCGACCACGGAGTGGCTCCGACTAATGAATATGCAATTAAGGCTAAGCTTGAAGCTGGGAAATTGGATTATCTTGAAATCTTTAAAAAAGTGAACAGTCATTTAGATAAAAAATACGGACGACCTAAAAATAATCAATGGATTGTGAGTAACATATCTCTTAATTTTTATTTTGACCGGGAAACTTTGGCTGAAAAAAAAATAGATCTTTCAGAAGTTGAGATTGAAGTTAAAAAAGTTCTTCTTGAGTTTTCTGGAGTTTGGTTTGTTGTGACCTCAAGCGAATATCGAAAAGGTCAGCTTCCCCCTGGAGAAATAGGCCAACAATTTTTAAGACAATATATTATTGAACAAAGTGGAGATATTATTTTAATTCCAAGACCTTTTTATATGGAAACAAGTAATAATTTAACGACTCATGTGACGGGATATTCCTACGATCGAACGGTTCCGTTGATTTTTTCAGGGCCTGGTATTCAAAAAGGAATTTATCCAAAACGTGCAAAAATAATTGATATTGCACCGACATTGTCTTTTATGTTGGGAATTATTCCTCCAGCAACAAGCCATGGACAAATTTTAGAAATTTTTTAAATAACCAATTAATTCATAGCAATGGGACTGATTAAGCAAGTGGTCAGTGTGAAAGAGTCTCCCACATACACTGAATACTTGCTTACTGCCATCGACTTGATCATCCCACTTGTTGCGCTTCTGGTGCACTTTAGGTTTTGAGTGTAATGATAAGTCAACCCACCACTTATGGTATGAACATATTCACCCACTCGAGTGGGAGGCGCAGAGGCCACCAATTCACCATTTGGATTTATTGTGCGACATTGTCGATACGTAAGAGCCCGACCCTAGAACGAGCTCCTTTGTCAGCTCATGATACGAATATCCTCTGACATCCAATTTTTTAAGCCAGCATTTCAATAATTGGAGTATAAAATCTCGACCCATAAGTTGCACTTGTACTTCCGTAATACCCAAATCCCTGCCCCACCACTGATGAATTCTTATTGTATTCAGAAGCTGGAACTCCCATCAACTCAAGCAAAGTCATAATAAATGTATTGTTGGGTAATCTTCCGTTTGCTGTAGGCATCGCGTAATAGCGACCGGCTCGCAATTTACTACCCATTGAACCAAAAATTGTATGCTGAACATCACCATCCCCATGATTTCCGAGCGCGGTTCCAGACTGCATTCCTAGGTGGGACAATGCTGTCGTAATCATATTGTCGACATAAGTTCGACCTGTTGAACCTTCTTCGATATTGAGCGGAGCCAAGAATCGATCGGCTATTAAGTCATAGCCAAACTTATGAAAGGATTCATAACCATTATTTTGAGCAGGAATTCCTAAAGTCCCGTGCATGACACCATGAAATCCGGCGCCACTAGTATAACCAGGGATCCAAGAAGGATCTTGAGCTTCAAAGTTCAATGAACCAAATTGAGTAAGACCGCATTTGAAAGCTGTTACCATAAGATCAACATACAAATTATTTATTTGCATCCTGGTTGCACCAGTAAGAACTGGTGTCGATGGCTTAGTACACGCAAGTGACGGAGCTTGAACAACCACAGATAAACTTTTTTGTAAGTCTGTTAAAAATGCAAGATGTTGATCTAAACGTACTCGATCTTCACTGGATATTTTTCGATTTGTTTTATAATTTTGAAACGCTGGAAAAACACGATTTAAGATATTTGTTTTTCTAGTATTTGTCAGATCCCCTGGCGATACGCTTTGATTTGTTAAGCTTGCAAAAACAGCATTGTACATTTTTAGCACGTCACCATATCCATGAGCCCCTGGGTTTACAGAAAGGGTTCCTGTCCTTTGCACATAGGTCCAACAACCATCTAAATCAATTCG
Source organism: Pseudobdellovibrionaceae bacterium (assembly GCA_043720615.1). Lineage (GTDB taxonomy): Bacteria > Bdellovibrionota > Bdellovibrionia > Bdellovibrionales > Bdellovibrionaceae > JAYWDA01. Next base: position 44,124 of record JAYSSI010000044.1, on the reverse strand, counting down.
AATGACCTTCGTCATACTTGGAGATGGATTCGGATAAACTGTGGGAGATAATTCAACTAAATAATCAAATGAAGACCGATGATTGGGATCCTCAGATGAACTTCCGCATTCATGAATGGTATGACCACCAAAAGCTCTTGTGACATGTCCATTTCCACCGCTTAAGTGATTTTGAAAACCCCGAGCTAAAGTAATTTGATTTTGCGCGAGCAATGTATTGTAAAGTGGATTTGACATCAAAGAACTGATCACAGTTGAAGATGAAGTCCCCATCGAGCTAAGTAATCTTTCGCGAACTCCTATGGCGCCAACGGGCGTTGATGCAATCGAGGGATTTGGCCAAAACTGAGATTCATTATGATGATCAAAAGCAAAATTCATCATTCTTCGAGGAACGACCGTCGCTTGCGCCATCGCATATTGAGGAATCAAACTTGGCAAAAGTGGCAACGCCAGCAAGGCTTGACCTGATCCGACTAAGAATTGCCTGCGAGACTTTGGCGAATAAATGATACTCATAACTCCACCCCTTTAAAAAATTTCTAATACTTCCAAGTTCTAAAAGCTTTTGACGAGACATAAGCATAAATCGCATCGTAAACAGTGCCTTGATTTCCGTTAACTCCATACAAAACATTTAAAGCATCATTCATATGACAGTAATCCTGAGAAGATGCTTCCTTACGACTGTCAAAAGATTTCAAGTGTTTAGTAAAACACATTATGGCTTTATCACTAGAAGCAAGGCTTGCTGACATATCATTCATATCGATAACAGAAGTCGAAGCTCCTGAATGTATAGTTACTGATGTTCTTGTGTCGACGGGAACGGTTCCTAAAAGTTGACCTAAGGAAGTATTAAAAATACTTTCAACTTGGCGTTTTCTTCCTAAGGAATCAAAACCTTCTAATGCAAACCCATAAGGGTTTAATTGATTATGACAAGAAGCACAGGATGTTCCCTGTCTTTGAGTTAAATTCTCGTATCGACTTCTTGTGGAAACCAATTGAGCTGGATCTTGCACTTCATTAACAGTTGTTGGTGCATTTGCTGGTGGATCTCCCATGGGATCACAAAGCACTCGGTCCATAACAAAATGTCCCCGCTTAACGGGTGAAGTATAAAAGCCAGATTTCTTAGTTAAAAATGCAGCTCTTGTTAAAAAGCCGGGACGATCTGGAGACAATGTTGTTCCTACGCTTGCGTTTGCTGGGACACCATAAATTTGGCCAAGGGCTACATTGGAGACCAATGAATTTTTAGAAGTCATCAGATCTTGAAAACGAGATTTTTTTGCAATGACCTCATCAACAAAAAAGTAATCCATTTCCTGAACCATAGCTTGATTTAAATTGGCGGTAGAAAATCCATTTAAAAAACTTGCCGGGTATTGCAGATCACCATTTACATCGTAGCCATAAGCTTCTCGAAAAAGCCGCTGCAAGTTAGCTTTTCCTGCACTTGACGTCATCATACGATCAACTTCTGCTTTAAAAGTGACCGCATTATCAAGTCCACCTGAAGAAGCAATCGATCGAAGCGCCGCTGTCGCAGGAGCACCCGTTAAAAAATAGGAAAGTTTATTGGCATGCTCAACACCTGCAATGCTAACAGCTCCTGCAATCGTTGGATCAGCAGCACCCATATTGTAGGCTTTGTAGATAAAATCGGGCATTGAGGCAATCGTCGCAAATGTTTCAATTAGCAATTCTTGCTTTGTCAAAGTTGAAACCCAAATTGAATTTGCAAGCTGCGTTGATTCTGTCGCTGAAATGGGTCGTCTAAAGGCACGCGCAGAAAGTTCTTTCACTAAAGACAAGTGACAAGCTTGTGTGATTGTTGCAGCTCCAAGACAATTTGTAGTGTTTGGGTAATTTGAAAGTCCCGTCGTTCCTGATGACATTAAAACGGCGGCTCTATAAGTCGCATTAAATAAACTGCTGACCATGGCTGGTGATAATAAAAATGAGTTTTCTTCAAAATTAAACTTTGATAAATTGACATCGTTAGGGAGTACTTGAATGAGCGATCTGAATTCAGCATCGTTACTTAAAGGCAATGAACTGTTATCACTAAACTCATTTAATAAATTAGATAATGTGGTTGAAAATTCTCGGTTACTTAATTTTAGAATTGAATTTGTTCGCACTGCTCCAGGAGAACATGCAAATATTGTTTTTGTTCCATCCGAAATATACGGACCAATTGAACCTGATCCAACACTGGCTAAATCTAATTTTGAGGCAGGTAGTGCTTTGAATGATGGGCTGCAGTTTTGAAACGGAATAACAATCCCAAAAAGAAACAATGTCATAGACAATAGTTTGACATTTTTTTTAATAATAAAACGCCTAAAACTCACTGAGTCCCCCTGATCTCGACATATTCACTGCTCATTAAAATGCAAATTATAGCCCATGCCCAAAGCTCACCATAGCGAGCTAAGTAGATTTAAATTTTACATGTAAAATGATTAATCAGATTTAGTACTTATTCAAAAAAAGTGGTGGAATAGGGAGCTTGTGAGCCATCTGGTTTTTTTACGAATAATTTCGAGCTTACATCTACTGGCACTTTAAGAACATCCGTCACTTTTTTCTTGTATTCATCTTCATCAATTTTGGAATCAGCCAACTTAAATCCCTGCTATGTGTAGTATTCACTAATTGTTGTTTATTAATTCTGATTTTCACGGAATATTCTTGTCCTAAGTAATTCCAAGTAAATTTTTCTTCACTTTTGTTGTCAGGAAGATTTAAAAAGAGAACTGTTTTTATTGGATACTTCTTATGTAGCCTTTTGATAAAATGTTTCTTAGTAAAAACATTCTAACAGATTCCCTGACTGCCCCTGTCTTTGATGGAGAACCATGACACATGTACATTAGATGGGCTTTGAATTTCGACTTTATGAATTTCTTGGATCCTCGCAAAAAAAAGACGAGTCCTTCGACTCGTCTTTTACTTATTCTCTTAAAATATCAAATTTTTAATTTTTTTCAACACATGTGTAATTTGTAGCCATTGCGTCTGTGTAAAGTTCTTTATAGTCTTTTCTAATCATGGACAGAGCTTTAACTAAAGTCGCTTCAACTAATTCAACTTTTTCGTCGTTTTTGTCATAAAAATAAATAATTTCTAAATTGTGAAGAATATTTTTCTCATTATGTTTCTTCACACCGTAAGATTGATTTGAATAGCCTCTCGTAATGACATTTCTGCCTGGCCCAACACCACCAGCAGATGTCCATTTGAGATTGTACTCTTTAGTCACAATTTGATTCTTCGCTTGTTGAAATGGATACTGAATCAAAACGCCGTTGCCACCTTCGCCAGGTAGTCCACTTTGAATTTTTAGTGTGTTTGTGGCGTCCAATTTATCTGTGCAATCCAAATACGGAGATCCGCCTGCCAAACTGGTCGCTGAAATTAGTGTCGTTAAAGCCAATATGATCAATTTCTTCATCAATGGATCCTTTGTTGTTGGTTCATACATTCCAACTTTTTATTGTATGGAGAAAGTAAAAGCCATTCTTTTAAGCAGAATTTGAAACTTTAGCAACCCTATGAAAAATTTATAGAAAAAATAACTGGCGGACCCGTAACAATCGGCAGCCTCATTGAAGATTTAGAGTTGATTCGAAAGAACGGCGGAAGAAAGTCCAGAGGTATGTTGGAGCCTTACCGTGCAATTCAGATGACTCCTGTGCTTACAGTTTCGCACGCCGGAGAAATTTTGAAAAACTCTATCTCAAAGCCAACTCTTTATGCGGCCGCTACCGAGTTATCCAAGTTGGGAATATTAATTGGCGGAGAAGGTTGATGTGCCCATCTTCCTGACCCTATTTTCCTTTATAAGGCGAAGTCAGCATCTTGGTATATTTCGAATAAGAGATTATCCCGCGCTCAGTTTTTTGAGCCGCAAGTCCCATCATAGTAAGCGTGCAAGTTTTAAGTTGCCCAGCCAATGCCAAGACCACGGCTAAGCGAATAAAAAAAATAAAATCGAAACAAAGAACCCATAAAGAAAACCTCCGTTGAAAAAGTTTTCCGCTCTTTGAAATCGAAGTAGCAAAAGAAGTAGCATCAAGTAGCAAAGTTTTGAATAAACCACGTGATTTTCAGTTCACGCGAAGATGGGGACCTGTGCGGCGGTTGTGAAATTAAGTACTTGATGCGCTTCGTTTAGTTCATGGGGACGCTACGGGGACATGGATTTCGACGAGAAAGAATGGCGGAGAAGGTGAGATTCGAACTCACGGTAGCCTTTTGGACTACGAGCATTTAGCAAACGCTTGGTTTCAGCCACTCACCCACTTCTCCGAACCGATGGGGAAGAAGGTGCCATAGGGAAAGGGCTTTGATCAACTGAAAACCCTTCATAAAATTTAGTTTTTGGGCCCTTGGATCGCTTCGCTACTTGATTTTCGATGCAGTATTAAAGTATGACTACCTTTCTTTCCATGGCGCGGTCGTAGCTCAGCTGGATAGAGTACCTGACTACGAATCAGGTGGTCGCAGGTTCAAATCCTGCCGTCCGCACCAACTTTTCATAAAAGCTAATCCTTATCGGTTGGCTTTTATAATTTTAAGGGCATAGATAAGTCTCTTAGGCTCGGTCGACGCAAAGCAAAATAGGTTATTCGAAGACGGCGAGAAAGGCACAATAATCTTATGAAAAACATCAATTGGATTCTAAGACTCAAGATTTTATTTATGCTTATTGCTTTAGCAGGAATTTTTTCTGCGATGACTTACTTTCGCTCAGGAAAGGCCTTTAAAGAACCAGGATCTGCGGCACAAATTTTACTGGGAAGCCCCACTGACTCAACTCCAAGACCTGCAAAAATCCTTAGCGACCCATCAGAAAAAGACACAAACCCTGCACCACAAGACCCTGCAAATCGCTGAGTTTCTTGACAAGTTGGCCTCGAAACCTTTAGTTTCAATTTCTGACACGTTCAGAAGTAGCTCAGTTGGTAGAGCAAGCGGCTGTTAACCGCTGGGTCGGGGGTTCGAGTCCCTCCTTCTGAGCCATTTTTCTAATTCTTGAAGTCTATTTTCCGAAAATTAAAAATAAATTAACAATAACAATTAATTAAGTGTGAAGACTTCTGAGAGTCAGCCAATTCTCATATCATCCAATATCATGCTCAGTAAGCCATTTTGCAGTCTTTTGTAGTCATCGCTGTAGTTGTCGATATTGTTAACTACAAGATTGTGGCTAACGACTTTAACGACCTTCTATAACTTTATTTCTAAATATTTTGTTATATTAAAATATAAGCAGTTAAATCTGTGTAACCCTTTAAACCTATTTAAAATGATTATAACGTTACCAGGTATGCCATGTTAGCTCCATGGGAGGTCTTGATTTAGAAATCACTTTTTTGGATCTGCCACATCAAAAAGATACTTTCCGGCCTTAACCAACTCTCGAATTACATTAATGTTGGGATTACCATTCGAATCAACAATCTTTGTTGTAAAAACCTTATGTAGACTTCCTAATAGCCAATGGCGCACTTCTCGAACACCATAGCTAATATCCATACAAGGAGAAACCATCCAAGCAAGTTTAACTGGATTGTTTAAAATGTTATTAAACCAATGGGTATAGGTGCAAAGGCCTGTATAAACATGCTCAGGTAAAATTTTTTGGTCAAAGCAGACTGCTTTGCGAATTTCATTCCAGAGCGCATTTTTCAAAAAATAGTCAGTGACTGTAGGCGAGATTTTTTTTTCAAGCTCATCGGTGCCTATCTTTAAAAGATTTTGAGGGACTTTCTTTAAAGCATTTTTAAAGGCCACCCCTTCAACTAATTCGCCCAAATCACTAACATTTAAAGTTGAAAGAATTTTTTCCATATTGCACCTCTGCGAAAGTGTACCTGAAGGCAAGTATACAATGCAAAACGTAATGCAAGTTAACAATACGCATTTAGTTTGTAGAATGATTTTCAGTTATACTAAAGATTGAATTTTCTAATTATTTGCATTCAGTCGAGTAAGTAGTATCACTCTGATAAAATCCATTTTGTGTATTTGAAGTTGTTTGACACCTTATCGGCTGTGAATTCTGTGGCAGATATTGTGGCGGAGCATTTATCATATTGCCCATCATCATTAGTCCGGTCGAAATGGATTGTTGTCGCTGTCTCTGTTGTAGTTCCATTTGATACGCGGCATTTCGGTCATCCCGTTCGCGCTCAATATCTGCAATTTTTTGCTCGACCGCTAGACTTCTCTTTTTATTAGAAATTTGCTGATTTGCTAATTCAGACAACTTAAATGAAGCCTTACACGCATTTATGTTATTTAAGTTACAGGATTTTTTTGCAAAACTCAAAGCCACTTCGTTATCTCCCTGTAAATGCCAATATACAGCCATTGTAGAGCATGCCTCACTGTCATTTTTTTTACAGAAAGAATTCACTTTTTCGCATGACTTCAAGTCCATTTTCTCAATGCATTTTTTCTTAAGATGGTCAGACGCAGTTTCATGTTTTTCTTCAGCAGAAGCTAAAGTCGAGTAAACGACTAAGACAGCCATACCTAGAAGTGTTTTGAAAATGTGCAGTAATGTTCTATTCATAAATAAAGCCTCTTTTTAGTTTGTAAAAGATCCTTCTCATGTCAGCTAAAAAACAGAAGTTCTTTTTGTCCCTAATGTAATTAATAATTTTGTCTTCAGATAAAATTTTGCATTTTAATGGAGTGGAAGTATCCATCATATGAAATAGCTCAATAGCTCCGATTCTTTCTAGGTCAAAAGCAAAGTCTTCAATAGAAATTTGGGATTTGCTCCACGGAAAATGCTTTGAATACTTTTGCCATAAAAGAAAAATACTTGGTTTCAAAATATCTATAACATTTTTAGAAACCTTACGCAGAGGTGTATTCATGTTAGTCTCATTTTCTGCGAGGCTTTCGCAAAATTACCTCAAAAACACCTGCATTTATTTCTTCTCTAAAGTCTTCAAAGCTTGTAGTTAGTCGTGGCTCTTCACCATAGACAAGCTCGTCTAATGTGATTTTGAGATAGTCCGCAACCTTCTTTACTTGATCAAAATCCCGAGGTTTTGCACCCGATAACCAATTAGAAATAGTTTGGACAGGAATCTTAGTTGCTTTTGCCAAATGTGTGACAGTAGTTCCTCTTTGGCGGAGGAGCCCTTTTAATTGTGGTGCGAGTTTCATAGCTTCTATTCTAATCGGATTTGCTATCATTTCCTGGACTCCTTCATGTCACTAGTGACATGCAAATCCCCTTCATGACATTTTTTGTCCCTTTCATGACACTTGATATTTTCCTTCGGAGGTTTATCAATCGTTCCCAAACCTAAAGTTTTGTGACCAATTTTTTCAGGATTTGGATTTTCAATGATTTCAATATTATTGGACGATTTTGGAACAGGATTATTCTTTAGGGTTTTGTGGACGGCAGATTTTGATACCCTTAGCTTCTTAGCTATTTGACCAAGACTTAAACCTGCCTTTCTTAAAATTAGCACATCTTCTATAGGAATAACTTGTGGTCGACCTAGCTTAATTCCTTTCTTTCGCGCATTTTGCAAACCCGCCATTACACGAGAATGAATTAGTTCTCTTTCAAATTGAGCTATTGCACCTAACAAATGAAGCATTAACCTTCCAGATGAGGTCGTAAGATCAATGTTATCTTTTATAGAAACAAAATCGATACCGTTATCTCGTAGTTCATGAATTGTTGTTAGTAGGTCTTTCAAGCTTCTAAAAAAACGATCTAATCTATATGTAACCACAACATCGAACTTTTTTGAGTGAGCGTCTTTCAATAATCTTTGAAGTGAGGGCCGCTTAGTTGTAGCTCCTGACAGCTTATCTTCGTAAAATTCGATAACAGTCCAATCTCTATTCTTTATGAAAATTTCAATGTCCCGTCTCTGAATTTCAGTAGACTGACTTTCGGTAGAAACTCTTAAATAGCAAGCAACTCTTAACGACATGCATTAAGAATACCAAAAGAACCGATATTAAAACAGAATATACTTTGCATTGTATAAAAATGATATGGAGAGAATTTAATGAGGCATCTTTCAAAGTCCAAAATTCTAAACAAAATAGAGCAGCGCGAGAGAATTGAAGAGAGAGAGAACTACACATTTAGATTAAAAAAAGAAATGATGAGAAAATTCAAACAGCAATGTAAAACTAAAAAAGTTTCTATGGCATCAGTCTTGGAAGAATTGGTAATACACTTTGTTAAGGAAAACTAATTTGTTACCGGGGGGAGGGGGTATGCATCTTGAAATAAGTATGCCATTCAGGTACCGGTGAATTTAAACAGAAACTAAAATTTCAAAATACTTTAGTTTCTACAAAAGACAGGAATAATAATGCGCCAAATGCCAAAACGACCGAAACAACATCAAATAGGTTCGAAGGCTGTAAATAAATTTGTAGCCTTCATTCCTTCTGAATGGGTAGTTCGGCATATTAGCCAAGATGATTATGGAATTGATTTAGAAGTGGAAATTTTTGAAAACGAAACTGCGACTGGGTTAAAATTCAATGTCCAATCTAAGTCAACAAAATCGAAACTCGAAGAAAAGTGGAAGCAAGAACAATTTAAAGTATCAACGCTTAATTACTTTGAAGCACAGCAATATCCAGTGCTCCTAATAAAATATATCGAATACAAAGACTTTTTTTTATTTCGCTGGGCGCACGACAAGAATAAAAAAGGAATATCTGAGTACACAAAAAAATTTACTGTCCACTTTGATTTGGAAAGAAGGCTAACAACTACATGCTTGCCTTTATTGGTTCAAGATACCAAAAACTATATAACTCTAAAGCAGAAATCCTTACGGCCACCGTTTTATTTTAATTTTATACTTGATAACTGCTATTCTCAATCTAACTTAGATTTAGCTTTAAAAGAATACCAAAAAGAACACTCTCTCTTTTTAATTAAACGCGAAATAGATTTTGTTGGAACTGTACAGCTTTCAAAGAAATCACTATTAATTTCTTTGGGTGGAGGAAGTGCTACTTTTTCAACCGACCTTGAGGGGCTTGAACATACTAACTACAAAAAAATTCTTTCTAAAGTAAATATGGGAATTGCGTGTTTATTTTCATCGGTAGGAATGTCAATTTTTTCAGCACAACTATTTGTTGATAATTACATTGAAAGTGAAGATTTTGTTAATAATGAAATTTTAGGGAATCTCTTAAAGGATTTATTTTTATGTAATCGCCATGAAGATCTAAAAATAATATTTAAAAAATTTGTAATTGATCAAAGAAAATATCCTGCATGTATGTTGTTTTTGATGAAACTTATGCGAAATTATCGCAAGAGTGATGAAAAACAGTTTAATCTTGTTGAGTCATTACTTGAGATAAATCTCGAAAATGCGATTGATATAGCCGACTTTGGACATATTGCCGCATCACTTTATTCTCTTGGAAATTTTTATGGCTCATCCGGGCATGGGCTAAAGGGTCTTAAGTATTATAATCAAGCAAGGAAAATTGATTTCTCCTATCAATATAGAGCATATTTTTGGAGTGAAATTGCGGCAGAAATGTATAACAAAAATAAGTATCTGTGGGCTCAGCGATACTATCAATATGCTTTGAAGTTTTCCGAGGAAGAAGATTTGCGTCCAAAATTAGCAGATTGCTTTCTTCAAAAGGGAGAAATCGATAAAGCGTTACTTCAATATAAGTATTACCAAAAATCGCATGGAAAAAAAACAGCCTATTGGCTTCTTAAGCATCATTGTTTAACTGAAATTAAAGAACGATTTTCTATTCGCAATGGGCATCGACTTACTGATGATGCTATAAATTTATTAAATATAGGATCGCAGACCACTGAGAATTATATTAAAGCAATAAAGTTCGACTTTCTATGTGATTTGGGGTGGTTTAATTTGGGGATTTCGCTTTCCGAAACCGAGCCTGAGGATGCTTTATGGTGTTTTCTATGGAGTGCATTCCTGAATAATATGGACTCCGCAGCTTGGTTCAATTCTTTTTTAATAGCATTCAATTTGTCTAAATCAGCTTCCTTAAGAAACCTGATACCAATAATTTTAGAAAACGCATTCTACACAAATGGTCCAGATTTTCTTGCCTTCGCATTTTCTAGTATTGATTGTAATCAATCTATTATTCTGAAAGAAGATTTAAAACAGTTACTCATAAATTTTTATGATCACTTAGCCCATAGCAAGCCTGGGTTTTTGATAAGAATAAACGACGAATCTGGGGTTCAGAAAATTATATCTTAACAAAGTGGAGCTTATAGCTAATAAATAGAAATGTTTTTTATATATGTCGAAAGATTAAAAAAAATAACAATTGAGAAAGTATCCTTACTATTGCTTAAAATTGATATACCCAAAATACGTACTAGTGATCCATATAAGCTAATAGTAACTTTGAGTAGATATAAATTATTCTCCAAAAAAATCACCAATGTTTGCTGTAGCAATTTATTTATTTGATTCGCAAGACTTTTTTTACTCATTAAAATTACTCGCTTCAAAGCGAAACAATTCAACAGAAATAGACTAGTCCTATGTAGTTCAGGAAAAATATTTTGTTTAACATAAATGATTGGCAGGGAGCACGAGAGTCGAACCGCTCAATAAATACTTGCAGTTAATTCGAGTACTAGCACAAATTCTTTTGCAATTATATGCCGCATTTAAATTTTAAAATCCCCTCTCTGATCACTCACTTACATTTTGTTTCGAAATCTAAAAAATAAAGTTAGTTATAAAACATTATATTTTAGTTGTTGAAAATTTAATTTTAGGTTTTGATCTTGGCATCTCCTTGCGCCGAAATGCTGCGAGATTTGGAAGTCGAAACCAAAACGACTTATCCAATATGCTAAGTTTCCGAAAAAAATTTTATGCATAAAGACCTCTATAGAAATTGAGGAATCGGGCGAAATTCTTCGCATTTTTTTACGAAATTTTAGATTCCTTTTTTGTTAATTTAAATAACATCAAATTTTTAGGAGATTCTTATGCAAAATAAGCTTTCAATTAACGCTTTTAGTTTTTCGACTTTAAGTAAAGCTGTAGGCTTTGCTATTCAAAATGACTATGATTTTTTTGTGCTTCACAAGCTAGGCTTAGACTTAGATTATGCGAACTTGAAAACAGTTATACAAATATCAAAGTGGTTTGATGAAAACACGTTTAACGATGATAAATATCTTTATCAAGACGACAACAGATTTTGGATTCATTTTCTTGAGAAAGTATTGGGCACTTATATCGATATTTCCTCTTTGGCACTCGCATGTAGTTTAAATGGATTATCCTTCAAAATTACAAGCGAAAGAGCATATAGATATTATCCACAGTTTTCTATGAAAGTTAGGTTGAGGGAAAATACTTTTTTCAAAGTTATGGATTTTAAGGAAAGCCTAATGCAATCAAGCTATTCAGATTCGGCATTGGAGGTTGGAAATGGCATTTGCTAAAATTTCCGGGGAATATCAGAAAAAAGGATATTCAGTTATTCCAATTAAGGTAGGAACAAAAGCACCATTTTTTCATGACTGGTCTAATTATTGTAAAAAACTAACAACATCTGAAGAGGTTGCTACTTGGTCAAAAAAATTTCCGAATAATAATATTGGAATTTGTTGTGGTCCGGCATCGGGAGTTGTTTGGATTGATTTAGACTTAGATATAAACGACAAGTGGCAATCCGAAATCTATAACGCTATTAAGACGCTCATCCCTGATTCCCCTGTGGAGAAGAAAGGAGCTAAAGGATTTTCAAGGGCGTACAAATATAATGGTGAAAAGTCAGAGTCATTGAGAGTTGGTTCAGTTACGGTAATCGATTTGCTTTCGGATGGGCGACAAACCGTCATACCTCCTTCAATACATTCAAAGACTGGAATGCCGTATGTTTGGACATCCAAAAATGACTTACTTGAGATTTCTAAAGATCAACTTCCTGTTTTACCTGCAAACTTTGTCGGCACAGTGAGAAAAGTTCTGTCAAATTTTGATGCACGAGTTGGTATGGAGGGAGAAGGCAGACATAATCGTCTAAAAAATCTTGTTTTCGCGTTATTTCATGAAGGTAAAAACAAAGACGAAATCGCAAGTAAAGTGGTCGAATACGATAAAAAATTTTTTCGGGCATCATATTTATCTGATTCTTCAGAACCTGGCATGCGTCACGGTACCACTAATCAAAACGCGAAATGGTTAGTTGAGAGTATGGAAAAAAGTTTTAATAGAATTAATTTGAAACTATTCGGGACGAATGAGTGCGAAACTCAGAGAAAAAAATGGCCGAAACCTATCGGTGATGAAGCTTTCTTTGGCGAGCTACAAACAATAGTTCAGCTCATTGAACCGCATACTGAAGCAGATCCTGTTGCAATTTTAGCTCAGCTTCTAGTAACACTGGGTAGTATCTTTGGTGATAAGTCTTTTGTCAGAGTTGATGGGACAAAACATCATTCAAATTTATTTTCAGTGATTGTTGGTAAATCATCAAAGGCTCGCAAAGGGACATCGCTCAGTCACGTTATGAATATCGTAAAAGTCGTAGATCGTGCGTGGTTTAAAAACAGGAATAAAAGTGGTTTGGCAAGCGGTGAAGGATTGATATGGGAGGTCCGCGACGGAGAAGATGAGAAGGAAAAAGGTGTCACCGACAAAAGACTAATGCTCATAGAGACAGAATTTGCTTCAACTCTCAGGGTTTTGGACCGAGAAGGCAATACACTTTCACCTGTTCTTAGAAATGCTTGGGATAGCAGAAATCTTGCTATTCTTTCTCGTCAATCAAAAGCAACTGCCACAAATCCTCATATTTCAGTCATTGGTCATATTACTGAAGAGGAATTGAATAAGTTGTTGAAGGATAATGAGAAGGCAAATGGATTTGGTAACAGATTTATTTGGATTTGCGTTGAGAGGAAGCGACTTTTACCAAGTGGCGGTCAGGCACATACCTTAGATTGGGAGCCAACAATATTAAAGCTTTGTAAAGCAGTTGAATTTGCAAAGTCTGCTGGAGAAATTAGGATTGCTCCGGGTGAAGCTTTAGATCATTGGATTGAAATCTATGAATCATATTCAGAAGAGCGGAGAGGATTGTTTGGTGCTATGACGGCAAGAGCAGAATCTCAGATTTTGAGATTGGCATTGATATACGCACTAGTGGACTGTTCATCTGAAATACAAATTCAACATCTACGTGCCGCTGAAGCATTTTGGTCCTATTGTGAGTCTTCCAGTTTTTATTTGTTTGGGAACAAGTCAAAAAATCCAATGGCTAACGAGTTGCTTAATGCAATCCGATCAAAAGATGACGGCTTAACACGGACTGAAATTCGTGATTACTTTGATCGAAACAAATCAAAAGAAGACATTCAAATGGCATTAGATGAATTGATCCATTCACAAATGGTAGAAAAATTCGTTGAAAGTTCTAATGGTAGGAAACCAACGCAAAGATTTATTGCAAAATTTCCTATGGAAAATTCTGGAGGTTCCAAATGAATCTACAAAATGATATCAATGCAGAGATTAATTGCAGTTCTTTGAAAATCGAAGAGGAATGGCTGACAACCGAGCAAGCAGCAGTTTATTTGAAAATTCCAGCAGGTAGTTTAAGGAATATGACATCAAATGGAAAAATTCCCTACTCTAAACTAGGAAGGTCAAATCGCTACTATCTCGGTGATCTCAGAAAGCTTTTACATTCAAAAAAAATGGGAGGCTTTTATGGGAATTAAATATGACAGCACAACTAATACTTGGAGGGCGTTTTTTTCGAAGCGTCATCCATCAAGAAAAATTCCACCGGTGAGTTTGAGGAGAAAGGGATTTCGAACTCAAGCCGAAGCTCGCAGAGCGGAGAGAGATCTTGTGGCAGAAGTCGAACTTAGGCTTCACCGGAAGGTTGTTCCGGCTTGGAGTAATCTAATTAACAGTTGGCAAGAGGATGCATTAAACCGAGGTTTATCTAAAAAGACGATTCAGAATTACATCTTAAATCTAAAGGCATACACACTTCCGAAGTGGGAAGACCGTCTAATAGACTCAATTTCTACTCAAGAAATTAGAGATGTTATTTTGAACGATCTTTGTGAAAAATCGAAACATCAGAAACATGCTGTTTTAAAATTTATCAGATGCATTTTTCAACATGGCGTCGATTTGGGAGTAATTCAAAGAAATCCCGCTCCAAAAATGAAGTTCACTTTCGGCGACAAGCTCAAAGAGGTTCTAACAGAAGAGCAGGTTCGAATCTTACTTAATCAGGCAAAGGTCATGGATGTTGAATGGTATCCTCATTGGACAATGGCAGTTTACAGCGGCTTGAGATCTGGCGAACTGTATGCATTGACTTGGGACAAAGTGAATTTGGAAGATCGTACGATTAAGGTCGATACAGCCTGGAATAGCAAAGACGGGTTCAAATCAACAAAGTCCGGTAATGACCGCTTAGTTGAAATTGCACCACCGCTGTTGACAGTTCTTAAAGAACTGAAGTTGCAATCACCTGGTGGTGGATTTGTTCTGCCTCGACTTCCCAAGTGGGATAAAGGAGATGCTGCTCGGGAACTTAGACTGTTTCTAATGGGACTAAATCTTCCATCTGTTCGGTTTCATAGTTTGCGTGCGACGTGGGCGACAATTCTACTTAGTAAAGGTATTGAGCCAATTCGCGTCATGAAAATGGGCGGATGGGGACAGCTCAAAACCATGATGCACTATATTCGATTGGCCGGTATTGATATTCGCGGATCAACTGACTGTTTGGACCTTCACAATCCATTAAAAGAGGAGGGAAAGGTTTATTCCTTGAAAATGTAGTGATTGGTAGTTATTTTGATTTCATGTCCAATGATTTCAATAACATATTTGGCTTGGGGAACCTGAGCCAAATATTTCTTGAATTTTTATTAAGCTTTGGTAACTCCAGGGCTTTTTTATTTCTGACTTTCTAAACTGAGACTTTTGACCACGTGTTCTTATCATGGATCGAATCAATAACTTCAGAGGCTCCACGGCACAGTTCGTAGTCGTCTTGTAGCTGTGAGTTGATCGCAAAATTTAATTTTTCAAAATCAAGAAGGGCCGATTTTTTTAACGCCCGAAAGCCAATATCCAGGCATTGAGAAATTTGGCTCGCAGAATCTCCATCATCGTTGCAGGATTCAATATAAGAGTATGTGCGCTCAAGTAAAAACTTTGTCAGATCGACCACAACATCGTAGGTTCCTTTGTTGAAAAGATTCAGCAGATTTTTCTCGACCCTGCTGAAATCTGCCAAGTTGCCTTCATCGGACCAGTGGCTTTGCCACGCGGGCTCTGACATAATGGATGTGATTTCTCTTCGTATGCTGGAGGCGATCTCCTTTGTTTTTCCACTGGAAAGTCTTGAGCGATCTAATAAATCTTGTCGAAGCGCCGGGTAAGATGAAGAAAGTTGCAGTATCATTTCGATCAAAGCGTCTTTTGAGTATTTTTCTAAGAATTCAGTAATGTCCTTATTGGGATCATTTTTTGAAAACTTCTCTCTACGGTCTTCGGCCTCCTCAAAATCATCTTCGAGGTCGTCACGACGTGGACCCTCTTTTATATGCTTCAGTCGAGAGTCTTTAGTGGTAGCTTCAGGTATCTTCTTACCTTTTTTAATTGAATCGACATAAGTAAGTACCACCGCTACGGCGTGTTTGCAGTCAGATCCATATGGACAAGTACACTTAAAATTTAAATCAGGTTTTTCTGGGTTTTGGGCAAATGAAACAAGAGTAATATAGTCATCGCTGCCTTCGACATTTGCGATCAATCCATCAGGGCAGGTCGCTAGATTTTTAACTCGTCCGTTTTTGAAATAACTTTCACCACGTTGAAGCACTCGCAAGCCAACTCGGCTTTCAAGTTCATTCCATGAAATGTCTTTTAAATTCTTTTCAAATTTCATTTAGGAATCCATTGGCGTAAACGAAGTCTTAGCAGGTCTCTTGTAAATCTAAAAAGGACTGTTTGGAAAATCAGATTACGCATGTTTTTTTAAAATGATTGCTTCGACTTTTTCCAGACGCTTCTCTAAATCTGATTTGTCATCTGTGAATACAGCCGCCTTTAAGCTGTCGCGCATAAGGGCTTGATACTTTTTTCCCTCATCCTGTGCCTTTTTTCTAAAAGCATCCACAACTTGTTGATCAAGCAAAATCGTGATTCGTTCCTTGCCATATTTAGGATCGAATTCATCCTCGGCTAAAAGATTCTTTTTACCAAATTTTATGTCTGCCTTACGAGTGGATTTCATTCCATGCCTCCATTAAAATATCTTGTTTTTCTCTTACCAAATTAATAATCATTTTTAAATCGCGCTCCGAATACCCACGACAGAAAAAATACTCCAATGATTCAAGTTCAATTTTTGCCTCGCCCTTAGGGCTAACAGCATGTATATGTGCTGGTAGATGGTCTTTCGTGTGAATTACAAATCTAATGTTCCGATAAACTAAAATGGTGCCCATGCATACAACATACATCTAATTGATGTATGTTGTCAAGGCCTATTGTTATCAAACTCAAGGTACCGAGATTCACAAGGCAAAACCTCAAATCAAACTCGAAATCGAATAAGCAGCAAAGGTATTAGAAAAGTCTCATTTTTAAATGACTTAACGGATTTGAAATGCAACAATTGCTCACTTGTAGCGGAGTGAACAATTGTTGCGTCCATCCGCCGAGACTGAGCCATATTTCTTTAAAATAAGCCTTTCTTGATTTCGATAAAAAGCATATTTTCCAAAGGCGGAAAAGCAATGACGATTGATTTAAATCTCCTGAAAAGCCCTGGTAAACTTTCTAAGCTTGTTCAAGATGGGGACTTTTTAAAATCTGCCGACGGTGACAGTTACGCTTTGCAATCAGGTGTCCCGATTCTGTTAACCCAAGATATTAAAAAGTATGTCGAGACATTTGATCTAAAATATACTTCACAAAATGAGCCCTGGGATTATTCACGTCGAGCGATTGAACAAGTTCGCCACGTTTATGTTGCTGATAAAGCAAAAAAGCTCATCGGTGATGGCAAAAGAATTCTCGATATCGGTTGCGCCTTGGGACAGCTCACGCATCGATTAAAAAATATTTGCTCTGAAGTTTGGGCCATTGATATTTCACCAACTGCAGCAGTTAAAGTTCAAAAATTATTACTTGAACAAAGTCAGTGGAACGGATTTAAAGTTGCTGCCGCGAGTGCGTCGGATTTACCTTTTTCTGATAATTCATTTCGAGTGGTGCTTTTATCAGATGGTTTAGTGGGTTGGGAGTTTAACGAGTCCCTTCAAATGGCCGCTCTTAAAGAGGCTTACCGAGTTCTTGAGCCAGGAGGCTACGCCATCCTGACTGATTATTTGAATCCCCGAGATTTTGAAAAGCATAAAAATAATGTTTTAAAAGGTCCCTTTCAGTTTATTGAATCTGAATTTCTTGGCGATCGCATTGGTTTTCAAATCGCCAATAATTTTAAGAAAATCTCGGGCCTGTGGCCGATTAAGGCGCTTCTGGGAAGCCTTAGATTTAACAGCTTTTTATGCGATATTTCAAAACCCTTCGGGCCAAGTATGTCGAAACATATGTCGATTATTTTACATAAACCTAAATAGTCACTGGCCAAAAGTCAGATTGGCGATTTTAGTTAGGTCTCTAAGTCCGGGTAAATCGTAAATTATTGAGTCATTAGGCCTTTCGAATGACAATAGGATATGAAGACCAAAATCATACTCACACTAGTCCTAACTTTATTTTCTTTATCGTCATTTGGAGAATCATCAGCGCTTTGCAATGATCTGGCTCGTTTTTCTTGTGCACCTGGGAATTACAAAGATGTAACGGGTTCAGTAAAAAGTGCCTCTGACATGCAGAGATTCATGTCAGCCTATGGAGAAAAAACAAGACAGCAATTAAATGATCGTTTTAAAAAAATATTGGATAATCCCGACAATTTATATTTCAAAGACTTAGCAATTTCGGGACTTGGATTAAAAAGCTCACCCCAATGCGCTTCAAAAAGTGCCAGTGATATCAGTGCATGCCGTGAAAATTTAATTGATGGGTTAAGCACGCTTGCGCAAAAACACACACTGAGTCCCCTGCTGCCCTCAGCTAGCCTTGCTAGGATGGGAAGCATAGAAGACGTTAATTACATCATGCAAAATGAAGTTTATCAGAATGTAATTAAAGATTTAAATGAACAAGTCGGCCGCGATTTATCAAATCCAGACATGGAAAAGAAAATTAAAGACAAAATATTTCCAGAAATTAAATCTTTAATCATCGACCGACTGAATAAAGCAAACATTCCCGACGACCAAAAAAAAGATATGGTGAATAAGATTAAGTCTATTCAGTTTGCCGGCACTAATTGTACCGAACTTAACAATCCTGGTTATGGAATTAATAGCGGGAGCGTGGCTGTGACGACACTTTTAATGCCAAACGCTTTATATAATCCTGAAAGAAATACGTTTAAGTTCTGCTCTGGGTTTCTACTTCAATCAACCAGTGAATTTCATATAGCGATGACAATAGCACACGAGCTTTCCCATAGTATTGATCCTTGCCTCATTACGTTTGGTCCTTCTGACATGGGTTTCAAATATAAAAATTCAAATGATTTAAAAAAAATGGAGCAAGAGTATCCCTTTAAAAATGTTATCGCGTGCCTGAGAGATCCCAAGTCGGTCGAGGCAAAACGTAACTACCTGCCGCAAAAAAACTTCTGGAAGAACAAGAAAAAATACTTTGATGAAAGCACTAAGAGTGGATTAGTTGAATTGACAACTGAAAAACCGTCGTTTTGTAATAACGATCAAGTGACTGAAAGTTTCTCTGATTGGTTAGGAGCTGAAGTTTTACCATCCTATATCGCTAAGAACTATAAATTGACTTCAAAGCAAGCCAGAGAGGGATATGCCAACGCATCTAGAATCTTGTGCTGGGTTTATCCCAACACTTCGGATAATTATAATTTCGATGTTCATCCGGCCATTGGGAAACGAATCAACAAAATACTTCTACTTAATCCAGCTGTAAGATCGCAAATGGGATGTCCTGAAAAGCACCCAGATAGTATTTATTGTAACGCTGATAAAGTGATGACAGCGCCTGATGCTCCACTTCATTCTATCCCACAACAAAATAAAAGTGCTGACAGTAAAAAGGGAACTAAATGAAAAGTTTAGAACAAATCTTATTACTTTTAATCGTGATGATTTTGTTTATTTCGCCGTCACATGCAAAGAAGATAGATCATCAACCGATTACAATTAAAGTTTTATACGGTGAAAAAATCTCTCTTTTTAAAATCGTAAAAACTAAAATTGGTGGACAGGTCGATCTTTCGAGCAATTCAAGTGCTAAACAGGTTCGCACTATTTCAGGCAAGGATTTTGAGTTTTTACGAAATAAAATTGCAAAACTTCCTGGAACTTCCAACGACAAAAATTTCTGCACCCGGAGCTTCATTAGTATTGTAGCAGAAGGCAAAGAGCTGATTGGCTGTATTGGGGCTCCCAACGAGTTCGCTCGTGGCGTTCAAGAAACAACAAATTTAGTCAGCATTCTTTTTTAAGAAAAATGGCTGAATCACATCAGCGATTTAAGAGCTTCATTAGAAATTTCTTCGTCTTCAACAACATAAGTGCCTAATGGCAAGATCTTAAAAAATAATAAAATCAAACTTTTCATGTTTTACATACTTTGGTGAAAGATATAAACAACCTAACGAATTTGAATCAAAAAGGCTAATCTTTTGGAATTACTAGGCTCGTCAATAGATCTCAATTTTTTTAGTGCAATACCCTCCTAAGATAATATTATCAATCCATGTACAAGCTGCGCGAATACCAACAGCAAGCGGTTAATAACACCATCAAGTTTTTTCAAAAAAAACGTGATCCTGCTATGATTGTACTTCCCACAGGGGCTGGCAAAAGTCTGGTGATTGCAGAGCTTGCTCGCATTGCTAACGGACGGGTTTTAATTTTAGCTCACATCAAAGAGCTGGTTGAGCAAAATTACGAAAAATATAAAAGCTATGACTTACCAGCAGGAATATTTTCTGCAAGCCTAGGAAAAAAAGATTGGGATCCCAAAGCCATTTTTGGAAGTGTGCAGTCGGTGGCCCGCGCCCCGGATGATTTTTTTAATAATTTTTCTTTATTAGTTATTGATGAATGCCACCGAGTGGCCGAAGAAGGGGCAACTCAATATCAAGAAGTGATCAAAAAAATGCTTGAGCGAAATCCTGGTCTTTGTATTTTAGGCCTTACTGCTACGCCTTACCGGTTGGGTTTAGGATGGATTTACGAGTATTCACAGCGTGGTGAACTAAAAACCGATAAAAAAAGATTCTTTAAGCAATGTGTTTACGAATTACCGCTGTCTTATATGATTCAAAATAAATATTTAACTATTCCAGTTAAAGTTGATATCCCCGTCACTTGTTATGATTTTTCTGAGCTAACAGATAAAAATAGTGCTTACACAGCCCAAGACGTCGAAGAGATTTTAAAAAGTCAAAAACGATTAACCCCTTTTATCATTAAAAATATTATCGATATCACTGAGCGTTTTCACCGACAAGGGGTCATGATTTTTAGTAGCTCAGTCAGGCATGCTGAAGAAATTATGACTTACTTACCTGCCCATGATGCAAGAATAGTTTTAGGTGATACAGAAATGAAAGATCGCACTTCCATAGTCGAAGATTTTAAAAATAAAAAATTTAAATATCTTGTGAATGTTTCAGTTCTTACAACCGGCTTTGATGCTCCTCATGTGGATGTGATTGCGATTTTACGACCGACGGAATCAAACAGTCTTTATCAGCAAATTGTCGGTCGTGGACTAAGACTTTCTGAAGATAAAAAAGATTGTTATATTTTAGATTACACTGGCATGGGACATGATATTTTTTCCCCAGAAATCAGCGATAAAAGGCCTGCCAAAGACACTGTTCCCGTCGTTGTCACTTGCCCTGTGTGCGAATTTGAAAATGATTTTTGGGGCTACGCCGACGATGAGGGCGTTGTTTACGAACACTTTGGTAGAAAATGCAGAGGAGCCGCTCAAGATCCAGTGACGTTCGAAATAAGGCCTTGTGGATATCGCTTTAGATCAAAGATTTGCCACAAATGTGGATGCGAAAATGATATTACGGCCAAGGCTTGTGAAAAATGTGATGCAACACTCATTGATGCTGATGCAAAATTAAAACAAGCCAAGCTTTCTAAAAATTTTCATGTTCTTACACCTGATAAAATCACTTTTGAAGAACGGCATGATAAAAGTTTAAATCCTTATCTAGAAATTAGATATTATGACTACGATGCCCAGTATGTCAGCGAGGCTCACTTTTTTAATAACCCTTCTTCGATTAAAAAATTTAATATCAACTTTTTGCGCTCGCACTTAAAACGCCCCGAACTTGCGATTGAATTGCAAACACCCCAAGATGTTATTAAATACCAAGTGCTTTTTAGATTACCTTCGTTTGTAATCGCCAGAAAACAAGATAAGTTCTGGAAAATCACAGAGAAAGTTTTTGCCGAAGAATTATAATCTGACTTTCGCGTAGTAGTGCATGTCCCAAAATTTTTCGCGGTGAAAAACAGCTGATTTAAGTGTTCCCTCAAATGTCATTCCTAATTTATCCATCACTTTTGCGCTGGCTTTGTTTTCTGTTTTGCATCGAGCTTGGATTCGTTTTAGGTTATACTCTTTAAAGCAATAATCCATAACGGCTTTGGATGCTTCAGGAACTAAGCCTTTCCCCCAATGCTCTTCGCCAATGGCATAGGCAAGTTCCATGGCTTTAGCCGATTTTGAAGTCCAAAAACAACCCACGGTTCCGATAATTTTTTTTGGATTTTCTTTTAAAGCAATTCCCAAAGGCTCAGGAACTCCTTTTGCGTAATAATCAAAAATATAATCTTTTATATAATCCTGGCTGTCTTGAACAGATTGATGCATTTCCCAAAGAGTGTACTTACAAACATTTGGATTTTTGGCATAAGCATAAATTGAATCCGCATCACTGAAATCAATCGGTCGCAAAATCATTCGGCTGGTATGAATTGTTGGAGGTTTCCAGTTTTGTTTCGTGTCGCCCAAAAATTTAGCGATCATATACTCCTCATGAAATTCACCGATAATTTTTGCTGCCTGCCATTTTGTTCCTTCAATTTCAAAACCATTTTGTAAGTAGAGCTTTACGCCTCGCTCATTTTTTGTTCGCACTGAGGCTTCAATACGAGTGATACCAAGCTCATTTGCATAAATATCTTGAAGCTCTAATAGTTTTTTTCCGATTCCTAGTCCCCAATACTCTTTTAAAATCATCATGCCAAAATGTGCGGTGTGCTGAACCCAAGGATGGTCTGGATATGGCATTCTAAAGTTAAGAAAGCCGATGACTTTTTTCGAGTCAAAAGCTCCAATATTTATAATAATCTTATCCTCTTGCTGAAGGGCTAATCGCTTGGCTGTTTCTTCAACAGATGGATACTGCATTCCTACGTATTGCATCGTGTATGTAGAATCTTGGGGAACTTGCTTACGAAATTGTAAAAAGGATTCAGCATCCTCAGAAGCTATACTTCTAAAAATAATATTTTTGCCATTTTTAGCTAAAAAGTTTGATGCTTTTAACAGGGCCATGAGGTCAATTCTTTTGCATTCTACTGACTTTGTCTATTAAAAGAGCTTTTGACGACAGGACTTTTAATAGAGAATATATGCTTTTATTAAAATCGATCATTGCGAGGAATACAAATTGTCTGCATCACATTCAAATACCCCTGGTTATAAATATGTACTAGCTCTTGCGGCCCTTGGAGTTGTTTATGGGGATATTGGGACTAGTCCACTTTATGCTCTGAAAGAAGCCTTTCATCCGGGTCATCATATGTTAGCTGATCCACAAAATGTGATGGGACTTTTATCACTTATTTTTTGGTCTCTGATGCTTGTGATCTCTTTTAAATATTTAGGATTTATTTTACGCGCCGATGACAAAGGCGAAGGTGGAATTTTAGCTCTGACTTCAATGATCACTCCCTCAGATTCTGATGAAAAACCAGATCTCTACCCAAAACGTAGAAAATTTCTTATTTTGCTGGGATTATTTGGAACGGCTCTGCTTTATGGCGATGGAATGATAACCCCAGCTATTTCAATTTTGAGTGCGGTTGAGGGATTAAGCTTAATCACTCCTGTGTTCAGTCCTTATGTTACATGGATTACCACGGCCATTCTTATTGGACTTTTTTCGATTCAAAAACATGGGACAAGTGCCGTCGGAAAAATATTTGGACCCGTTACTTTAACTTGGTTTGTGGTTTTAGCTATTTTAGGTTTAAGCAGTATTTTTCAAACTCCTGAAATATTACAAGCGATCAATCCAGTGCACATCATTTCATTTTTTCAAAATAATATGTGGTATGGATTTGTTGCTCTTGGATCTGTATTTCTCGTCGTCACTGGGGGCGAGGCTCTTTATTCTGATTTAGGACATTTTGGCAGAAAGCCCATCACCAATGCTTGGTTTTTTGTGGCATTACCTGGCTTAACTTTAAACTATTTTGGTCAAGGTGCTCTTTTATTAAGATCCCCCGCAGCGATTGAAAATCCATTTTATTTAATGGCACCTAGCTGGGCTCTTTATCCGCTAGTGATTCTTGCGGCTCTGGCTACGACCATTGCTTCGCAAGCTTTGATCACCGGCGTTTTTTCAATCACGATGCAAGCTGTTCAGCATAAATATTCGCCCAGATTACATATCGCTCATACTTCTGAAAAAGAGTCGGGACAAATTTACGTAAAAAATATGAGCCGTTTTTTAATGGTGGGAGCTATTGGCTTAGTTCTAGCTTTTAAAACATCAAGCAATTTAGCTGCGGCTTATGGGCTTGCTGTAACAACGACAATGGTTATTACGACAATATTATTTTATGTCGTTGCCAGGGAAAAATGGGGCTGGAGCCGTTGGCTCGCCATATCTCTGTGCGGATTTTTCTTAGTTATCGATTTGGGATTTTGGGGAGCCAATTTGTTAAAAATTGCTGATGGTGGCTGGTTTCCACTTTTGGTGGGATTTGCTGGCTTTACCATTATGACAACTTGGCATTCAGGTCGCAAGCTTCTGACCTTAAGAATGACTTCTAAAATGATTCCATTAGATAAGTTCTTAAATGATCTTGAGGTAGAAAATCCAAAACAAATTGAAGGAACGGCCGTTTATTTAAACAGAAGTGTGACCTTTGCGCCTTATTCTTTAGTACATACCTACGAGCACTTTAGAACGGTTCATCGTAATTTAATATTTTTATCCGTTTCGGTCAGCTCCTCACCTCGAGTGAAAGCTACTGAACGCTCAAAAGTTATAGAGCTTAGAAAAGAAAAGTTTCAGGTTGTCCTCAATTACGGCTACTTAGAACTTCCTAATATACCCCGAGATATTCGCGATCTAAAGTTTGGAGATATCGTATTAGATCCAAGTAAAATCAGTTATATCATCGGGCGACAAAGTCTTTATGCCACGCATATTCCAGGAATGGCACTTTGGCGCGAAAAAATATTTAGTTTAATTGCAAAAAATGAAATTTCAGCTACAGATTATTTTCAACTTCCAAAAGACCGAGTGGTTGAAATTGGTATGCAAATAGAACTTTAGGAATTAAGTATGAAAAATTACAAACTGACTTTAACATTACTTCTTTTTGCAATCGTCGCAATTTTATGTCAGCAAATTATCACTCAGTCGATAGTTAACCAAAAGCAAAAACAAGATTACTCTGAAGTAAATCATATTAAGTACGGATTATTTAGCGTCAATAAGTGGAAAGAGCATCTGGCCAAAATTGTCTCAGAAGAAATTAATAAGCTAACTTTAACTAAGTCTAACGAGATCGAATTAAAAAAGCATGTCGAAATTCAACTGAATGGGCTGATTGATAAGGTTGATGAAAAAATCCGGAACAGCAATAAGGGTTCTGCCAAGGGCTGGATGAAGCAGACCTTTATTAATGCCTTTGTCGATCTTAAGGAAGTCAAATCTGGAATCCCTGAATATGCAGACGCTATTATTATTGAAATGACCAAGGTCAAAACCGAAAGTAATATAAAAGCTATCCTGCAAAAAAAGGTCGAAAAGTATTTTGATAAAACCTTCCAGTCCAAAGATTTAACGACTCTCAATGAGATTTTATCTAAGAACTCGGCCCCAGATATTGAAACGGCTCGAGTTAAAGTTGAAACCCAAGTTTCAGACAACCAAAAAATGATCTATCAACAAACTTGGTTGTTAATTGTGATAGCGGTTTTTCTTTTTGTTATTGCCGGATTCAGAAAAGGTACTTTGCCTGCCAGCCATTATATTTTGCTGCTACTGACTTTAGTGGCTTTACTAACAACTGGTGTAACAACTCCCATGATTGATATGGAAGCCAAGATCTCGGAATTGAGCTTTACTTTGCTAGATCATCCCGTGAGTTTTAAAAACCAAGTTTTATATTTTCAAAGTAAAAGCATACTTGATGTATTTTGGATTATGGTGACTAATAAAAAAATTGAAATGATCATTGTCGGAATTTTGATGGTGGCATTTAGTATCGTTTTTCCGCTGTTTAAAATGCTCTCATCTATTTTGTATTATTATAATTATCGCAAAGCCCAAGACAGTAAGTGGATACAATTTTTTGTTTTAAAATCTGGAAAGTGGTCCATGACAGATGTTCTAATTGTTGCGATTTTTATGGCATACATTGGCTTTAACGGCATTATTACCAGCCAATTTGGAAGTTTAAATTCCAAAGATCAAGAGATGGTGATCCTGACAACCAATGGAACATCTCTTCAGCCTGGATTTTATATTTTCTTAACTTACACGATCTTAGCACTTTTTCTCTCTGAGTTTTTAACCAGGAAGCCTAAGGAGCTAACTTAAGATAGAGGTTTTTGTCTTCATTTCTTATTAGGCGAAGAATAATTCCTCGAGCTTTATATAATTCCCATTCAGTGACAAAGTCGTTTCTGTTGAAACTTGTCTTACAATTGAATCAAGTCCGATGGGCTTTAAAAGTTCTGCTAAACTTGGTTCCATTTTTAAATCAATATGATTAACAAAAAGTTTTAAGTCTTGAAGCTCTTCGCGCTCTTGTACTTCGATCAAACCCGGAAAGCCCGGACGCGCTAAATAGGCTGTTTGAAATTGCTTTATTGTTTTTAGACTTCTCGGGTGAAGTAACCAGCCTGATCCACTCAGCGATTGAATATAATCTTCAAGATTCAAAACATCTATTGCAAGGTGATGTAGACCAGGGCCACGCTTTTCCAGTGCTCTCTGATAGGAACCTGGTTTATTTGGCTGCATCAGCAAAAGTGAATTAGCTTTGTCGCTATTAACATAAACTTCTAAAGTTCCTTCTCCTTCCCATTCTTCTTCTTCACCAATTTGAAAATCGAATTTACGAAGGAAATTGGCGGCTTTCCTAACAGAGGGGACAAGAATGGCAACGTGACTAGGTTTAATTTGATTCATATTAATTTACAAAAACTTCCATTTCAGAAATGACACAAGCTGAATGATACGCAGGAGTAAATCCATCGGATGAAACATCGATTAAATCTTTTCCCAAATATTTGTCGACAGATGTCTTGATCGTAACCTGCGGTGCTTGACCGACAATTTCACCTTTTTCAAGGATATATCCAATTTGTACCGGCGTCGAATATTCACCCAAATCATTACTGTCGCCACCGGCTGCAACCATTGCGACTAGGCACCGATCTAGATTATTTATAATTGATTGCCAGGGAATTTTGCCTTTTGCAAAGCGAAGTGATTTTAAACTTAAGTTGGTGCCACGATTATAAGCACGCAATCCATTTCCTGTGCTTGTTTTTCCAAATTTTTTACTAAATCGCAAATCTGAAATAGTCGACACAAACCGACCTTGATCAATTAACTTTAAATCTTCATTACGTACAATTCCATCACCGTCAAAAAAATTAAAATTTCCCGAGCTTGCGTCATAGGAATTATCAACCAATGAATTTTTATCACTAAACAATTTTTCCCCTAATTTACCACTATAAAGAGCTGCACCCTCTTCATATTTATTAATATAAAATGATTCTATAAGCTTTTTTAAAGGCTCTTGATTATCAACTAAAAGTACGGGCATTCGTCCATTAGCTATTTTAACAGTTTTTCCTTGGACATTTAAAAATTTTGAGTGTCTTTCGATCAGGTCATGAATGTTTGTCTTCGAGCTTGTGTCACCAAAATATCCATCCATCATGTTACTAGAGCCCTTGCGCTGATACATATAATACCAATCGCAAATGCCTCCGGAGGTTTTTAAATCTAATCCATAACTTGATTGCATTGAAGTTGTATTGTTCTGAGCAGTACAGCGTCCACTAAAAATAAAATCTGGATGCAAACGCACCAATGTTTTTAAGCCTTCTTCGAATGATTCTAAAACCGAAGAATTGACTGAATCACTGGTACGATCTTCTTTGTGCGCTGGAGAAAATCCATACAGATGATCCGAACCAAGGCCGCCCCATTCCTTAGTGTCGGCAATAAGCCGATCAGTGGTTGCTTTACCAAGCCGTGATGTTTGAAAAACTTTTTCATTCTCAAATCTTCTAACGCCGTATCGCTGAATATTGGATTTTTTGCGTGATGAGACTTCATTGCCTGCAATTTTTAATGTTGTCGCTTGTTCTTCGATGGATAATATATCGTAATGCATTAGGTCACCTGCATTTCTTTAACTAAGACAAAGGGGCCACCGTGTGATACTGGAAGGGGCCACTGTTCCATTTTCCCACAGCCACCAATAGCGCCGCTATGAAGATTGAACTCAGAAGATACGGCTTCAATATTTTTTAAAGTTTCAATGATGGTTCCTGAAATCACCGTTAAGCGAACTGGTTTTTTCTCACCTTTAGAATCGATGATATATCCTCGCGATGGAGCTATGGTAAATGTATCTAGTCCACTGCCATGCTTAACACCCTCGACAAGCAAAACACCTTCACAGCGCTTAAGCATCGAATTTACATTTTCAGTGCCAGCTTCGATGTAAGTTGAAGTCATACGAACAATGGGTTCCCATTCAAAATTCATAGCCCGCGAATTTCCTGTCGGCTTTTCCCCTAATTGGATGGCTGTATCAATACTATGAAGTCGTCCCGTCAAAATTCCATTTTTAATTAAATAATTTTTTTGAGCAGGAAATCCATCATCATCCACTGGGCAATACCCAGAAGTGTTCACATGTTGGCCACTATCTACAATGGTTAAATTATCTGAAGCAATTTTTGAACCCAAAGGCCATTCGGCCAAAGATTTATCGTTACCCAATAAAAAATCAGCTTCTGATTTATGTCCAAAGGATTCGTGAGTAAAAACGCCTGTAACAACGGGGTCTAGAAGAACTCTGTATTTTCCTGGCTCAATGGCAGGAGCGTGCAAGAATTTTTCACTTTCGCTAAGCGCAGCTTTTAGCCCAGCTTCATGATTTAGAAGTGCATTAAATTCAGTGCCGTAAATTAAAAATTTATCATCAAAAAGTTGGCCATTTTCTTGTAACGTAAAGCTAATATTTAATCCGCCTTGGTTAAAATCAAATTCAAATTGAGTACCCACGCTATTCACAAAAGATTTTATTTTATAAATATCTGCATATCTTATATTCATTGAACTAAGTTTTTTATTTTGTTTAAGAATTTCAGAATAATATTTTAAAAGATCAGTTTTTTTATTTAACGATACAGCACTAAATTTTTTATTAGCAGAACTTATTTTAATAAATGGTTCTTGTTTTTTAGGTTGATAACCAGGATTAGATTTCTTAGGAACAGATTGCTGACAAAGATTTTCTAGGGATTGTTTAATTTGATCAATTTCAGTAGTTGATTCATAAAGCCAAAATCCATCTTTTTTTATTCGTAAAAAAGCACCCACAGATGGACTTGCTGTGCAGGTGACGATTTCCCCATCAATAATGGTGATAGCTGTTTCAAAACTGTCTTCAAGCCTTACATCCCAATATTCACAGTTAAGATTCATATTCATTGTCTGAGATAAAATCTGCGGTAAATAACTCATTCTAACTTCCCTTTTTATGTCCTAATCAAAGATATACTATAAATACCTTTTGGGACGAAGAAAATAGTCTGTTTTGTTTATGCAGAGGTTTTATCTTAGAGATAATTCTGAACTTCTAAGTATTGCTCCAAAGGCTGTGGTCCTTCTGAGTAGTATTGAGAATAAAGCTGCTCTCCCCAGGGTGCATTGATCCAATTAATAATGCGGTAAGGATCCGTGATTAAATTCATATTATCTTCAATTTGAAATAATTTTTTAGATCGCCCTAGAACATTTCCTAGCGTGCTGTAGGAATAATCTTCGGCTTTAAACGTTATCCCCGCTGTAACAGGGTTTCTGTAGATGTACTTATAAGTATTTGTGTATGCAGCTTTACTAGTCAAATGAACGACCTGTGGCTTTGGACTTAAAACATAATTTTGAAAATGAAGATTGATACTTTGATGATAATCCTCAAAGAACAAAGGATTTTCTTGGTCATGGTATTGGCAGAGCCAATGATAATGATTGCTCATCAATACGAAGGACCGAGTTTTAAGTTCGTGATTTTCTTGAAGTTCATGAATAACTTTGCAGAATATTTCCCAAGCCATCTGCTGGTTATCGCAAGGCCATTTTGTGAGGTCAGATTTGCCGATGACGTGGAAGGTATTGATAGGTGACTTGTTACTCATACATTAATTGCCCTGCAAAAGTGATTGAGGGCTTAGATTAAAGTTTAGTCGTAAAGGCTGAGTTTGAGTTCCGGCTTTCGTCGTCGAGAAACGTATATTATCAATGATTTCATTGATTTACAATTTTGTAGTATTTTGTATTTATATGTATTATTATTAATATATAGGAGATTTTATGGGATTACCAAAAACTGTGCGATTCGAAGAAGGGCTAGAGGGAAAAGTAGAAGAATATCTTGAAGCTAACGGCATCAAGTTTTCTCAACTTGTTAATATGGCTGTATCTAAGTTTATTTCTGAACCACAAACTATTCAATTAGCCCCGGTCAGCACAAATGATTTCTTGAAAACTGCAACGAAAGCTTTCGGCAAGCACAAGAATGCGATGGATAAGCTTAAGTGAGAGTTCTTTTTATTCCAACAGCTGTGGCCGTTGTTATTGTGAATAAATATATCTGCCAACAAGGTGGTAATCCACATAACTGCTCTGATATTGGTAAAGTTGAAAGTGCGATTTCTACAGCATTCTACCCAGGAAGCTATCCGTTTGCATAGTCCTAAGAGAAAACTAGGAATGGGCCTTCTCATTTTTGGAGCTGTTTACTTTATTGCAATGATTGTGAGATATTTTATTCAGGGAATTTCCATACCAGTCATTTTTCACTGGGTCCTAGCAAGTTACTTTTTAACACTTGGTTGGTATCATCGATCTAATTCTGAAAAATAAAAAAACTTCATAAAATCTGAACGATTTTTCCATCAAGTACGCCATCAATAAAAAACTGCATTCGCCCTTGTTCAAATCTTACTTTAATTGATCTTTCGGTTTTTCCATCTGAAAGAACAAATTGTCCCTGTTTGCCGATAGCAACAGCACTTATTCCTAATATTCCTGAGTTGATTGTTTTCTGCAAATCACTCGTTTCAAAAACCGCTTGCTTGCTTGATAGCCAGATAAGGCTGGTAAATGTTGGGAAAAAACTATTCATCGAAAATTCGATCGATTGAATTTCTTTTAATTGTTCAGAAGTAGAAGATGCGGCATAGACTTTCATGAGTGTTTTGCCAAACAGTTCATTTTTTTGATTGTGGGAAAATACAATCTGAAAACATTTGTCTGACATTTTTGCGCCAAAATATTTTTGCCAAGTCTCTAACATCACATCGGAAAAACAACTAATACGACTTACTTTTGGCAAAGTGAAGAAATGAAATTCTTCTGCTGGAGATATTTTTATGTTTGTTGCACTTGCTAAAATAGCTTCAACAAAACCCTCTGACATAAGGTCGCCATAAGAACCCATGTGCTGTAAACCAAATACATGACCTAATTCATGCAATAATGTTAGATACAACAAATGGCCACCATCCATATTCCAAGCATCCTTAACTACGCCTTCCAAGTTATATGCTAATGGACCAGCGCTTGGCGAAACGTACACAAAGCCTTTGCTCCGTAAATTTCTCTCATCATAATTAGTTCTCACGCTTATTGCGGCATATTCAGTTGGTTCTTTCAGAAATTTTTTCTGCTTATCGCTGAGCACTCCGAATTGAAAAACAATGTCTGGATCACTACCGCATGTTGTCTCTGTGAAAATCTGTGATGCAATTTTAAGCGGACCAAACTTAGGCAGGTTTTGCAAAACCGCATTTGAAAACTGCTCTTTCCAAAACTGAAGTGCGCTAGTCAATTGCAGCTTTGCAACATCTTGACTAGCGCCAAAGTTTTTTTGATCGATGACTATGCAATAGCTGACGCTCGGTGTATTGTTTAGAAACCATGGATTGACTGTGTCCTTCAGCAAACCGCCGCCGCCGCTTGACCAGCCACCAGCAACGGCGATGGGGCTCATAAATAACGTGATGATCATTTGAATCATAAAAAAGTTTTTCATAAAAAATGAGACCTCAATTTTAGCATGAAAAATAGGTTGAACCTAGCGGGGCCAACCTATCATGATTTACGGTTTCTTAACACAAGTGAGATTTGATTTGCCTCCCTGACTGACTGTTTCTAGTGAGACCACTGCAGAGCCATCTTCTGCCGTGACAAAAAGAGAAAAATTTTCAACATTACCTAATCCGCAGGTTAATAGCTGAGGTTGAGTTCTAAGAACAACACAACCAACGCTTGTTCCTTGGCCCATTTCTACAAATTTATTATCCTCAGTCGAAGTATCGAATTGGTAAGTAATAGCTTTAGGATCATTGGCAGTTCCGTTAGATAACTTACAATCGTATTTTGCGGCATGTGCTGATAACGAAAACATAACAAACATACTTGAAATCACTGACTTTTTCATATTTCTTCTCCTTAGAAGTTTTATTTTTTTGAGTCGAATTATTCGATCTCTTGAAAATGTATTTGCTCCTTTTTTAAACAACAGTATATTAATTAATTAACCACTTTTGATAAAAGAGTTATATATAAGGTGAACTATGAATATCTACGAATTTGAAGACTATAAACTGGGATTAAGATCCCTTATGCTCGAACGGCAACAGCAGTTTGGTTCACGGTTTACTTTTGAAAAAATGGCTCTAGCTTGTGGAATTCAAAAGACTTATTTATCAAAAGTTCTTAATAGCTCGGCTCAGTTAAATCCAGATCAACTTTTTGCCGCTTGCGAGTATTTAAAACTAAATCCTGGTGAAATAGAATTTATTTTGCTCTTACGCGAAAGTGAAATCGCAATAAATACTAAAAGAGCAGGTTTGTTAAAAGAAAAAATTGCAAAAAGTCGTAGTGATAATTTAAAAACAGAGTCGGCAATACAAGTTACCAAAGAAGGCTCTGTCGATAATAATAAATGGGAATATTACACAGACGTCGATTTACAATTGGTTCATATGTTTATGATAATTCCTAGTTACGCAAAAGCCCCCAATCAAATTTGTCAGAAGATCGGCATCAATACCATTCGCCTGCAAGCCATTCTGCTTAAATTACAAAATTGGCAGATCGTCCAATTTCAAGACGGCATCTATCATGTTACTGATCCAAAACTACACTTAGCTGAAGACTCACCAGTTTTTTTGGCTTTCGGGATACTTAATCGAGTTAAAACAATTGAAAAAATTCGCCTTACAAAAACAGATAAAGGCGACGACTATTTCTTTTCAGTGATATTTTCGGCCAGTAAAAAACTACAAGGTAAGTTTAAAAGAAAAATATTAGATGTCCTCAAAGAACTCCAAAGCGAAGTTATAGACTCAAAATCTGAAGAGATTTACCAATTGAACATCGACTTTTTTAAGTGGAGCTAACTTTATCATGCGAAAATTAAAGCCATCTATAAAAATAAATGGCCACAATCCTCAAATTTAATTATTCTTACTGGGGAAATTGTTATTCGAAAGATCCACTTCTTTGTGTAAAGACCAACCAGTCTTTAACCCCATTACAAAATAAGCTAAGGCCACAGTGCCTGCTGCAAAAATTGTATCTCCTATG
This sequence comes from Pseudobdellovibrionaceae bacterium, assembly GCA_043720615.1. Classification (GTDB taxonomy): domain Bacteria; phylum Bdellovibrionota; class Bdellovibrionia; order Bdellovibrionales; family Bdellovibrionaceae; genus JAYWDA01. The sequence goes on along the minus strand of JAYSSI010000044.1, from coordinate 10,800 downwards.
ACTCGTAACCATCGCAAAGTTTGCAAGTGCGGTTGTTGCAAAAATTCCGCAGACCTTGCATACCAGGTCCCATGCTCAACACTTGCCACAGTCTGAAGTAGACCGATCGGTAGCAGACTTAAAACTATCATAAGTAAAAGGCCGATATTTAAAGACCAAAAGGAAAATTGAATCACATGATCTTTCCACAGCTTTTGCGCAGAAAGTCCCTTTAACATAAATAGCATTAAACCGATTCCCAACATTCCATAAACTCCGAACAAAGCTGCATGGCTATGCACTGGCGTTGTATTAAGTCCCTGCATGTAATAAAGCGCTATAGGGGGATTAATCATAAAACCAAATACTCCGGCACCCAATAGATTCCAAAATGAAACGGAAATGAAAAAATACAGTGGCCATTTATACGTACGCACCCACTGCGTGGCGCGACTTAAACGATAATTATGGAAGGCCTCAAACCCTAAGAAAACCAAGGGAACAACTTCCAGTGCACTAAAGGTCGCACCAAGAGCAATCACTGAAGTCGGCGTTCCCGTAAAATAGAGATGATGAAATGTTCCTATAATTCCACCAGAAAGAAAAATGATCGTCGAAGATAAAGTCGCCATAGTTGCATATTTGATATCTAAGAGTTTCATTCTGACAAAAAGGAAGGCTATAACCACTGTTGCGAAAACTTCAAAAAAGCCTTCGACCCATAAATGAACAACCCACCAACGCCAGTATTCAATTAAACTTAGATGAGAATCAATTCCCCACATCAATCCTGCCGTATAAAATACAGCAATCGCTACACAAGATATAAAAAAAAGAGAAAGCAAGGGACGGCTTTCATTTTTTTGTTTGAGCGCCGGCCATAATGCCCTAGTCATTAGGGCTAACCAGATAAATAATCCTAGGCTTAAAAATATTTGCCAAAATTTTCCTAAATCAACGTATTCTAATCCTTGATGACCGAACCAAAAATTTTGAACAAGATCCAATTTTTGCATAACTCCAAGCCATTCTCCTGCTAGCGAGCCTAGGACGATGATCAATAAGGCGACGAAAAGAAAATTGACACCAAATTTTTGAAATCGTGGCTCATGACCCGAAATAGCTGGCGCCATAAAAAGCCCCATCGCCAACCAGGAGGAAGCGATCCAAAAAATTGATAACTGAAGATGCCAAGTTCGTGAAACGGTATAGGGAAGAAATTCACTCAGTGGAAATCCGTAAAACCCATCGCCTTCGACTCCGTAATGTCCCAAGATAACGCCAAGTAAAACTTGAACTAAAATTAAAACTACCACTACCCATACATACTTTAAAGTGGCGCTCATGGATGGTGTGGGATTTAGCCCTAAGAGCGGATCTTTTAGAGGTAAATGAGATTTATTAATTTCAGGTTCTCGATTTCTTGCATGAAGAAAACCCAGCAGCCCAATTCCTAAGAGCAGCATCATGATACTGAACCCAGTCCATAAGAGTAATTCTCCGGTTGCAACGTTTCCGACCAATTCGTCATGGGGCCAATTGTGGGTGTAGCTGATCTTTTGGTTCGGACGTTCTGTCACGCAAGACCATGCTGTCCAAAAAAAGAAGGCATTTAGTTTTCGAACCAATTCTAAATCTTTAAGCACATTCTGAGGCATTGCATAGTGACTTCGTAATGTTTTAAAATCGGCATCATCTGTAAATAATTTTTTGTAAAATTCGCTGGTCTCAGCAATTGCATTTTTTCTGAAAGTCGAAATCGTTATGTTCTTGGTTATGTTGTCGTAAGTATTGGTTCGTAACTCCTTTTGAAGACGCACTTTCAACGACGCTTTTTTCTCATCATCTAATTGATCAAAGCTTTGTGAAAAATCTTTGTTGGACCACTGAGACAAAATCGAAATCGCTTCTTTATGGAGCCAGTCCGCAGACCAATCGGGAGCTAGATAAGCACCGTGACCCCAAATACTTCCCAATTCTTGACCTCCAATGGACTGCCAAACATTTTGCCCCTCCTGAATATCTTTTTGCGTCAAAATCACTTCGCCTGAACTTGAAATGACCTTTTCAGGAATCGGTGGTTTTTCATTGTAAATGACCGTGCCAAAATAACCGAGGATTGAAAATGAAATGGTCATTACCGCTAAAAGTGTGAGCCATAATTTTTTTGTGTTCATAAAATTTTGCGTCCTTCACTGTATTATGAGGAACTTTACATATTAAAGCTAAGATTACATTCGTAATTGCGAATTTTTAGCAAGATCGGGCTAATTGTCATCTCTTTCGCAATAGGGTTCAAATTCCTTCGCCTTTTTAATTTTATACAGTCCATTGAAATATCTTTAACAACGAAACAAACCATTTTTATATTTAACTAATTGGTTAATTAACTGATAGGTATATTATGCAAGATTATCTTAGTAAAACTTTTTCAGCACTAGCTGACCCTACAAGGCGCGCCATACTAGCTCAGCTTTCAAGGGGCGAATCCAATGTTTCTGATTTAGCAAAGCCCTTTTAAAAAAATATGAGCCTTCCGGCTGTCACAAATCATCTTAAAGTTTTAGAGAAGGCTGGTCTGATTACTAAAACCAGAGAAGCGCAGTGGCGGCCTTGTAAAATTAATGGAACACCACTTCGGGATGTTAGGACTTGCCACTTGAATTTAACCAAAACCAAAGCGAGCAAATATGCTGGTATCTATGAAGATATGGGCATTACAAGTATTGCTCTTCCTGCTCTTGGTTGTGGCTTAGGTGACTGACCTTGCGATTCAGATTCAGTCTGAAACGATCAGGACTTACAAGAAAGGCCCGTTAATGCCTCATTGCGCCTTAAGCTGAGCTGCATACCCCATGATCTAAAGAAAAAATTTACTTTACACTACTCTTGCGGGTTATATTTAAGGTTCAAAAAAGGAACCCTATATGAGCTTTTTTAACTATGAAGAACTCGAAAATTCTTTTCCTATTGAGAGCGCCTCTCCGGTAGCTCCGCCTCCAACTTCAGTCAAAATTTCGGCATGGGAGCCCTTTTCAAAATTAGTTCACTCTCGCCGAGCTGAAAGATTTTTTGATGGCAGCCTAATTCCTGCTGAAGCTGTCCAAAAAAGCCTAGAGCTTGCTCTACTTTCTCCAAATTCCAGTAATTTGCAACCGTGGGAATTTTACTGGGTCCGGGAGCAAGAAAAAAAACAGACTTTAGCGAAACTTTGCCTAAATCAATACACGGCTCGACAGGCTTCAGACTTAATTGTCTGCGTGGGACGTATTGATACTTGGAAAAGAAATCAAGCCATGATTTTAAAACACTTTGCTGAGTCAGCAGAGCCACCCAGGCAATCTCAAATTAATTATTTTAAAATTCTTGTTCCGGTGATTTATGAGCACGGTTTCTTGGGACTGAAGGGCCATATTAAAAAAGTGATTAAAACTTTGGTCGGTTTTACACGCGCCGTGACTCGTGAGCCTTTTTCAAAAACAGATATGCAGGTTTGGGCTGCCAAAAATTCTAGTTTGGCTGCTCAAACTTTTATGTTGGCGATTCATGCGGCAGGCTATGACTCTTGCCCGATGGAAGGAATAGACAGTCGCCACATTAAAAAGCTTTTTCAAATTCCTCAAGATAACGTTGTGACAATGGTTATTGCTGTTGGGCAAAAAAGCATCTCCTCGATCGAGTCAGAAAGACTGCGTTTCAAGCCAGACCTTTTCGTGAAGGCCTTCATGTGAGTGATAAGGCGAAGTCGGGAAGCTTTGGGATGACCCATCTTAAATATTTTTCTGTTTCGTATTTGATCACAATTCATTCCATCACTTGGATTGCTTACACTGCAGGAGTTAATTTCGCTTATGAAAAGAACTTCCTGCTAAGAGCAGGCGTCATAGGAGCCCTTTGCAATCTTTTTATTCCAGCAACAGCGGGCGCCGCCTTGCGATTTCGACTTGCACCCTATATCAAAGGCGATCGAGCTGTTAACTTCCCCATTGAAATTGCTTTTAACATATGTATTTTTTTATTTGCTATTGAATCTTTAAAAAGTTTTTTTGTTTATGGATTTGAATATTTTTTCTCATGGAATGCGTTGCATTTTAATGGCCTTGCTATTTTCATTGTCGCTGTTTTAGCTACAAAAAGTATTCGAAGCTTGGCTATTGTTGCTGTTTTGGCTGTTGTACTTGAGCCTTTTTTAAGGCCCCTGCTGGGACCCTATCAAATTATGACCTGGGAACAGGCCGCAGCGTTAGCGGACACAAACTACCTTTCCATTATGCTTCGTTGCTACATCTTATTATTCGCGGCACTGGCCTTATTTCTAATTCTTAGGAAGCAGATTGTACCTTGGTCGCAGCGAGTTTTTGCAAGTGTTGTTGTTCTTTTCGTTGCAATGGGCTTGTATTTTTATTTCCTAAACTACCAGACCGAAAGTTCTACCTTCGCGGCAAGGCTTTACAATCTAATGTTGGGTGCCCTTATTGGTGATCAATTTGGCTTTCATTATTGGCCTTTAGTTCCATGGATTTCTGTCTTTATCTTTGGATTTTTGACTTACCATTATCTCCTCAAAGAAGGTGAGAAATTTTTGAAATTTTTCTCATGGATGTGTTTACCAGCTGTTGGCTATTTAACTTATTTTTGGAATTTTGAGCTTGATTCAATTCTTGATCGACTGGGCCTTGAAACACTTTGGAGCCAGTATATTTTTATTAGTGGCTGGGGAATGATACTGGCCACAATCAGTATGTTTGTCCTTAATGTCACCCTGTGCAATTTAGCGGAAAAGCGCAGGTGGTTCACTCATCATTTGATCTTTGAGCCTGTTAGCGACGTTTTCAATCGTATGATTTTGCTCATTTACTTGTTTATGACAACCTTAGCTATTCCCATGGCAAAACTTTTTAATTTCCTTTTTCCTGTCAAAGTTAATTTTGTCCTTTTTCCAATTGCGATGCATATAATGTCCTTTATCTTAGGATATATTTTCATTAGAATAACAGACTCGAAAGTATATAGAATAAGCCTGGTTAAAAACCGATAGGACCGAAATTATGTCACTAAGTTACAATAACGAAGATATTTGTGTTGTAGGGATGGGTTCGGTATTTCCAAAGTCAAAGACACCTGAAGATTTTTTCCAGCATCTTCTTGACGGCCATATTCTGATTGATGACCTCTCAAAAGCAAATGATGATGAAAATCATACGCGGTCTTTGTATCTTCTGAAAAATTATTATAGCACCGATCGCCGAGCTGTAGATATGTCTTACAGTCTGCACGCCTCCTGGGTGGGAGAAAAAACCTTGGATTTTTTTGCTACAAAGCATAATTTATCCAAAGATATTTACTCTGATCCTGAAATTTTATTTTATGAGAGCTGTCTGCAAGCGTTACAAAATATTTCTAAAAAAAGTTTTTCTCGCTCTGCAATGATTGTGGGTATGTCTTTAGAGAACTTACAAATCAGCGATTTTTGTGAAAAAAATGTGGCGGATCGACTTCTTGCCAGTCTTAATCTCAAGTTTCCCGAAGGTCATAGCGAAGCTGAAGATCTTAAGAAGAAGATTGCTGACTTTGCTGTAAAAGATATGGCACGGCGAAAAAAAAATGAAAGTCGTTTTTGCACCAAGACCTTGAGTTGTGTTCAGTCCTTGTTAGGCATGAATGGACCAAACATGCTAGTGGACGCTGCCTGCGCATCATCTTTAGCCTCCTTCGATATTTCTATGGATCTTCTTCGCAGTAAACAAGTAGATCTTGTGATATCTGGCGGAATTGAGCTCGACATATCCCCCGGGTCTTTTATTATTTTTAGTAAAGTTGGAGCCATGGCAGAGGGTTTAAATCGACCCTTCGATCAATCAAGCCAAGGAATTTCTTTAGGAGAAGGGGTTGGCGCCTTTGCTTTACAGCGTTTGGAAACAGCCTTAGAGCAGAAAAATAAAATTTATGGCATTGTTCGTTCGCGAGGCAGCTCGAGTGATGGAAAAAGCAGTAGTCTTTTTGAACCTACGGTGAATGGCCAAATGTTAGCTTACGAGCGAGCTTATGCCGACCAACTTGACCGCAATGTCGATTATCTCGAAGGGCATGGCACCGGTACCCCTGTTGGTGATAAGACAGAGCTGGAATCGTTAAGCCAGTTTTTCAATAAATATAAAATTCCTATTGGCTCTGTCAAGGGCAACTTGGGCCACTCTCGGGGCGCCGCTGGGGCCGCTAGCTTAATAAAGTGCTTGAAAATTATTGAGCATCGACAAATTCCACCAACACCGTATTTTGAAAAACTGCCGAAGAACGTGGTGACATCTTTATTTGTAAATAAAAATAAAATTAGAATTCCAGAACGAATTGAACCCATTCGAATCGGAGTATCTTCATTTGGATTCGGAGGCGCAAATTTTCATGTCGTCCTTGAAGAATTTAAAAAAGACACGCCTGTTCAGAAATTGCCAGAAAAAAAATTAAAAAGTGTTTACATTTGTGGGCAGGCAGTTGTTTGTAAAGCAGATTTGCCTTCATTGATTGCAAACACGAAACACAAAATTCCGCCAAAAATTTTAGCTTATGTGGATGATACGCAAAAAATGGCCTTACTGGCCGTTGAAGAGGCGGCCCGCAATTATCAGCTAAGATTTGAGTATATGGATCGTTTAAATATTCATGTCGTATCAGCCTGCTCATTAGGGCTTGAGATTAACGATCGAATGGGCGAGCGTGTTGTTGTTCAGGATTTAAAAAGAAGACTGACGCCAACAATCAAAGATCCGCTTCTAAAATTAGAATTTGAGAACATTTGCGCTTTTGAAGTTCATGTTTACCCACCCCTTAGCGAGGACACAGCCTTGGGTGCTCTAAATAATGTCATCTCAGGGCGAATCTGTAATGCTTATAATTTTCGCGGAAAAAATATTAATTTAGATTCTAATAAAATGTCCCATGCTGCAGCCATGATGGTCGCAAAAAAAGACCTTCAATATCGCACCGGTCTTTATGTGATCGTTTCAGCCAAAGAAGAATATGATCATCATCAACGATGTATTCTTCGCACGGGGGTTGAATGTACTATAGTCGCTTCTGATGATTTTGCTTTAGAGTATGACTTGCCAATTTTATGTGAACTTGCCGAAATTGAATATGAAGAGGAGGGATTTGGCCGTGCTTCCTTATAAAGAGTCCTACCAAGAAAGTAAGGGGCTATATCAAGGCCAATATAAAATAAATTTTAAAGGATTTAAGGGCCAAAGTTTTTTTCAAAGAGCCCTCGTTTTTTCGGGCCAAGGCGCCGCCTTACCGGGCATGTTTAAAAACGAACTAGAGGCCTTTCCAGAGTTTATTAATCTTTTTAACTTGGCCGACTCCTTTGCGGCAAAGCATGACCTACCGCCAATCTCTAGCTATATTCTAAACCCTGAAAAAATTGTACCCGCGCAACTACCGATCGTGCGAAGCCTTTGCTTATTCGTTTCTCAGGTCAGTCTTTTTAGGGGTTTTCAAAAAAATAGAATGCCAATTAATTTTCTTACAGCTCATAGCTTTGGTGAATATGGCGCCCTTGTCGCTGCTGAAGTTATATCCTTTGAAGACATGTTCGAGATTATTGCTTTGCGGGAAAAAAGCTGTCCTCCCGCCAATCGTTTAGGATATATGATTGCTGTCAATGCACCTCTCGCCGTAATTCTAGAGAAAATTCCGGCCGATCTTTATTTTATTTCTAATATTAATAGCCCCAATCAACTGACGATCTCAACAAAACCAGATAATTTAGAAAAACTGAAAATTGCGCTGAAGACGGCTCGTTTAGGTCATAAAGTTTTAACTGATGTTGCACAGCCTTATCATACGCCACTGATGAATCCGGTTAAGGAAATAATTCAAAAACATCTTGAGTTGTCATCCTATTCTATTTCACCCCCAAAAATTTCATTTTTTTCGTCTGTTTTAAAAAAATTGCTCACCTCCGAAAATTTTAATCGCGAAGAAATTAAAAAATCCATTTCTGATCAAATTGTAGAAAGCGTCGATTTTCCAGCTCAGATCCGAGCCCTCTATGCCTTGGGATCAATCAATTTTGTGGAGTTAAGTGCGCAGCAAATATGCTCGCTATTCATTCGAGATATTTTAATCGGAGAAAAGATTAAAATTACACAATTAAGAATTTTTTTACATGATTTTATTGCTGGCCGCTCAGTCGCTAAAAAAATGCAGATAACAGAAAGCGAGAGTAAGTTTTTAAAAGCAATTAATGGCGTCGTGGGTGCCGTCACTGGTTATCGGATCAGCGACCTATCAATTTACGACAATTTTCAAGAAGACTTGGGTGTGGACTCGATTAAAAAAGCTGAGATTTTTTTTCGAGTTATCGAAGAACTTGGTATTTCGGAACAAGATTTGCGCCTAGATCCTAATTTTGTAATTTCCGAAATGAAAACCATCGCTGATATCGTTGGTTTTGTTAATAGAAGAGAATCAAATCCCTTGAAGGCAGCCGACACTCAAGCCACCTATGCGCGCGAGTCCAAAATAGAATTTTTAAGGTACACGCCTAGTTGGATCAAGGCCGCCGACAAGGGACCAAGTTTTGACTACGAGCTCAAACCTCAATATCTGTGGCTTGAGATGGAAGATATTTTGTTAGGCAATGTAGAATTTTTGAATCGCACGATAAAATTTTTTAATGAAATTACTTTTGAACAGAAAAAAATTCTAGCGATAAGAGTTCCCAAAGAATCAAAATTTGAAAGCTTAGGATTTCTTTTACAAACTCAAAACGAGTACCGCCAAATCATAAAGCCTTTCATCTTGTTTTTCAGGAACATCTTAGAAAATCTGACAGATCGTTCAATTGTGCAAAGAAATATATTTATTGTCAGCGAACTTTCGACCAATCCTACCATCAATGCCTTTGAAAGCTTTCTAAAGTCGTTGGTGAAAGAGGACGGACGTATCTCGTTTAAAATAATTTACTCATCTCAAAATCTGAGTTCCGATGCATGGGAGCCTTTATTATTGAAAGAAACTCAATTGCCTTTCGAATTCGATATTTTATATTCAGAAGGCATAAGGCATATTCGATCTTTTAAAAAAATTGAACCAGAGATTGGTCCGTCTTCCCTAACCGATAAATCTGTTATTGTAGCTATTGGCGGAGCTAAGGGAATTACTTATACACTTCTAAATAGGATGAATCAAAAAGTCCAACCTTATATTTACCTGGTGGGGCGAAGTTCAGAAGATCAAAATGATGTTAAATTTAATTTAGACAGTCTTAGAAAAACCAATGCACATGTCTTTTATGTTCAAGCTGATGCGCAAGATCAAGGCAGTTTGGAAAAAGTGATTTTTGAGGTTTGCCAGAATCATGGCCATATTGATTATGTAATCAATGCTGCCGGTATTCAACTAAGTCAAAAATTAGTGAAAAAGGACTTTGAGCAGATCGAGTCTGAATTATTCGCGAAGCTCAGTCCGTTAATTCATCTTTTTCATCTTAGTAAAAAGTATAGTTTAGGGTCTGTTCTTAATTTTTCATCGATTGTAGCTCTTTTTGGAAATGAAGGCCAATCGGTCTATTGCTTGGCAAATAGTTTGATTGAACACTATATTAGAAAACTAGGAACTACATTCAGCAAAACTCACTTTAAAGTAATTCATTGGCCTGCCTGGGATGGCGTTGGAATGACTGCGAATAAGGGCGTTCACCATATCTTAAAACGGACAGGTGTTTCTTTGATCAACGAAGAGCAGGCTTTCCGCGTTTTCGAGCAAGAGTTTACATATCAAAAAAATAATGCTGTGGTTTATCTTGATTGGGATACTTTACCAAAATACGATGGTGGTTTGATCAATTCAAATGCTTACGGCCCTCTTCTTCCTGGCCTTTGTACTTACCATCCTGTCATGTCTTTAGAAAAAATGAACCTCACGCAACATAAATATTTAGAAGGTCACTTTTTTTACCAAACTTACTACCTTTTCCCAGCTTCAAGCGCTTTGACTATGTTTTGGAATCAGTCGTATCTGCATTTTAGAGAAAATCCTGTGATCAAAAACTTCAAGGCTCAGAATATGCTCAATTTGAACTCATCAAAAACGATGGCAACACTTGAATCAATCGTTGGAGCTCATGAAATTGATTTTTCAATTCGAACAAATATTGTGCATTTCCAAGGCGAAGCCGTGCGATCTAGGGCAAAAGATTTACAATCTCTGGAGTTCAGCCATAAGGGCCTTCAAGAAATTAATTTTGCAGATATGTATTCTCCGGGAGGTTACACCCTTCGCGGCGATTTTATGGTAATGCAAAGACTTGTCATGAATGAGGAACAAGAAATTTACTGTGAATGCCAAGTTTCTAAATATGGCCCACGCACAGGTCAGCAAGCAATCGATCGCATGCTCATTTTTATAGAAACGGCATTGCAAGTGCCAGGCTTTCGCCATTTGGTAGCCGAAGGACATGGACCATTTCCATATCAAATAGAAAATATGCAGTTTTTTTCAGAAGCGACTGTTACCGAAAAGATTTACTATATCACCAAGCACAAAATGTTTTCAGCGTTCGAAAGCATGGTGGACGTGCAGTTATTCAACTCTAAGGGAGTCATTATAATGTCGCTTGAAAATTTTCATATCAAAGCCGAAGTTAGTGCTTCGACGTATAAGGGCAAGTTTCCGATGCGATCTATTCAGAATCTAGAAAATTCGCTCCAACTCTAAAGCTCAGAAACTCCTCCACCCAAATGTGCGCCATAAAGCTCAAAGTCCACCCCAGACAGCTATAATCCGAAATTTTAATTATGTTTTTATAGGTAATTATTTAAT
>JAYSSI010000043.1:0-3122 GCA_043720615.1 Pseudobdellovibrionaceae bacterium | reverse complement strand
TTTCACTGACTAGGTTTTCTGCTGCTTGAACATCCGTCATTTCATGGACGTTACAGATTTAAAAATTAATTGTTAGACGTGAATTACGCAGGGGTTACCAATTTCATATAAAGAATACATGCTTTGCCAAATATTTTTACAAAATGGATTTTTTGGCACTAGCTAAGTGTTTGTGATTGTTGTCGGCGCGTCTGTATATAAGGATGGCTGTGATGACTTCGACGGTGGGCATCTTGGTCTTGTATTAAACTGTGACCTTTGGGTTTATGGATAGGCTTATGAGAATGTTCCCAAAGACGATACCACTTAGAATGGTCACTATATCAAAAGCATTACGTTGGCGCTGGGCTTCAGTTGGATTGGGTTTAAACTGCGCACGGTAAGATTTAGCGATTTTTTTTAAACCAATCCAAAAGCAAGTTTTTCATTGCAATTGTTGCAGCAGAGGAGGCATGAGTTCCTCTACTAACGAATGAAAACTCAACAGGAATTTCAATGTTTTCCATCTCAATAACCTTCAGTCTCTTTTCCTTAATTTCATTTTGCACAAGATAGTGAGGCATAAAAGTTATCCCAGCTCCAACAAGAAGCATCTGTTTCAGCGTGTCGAAGCTTGCGGTCTCACAAACAATGTTGGCTTTTGAGAGATATTTTCCAAATTGCTTTTCAATTCTCTGGTAACACAGATCAAGTCGAAGTGGATATGACAAAAAGTCAATCTCGCTTAAGTCACGTGCTTTCATCTTCTTTGGCAACCGATCCGCTTGCTCGATAGTGCCTACTAAAACCATCTTGTCTTTCCATAATGAAACAGCCTCCAGTGAAGCATCTCCATCAAAATCTGAAATTACAGCAGCTTCTAATTCCTTGGTTTTAATTTTCGCCAGCATTACTTCCACAGGATCGTAGTGATAGCTAATGCTTACCCCATGGTTTTGGGTCAAGAATACCTTCATAGGATGAGCTAGTAAATAGGATGAAGCTGTCGTATAGGTTCCAATCCTAACTTTCCCCTGAGGTTTGTCACTGGAAGAGAGAATTAAAAGAGCTTCTTGTTGAAGTTCGGCTGCACGATTTGCGACTTCCAACAAACGCTCCCCTGCTACAGTTAAAAGCAGTCCGCGATTTGTGCGCTGAAAGAGAATTTTGCCAACTTGGTTTTCTAGTTTCTTGATCTGCATACTAATGGCAGGTTGGCTTAGATTTAGAATAAGACAGGCCTTAGATACCTTTCCTGTTTCGGCAACCGCTTTAAAGCAGCGTAAATAACCAAAATCAATGTCCATTTTTGCTCATCCTTGATATAATTTTATCGAATAACCACTATTCGATAAATCAATTATTATTATATCTAAATTTGCCCTATAAGACAATCACTGAAAATTTTGGAGGCCATATGAAATATCTGTTCTTAACTTTAATGCTTTTTACCCAAGACTCTTTTGCCAAGACAGAAAAAAGCGTCTTGATCGTATTAAATGATGCCTTTCAGCCATCAGAATACTTTGAACCAAGGATGGTTTTTGAGGCCGAGGGGTTCGAAATCAAAACGGCCTCTAGATTCGGCGCCGAGGCGCATCCAGGCAGAAAGAACACAGATATTAGTCCTGTCGCAGTCGATTACTCTTATGAGCAAATTAATATAGAAAATTTTGACGCCATTGTATTCGTCGGAGGTGGCGGAGCTTGGAGTGATTTTTTTCCAAACAAAACTTTACATGATGTTCTCACAAAAGCTATGAATCGCAAAAAAATGATTGTTGGGCTTATTTGTGCTGGAACCGGCCTCCTCGCCACAGCCAAAAATTTGGATGGCAAGACACCTCAGTTTGCAGGAAGAAAAGCCACAGGTTATGGTGAGGTAGCTGGCCTTCTCACTCTTATAGGAAAAATTGAATACTATGCGGGCGATCTAACAAAACCCTTTGTCGTGGTAGATGGAAATCTCATAACAGGAAGAGACCCCTTATCTGCTGAACTTTTTGGAAAAACAGTAGCGAAAAAGATACTGGTTAAGGAATAAACGTGAAAAAGATAATTTTAATTTTTACTTTGATGACACTTTCAATAAATGCGTATGCATACAGTGAGAACTTACAATGTTTAGATATAAATGATTCCTCTTTAAATTATTCAGTTCAACAGATCGGTCAATCTGATAAATATTTCCTCGCGGTCACCAAGGGAAGAAAAGTCATTTATACCGAAACCCTTGAATACTTCGATTGGCAAGGGGAAGCTGAATATAGTGGTCCATACTCCACTATCACTAATAATGGCGAGGAATATATCGAATTTATTCACAACAGCTCTAAACTTAAATCGACACAACTCAACTGCGAGGACTTATGAAAACACTATTTACCGTATTAATGCTCATGACTGGCCATGCTTTCGGAATCGCAATTTCTGATCCCTTAAAATACTCTAATAACGTTGCGAAGGAGTATTCTAAGGGTGATTCAAATAAGATTGGTGAATACAGGTGCCAATATAATCATGATGAAGAGCAAGAAGTTGGCGGAGATATTAGAATTATAGACTGCGAAGGACAAACATCTATTTTAATTCATGGCGGTTACCTAGAAATGGTACTATTCGATTGCAGAATGACTTTTGAGCCTATGCCTAATTATAGAAGAGGCTATCAAGTTACATATGAAAGCTGCCAATAACCACTTCTTTGTGAAAAATTTTAGCTACCCACAAAGCCGCTGTAAAAAGCGGTTTTTTTGGTCCCCAGCCCGTACCCAATAAAAATTTTAAAAATAAATAATTTTCGTTTTTTCAGCAGGAACTTCGTGGCTACCATGTTTTTCAAAAGTCAGTAATGATCGCAATAATGATCTGGCCAGAAAAGCGATCCTTTCCGTGCAGTGCCGTGGGGACGAGATTTTATTTCCCAAATTCTTTGTTAAAAAATCGTGAAAATCCCGATGACCTAATTTTCGTCCCCATTTACCATGCTTCAAAAGGTTAAAACGAATATGTTAGCGCTGGGCTTCAATTGGATTGGCTTTTAGTGTCCGATTTCATCTTAAAGCGCCACCCGATTTCATCAAAGTGTACCACCGGAGCGGTAGCGACGTGATGTTTACTTGAGCGTTTTATTTAATTCAAGT
>JAYSSI010000042.1:0-80085 GCA_043720615.1 Pseudobdellovibrionaceae bacterium | reverse complement strand
GCTTGGATTAACTCGCGCGTCGAATAAGATCAGTGATCTTAGAGGCTTATCCTCTCCTTGCGTCCTTTCGAATTCCATAGGAATTCGAAAGGACGCAAGGAACCACTTAAACCCTTAAAATATCAGAATAATCTTGAGGCGTAAGTCTGCACTAAGCACACTCAAGTGAAGCAGTTTCTAAGCGTTACATGTCGATTTTTAGCTAGATTACATGTTTAAATAAAATAGCTAAAAATCGACAAGAAGAGGTTGTGTGAGCGCATTTTGGGTTAGAATACCAGAGTTATTAAATAGGTCGTTTACAGTCCTACTTAATAGCCGTCGTCTTTAAGACTTCTTCTAAGTAATCTCGCTCTTTTTTCAAGGCACTTCGGCCGCTACCGCCAGGGGCAGCAACAATTTTTTCATTTAAAAACTGAATACGGGATTCGTAACTTAAAGAACTATTTTTCTCGGCTTTCATTTGAAAAGCTTGGGCTCGTAAAGTTCCACCGCGATCAGTAGGTGGATTTTCTACAGAGGATAATAATTCGTCATATTGAGCAATATCTAAATTTGAAACAGCTAAATAGGCATTATCAAAAAATACTTTCTTCTGCGCCAATTCATTCATTTTTTCAATATCAAGCTCCTGAAGTTTATCAAATTCAAATTCAGCATCGACACTTTTTTTAATGGCAGCTATCTTTGTCTTAGCATCGCTAAGGCTAGCGGGACTTTCAGTCAATCGTAACTCTCTTTTTAAGGCCTCAGGTGCTCTGGCAAAGATTGTAGAAAAATTAACTTTTGCTCCGGGATTCATTAAATTTTCTAGAACTTTCTGCTGAGATCTAAATTTAACGGCTTCGTTCAGTTGATCAGGAATCTGAAAGTCACATTCCTTTTTACTAAAGTCATTTATTTTTGAAATATCTTTAAGTGAGCAATTTGAATTGTTTGAATCTAATTCAACACATTTCATGTAATCGATAACTTTTTTTAATTTTTCTGAAGTGTTTGAGCATCCCAGTTTACTAGCTAAATCAGCAGATCCTTTTGTGGAGGAAATGAAGATGGGCTCTGCATTTTCTTTTAAAGTGATACAGGCGGCGGTGCCATAGGTTGCATTCTTGGGAGATATCGCTTGGAATTTTTTTATCGCTTCTTGGGTGGTTTTTGAAGATAAAATCGATTTTTCCGAACTCATGGTTTTTCGAATAAAACTATGTCCTGCAATATTGTCTTGTAAATACCCCGTGTTTTCGTAACCCACAATATAATTTGCATTGGGGAAACCTGTTTTCCATACACTGCCCAGATCTTGAGGAATCGCAGAGCGACAACCTAAAAGATAAACTGAAGAAACATTTGTACGGCCTGGAAAATCCTTAAATGCATCCATAAATCCATTCACAGGAATATTTCCAAAATCGCCATAAAATTGAGAAGGATTATCTTTATCAGCTTTTACATGATGACCAGAAACCATGACGGAAGAAACATTTGCTCCAGTTATCGATGACAGGTCCTTTTTTAAGGCCTCAGTGTTGTATACCATTTCTGTGGATTTTTTTTGGTTTTTTAATTTTAGGTACTCTGACTGCATTGATTGGCACGAAGCTGTGGAAGAATCTTGGCACTGTTGATCATAAAGAGCTGACTGCTTTTCTATTTTTTCATCCAGAGCATCGGCTCTTTTTGCTTTATTGGCGTATGTTTCCCGGTCGAGAGGAAGTAAAATAAGTTTTTCAGGGGGTTTTCTTTTAGCAAGCTCTTCACGAACAACTTTAATTTCTGCATTCACGTGATTGAGATCTATAAACACAACATCGGCAAAAGTTTGAATTCCAAAAAAAGAAATTAATAAAATAGAACTCAAAGGTCGCATCATTTTGAATAAACCTCGGCTGCGATCTGGCGGGCTTTAATTAACTTTGGCTTTGTAAATAGGGAGTACTTGCTTATAAAAGAAGATTCTGTTAAAAAGCGACTGTCGTAAACAAAATCTAAGGGATCAATAGTTTGAGCGGCGCTTTTTAAATCCAAAATTTGGGAAATTTTATTAAAAGCTTTGTATGTTTTTTTATGAAACTGTTGTTGTGAGTGATCAACCGAAACAACATAAGACTTAAGCGGACTGTTTTTTAATGCCACTTCAGAGGCTTGATTCAGTGGGATTATTTCATAACTAGTGGCATATGCAGAAGTGGCTAGAACTAGAAATAAAAAAAATGGTAGCAATGACATTCCCTATTGTACCGAGAGTTACCACTTCATGAAACAGGCTATTGCAGGAGCTTTACCAAAGTCTGCTCAATAAGAAAAGGACTCGACGATCATCGTGGAAATTATGTGATTTTAGGAGTTCTTAAGTGCGGTCAGAAGGCTAAAGTACCACTCTTGCAGGTTTTTCTGATGTGTATTTCCAGCGATCATTTCTTCAGCTGTTTGCACATAAATTCCTGAAGGCAGTTTTTCTGTAGCGCATTGTCGCACCCAATCCATCGTGCTTTCGGAGTGGAATTGTAAGCCCACCGCATGTGTTCCATAAATAAATCCTTGATGCTCGCAAGCTGGAGAACTTGCAAAGGACTTGGCACTTGCCGGAGTATCAAAGGAATATCCATGATACTGAAAGACCGTCAAAGTTGAAATCGTGGGCAGATTTAAAGGCAATGTTGGCTTTAAATTAATTGGCAGCCAGCCCACTTCCCAGGTTTTGTGCTTCCCAACTCGTGCGCCTAAAGCTTCAGCCATCAGTTGCCCGCCCAAGCAAAGACCTAAAACTTTTTTATTTTGCTCAAGTGAATTTTTTATTAATTCTTTTTCGGCCTTCATCCAGGGATATTGATTCTCTTGATCCACATTCATTTCGCCGCCGCAAATAATTAAAAAATCAAAACTTGAAATATCTGGCAGCACAGGATTTGGTTCAAAAAATTTTGTGATCGAATATTTAATTTGTTGCTCTTTAAGCCACTGAAGAGTTGAACCCGGCGTTGTATCCGCCGTATGTTGAAGAATATGAACTTTCATTTTCGAACTACAAAATTAAGTTGTCGACCGGCTTGATCTTTATCTCGGCGGAAGGAATGAAACCTAGGATCTAAGAAAGTATCTAAGTGCAGATCAAAAACTTGATCACTGGGTATATCAAATTCTGAAATTTGCAATTTTACTAAAGCATTAAGATCGACTAAAAATTTTCCATTTTGATGAGTTCTAGAAATCCAACCCTCGGCGGCAGGATCCATTTTTGAAGTGGATGCTAGCAGCTGAGTGCTAACATCTTTTTGAACTTCAAAACTACTTTGCTGAATATGCGGACCGACAACGGCAAAAATTTCTTCTGGTTTTCCGCCATTTGAAATTAAGTGTTCGATGGATTTGGGAATAATTCTTGCGGCCACACCCCTCCAGCCGGCATGAAGTGCCATCACCGTCATTGAATGCGGGTGCACAACTAAAACAGGGACACAATCCGCTGTTGCCACCACCATGGCCGCTTTTTTGAGGGCCGAATAATGACCATCGGCTTCAACTGAAGGTTCTTCAAAACTTTTCCAGTCATGCAATTGAACACCGTGAACTTGTTTTACTTTTAAGAATTGGTATTGAGGGTAAGTTTTTTGTAAATTCTCAAGAGTTGAATTTTTTTTACCAAAGAAAAATAAAAAAGCGGGAGAGTTGATTTCAAATCCGATGTCATTTTCTTTAATAAACATTTTACAGCCCCCAACTTTGAATAAGTTTTAAATCTTCATCTGGCCAGTCTTTTTTAAAGAATAATTTTTCACCGCTTTGTGGATGAATAAAACCAAGATCTGCCGCATGAAGGTAAAATCGTGGAAGTTCTTTTTTAGAACCGTAAAGAAGATCTCCCACCACAGGAGCGCCCATTTCAGATAAATGAACTCGAATTTGATGCGTCCGACCTGTTTCTAACTTGAGCTCGATATAGTGAAGGCGCGCATGAGTTTTAAGGATTTTATAATGCGTTTTTGACCACTTTCCAATATCAGGAGCAGGGTCCGTTTTTAATAAAATTTTATTGGTTTTTAAATCTCGAACTGAGGAAAATTTTTTCCGATGATTGGGATGTCTTGCAAGATAGCTTTCATATGATCCCGAGGAGTTTTTTAATTTTCCCTCGACAACGGCGTAATATTTTCTATCAATAGTTCGATTTTTAAACTGCTGCGCTAAGTTTTCATGACTTGCATTATTTTTTGCAACCACCAAAAGGCCGCTGGTTTCTTTATCGATGCGGTGAACAAGTCCTGGTCGATCTAAAGTAGAGCCTTCTGATAAATTTCTGGTATGAAATATCAAAGCATTAACTAAAGTATTAGTGTAATGGCCAGCAGCGGGATGAACCACCATGCCTGAAGGTTTATTAACCACCAATAAATCTTGATCCTCAAATATAATATCTAAGGGGTGATCCCAGGGAATAAGCTCGGTCGGTGGGGCTGCTAAAATTTCTACTTCTAAAATATCTTTAGCTTGTAGAACATAAGACGCTTTTGCAATTTTCCCATTCACTTGAACGGCATTGTTATCAATTAAAATTGCAGCTTGTGATCTGGAGTTAATTTGTGATATCTGAGCGAGCGCCTTATCCAGACGCACTCCAATCATTTCAGCAGGTAATAAATCCAAATATATTTTTTGAGATGACATTTTTATTTAAGCTTAGCTTTATATTTTGCCATATAGCTATCAGTGACAATTTTTTCATTTAACTCAAGCTCACGGCAAATTTGAATAATATAACCACGCACAAAAACAACAGCTGGTAAATTTTCGGGATCCATACTATCAATGGCTTTCACGTACCAAATATTAATCTTAGTTTTTTCGCAGAGTCTTTCGATAGTGATATTTTTATATTCACGAACTTTTTTAAGAAGTTCGCCGTCCCATTCTTTAGTGTTTTTGAGTTCTAATTCAAAAGCATCATTTAATTTAAAAGCAGGTTTTGTTGCAGGTGATTTTGCTTCTGGAAATTGGGCTTTGCTGGCATTTAAAATAGCTTCGTATGTTAAATCTTTTGCGATCTCTTTCACTGGAACTTTAGCACCAAGAAGTCTTTGATCGTAAATACCACGAAGAGTTTTATTGCCTACAACAGAGAAAGCTTCTTCGATCAGCACCAAAAGTTCACGAGCTTCGTTTTCAGAAAAAATTGTATAGATGGCGGGGTTATCACCCGAGTAAGTCATCTTCGCTCGTTCGTAAGCTGTGGTGACTTCATGTTGAGCTGCATTTGAGCCCACTTCTAGAATTTCGTAATAGTTATATCGATTTGTTGTTATCATCCGTACTATTATATTACGGCGCGGAGCTCACTAGGATCAATAAGATGTTTGCAGATTGTTAAAAACTGACCGGCAAGGGGAGTGAATGGCTGAGCAACTAAAACAGGTTCTCTGTTTCTGACTGACTGCCACACCGCATTGTCGTAGTCGATGGCTCCGAGGTAATCAATACCAAGGTCGTAATATTTATTACAAACACTCTTCATGCAAAAACCCAAATCGATGTTGGATTGGCTGCGAGCGGTATTAATAATTAATCGAACCGGCGAGGAAGTCATAGTTTCAAAGAAATTACTTTCAAAGCCAGGATTTTCTTTCAAGTGACCGCGAAAAGAAAAATACGATCCTAGAACTCCTTGTCGATGCTGGCGCAAAGTTTTAATCATTGCAGCAAAGGCTTCGGGCTGACTGCCCTCTTGCAAAGAGTGACAAACAAAGGACTCGATAAAGCGGTAAGTTTTCTCAATGCTGGTGGGCTCGGGAGTGGAAATCAAAAGTTTCTCGTGGGCGGCTTTAAAAAGTTCCAAATGACTTTCTAGGCTTCCGGGGCTCATGTCGACAATGACATAATCAGCTGTTAGTTTTTTTGTATCTGAGATTAAGCGCTTCATTTGATCGGCGCTAAATTCAGTAGGAGTCCATGAATCCCAAAATCCTTGGATATAAGAAAGATGGGGGTAAGGAGAAGGAATCACTGTCTCTTGCAAAGTTTTACTGCCTTCAAAATATTGACGAAGACTTTGGTGAGAAGGTTCAACACCCAAAGCGGTGTGAAGATTGGCGCCGGTTAAATCCAAATCAATAATGACTACTGAATAACCCAATTTTGAAAGTGTCAGACCAAGACTTGCCGAAATAAAAGTTTTCCCAGCGCCGCCTTTTCCAGAAGCGACAGCCCATAATTGAGTTTCTTTTTTGTCTTTTTGCCCTGTCAAATCGCGAAACTTCATAGTCAGCATGACCCTTTACTAAAGCGATGGAATAAAAATTCCACGCTTAGTTTCCTCGGCTTCAGAGGCCCGAATATAAAGGGGCACAAATGATTTCCAGTCAAAGGTCAAACCTTTCTGGACTTGAGCTGTAGCTAGCAATCCCAATGTTGAAGCCAGGGGCTCATCTGAAACTTCAGAATCTCGGATCATAAATTGCGAAACACTTTCGGGAAAATGAGCCTGGTAAGTGGTAAAGCCATCGCCCACAATCAAACATTTTTGGTTTAAAATTTGACCTAGACTTTTGACGGGGATAACACCTGGACCTGATATAAACTCAGGAAATAATTCAGAATTTTTAAAATGCCCATAGTACACCATATTTTTATAAGCATTGATCATTGAAAAAATAGGAAGGTTTTTAGAATCTTCAGCTAATTTTTTATGAGCTGCAGATGATGCCAAAATTGTCAGAGTATCCACTGAAACGATGGGTTTTTTATAACTGTAAGCCAGAGTTTTCCCAACATTTCCAGCAATTCGAATACCTGTAAAACTACCAGGGCCATTGCCCACTGCAAAACAATCAATATCAGAAAGCTCAAGGCCTCCGCTTTGTAAAACCTCATCGACAAAGGAATTCAAAACTTCGCTGTGGGATTTTTGTTTTCGAGAAGATTTTTCGGCCATCACTTTGCCATCAATAACTAGAGCAGCACTCCCCATGAGAGTGCTTGTTTCTAGAGCTAAAATCTTCATTAATTAACGCCTAAAAATCGAGTGATATCATTAAATAAAGCATAGACCATCAAAGTCATTAATAAGACCAAGCCCACTTGTTGAGCCATTTCCATTTTCTTAAGGCTTAACGGTGAACCTTTAATGGCTTCAACCACATAAAACACTAAGTGCCCACCATCCAAAACAGGGATTGGTAAAAGATTAAGAATAAAAAGATTTACTGAAATAAAAGCCATCATCTGTAAAAACTTATCAATTCCTAAGCGATAAGTTTCGCTAGCCGCTTGGCCAATGGATAAAACTCCGCCAATATTTTTTGGTGAAATTTTATTTTGAATTAAGCGCACAAAGCTCATGACCATCATGCCTGACACATCAACCGTGCGATTAAATCCGCGAACAAGAGCACTTCCAACTCCGTCGGCTTTAATAAGAACGGGTTCCATCTCTGCAAAATTGATCATGGGATAAACACCCACCGTGTAGCGCTTGTCTTCAGTGCCGTTCGCAGTCATTTGCGAAGTCATATTTGGTTTAATTTCTAAGGCCACGGTTTGACCTTCACGAAGAACATCAAACTTTAAAAATTCCTGAGGCGGTCCTGGAAAATTTTTAATGGCGGCAACAACATCTTCCCAAGATGACATGGCTTTTCCATCGATAGATAAAACTTGGTCACCTTTTTTAAGGCCCGCTGCTTCTGCAGGTGATTTGGGTGCGACACGAGAAATAAACATCTCTGTGCTTTCAAGTTTCAAATCTTTAAGAGAATAATTTTTAACTCTACCGCCCGCAGATGTGGCAGAAATTTTTTCACTCTTTTCCATTTTGTCGTCAATGAATCGATCCACTTCCATCGTCAATGCCGTGGTCGCAGAAATTTGATTGAGAGTCGGCTCGATGTCGCGCCAGTAGTTTACCCTTTGACCATTGATACTGGTTAATCTGTCACCTGTGCGAAGGCCTACTTGATGCAAAGGAGAATTTGTATCCACCCCAATAAATGTTCCGCGAGCAAAAATATTAATCCCGTCAATTTCACCAACAGTATCATCCGTTGTTAAAATATTTGGATTTATTTTAGATGCTATTTTCGCCTTCACTTCTTTTTTAGTTCCTGCCAAGGCCCGTTCGACTTGCACCGTGATTTCTTGATTTTGATTCTTATTAATGAACTTATTAAACTCTTCAAAAGTTTTTAATTCTTGACCATTCACGGCCGTTAATTTGTCACCCGAGCGAAAGCCCATAGTGTAGGCCGCTGTGGTGAGTTCGATATCTCCTAAAATAGGTTTGTGCATTTCTTCGCCCATAAGGGATAAAGCAAAAAATATTAAAACTGCAAAAAAGAAATTCATCAAAGGACCCGCTAAAACAATAGAGATTCTTTGAAAAACATTTTTATGAGTGAAAGAAACAGATTTGTCTTCTTCTGCGATATCAGCGCCCGGTTGTTCGCCAAACATTTTGACATAACCACCAAGAGGAATGATTGAAAGGCAGTATGTTGTGTCACCTTTTTTAAATGAGAAAATCTTTTTTCCGAAGCCTAAGCTAAAAACTTCGACCCGAACTCCATTCCAGCGAGCGACCATAAAATGACCAAGCTCGTGAACGAAAATTAAAATTCCTAAAAGTAACACGAAAGGAACGACCGCTGTAAAACCCTGCTGTAGCCAAGATATTAAAATTTCCATGCTCTTATTTTAGGATTCTCTATGAGCTCTGACCAGAAAAACCGAACATCCTAGACTGAGCGTATATAACATAACGAGTTATTCAGTTGAGAGCTCAAATTAATGCTGTTTGGCACTTAGGTCTAAATGCTTTCTAAAAAAATTGTTCCAATATAGATGACTGGCCCAGCAAATAAAACGCCATCGATGCGGTCTAGGATTCCACCATGGCCGGGCATAATATTTCCCGAATCTTTAACGCCAGCAATCCGCTTTAATTGAGATTCAAATAAATCTCCCAGTTGTCCAGCAATAGCCGTGAAAATAGATAAGATTAAAATATGGCTTGTAGGAACATGGGGCAAAAACTGACTCATCACAAGGCCCATTCCCCCCGAGCAGATCAGCCCACCCATAGATCCTTCGATGGATTTTTTTGGAGAAATGATCGGCATCAATTTTTGTTCCCCCAAATTAACACCAGCAATGTAGGCCCCAATATCTCCGGCAAAAACGACACTTAGTAAAGTTAAAAACCAGATAAGACCATGAGGGCCATCAAGAATAAGAATTGGAAATGAGGGAAGCAAGCCCATATATAAAAAGCCAAGCATTCCTTTAGCTTGCAAATAGGTTAATTTATCTAGATCTTCAAATTTGCGATGAGTGCTTAAAATGATCAGACAAAAACAAATAGAGAAAAAAGAAAAAACAACCCCACTATATTGGGGATAAATTGTTGAAAGCAAAAAGACACTCAATAAAATAATATAAAAAGAAAATCGATTTAATCGAGAGACATCAGATTTAAATAAAAGTTTTAAGAGTTCATACCCGCCGACAATAACGCCAATGAGTGTAAAAAACTTTAAGCCGCTCTTTTCAAAAAAATGATAAAGGCTGACTAAAATAATCACTGCGATCACCGCACTCAGGGCTCTAATTACGAAGCTTTTCATCTGAAATCTGCAGCTTTCCAAAGCGACGCTGCCTTAAAGAGTAATTTTCAAGAGCATCATACAAATCTGATTTTGTAAAATCAGGCCAAAAGGTATCAGCAAAATAAAACTCTGAATACGCCGCCTGCCAAAGTAAAAAATTGGAAAGCCGTTTTTCTCCGCTAGTTCGTATAATTAAATCAGGATTTGGAGCAGGATAAGTCGATAGATGCTCAGTGATGACAAGTTCATCAATTTCTGAAATAGTTAATTCATTTTTTTGAACTTTTTCAGCCACGGCCTTAACCATGTCTATGATTTCTTGTCTTGAGCCATAGCTAAGGGCAAAAATAAGCTGTAAGCCAGTGCATTTTTCAGTGGCTCGCATGGCCGATTCGATGGCTCTCACAGTTTCAGCAGGAAGAGTTTCAAGATCGCCAATGATCGAGAAGCGAATATTTTCTTTCACTAAATTTTCAGTTTCTTTGGCTAAGTACCTTTGCAAAAGCCTCATTAGCAAAGAGACCTCAGAGCGAGGTCTTAACCAATTTTCCGTGCTAAAGGCATACATCGTTAAATATTTAATACCAATGCGAGAGCATTCTGTGATTATTTTTTTTGCGACGCGAGTGCCTTTAATATGCCCATAAGTTCTAGGTTTATTACGCAAACGGGCCCATCGGCCATTGCCATCCATAATAATCGCTAAATGTTGTGGGATATTTGCTGCCGTCACATAACTCCTGATAAACGCACAAAACGATTACATCGAAACGATACTTTTTTCCTTTTCGTCAGCGATGACATCGACTTTTTTAATATAATCGTCAGTCATTTTTTGAATTTCAGTCTCGAGTTTTTTATTTTCATCTTCGCTAATCAGTTTGTCTTTCAAAGCTTTTTTTACTTCTTCATTGGCATCACGACGGCCCATACGAACGGCGACACGAGCTTCTTCAGCAATTTTTTTAACTTGTTTAGCAAGATCTTTACGTCTCTCTTCGGTTAGATCGGGAACCTTAAGACGAATCGCTTTACCATCATTCATAGGGGCTAAGCCAAGATCAGATTTTACGATCGCTTGTTCAATTTCTTTTAAAATAGAAGCTTCCCAAGGTGCGATCATAAAAGATTTAGCATCCGGAGTTGAAATTGATGCCACCTGAGATAGAGGCGACATCGTTCCGTAATAATTCACCTTCACATTATCAAGCATAGAAACCTGAGCTCGACCTGTACGAACTTTTTTAAGTTCATCGGCCAGTGCCTTAAGAGATTTTTCCATTTTTTCTTGAGTTGTTTTTTTTAAGTCCGCGATCATCGTTTACTCCTCAAAATTAATGTACAAGTGTACCAATATTTTCACCCATAACAGCTTTAAGAATATTTCCACGCTGGGTGAGGTCAAAGGTTAAAATAGGAAGCTTATTATCCATACATAAACTGATAGCCGTAGAATCCATCACCTCAAGGCCTTGATTTAAAACCTCGATATATTTTATTTTATCATATTTTTTAGCATCTTTGTTTTTCATAGGATCTTTGTCGTAAATGCCATCGACTTTGGTGGCCTTCATCAAAACCTGGGCATTGATTTCCATAGCGCGCAAGCTTGCCGCCGTATCGGTTGTAAAATAAGGATTGCCAGTTCCTGCACCAAATATTACTAAGCGCCCTTTTTCAAGATGGCGCATCGCTCGCCTGCGAATATAAGGTTCTGCAATTTCAGCCATAGCAATAGCTGATTGAACTCGAGTGGGAACATTTTGTTTTTCTAAAGCATCTTGCAAAGCTAAAGAATTGATCACGGTTGCAAGCATTCCCATGTAATCAGAGCTTGCGCGGTCCATTCCTTCGGCAGAAGCGGCAATACCGCGGAAGATATTCCCCCCGCCAATAACTAAGCCGATTTCAACACCTGCCCGGTGGGCTTGCGCAACGTCTTCAGCAATATGCTGGATGACGGAAGTGTTAATTCCCGTCGATTGTTTTCCAGCTAAAGCTTCGCCACTGAGCTTAAGCAATATTCGCTTGTAAGCAGGTGTCGTCGCCAACTAGTGCCCCTTTGTTTGAGCCGCAACTTCAGCCGCAAAGTCTGTGGTTTTTTTCTCGATACCTTCGCCCAACTCGTAACGAGCAAAGCGACGGATTTTAATGTCTCCACCAACTTTTTTAGCCGTCTCTTTTAAATAGTCAGAGACTTTTAAATCCGGATTTTTAACAAAAGCTTGGTCTAACAAGCAATTTTCAGCCAAGAATTTACGGATTTGACCTTCAACGATCTTATCGATCATTTCTGGTTTTTTTCCTTGTTCTAAGTTTTTAGCTTTTAAGATTTCTTTTTCTTTAGAAACCACAGTTGCAGGAATTTCATCACTTGAAATAGCCATTGGATTCATAGCAGCGATGTGAAGAGCCGCATCTTGCGCAAAAGTTCGCAAATCAGCATGAGTCAGCGCGCTTGCCGGAGCAGACACTTCAATCAACACTCCAATTTTACCTTCACCATGCACATAGCTGTGAAGAATTCCATCACCTTGAAGTTCGTACTTCTCGGTTCGGCGAAGAACAATGTTTTCACCAATTTTAGCAATGATCGTTTTGAGTGCATCACCTACAGTTTGGGCTGTGTTTTTTTGGTAAGGCTGATCTAAAATAGCACCTGTCGCTTTGGTCGTTGCGACGTGTTCAATGATAGATTGAACGAAAGCTTTAAAGTCATCATTTCGTGAAACGAAATCAGTTTCTGAATTCACTTCAGCAACGATGGCTAATTTTCCACCAGCGACAACCGCGGCAGAAACAAGGCCTTCAGCAGCGACTCGACCTGATTTTTTAGCAGCAGCAGATAAACCCTTTTTGCGAAGCCATTCAACGGCAGCTTCAAAATCACCTTGAGATTCCTCAAGAGCTTTTTTACAATCAAGCATTCCAGCATTTGTTTTTTCTCTGAGTTCTTTCACCATAGAGGCAGAAATCGACATAGCAAATCTCCTTAAAGTTTAGATTTAAGCGGATAACAGTTGAAGGGGCGCAGGCTGATTACTCAGCTGCGTCGTCCTTAGCTGCTTCTTCGGCGGCGCCACTTTCAAGTTCAGCTTGGATTTCAACATCCTCAGCCGTACCTGCAGCAACCAATTTGCGGGCCTTAGTCGTTTTAATAATTGTTGGTCCAGCTGATTTTTTAACTTCAGGTCGTGCATTTGAAGCTGCAGCGGCAGGAGATGCTGCGCCTGTACCTGGAGTTCGGCTACGACGTTTAGGAGCATCGTCTTTAGACGCTGAGTTATCTTCTTTCACGTCATCATTTTTATCAGTTTGTGAACGGATTTTAGCATCATAAAGCTTAGCGCCTTCGATGTATGAATCAGCAATCAAATTAGCAAAAAGTTTGATCGAGCGAATCGCATCGTCATTGCCTGGAATTGGAAATTCGATATTTTCAGGATCCGCATTTGAATCAGCAATCGCTACAACAGGAATGCCCAAACGCTTAGCTTCAGCGACAGCAATATGTTCTTTCGGCAAATCAACCACGAACATAGCTGATGGCATATCTTTCATATCGCGAATACCATTTAAGTATTCACTGAGTTTTAAATATTCTTTTTCTAAACGAGCGCGCTCTTTTTTAGTGAAAAAAGTGGTCTCGCCTTTTTCGCGCATCGTATCGATTTTACGAAGACGATCAATGGAAGCTTTAATTGTTTGGAAATTTGTTAACATTCCACCCAACCAGCGCTTGGTCACATAATACTGACCGCATCTTTGAGCGGCTTCAGTGATAGGCTCGATAGCTTGTTTTTTTGTTCCTACAAAAATGATAGATCCACCGTTGGCTGCGACATCTTTTACGAAATCAGCCGCGTTCTGAGCGCGAATCACTGTTTTCTGAAGATCGATGATATGGATTCCGCCTCGTGCTGTGTAGACGAAGGGCTTCATCTTTGGATTCCAACGTTGGGTTTGATGCCCGAAATGAACTCCGGCGTCCAACATCTCTTTCATTGTAACTTGGGCCATTTAATCCTCCTCTGGTTAACAACGGAACAATCGTAATTGATTGATGCCGCAGGGAATTTTGACGTTCCCTTAGCCTCCTTCCGGCAGAGCCCAACAGTGGATAACTATCGGGAAAAGCCTCTTGTTTGCCGCTTCCAACTCTTAAAAAAAGTGGAAACTTTAAACTTCGAGGACCAGTTGCATGCCTGGAAGTGTGTAATAGTGGGTATTCGGATATCATAGGGGCTTGCCAGGGGCAAACAAAAACCCTGAATTTAGATGTCTAAATCTGCAGAGTTCTCTTGAGTTTGAGTCGGTGCGAAGCCCATGGCTGCCAAAACCATTTGAGCCTGTAAAAGGCTTCCCACCCAAAATTTTTGAGGGTTGGCTGAGCCTGAGGCAATCCACAGGTTTTGGATTTCACCCAGCGTTTGCTGGCCGCTCAGTTTAAGATCACTGAGCGTTGAAGCTAAGGGAGCCCAGCGAATGCGCTCGACTTTGACGCCCTCTAAAGACTTGGAGTAGGCGCGCTTAATTTGTTTTTTCATCTTTTTTAAAGCTTGGCCGATGACTTCGCTTTCCTCTTCGACTTCATCTTCTACAAAAGTCACCCATTGCGAAGCTTGCAATAAGGGGCCATGTATTTCAGACGAATTTTCAACGGCTGGGTAAAATTGACCCGCACAAGGGCCTTGTTCATCTTGATTTGTGCCTTGAAGAATGTGAACAGCTAAACTTTCAGTCACGGGTTTAGCATGACATAAATCTAAATAAAGAGCTGAACAGTAAGTGTTTTTTGCAAGCCTGGTGCGAGCTTTTTGAGTCAGCGCATTTTCTGGCAAAAGGTTTGCTAAATATTTTACGGGGCCGCAATAAATATAATTCAAGGCTTGAATAGTTTTAGAACCATTGATTTTGATAGCGGTAATTTTATTGTCTGTGAATTCAAATTTTGTTACATAAGATCTTGGAATAAATTCGCCCTGAAACTTTTGAATCAAAAGCGAAGCCCACTGATGAGTAGGAATTAAAACTTCGCGGCGATGGGTCGAAGTAAAAAACTTAATCTCTTCATAGAAAGTAGGATTGCTTTCACCAAAACCTAGAAATTCCTTCATTTGACCTTGATCAAAAGTCATCGGTGGAACTTCATGGCTTGCGCCCAAGATTTTTTCTTCCATCAGAGTTTCTAAAAAAGAAATGGCATTTTTAGTCAGTTCTGTGTCGGGAATAAAATGAAAACCATTTGAAATCAGACCGGTTGGAAAGGTCACAGCCTTGCTGTCGTTGCCGGCAAAGTCCTGACTATCAATCAGAGCCACGCTTTTTGTATTGCGAGACAATGCACATGCCAGTGCTAAGCTTCCTAAATCACTTCCAATAACAACGTAATCATAGACTTGAGCCATGCATTAAAGATCATCAAGATCGCGCCATCTTGCAAGGGCAAAGTAACTAAAGAACCCCAACGCATTTAATCAAAAGGCGTAAAAACGAGCGGACCACGGGTTTAAGCCAGCAATGATTGTCCAAAAAATCAGCAACGGCAGGAGATGTGCGGTAATAAACTTGAATCAACTTTTGACCCAGCCAAGATTTTTGCAAATATTCATCGCGGTAAAATCGCAGAATTTGAACCTCTGTTGCTAGAGGACTCATAAAGGCTGAAGTGGCAACAAAACATCGAGGCCTCGAAAGGGAAGCGGATTTTAAAAAACTTTTAATCACATCAGGATGCTTTGCTTGTTTGGCAAAAATCGCAGCCTTTTTAATAATATCAGGAAATATGGGCGTGAAGCGAATAAAAGCAGACAATTGTCTTGCCGAGATGTTTTGTCTTTCTAAGTAGCGATCACTAGAATCATAAATTCTTAAAAGATCCCAGTACACGGAAGCAACTACTGTGAGCTCGCTGGTTCTTGCATTGTCCTTAAACATTTCAGGAGTCAGCAGAAAACCTTTTTTACACTGAAAAACAATTTCAAGAATTTTAATATATTTTTCATAATTTATGGCGGCTTCTGAATAGCTTTTCTGGCTCATCAGGCTGCGAGCTTTTTTAATCAGAAGCACTCGACTTTTCCAAAGATGAAGTCGGTGTTGTTCCGCGGCACGCTCTTGCTGAATTAAAACTCCGCCCGATTGTTTTTGCATCGATTTGTGCAATTCAGATCTGCAAGGATTGCAAACTTCAGCTGGAGGTATTTCACCAGAGTCTTGAAGTTTTTGTAAAAGTGAGGCTTCGAGTCGATGCAGTTCTGAAACTTCGACTCCACATTTAGGGCATCTTATCATTGCTAAATTATCTTAGAGCATCGAGATGGGGTCAACATCGACGACGATTCGCGTGCCCTTCTCGACCCAATCTTGCGAGCCAAGGATCTGACGAGTCAGTTGATTCAAATTTTTTGCTTGTGGACCTTTTAAGAGGATCTGATAGCGAAATAAGTTTCTTAATCTTGGAATGGCGGAAGGGGCTGGACCTAAAATATCTAGACTCTGGTACAGCGGATAAGTGGATTTTAAATGCTGAGCTCGCGCCACCAGTCTTTCGGCGGTCGCTTGAACTAATTTAAGGTGCATGCCTTGCACTCGAAAGCTGATCAGTTTTCCAAATGGGGGATATTTAAAAGTTTTTCGGTGCTCTAATTCTTTTTCTGCAAAGCCTTCAAAGTCATGATTTTTTGCAAACTCGATACTGAGATGTTCAGTGTTATAAGCTTGTACGATCACAAGCCCTGCGCCGTCGAGCTTATCAATATGTCGACCCGAACGTCCGCTCATTTGGGTGATTAATTGAAAACTTCTTTCCGTCGAGCGAAAATCAGGAAGATTAAAACCCACATCTGCTAAAACTAATCCGACTAAATGCAGATTGGGAAAATCCAAACCTTTAGCAATCATTTGGGTTCCGACTAAAATATCGATCTTGCCCGATTCCATATTTTTAATCAGATCTTCAAGATCAGATCTGTTTTGAATTTCATCGCGGTCAGCCCGAGCGACTTTGGAATAGGGAAATAATTTTTTTAAATCCAATTCGACTTGCTCAGTGCCAAGGCCTAAGGGCTTTATTTCACCATCATGGCATTCGCCGCAAATGGATTTGAAATTTTCATGATAATCGCAGTAATGACAAATTAAATGGGAATTGGCATGCAAAGTTAAATTGATATCGCAATTTGGACATTGCATCGTGTGACCGCAAGTGGGACAAATCACTAATGGTGATAGGCCACGACGATTTAAAAATAAAGCCACCTGTTTATTTTTTTCAACAGTGGATTGAATTTTTTTAAATAATTCAAGACTCATCCAATGGGGCAAGTAAGTGGGACGCTTATCATCACTGGCTCGTAAATCCACCAATTCCACGGTTGGCAAATGGCGATCGCCCACTCGATTTTTTAAAGTGTGAAGTTGATAACGACCTTCTTTAGTGTTGTTCCAACTTTCTAAGCTGGGCGTAGCCGAACCTAGTACAATGGGGCAACCGACTGTTTTTGCCAGCATGATGGCCGAATCTCTGCCATGATATTTTAATTTTTCGTCTTGTTTATAGCTAGGTTCGTGCTCTTCATCGACAATAATAATTCCAAGATTTGGCATTGGGCAAAAAAGAGCTGACCTTGCACCGATCAAAATACTTTTTCGGCCTTCAACAATATCCCACCACTGCACGGTTCTTTCTCTGGTTGTCAGTTGCGAGTGAAGAGCAGCAATACGGTCGCCAAAACGTTCAACAAATCTTTGAATCAATTGCGGAGTTAAAGAAATTTCTGGAACTAAAACCATTCCAGTTTGGCCATTATCTAAAACTTTTTCTAAAAGTCTTAAATAAACTTCTGTTTTTCCAGAACCAGTCACGCCAAAAGCTAAATGAACATTAAAGCCAGGCTGAATAGAGATATCTTCAAAAACTTTTTTTTGCTCGGGAGTTAAATCGGGACGCTGACTTTTTTCTAGAACGGGAATCACGGGTGCGCGGCGAGATTTTCTTTCTTTTAAAGATTTTTTAAGAGGAGGAAACGCCAACTGTGTGATCATGCCAATGGGATAAATATAATAACTAGAAAGCCATTCAAGCCATTGTAAGTATTTTTCTGGCAGAAGTGGAAATTCTTCATTGATGGATTTAACTAACTTAGAATTTTCATAAGGGTCAGAGGGTCCCAGTACCACTCCGCGCGTGAGTCTTTGTCCTTTGCCCAAGGGCACAGAAACAGTTTGTCCTCTTGATAGATTTAATTCAGAAGTGCTTGAGTATGTCAGAGGCTCAAAGAGAGGAGCCTCCACGGCCACTTTCCAGTGAAAGAGGTCACTCATCGAAACCTCGCGTAAAACTCCTCGATCAAAGTTTGAGCTGCGATGTTAGAAAGTGGTTTTATCGTAGAAGGAATATCCAAAGAACTGGGTTGAAAAATTTGATTTCCTGCTGTGCCCTTGCTAGAAGCACTGAGAAGCCTGACAGTGACTGTATTTTTATTCCACTGAATGGTTCTTTGTTTTGGAAAACTAAGCCCTCGGGAAAAGGTGGCATAATTTTCAGCTGTGACTTCTGCTTGGGAAGGCAGGCGAAGTTTTCGAATTATAAATTGATCTTGTTCGACCCATAAACCAGGATTGAGGTCTTTTTGTTCAACCGGTGTTGGTTTCCCAAACGCATAATTGATGCTGCCTTCGACGCGGCCTAAGCGCACAAAAGATTCGGGCTCATGTTTAAACTCTTCACCTTTTTTTTGGACTGATTTTTTAGTTCCTAACGGAATCGGTAAAATATTAAGAGATTGCAGAGAGCCAATTAAATTTTCAGAAGTTCTAAAGTGAAAATATTTTTCAATAAAATCTTCAGAAATTTTTGAAGACTCTTTTTTTCCATTTTTTAACTGCCACTTTTGTCCGCCCACATAAAGATACTGAAGTCGAATAAGATCTTTGAGGTCTTTAGTTCCTTGAACTGTTAGTCTTAAGGTTCTCTCGTTTTCAACGACCCAGGTTTCTTTTAAATAAATAGGTTCAATTCCTACCGACATTTGGACTTCTTGTTCGATAAAGTAAATTCCATTCCCCGCATTTTCAGAAACACGAGATAAAATAATTCGGGTGGGTGGAATATAAGCCCAAACATTTTGTGAAATTAATATCACAATAAAAAAAATCCAACGCATTTAGCTTCCTTTAAGTCTTTCCGACAATTTTAAAATATAATTTTTAAGCTCGGGTCCTACTTCTTTATTTCTTAAACCTAACTCAATATTGGCTTGAAGGTATCCAAATTTATCCCCAGCATCAAATCTTTGAGCAGAAAAGGTCATGGCGTTTAAGCCCGATTTTGAAATTAACTTTTTCATACTATCTGTCAGTTGAATTTCACCATTAAGAGTCGGAGTGGCAGATTTTAATATCTCCATAATTGAATGATCAAAAACGTAGCGACCCGGCAAAGCCCAGCGACTTTTTGTCTCTGTGGATTTCGGCTTTTCAATTAAATTTGTGACTTTAAAAAAGCCTTCACGCTGAGCTTCGACTTCGGCAATTCCATATTTAGAAACATCTTTTTCTTCAACATTCATAATTGAAACGGCAGAAACGCCGGTCTCTTCAAATGAATGAACCAGCTGTGAAGTTACATTGTCTTGACCATCTTTACCCATGGTAATTTCATCGCCCAGCAAAACAGCAAAGGGTTCATTGCCAACAATGGGTAATCCACAAAGGACAGCATGCCCTAAACCTGAAGCCTGCTTTTGCCGGATACTAATAATATTTGCCATATCTCGGATTTTTGAAAGTCGCTCAAGAAGATGAAGCTTTCCATCTTTTGCGAGTCGATCTTCCACTTCATAAGAAGTATCAAAAAAATCTTCGATGGCATGTTTTCCACGCCCAGCGACTAAAATAATATCTTCGATTCCTGCTTGAACGGCCTCCTCCACCACGTAAAAAATAATGGGGGCATCGACGATGGTTAGCATTTCTTTTGGGACCGCTTTAGTTGCAGGTAAAAACCTTGTTCCTAGACCAGCGGCGGGGATGATAGCTTTTTTTACTTTAATCATAGACTTACCAATGCCAAACGTTTCATTTTTAGACAACTACTTGATTTTAGAACCTAGGCTAAGACGGAATGTGTTAGCCTATAGAAGCAGTTTAGCTGCAGTTTGGCTTCGGGGGGATTAATGAAGCAATACCAAAAGGTTTCTGCATGGCTCACGGGAGCGATGACATTGTCTGTCGTTGTTGTCACAGTGCTTTTTCAAAACTGCGGCAAAGCCGGTTTTGATGCTGAAACAGCCGCCGAAAACCTTACCGCCGAAAGCATCGCTTCAACTAAAAATAGTGGAGCTCCCTTTGCCTTTGATTCAAGCTTTGATCAAATTTCCTATATGTCTTGTATTGGCGGAGATGCAAATAAAGATGCTTTTTACTCCATCAAAGCTGGTGGTTACGAAAACGGCGGCTTAAAAATTTCTGATGCTTTTATGAGTTATGCAAAAAGCAAAGTGCCTGCTGTTTATCCAGAAGTCACTGCGACCATTCCGCAATTAAAACAGTATTTATCTGAAACACCAGCCAATGTTGGAGCCATGCCGCAATTTTCAATGCGATCGCGCACTGATTTACGCTCACTTTTTAGTGCCAGTGGATCGGCCGGAGCTTTTGGCGTGGATTATTTTAATATTTTAATGGATCCAACCGACGATCGAATTATGGATCCTTTGTTTCGTTATTCAGGTTTTACAAATTATTTTGGTTTAGCGCCTCAGAACTCACGAATTTTTGAGAGCAAATTAAACTATGGAGCCAATGAAGCTTCGAGTTATCAATTCCGTAAAATGTTAAGATCGCAGGGAGTGCTTGCTTTAACTTATGCAAATTCAATATCAAGATCAGATCCTCGCGGCTTACAAGCGACATTTAGCCGAGCTTTAGGACGAGGATATCTTATCGATTTCCGCCCAGCCGGTGCAACAGCATATGCTTATGCGACAGAAGCTGCGATGTTTAGCGTGAGAGAAATGGATTTAACCACAAGTACATTAACTGGAACTTGGAGTTGTGCGCCTGCGGATCAAATTAAAATTGTGCGACTTGTGGACCGTGCGGGATCTGCGAATTTTGCAGGATGCCCAATGGATGCTGCCAGTCGTATGACAGACTCAGCTTATCGTCGTCGCATGGAAAGAATTCGTCGTCATTTAAAAGCTGAATATTGGGATGTCAGTCTTGATAATGCCTGCGCAGTTCCAAAATATGGTGAGTGTTACCCAGCGGACGCAGCTAAATCAGGAGTTGAGTATCGTGTTGGAGCTGCTTGCTACGATGGAATAAATGCCGCTGATGGCGTGTACGGTGCCAACCCGCCGCTGATGAGATGTGCTCAGTACGCCAGTTTTTGTTTTAAACAATAATTTATTTATTATTAATCATATATTCTGAACATAAGTTCATGACAGTCTCACGTGCATTAAACTGAACGGGGATTTTTCTTTTCTGTAACAGATCAATGGGAGTCAGCCGAAAAGGAATTTTCTTTTTAGTTTCTTCTAATTGAATAGCGTATCTTAAAAACTCATCCAATCTTTCAGACACCAAATATTCGGGAACTTCCTGTGGAATTGAAACTAATTTCTTTGATAGTTTATTAGCAAAAGGTCGAAGGTCTGTTGTTTTAGGTAATAAGCATTGGGGAACAAAGGTGACTTTTAAAAGTCGATTCGATTTGGGTTCTAAATCAACCAGTTTTGTGTCGATCGCTTGCCAAAGTAATAAGGGTTTTCCGGCTAGCAAAGCTTTTTGCGCGCCATTATTTACTTTTTCCTGTAATTCTTTTAATGCTTTATCGATTATTTTTTGAATCAAAGCATCGGCGCGCTTTTGTTGACTGACGGAATCAATTGCGACCTCGCAATCAGAAGCTTTTTTTAAATAAAAACCAAGATCAGGATTTGTCAGACAAGAAAAATTAGAACCAAAACCAAAACTTAATTTTGGGCTTGAGCCAATTCGGTCGCGCAAAGATTTTGTCATTGGTAAATCCACCGTGGCACTGACAATTCCGTGAGCATTGCCGTCACTCAAAATTAAAGGCGATCCTGAATTGCCTTTCACGATGGGGCAATTCGTTAACAACACTAAAGGAGCTGTGTCGGATGTAAAATAAGGATTAATGATCGAGTTCTGAATCGCCTGACATTCTATTTTTCGAATGACGCCGCGAAGCCCTTCGTTATCGGGATCCATTTTATAAATTGTGACTTTTGATTTATCGGGAAAACCTTGCTGAGATATTTCTAAATGCTTTCGGCGGGGAGAGGTTTTAAGTTTAATAAAGGCATAATCTGGCTTTAAAACATCGGCCCCTAATGGCGGAGATAAATAAACAACTCGGTCACACTCAATTCGTTCTTCTTCTTTTCCTTCTTGAGGACTAAAAATAAATTGAATTCGATTTTGGCAATCGGCGCCAACGTGGGCTAAGTCCTCTGGCAAACAGTGTAAATTGGTGGCAACGATGTCAGTGCCGATCAGGGACCCAGAACAAACCCCTTGCGAGTGCACCAAGGCTGCAAACCATTCGGGACAACTTTCAGGGTTCTGGCAATCGACCTTATAGTTGAATTGCGCCGAAAAGCTCTGGTAACATAGCAATATTGAAAAGCAAAAAACGAGGTAACGCATGAAACTCCTGTTCGCTTTTATAACAACTTACTTTATCTCAAGCTTCGCTTTTGCCCAAATTTATAATACTTCGGTGACCAGTGCCACCGCAGGTTCTGGCCGCGCCGCTACGGATATTGGCGAAGCTAGTTTTTTAAATCCAGCGACTTTGGTCCATCAACCCCAGAGGCAAATATTAATTTCACAGGCAAAAGATGAGTTGGCCATGGCTCTATCGGAAAACAGTAAAGAAGTCATTTTTCCAGCGTCACTTGGTTATGTGCAAAGAAAATTGAATATGCCGTTAAATCCTGTCATGCACGATATGCGAGTGACTATGGCAGAATCTATGGTGAACAATTTTTCTTTTGGATTCACAGGACATTATTATCAAGTCACTGATCAAGATGATCAGTATCGGCAAACAAATTTTGATGCGGGAATACTGTATAATCCTTCATCCAATTGGGGACTTGCTGTGGTTGGATACGATTTGCTGGGGGGCCGTTTAGAGATGCCGGAAGCTTATCGCTTGAGCCAAAAAACAGGTTTAGGGATCAATTGGCTTTATCACCGAACCATGAGATTACGTCTTGATGCGGTCTCGGCACCTAATAATAATTTCAGTAAAATGACCGGAATGTTGGGATTCGAAATTTATTATAATCGATGGGTTGTGGGACGCGCCGGCTACCAAGATGACACTTTCAGCGAAAAAAAGACGGCTTCCTTAGGTTTGGGGATGGATTTACCTCGGTTTGCCGTAAACTATGCCTTTTCTAGCGAACTTCCTAGAAATGCGAATGAGCGGCACTCGATTGACTTGGGTCTTAAATTTTGATAGCTAAGACTTCTTAAACAGGGGGCCATATGGCATCTAAAACGTCGAAAACTGAACATATCCGAAAAAGAAAAAGAGCAACCAGTGGCCATAAAAGAAAAGCGGCTCTGAAAAATAAAGGGACTAGCAAACCAGCTAAGACTCTTTTCGGCGATAAATAATTTTTAAAATTTTGTTATTTAATAAAAAACCTCGGCGCAGTGAATATTTAAATCTACCGGGGTTTTTATTTTTTGCTTCGTTTTAACAGCGCAGGAATTTCTTGAGCGCCACCTTTCAAACTCCAATTAAAAGCCATTTCAACCCAGCCTTCTTGGCCGGGGAAAAAACGCCATTGCTTTAAAGCTTTTAAAGTTTTTCCGTCTAAATTTTTGAATCCCGTAGAATCCACTAACTTAAACTGAGTCGGAACTCCTTCTGGAGTTACATAAGCCAAAAAGACAACTTTACCTTGATGACCTGAAAGTCGTTCATTTTGGTCATACTGTGGGAGCGGATTTCCTGGGCGCTGTCGCAGATCCTGCGCATCGCGGATTCCCGTGGGTGAACCACTGGCAGAATCTGCTGCTGAGGCGGCGGCGGCATTTTTAGCCGCTTGAGCAGCGCGAGCTTCTTTAGCTTCGTGAGCTATTTTTGCAGCAGCTGCACGTTCGGCCGCATCAGCCGCTGCGATGGCTTGTGCATCACGAGCTCTTTGTGAGGCATTGAACATGGCTATTTTTTCGCCTTCCATTGCATTTTTCTGATTGGCTTCTTCAGCAATTTTTTCTGTCTCAGAAGCTGCGTTGTTTGTTTGGTCTTCTAAATCCTGAGCTAAAGCCAAAGCTTGTTTATTTCGCTTTTGATCCACTTTAGCAAAATCTTTTTTTAAATCTTCATCGTCATTTATATCATTGGGATTAACTGCCGCAGCCGAAGCCTTCTCTAGCTGAGGTTCTTGAATATCATCCACGCTGTCAGGTAAAACCACCGGTGATGGTGCTTGATAAGTCTGCACGGGAGCAGAGGACATTTTTGGTGCTGCAGTTGGAGCTGCCGCTTTTGCTGGCGCTGGAGGAATAGTTTTTTGCGGTAAAGCTACGGCTTGAGCAGCCGGTTTTTGTACAGCTTGAACTGGTTGAGCTTTTACTGGAATAACAACTTCATCTTGAGCGGCTTTGACGGGAGCTTCTGTGACAGAAGATTCAGGGGCCGCCACAGCTTGTGGTGCACTTAACTGCTGCGAAGCTTCGGGTTGAGGTTGACCTAAAGCAGTCACTTCGCCGGAATTAAGTAACTCGATTTCAACAGCTTCTGTTTTTTTATCTTCAAATAATTGTAATGAAGCTGCAAAAGCCATCAAAACAAAAACACCGTGAAGGAATAAGCTTGTTGCCAAGAAGTGACCGGTTTTTTCAGGATGAAGGACCTCTTGATTTTGTTTCCAAAGATCGTAATTAAAAGGCTTAGGAATACTTTCTTCAGTATTAGGCTTATTCAGCTTAAATTCTTTTTCCATCTTACTTCTCCCGGTAGAATCAGATAGAATGTATTCAATTCTTAGGCCGAATTTTAAAGCGTTCTCGTCTAGTTAAGCCCATTTGAAGGCCATTAATGGGCCCTGTTTAAGAAAAACTTTCACAAGTGCTTGAAGCTTGCTCAGGTAATTACTCAGGCAGCAGGCCCATGGGAATTTCGCCTTTTGAAAGGGCTGAGGCCAGTTTCAGATGCTCGGGATGGCCAATGACTTTGATGGCCTCGCTAAAAACCATAGGATCAGGATCTGTTAATTTTTCTTTTTTAAGAGACAGAACTTTATTCTTTAAAGATTCTAAATAATTTTTATCAAGCTGTCCTTGAGCCACTGCTGTCATAACGGATTCAATAGCAATTCCTGGAGAGGCCGGCTCATTGCAGTAGAGAAGAATTTCGATGCCTGCTTGCAAAGCTTTTACCGGGATTTCTTCAACACTCCATTTTAATGTCATGGCTTTCATATCTAAATCATCTGAAATAATAATGCCTTTGTAGCGCAAATCTTCGCGCACAATTTGTTTAATAAATTTTTCTGAAAATGTAACGGGACCCGAAGGATCAATTTTTGGAAAAAGAATATGCGCCATCATTAGCATATCAACCCGTGATTTGATCACTTTTTTAAAGGGTATAAATTCACGTTCTTGCAGTTGCTGTAAATCCGTTTCTTCAATCGGTAAATCAAGATGACTGTCGAGCATGGTATTGCCGTGACCAGGAAAATGTTTGGCACAAGTGATAATGCCAGCTTTTATATATCCGCGCACCAAAGCCGAAGCATGTTTATCCACCATGGCAGCATCGTGACTAAGTGCTCGGTCTCCGATCACAGTATTTTTTGGATTGGTTAAGACATCTACCGAAGGAGCAAAATCCAAATTAAAACCAACCGCTTTTAATTCTAAACCCATGCGGTGGGCAAAATGATAAGTCACAGATGAATTATCAAGATCACCTAATTTTTTGAGTGCTGGCCAAGGAGTGAAGGGCTCTTTCAATCGAAGAACGCGGCCTCCTTCCATATCAACGCCAATAAACAAAGGAGCTTTATCCAGCATCTTATGTCGTAAGCTTTGAATTTCAGTGCAAAGGGCATGAATTTGGCGAGGCTCTTTCAGATTTCGAGCAAAAAGAACAATTCCGCCAATGTTATTATCAACAATAAAAGTTTTCTCAGAAGAAGTTAAACTTTCTCCAGAAACTCCCATCATCATT
Organism: Pseudobdellovibrionaceae bacterium; assembly: GCA_043720615.1. Lineage (GTDB taxonomy): Bacteria > Bdellovibrionota > Bdellovibrionia > Bdellovibrionales > Bdellovibrionaceae > JAYWDA01. Next base: position 54,264 of record JAYSSI010000042.1, on the reverse strand, counting down.
AATTGCCCGATTGTTTTATTCATTGGTAGCTCCTTGACCTTTGATCATTATTTTTGGATCTGGAGGAATGCCTTCTCTTTTTCCAGGAGCTGGAGGCTCTTGATATTTTCTTGATTCTGCGGCCAAAGTTTTTGTCACGGCATTCATAGTTCCTGCCGGAGTGCCGCCAAAAAGATTTTCTAAAATCCCAGTGGGAACTTTAAACTGAGCAATCGCTTCTTGCGGCTTTGCGACCAAAATGGTTTTAATATTGGCCGCTGGCGTATCTGTCATAAGAGCTTCGCCAGTTTCAGTCAGATTAAATGTGTAATTTATATCTTTAAAAGTATTTGAAGATCTAAACGAGCGAATGCCATTAAACTTTTCTTCTTTGCCGATAATGGCCACGCCGCCATAAACTTTAGCATCTTCTTCAGCAATGGCTTGATAGTTATATTTGGTTTCTGATTTTAATCCATCGGGACTACGCAGAATTAAATAATATAAAAAGATCGCAAGTCCTGCGCCTTTAGGAATATCTGAAATTAATTTTTTTGTTGTTTTGCCTTCTTTCAAAGTGCCAGTCATTTTTTGGCCTTTAAAAGCGACATCAATAGTTTTTGGCACTTTATTAATCAAGGTGACGTACTGGTATGAAATGGGTTTTAAATCTTGATCAGCAAATGCTTTTAAACTTTCAAGGATATTGCCACCTTGTTCTTCGGTTTTAACTAAGTAAGTGGCTTGAAAGCGCTTTTTTTTTGGATCAAATTCATATCTTAAAACGGCGTACCCAACATGCAGGCCATTTAGAAGAATCTTAGAGTAACCTTCAAATAAAATATTGGGATTAACTGAAGCTTTTGGCTGAAGGGGAGTGCTTTTCATTTGTGCGATGGAATGAAGAGGTGTCATAACTTGAAAAAAAATCAAAGCGGCGACACAAAAGTTACGGACCATTGTCGAGTCTCCTGAAAATGATGTTCTGATCAAAGTCTGAGTCACAGTTTATTGGAAGTCAAAGCAGCCAGAGTCGAGTATAGTTATGACTGGGAAAAACGACATGAAACAAAATAATAAATTAAATGAAAAAGGCCAAGTCGCAATCTTTGTGGCTTTAATTTTTCAATTGTTATTTTTGTTTTTTGCAATGGTCATCAATGTTGGACTTTTAATTCATCATAAAATCAATTTGCAAAACTCGGTGGATTTAGCAGCTTACTATGGCGCTATGAAACAAGGTGAAACATTAAACGCCATCGGACATATTAATTATCAAATCAGACAAAGCTGGAAACTTTTATCTTGGCGCTACCGGCAGCTGGGATCAGCGGGAAATTTTACGAAGGCCCATCCTTTTGATAAGCCTAGTATTGAAATTTGTAATTCCCCCAATTGTAGTGAAGAAACAATTTTATCAGACGAAGAATTTAAATATTTTTATGAAGCTCCGCCTTTTTGTATCACCTATGTTCCTTTTCGGCCTATGCCAACAGGGGAGAACACCTGTAAGCGCGCCCATCAGAATGTTAAAATTCCCCTTTTTAAAGCTCCGAAAGTTTACGCCCCTTTTATAGGTTCAAGTAATGTATTAAAAGCTGTTGGAGATGCTTTTTTAAGAGCAATGGATAAACAGTGCGGAAGTTTTGGGCCTTTAAATTATATTATGCTTGCAAGATTTGTTGCTGCTTTTAGTAAAGACCAAGCTGATAAAAAGTTATTGATGAGACATTTAGCACTTGGACTCAGTGATAGTAAAAGTGATTTTGTTGATATAGATGGTATTAACGCAAAAGATGGAATGATTGAAACGCTTAAAAGAAATTTAACCGGACCTAATTTAGAAAGCTTTACTCAAAGTTCTGATGTGGAAATATTTAATGCATTAGGAAGTGATGATTGCAATTCTTCTGGCGTTGACACATATTCTCCACCTAAGTGGTTGAGTGAAATTAAAATTTATCCAGGTTTTACTTACACAGATACCGTCTGCGATGTTGCTAAAGCAATTGATACAGTTAATATATCCTTAGATATTCTTCCGGCCGAAGGCGATAGAAATCCACAATTAGCTGCTATGATTAAAGCGCTCAAACCCTATGCATCTGGCTGGCCGTCAGCACCTTATAATTATTCGCTAGGCTACGAAAAAAATCCTTGGTGTATGTCTTATGTGGGCATTGCGGCTAAAACAGTTCCAAAAATTCCGTTTGCTCCCTTGGGCCGGGTGACTTTGCGAGCAAGGGCTTTTGCAAAACCATTTGGCGGAAAAATAGGTCCCTGGTACGGAGACTCTTGGCCTGTAACAAGTCCCAAATCCATAGATTCTGAAGGACATCGAACGGATAATCTTTTACCACCTCGGGTTGAAGACATTGCCTCTATAGGGCCTGAGGGTACTGACTTACGCCGTTATGCCAACTACAGCAAATATGCAGGCGATAAATATGGTTTAAAAAGTCGACTGACTTTAGGTCAGTGGGGAAAATCAATTTTTGCTTTAGATAAAAATTTTCGAAAAGGAATTTATTCTGGAAATGATAATGCCAATGGGTATAATCAAAATCCCGACAATGCGGATGCTCCTAATTTTAATCATTGGGAAGATGTTGGTGCGGATTCTAGAGATACAAAGCATGGAGATATTTTAGCTTGGGATGAAAAAATTCGAGTTAAAAATCCTATGCGGACTTTGGAAACAATAGCGATTGCACCTGATCTTTTTGATATTACTTATTATTCAATCGAACCTGATTATTATAATCTGTATTTTAAAAGAATTCGAGATGGTTATTTACCTGCTAAGGGAGGTTACAACCGACTTCCACGTTCAGATATTGGTTCGCGAGTGGGAGATTCGACTCTTGAGGGTTTTAGCGTTAAAGATCAAATGAATGTTGTCAGGGATTTTGCGAATCGCGCTAATCAAATCGAAATTAAACAAAAATTAACTTATCTTGTAATTCCACCCGACCCTAGTCAGGGTGGCGATAAAGTTGCGCCTTTGTTAACATCATGGGTTAGTAAAACACTTTCCAATTATAGTTTTAGCAAGGAAGTTTTTGCTCGTTGTACTAACTCGGCCGCGCCGGGTTCACCCACCAGTGGGGATTGCTTGGGACCGGGGCGCACAGGCTATTCCGTTAAACTTATTTCTGAAGATTATCTTAAATCTAGCAATCAACCTATTGGGGGGCCCAATACTTCAGGTCGAATTAAAAACCCTCCGGACTCTGATTTATTTCAAAATATTTTAGGTAAAAAATAAAAAGTCAATTTTGTGTCTCAAGATGAGATTGGCCTGAATTAGATCAAGAGAGTCAGTTAAAGTTACGATAAACTAACTGCGAGTGGGGGATTTATGAAGTTATCTATTGTTTCAAAAACTCTAGGGGTTTTTCTTTTTGTTATTTCTCATGCTCACGCCGAAGGATTTATTGATTCGGCGGCAAGCTCTATGGGCAATTCTTCATCCTCAGGAAATCAGACGAAAGCTCCTATTATTCCATCAACAGATAGTGTTAATTCTATGTATGACAAGTTGACGTGTACAAAGCCAGGTGACGTTGGCAAAGGATTAAGTCAAGAAAAAGAGTGGCTCAATGCTTCCCAAAAATTTACTCAAAAAGCAAATGCAGCCCCTGCGAATTGTGGAGTAGATTCTACGGCGGTAAAAACTTTTGAAACGGCCAGTAAAAAGTATTCTGATAATCAAGTAAATTGCGTAAATAGAAATCACTCAGCAGGTAAAAACTGTTTAGAGAAATGCAGTAGTTCCATTCAAAGTATGATCGCTGGAAGTCAAGCTTTACTGAGTGGTATGAGTCAGACTTCTATTACTGATTCTTGTAGTAAAATGGGACAAGTTTTAGGTCTTGTTCAAAAAGGTATGGCCGCCTTCGGAGTTGCTTGCGGAGGATCTAAAGCTTTATGTGATTATTCTTGTAGCGCCTCAGTGTCGGGAATTAAGACGGCTAAAGAGACTTTAGATAAAATAGTTGTTCAAGGAACTGATCCCGAATGTCTAACATATCATGCTGAGTTAGATGGTTTTAAGGCTGGTTTAAAAGGAATAGCTGATCGGGAACTTGCGCCGGATATTAAGCTTTCAGTCGCAGATAAAAAACAAGAATGTAGTGGCTATGTTGTTAACTTAGGCGCGGCCGCTATGGGCCTTGCTTCGGCCATTCAGCAGGGGCAAAAAGCAAATGCCTGTGAAGAAGCAACTAAAGGTGAAAAAACAGCCGCCTTATCTTTGGCTGAAAAATGCAGTATCGCAACAAACAAAAATTTACCTGAATGTATTTGTAAAGCCAACCCTCGATCGCCAGGTTGCGAATTAGCGACAAATTCATCAAGTAATGGATCGGGTGGTTTTGGTCAAATGCCTGGCAGTGGTGGAGAAACCAGCGCATCTAAAAGTTCATTGGGTGATACAGGAAGCAATACCCCAGGATACAACTCTACAGATTCTTCTGGCTCTGCGGGCGGAGCAGCACCTCCCATGGGTGGCGGAGGAGCTTCGGCCCTTGGCAGTGGCGGTACCGGAAGTAATGATGGCCGTGGCCAAGCTGAAGTCGAAAAGAAATTTAATACAGATATTTATGGCGGTGGTGGTGGCGGTGGTGGCGGTGGTGGCGGAGCATTTGGCTCACGCGGCGGCGGACCTGCAGTACAAAATATAAATCCTGAATTAAGAAATAAAATTATGGCGGAAAGAGATATTGCTTCGTTAAGAAGTCAGGTTACATCGCAAGGTGGAAAATCAAATTTTGAAAAAGTAAAAGACAGATACATTCAAGAAAAAACAAGTTTAATCGGACGATAGGTGGTTTCGTGTGAAGCTTCAATTTTTAATTCTCTTAATATTCACTAGCCAAGCTTTTGCTGGCGGCGTTAATAAATATGTGCCCAAGGATATGGGGATAGTTAAGCCCGTCGCTCAACCTAAAGCAGCTGCGATATATGATTCGGCAAAAACCACTAAAGCACAAAACCAAGCCGCTCAAATTAAAGCAAAAATGATATCATCAGCACTTAATTCCGCTGGAAAGAAGCTGATCTCCAAATGTTGTACTAGTAAAAAATGTGCCTCGCAATGCCCAGTAGGAATCGCTTTGGTTGTTATGGGAGGAATGGCATCGCAGCAAGCCAAATCCCATGGTGGAACCGCTCGCCAAGCGGGCTCGACAATGGCAGCGACAGATGCCTTCAGTAATGGCGAAAAAGATAGTTACAATGATGGTAAAAAAGTAGGTGCTGATGGATTTGGTTTTGTCAAAATTGGTGAAGATTTAGCAAGCGGGTTTAAAAAAAATAAAATCCCTGTTACATTTGATGGAAAAAATCTTGTCGGCCCAAATGGGTTAAAAATAGGTCCTGACGATGTGATGTCAGCCAGCAGTATGGCGGCGGCAGGACTTTCAAAAGATAATATTTCGTCGATTTCAGCTGAACTTTCTAATGCAGATAAAGCAGCTGACAACAAGGTTAAATACACAACGCCAGATTTTGGATTTTCTGAAGGTGGTGGTGGTGGAGCTTTTGGCAGTTCGCCGACCTCGGGCGAAACGGCAGAGGGCATGAATCAATTCGGAAGTGAAGGGCAAGCAGAGCTTGGTTCAATGAATGCAAAGGCAGAAACTTCAGGTCTAACAAAAGATTACAATGGTGACCCCATTGGTGTTTCGAATGATAGTATTTTTAATATGATGACAAGGCGTTATCAATTAAAAGAGCGGCAAGCGACTTTTTTGATGGAATCAAAGGCACCCGCGCAAAAGTAATTTATTTTCAGCGATAAAATCTTTTTCAAGAGTCAGATTTGAGTCCACAACACAGTTTGATAAAACTGTGTTGTCTTGAATGACAACATTACTTCCGATCACTGAAAATCCATGGCTCTGAAATGATTTAGGAAGTGGGCTGCTTGAAAAAGCAGAACCATAAAATCGAGATTGAGGACTGTGTTTAGAAATCACTCTTTTTAGAAAAGCACTTCCCGGAAAATTGGAATTCATTATTTCTAGACAATCTTTTGTAGCACTTAAATAATCCGTTAAATTCCCAGTTTCAAACCAAGTGACATCGGCTTTAAAAATATTTACTTTTTCACCAAGCTTTATGGTAGGCATTAAAACATCAGTAAAAATATGCGAAGGTCCTCTGGTTAAATAATCAAAAATCCTTGGTGAGAAAATAAAAATTCCAATAAAGTGAAAGCCCTTGGTTGAAGCCTCAGGTTTTGTTTTTCCAATACTTAAGATTTGATTTTGATCATCAACCCAAATGCCACCAAACTTATGGCCTACTTCAGGATGCTCCATCACAAAAAGTGTCGCCAAAGCTTTTGATGATTTATGTTGTTCTAAGGCTTTAGCCATTAATTTAGGTTGATGTGGGAGAATCACTTCATCGCCATTCATCATAATAATATCGTGATGGTTTTTAAAAAATCGTTCAGCTTGATTTAGGCCACCACCACTGCCTTGAATTTCGCCGACCTCGTGGGAAAAATCCAAATTTTTTGTCGGCAAAATTCCATTTTGAAAAAGCCGAACAATTTCTTTTGGTAAATGAAAAGTGTTCACCACTAATTTTTCAACAGGGGTATTTTCTAAAAGTGCTAAAGAATAAAAACCAAGGGGAACATTTAAAAAAGGCAGGGCGGGCTTTGGCTTTATGAGTGAATGAGGATTAAATCTTGATCCTAATCCAGCAGCAAGGATCATGACATTCATAAAGCTTCGTATTTCTTATCTAAAGATCCTGAATCAATTAAAATTTTAGAAAAAGATCGATATTCAGGAAAATTTTCTAAGGACTTCAAAGTTCGTCTTAAAGTTGGAAGCAGATATTTTAAGTATCTGGTATCTTTTCTTTGATGAAAAAAACTTGCAAAGCTGCCACATGCTTTAAAACATCTTTGAATACTTTGAAGCTCATAGATGTAATTAAAATGATCCATAGAAAAATCAGTTTTTTGAAATTTTAGAGCTTGCTCTAAATAATAACTCATTAATGTTTGAACCATCGAATCGTTCATATCGACATAAGAATCTTTAAATAAACTGACGAGATCATATTGTACTGGCCCCAGCCGCGCATCTTGAAAATCGATAACTCTCATATCATCAAATTTAATCATTAAATTTCTTGAATGATAATCTCGGTGGGCAATTCGTTTTGGTTCCTTATCTAGCTTTGAACAAATATCGATAAATACTTTTTGCAGTTCCTGAGCGGCCGCCTCTGAGAATTTAAAATTTAAAACACCCAACAAAAGATTGTCTCGGCCATAATTCATTTCCCAAAGAAATTTTTCGGTATCAAATTGAATTTTGAAAGCGGTGCAATCGGCTTTGTTATCAGTGGCTGTGTAATGAATTTTAATTAATTCGTCCAGAGCCATTTTATAAAAAGCCATCGAGCTTTCATGGGTTTGGCTTTCCCAAAACTTACGCTCTAAAGTCAGATCACCAAGATCTTCAAGTAAGACTAGACCATCGTCGGCATCATATGAAATGACATTGGGAACCTTGATACCATGAGCTTTAAAATGATTAAGAACACTTAAGAAGGGATAGTTATTAGGATCAAACTTATCCCAACGCATGAGAACCCAGGAAGTTTGACCCAACACAACTCGGTAGTAGCGGCGATTTGAAGCATCTCCAGCCAATGGGAAGATTTTAAAATCGCCCTCAATATTTTTTGAAATAAATTGCTCAAGAAAAGTATCGCTAAGTACCATCTGAAAATGCTGACAGATGCTAGCTTAAAAATCAACTTAACTTAAGATTTAGGGTTCTCAAAAAACATCATTTCAAGAATATCTTTTAGCTCTATAAATGACAAAGGGGCTCGGTCCACCTCAAAACAAGTGAAAGTGATCTCTTCTAAAAGAGCTGGATTAAGGCCTTCATTGGATTTTAAATCTGCCAAAGGCAAAGGTGAAGCTGTGATAAATAAAGGCTCAGCCGAAGATCTAGGGCTTTCAAGATACTTCAAAATTAAATCTTGCTTCTCGGAATCAAGATTTTCAATATTATCTACAAATAATGTGACGGCTCCAAGATTGAGCAAATCTTCAATTGTTTTAACTTCATTTAAATCATTTAATGGTAAAAAAGCCCAGCGATGGGTCATTTCATGAATTTGATAAGCCACTCGCTTAATAAAAAATTCGTTTTTTCCATGCAAATGAATCAAGTTTGATATCAGTTTGATATCAATATTTTGGTTTTGATGAGAAACATCTAAATACTTTTTTTCTAAGTCGTTAAAAAGAACTAAATTATCTGGTGGTGCAAAATCCAATTGAGTGATTTCACTTAAATTTTCTTCGCGGCGTTTAAGCCATCGTCCATAAAGGCTGGGCTCTAGGACAAGTTTTATGGTTTCTACCAGCGATGATTTTTCTTCTGAAGAAAGGTTGTAGGCTTCATCAATGACGGCTGTGCCTAAATAGTTTTGATTTACTATAATAGGAACATGCAAATTATCTCCAGAAATAAATGAGTCTACAGTTAAATGCTTTTCTGAAACCCCCATCATTGTAAGTACCTTAACGCCTTTACCGTAGCGACTTTTCACTAACTGCTGCAGTCTAAGAAATGATGTTTCTGATCCCCGACTATTTTCCCACATGTTGAACCTCTCCCGTGCTTTATCTACTATACAAAGCTTGTGCCGAGATGGTTTTCAGTTAGATTAAACTTTAAAATGGCCTCGTAAGGTAAAATAGAGAGGCTTACAAAGGCTTGAATTCTTAGGCATAAAAGGCTTGTGAAACTTTTCTATGTCAATAAATTGACTAATGGTAGGGCCGACCAAAGATAAAAAAAAACCCCTCACTTTATCAGTGAAGGGTGCCTATTTTTGAACAACTAAGTAAATCTTACCCGCGGGCTAGTTTACGTTTATCAAGACCATACTTTTCGACTTTCATAATAAGTCCCGCACGGCTGATACCAAGTTCTTTTGCTAGCTTTGATTTATTCCATCCCGTGCGACGTAGTCCTTCACGGATCATCTCACGCTCAAGCTCTTCCAATGCATCTTTCAGTTTACCTTGAAGACGTGACCCTTGAACTTTCCCCTTTTCTCCAGCTTCCAAAATCTTTGGAGAAAGATTTTCAGCCATCAGTTTTAAATCTTCTGTGGAAAGAACAACCAGGCGCTCGATTTCGTTTTGTAATTCTCGAACGTTTCCAGGCCAAGCATAATCATAAAGCTTTTCTAAAGCTCGTTTGGTTAATACTTTTTTAGAAATTGTAGGATTTTGTTCATGGGTTTTACCTAGGAAATAATCCACTAAATAAGGAATATCTTCTTTTCTTTCACGCATTGGAGGCACGCGAATATTAATAACATTCAGGCGATAATATAAATCTTCTCGAAACGTTCCTTGCTCGACCATTTCTTTTAAATTTCTATTCGTGGCTGCAATGATTCTAACATCAACTTTTCGCATATCCGTTGAGCCCACAGGCATAAATGTGCCCTCTTGAAGAACCCGCAGAAGTTTAACCTGCATGGTTGGTGAAGTATCACCAATTTCATCAAGAAAGAAAGTTCCCTTGTCAGCCATTTCAAAAAGACCTTTTTTGTCTTTGATGGCACCGGTGAAGGAGCCTTTCATATGTCCAAAGAGCTCAGACTCTAATAAATTATCATTAAAGGCAGAGCAGTTTTGAATAACAAAAGGACGCTCTTTACGATGAGAACTATAATGGATTGATCTTGCGATCAGTTCTTTACCAGTTCCATTTTCACCTTGAATTAAAACGGTGGTATCCGCACCTTTAATTTTATCAAGGAGCCCATACAGCTGCTGCATAGGTTTAGATTTACCAATCATGTTGTCATATTTAAACCGATTGCCCAGCTCTTTATTAAGTTCTTGGATGCGATTTTCACGAGATGAAATTTCTAAGTGCAAAGTGACGATCTCGCCAGATACTAATTCACAAAGCTCAGTAAAATGATGACGATCTTGATCACCAAGATATTTCATCTTCGTCATACACTTTTCAACATTTTCAGAACTGCAGCCCATTGCAAGCAAGCGTTCACGAATTTCCTGAAATCTTTGTTGAGCTGTATCGTCTTTGAAAAATCCCAAAGCGACCACAGTACCGACAAAATCATTTTCAATCATAATCGGAAAAATACCCACATCAAATCCGCCAAGGTCCCACTTTTTTAAAGTGTACCGATTTTGTGAGGATCTTAAATCGTCGATAGTTTTGACAACCATCTCTGCAAGGTTTGCTTGAGAGACCTCTTTGTTAACTAAATAGCCAATTGCAGGATTATTAAAAGCCATTTTCTCCGTATCAAATCCTTTTAAGTGACCTCGCTCGTCAGTGAAAACAACATCAATGTTCCACCATGAGCTAAGGACTTGCTTGAGTTTTTTGATCACATGAATATGCTCAAACTCTTCCCAATTAATCATTTCAAGACTCCTTTTTTGAAGCCAGCGCACGTGCACTGTCAAAAATCTATTCGTCAAATAATTCGACAAACTTTATAAGGAATCGAAAAAATGTATAGAATATGGACGTTATGTGATCTTGGTCCTGTATCAGAATAAGATTTTATTCGTGGACTATCTTTGGAGTTCGTAAAATTTCGAATACTCGCCTTGAAGTGCAAGTAATTCGCTGTGTGAACCGGTCTCGACGATCTGACCTTTTTTAAGAACAAATATTCGATCGGCATTTTGAACTGTGGATAAACGATGGGCAATGACTAAGGCCGTACGACCTTCCATGAGGAGATCTAAACCATTTTGAACTTCGACTTCACTGGCGGAATCTAGGGCACTGGTGGCTTCATCTAATATAAGTATTGGTGCATTCTTAAAAAAGGCCCGAGCAATACTGATTCTTTGCTTTTCTCCCCCGGAGAGCAAGTTTCCACGATCTCCCACAGAGCCTTTATAGCCTTTACCAGATTGAACGATGAAATTATGCGCATTGGCTGATTTTGCCACTGGTTCAACATCTTTAAGCTCGCGATTAAAATCTCCGGCTTGAATATTTCTTTCGATCGAGTCGCTAAAAAGAAAAACATCTTGGGATACTAGGGCGACGTTTCGGCGAAGTTCTTTTAAATTAATATCGCTGATATTGATGCCATCAATTAATATTTCACCAGACGCAGGATCGTAAAATCTTTCTAGTAAATTAACGATGGTTGATTTGCCAGAACCACTTTCTCCGACAAAAGCAATATGATCGCCGCGATTGATTTCAAAGCTCACATTTTTTAAAGTGACCTGATTGTGATAAGAAAAAGTGACGTTTTTATAAGTGATCTTTTTCCAGTCTTTAGGAAAAGGTAAATTTTTATGACTTTCTGGAACTTCTGAAGGTTCGTTAATAATTGCAAAAACTCGGTTTGAAGCCACAATGGTTTCTTGAATTCGAACATAGCTTTCTTGCAATTTTTTAATAGGCTGATTGATCGCCATCATCGAAGCGATATAAGCCAGGACGGCACCAGTTGTGATGGTTCCAGCGGCGACTTCTTTACTGAAGTAAAAAAAGATTCCTAAAATAACAAAAGTGGCTACAAATTCAGTCACGGGAGCCATGGTCTCAACGCGTGCATGGATCCTACGTCTGATTTCAAGGTAGTCGTCGGATTCTTTTTTTAATTTCTGACTAAGAACATTTTCTAAATTAAAAGACTGAATGATACGAACTCCATCTAGGCTTTCTTTGATGGTCGAAGTCATCTTCTCAAGATTTTCTTGTCCCCCGAGAACATATTTTCGAAGGCTTCGAGAAATCTGTCTTAAAAAATAAAGAAGAGGCGGCATTAAAATCATTAAAGACAAAGTCAGTCGCCAGTTAAGATAAAATAAATTTCCTAAAAGTAAAACCGCCAGTAATGGTTCACGAAAAAAATCGGCCACCATGCGCATGCCATCTTGAATCACTTTAATGTCATTAAGGATTCGACTTAAAAGTCCACCTGACCCCGCCGCATAGTTGCTATGAAATCCTAAATTAAGGCGCATAAATTTACTTTGAAGCTGAAGGCGAAGGCTATTCACGACAAGTTCAGAGATATAGTTCATCAAAAAGACATGATAATAGCGACTGATCGCGGCCATTAGTGCCAAACAAATCGCAATCACGCTGACTTCAACTACAAGGTTGGTACTGCCCTTAGCAAAGCTATCTTGAAGGTCTTTTAAAATTAGCAGCATACGAGCCATCGATACGGAATAGATGACACCGGTAAGCGCAACCAGATAGACTTTTTTTAAATGCGGTCGCATTTCGTTTAATAAGGGGCGCAGTTCAGAAATCATGTTCTTTCAATGTAACGCTTTAGATACTGCCCCGTCAGGCTTTTTTTACTTTTCATGATGTCCTCAGGCGTACCTTGGGCCACAATCTGACCGCCTTTTTTTCCGGCTTCAGGACCCATATCGATAATAAAGTCAGCTCCGCGGACGACATCTTGATTATGCTCAACCACGATCACGCTACCACCAGCGTCGATCAGCTTATTTAAGACCTTCATCAGCAGCTCAACTTCGCGGAAATGGAGACCCGTCGTAGGTTCATCTAAAATGTACAAAGTGGACTTTTGTTGAACCATGGAAAGTTCTTTAGCAATTTTTAATCGCTGCGACTCGCCACCACTTAAAGAATTAGCCGGTTGGCCCAAAGTTAAATAATCAAGCCCAACTTCTTTAAGAACACTTAAGGGTTTCCTAACATTGGGGTGGGCCACAAAAAAGTCCATCGCCTGAACAACTGTCATGGATAAAATTTCGTGAATATTTTTACTTTTGTATTGCACCTCAAGAATTTCAGCGCGGTATTTTTTGCTATCACAAACATCACACGGAATAATAACGTTATCCATAAACTGCATGTCGATCTCTTCATAACCAGTGCCACGACAGGCCGGACATCTTCCGCCATCAACATTGAGACTAAAAGTTCCTGCGGTATAGCCTCGAACTTTACCCTCTATTGTACTAGCCATAATTGTACGAATAGCATCAAAGGCTTTTAAGTAGGTGACAGGAGAACTGCGAGCCGATTTTCCAATCGGGGATTGATCGACCAGCAAAACATTTTTAATATGTTCAACCCCATCAATTTTATCAAACTCTTGAGCCGGAAGAAATTCAATCGCCAAAGCCCGAGCTAAAGCCGGATACAAAGTTTTTGTGATCAGAGTTGATTTGCCGGAGCCACTAACGCCAGTGACAGCCACTAAGCGATGAATAGGAATAGTAACATCCAAATTTTTTAGGTTGTTACCACGAGCTCCTTTAAGATCAATTTTAAATTTATATGTTTTTAAATCCACCGGCCGAGTTTCGCGGGCGGGGGTTAAATTTTTTGAGCCTTTAAGATAATTGGCCGTGTTGGACTGTTTGGCTTGATAAAAATCAGCCGTTGGTCCCGAGTACACGACATGTCCCCCAAGATATCCAGAGCCTGGCCCCATCTCAATAATATTTTCGCTGCTTTTAATCACGTCATGATCATGCTCAACCACAACTAAAGTATTTCCCAAATCTTTAAGATCTTTTAAAATTGAAATCAGTCGATCATTATCTCGGGGGTGCAGGCCAACAGTGGGTTCGTCTAAAACATACAAAGCCTGGGATAGACCCATGCCCAGTTGATTGGCTAAAACCAAACGTTGGTATTCGCCACCCGATAATGTTCTGGTCTCACGATTGAGAGATAAATAATGCACGCCAACTCGGATCAGAAAATCCAACCTTGAGCGAATTTGTTTAAGGACTTCGCCGGCCACTTCCTCTTGGGTTTTTGTTAGCTCTATTAATTTAAAAAATTGGCACAGTTCTTCAATGGTTAAATTTGAAAGATAAGAAATATTCTTCCCATTCAGTAAAATAAAAGCAACTTCAGATCTTAATCTTGATCCATGGCAAGTATGGCACAAAGAAGGACTTCGATATCTTGAAATAAAAACCCGAACATGCATTTTATATTTAATTTGTTCAAGGTACTCAAAAAGCCCTTTAACACCAAAAAATTCCTTCGTCCCATTCCAAAGTAAATCTCTATGAGCCTTAGACATTTTTTCCCAAGATAAATTCAATGGGATTTTACTTTTTTTACAATAATCGATCATCTTCTTTTTTTCGTAAGATGAGCTTGGCATAGTAAAAGGATGAATTACCCCTTCAGATAAAGTTAAAGCGGGATTTGGAATTACTTTTTTTTCATCAATGTCCAAAGTATTTCCAAAGCCTTTGCAGGTAGGACAAGCGCCCAGAGGATTATTAAAACTAAATAATCCTGAAGTTAATGGCGGAGGTGTATAAGGACAAATGGGACAGCTGGCTTCTTCACTGACAGATAATTTTTTTCCTTCAGAAGTAATGACGCTGGCTTTGCGAACTGCCGTTGTGAGATTAAATTTAATACTAGCCTCATAGGCCTGAGCCATAGAATCAGCTAACCTGCCACGCTCTTCTTCGGAAAATGAAAGTCGATCTATAATTAAGAAGAAAGCAGTTTTAGGCAGACCTTTTTTTATGGCTTGAGGCGTACTGATTTCAACCACTTCGCCAAAAGTTTCTTCAGCTAAAAATTGTGCCGTTTTTTTTGTTGTTTTAGCTTTGCCAGGAAGATAAATCCGCAAATATCCATCTTGTAATAAAAGAGCTAAAAGTTTTTTACCTTCAGCGGCTCGGCCTTTTTCAGGAATTTCGACCAATAAATAACCACGCTGACCCAGAAAATGTTTTAAGACTTTATCAGCCGCTTCGGTCACGCTTTCTTTTTCGCAAGGAGTTTTATGAGTTGGACAAAAAGGTGTTGCCGTTTTTTCATAAAGCAGGCGCAAATAATCAATCACTTCAGTGGTGGTACCAACCGTGGAGCGACTGGATTTAATGGTATTTTTTTGTTCTATGGAAATAGCTGGAGGAATATTTGTGATGCCTTCAATGTCAGGCTTGGGAGCCTTATTTAAAAACTGTCTTGCATAATTTGACATGCTCTCGATAAATCGACGCTGGCCTTCGGCAAAAAGAGTTTCAAAAGCCAAAGAACTTTTTCCCGATCCCGAAGGACCACAAACAACAGTCATCTGGCCAACGGGAATTTTGACTTCAATATTTTTTAAATTATTTTGTTTCACACCCCAAAGGTGGATTTCTTTTATTCTGATAAATCCTGCTTATAAAAATCGGTTGCCTCATCTTCCTTATTAGAAGATGTGGTGGGCTCGGTTCCCTCGACATAAGCTTGACGTAAAATCTGCTTTGTTGTTGCCGAGGCTAGCTTGCCCGTGTCGCTATCGATATTGGCAAAAACGATACCTCCAGGAACTGGAATTGTCATCTGTGGAAGTCCCTCATGTGCGACTTTCATATAATCCACCCAAATCGGGAGTGCGGCACGCCCACCCACTTCACCTTTGCCAAGACTTTTTTCGGAATCAAAGCCGACCCAAACTCCGGTGGCAATTTGTGCCGTATATCCAATAAACCATGCGTCATAATATCCGTTGGTAGTTCCAGTCTTCCCTGCGACTTCTCGGCCAAGAGCTTTTGCTTTTTGACCAGTTCCATTGGCGTCATCCACAACACCTTTTAACAAACTTGTCATAACGTAGGCAGTTTGTGGTTTGATCAATTGCTCAGGATCTGAAAAGAAAAAATTCTTATCAGGCTTTTTTGTATCTTCAGGAGCTTGATCTGGATTTTGTGAAGTTTTTGCTAAATAAGCTTCCCGGCGCGCCGTAAAATCATCATCAATAGGTTTGGTTTGATTTACAAAGCGTATGTCGAGTGACACTTTTTCTAAGAGTGGTTTTCCATCTTTATCTAATACTTTTTGAATAATATTGGGATTAATTTTTTTACCCAATCTTCCAAGAATAGAAAAAACTTTTGTCATTTCATATAAAGTCACACTGCTTGATCCCAACACCAAAGTAAAATCCGCATTCAAAGGATTAAAAATTCCTAAGCGATGGGAATAATCAATCGCCCAAGGAACTCCCAAGTCTTCAATAATTTTTACAGCCGGAACATTTAAAGACTGAACTAAAGCATTTCTAAAAATAATTTCTCCGCCAAAACTTTTTCCATGATTGCTAGGTTTCCAAACTTTGGATTCTTCTTGGCCTTCATCGGTGTCTTTATTTTCTTCATAAACAACAGGCGCATCCATAATGGGTGTTGAAGGAGAATAGTTTTTATCTAAAGCCGAAGCATAAACAATCGCTTTAAAGGAAGATCCGGTTTGCCGAGCTGCTTGGTAAGAGCGATTAAACTCGTTTTTACCAGGAACAAATTTATAACCACCGATCATCGCTAAGATATCTTCTGTTTGTTGATCCAAAGAAAGCAAAGCGCTTTCAGCCACAGGCTCTTGATCAAGTTCTAAACCCACAAAGTTTGAAAGATCGATGGTATTAACTGTAGTGGCTTTTTCGCTACTGATGCTAACTAGGATTGCGTCACCTACTTTTAATGCTTTTGAAGGTTTATCAATA
Source organism: Pseudobdellovibrionaceae bacterium (assembly GCA_043720615.1). Taxonomy (GTDB): domain Bacteria; phylum Bdellovibrionota; class Bdellovibrionia; order Bdellovibrionales; family Bdellovibrionaceae; genus JAYWDA01. Next base: position 37,764 of record JAYSSI010000042.1, on the reverse strand, counting down.
GTGTCTAGATCATAACGTTTATTGGTATCAGGTTTTCGAGCCCACTTCATGGTATCGAATTGAATCACACCCGTCGCATCAGGGATTTTAACATAAACTAATTTTTCCTCATCATCGACTTTTTCAACAATCCCTTCTAAGGACTGTTCAATTTTTATATAAAAAGGCAAAGGGCTTTTTACTTTTTTAAGAGGCTCTTTAACTTCTGCAAATTGCCCATCAGGTAAAAGCAAACGCTCGGGAGAATAAATTGTCATGAGCTTTTCTTTTTCTGAAGCCAACAACTTGTCTTGCTCAGCAGTATCTAAAATATTTTTCGAAGCTCCGCGGTAACCTTGACGCTTATCAAGTTCTTTAAGACCTTTGATCACAGCGTCCTGTGCCGCTAATTGCTTTTGCAAATCTAAGCTTGTGTGAATGCTAATGCCTTGATCAAGAACGACTTCTTCACCCAATTGTTGGACTAAAATTTGTCGAACTGTTTCAACATAAAAGGGAGCAATATCAATATAATTTTCGCGCAAATAAAGTTTAATCGGTTCTTCAATAAACTTGGCGACATCTTCTTTTGGAATAAATCCAACCTCACCCATGCGGGTTAAAACATAGCGTTGTCTTTCTTTGGCACGGCTTGGATTTTTTGTAGGTGAGTATTTCGAGGGCGCCTGCGGAAGGCCGGCTAAAAGAGCCGCTTCTGGAATTGTTAATTGAGCGACTGATTTTTTAAAATAAGTCTGGGCTGCATTTTCAATTCCGGAAGCCCCTTGACCGAAAAAAATCTGATTTAAATATAAAAATAAAATTTCATCTTTGGATAAATTTTCTTCCATTTGAATGGCAAGCAATGCTTCGCGGGCTTTTCGTAGCAAAGTTTTTTCTGGCGAAAGCATCAGGGTTTTTGCAACCTGCTGAGTGATGGTAGATCCACCTTGCACGCTGCGACCGGCGCGAATATTTGCCATGGTCGCACGAAGAATGGCCATATAGTTAATTCCACCGTGCTTGTAAAACTCACCATCTTCAGCGGCTAAAAAGGCATTCACAACATGTTGTGGAATTTTATCAAATGAAACTAGGGTTCGACGCTCACGGAAGAATTCACCGATTTTTTTATTATTTCGATCGTAGACATGGCTGACTAGAAGGGGATGATAATCTTTGACGGTCACAATTTCAGGTAATCCTGCTTTAATGCCTTTGTAAGTAAGGAAAGCTCCTAGCACGAGAACTAGTAAAAATGCCGACGAAAATAAACCGATTTTTAGCCAAAGATTTTTCATTCATTGAGGGTAACAAATGCAAGTGTTTGGGTCACTAGAGAAGGCGATGAATCAAGCCCATGTCACAATTGGTGAATGGGCTTTTGGCTAGGTGTTATTTAGTTCCATCTAACTTGCCTGAAGCGCCGATATTTTTAGCACTGCTGCAAAGAGAGCCGTTCGGACAACATTGGCTATCTCCATACTCTTTAAAATTTTCCACGTATGTATTGTAGGTCCTGATGACTTCTCGCGTGCTTTTATCACTTCCAGAAAGGGATCTATTTTCCGCCCCTAATCCAATTAAGTCAGCATTGGCTAAATTTCGAGCTTGAGAAGTATCCATCAATGCTTTTTTTATGGAAGCATGTTTCTTTTTTGCCATCTCACCAGCCTGATTCAGTTCTGCCTGAATTTGTTGAGTCTTTTGAATGGAGGCTTTGATTGCCTTTTCTTTTTTATCTACCATCAGTTGGGCGCGTTTGGCTCGTTGTTCTGTTGATTGCTTGTTGAAGTCTTCAAGCTGCTGAATTTGTTTTGCTGTTTCATCAAGTTTAAATGAAATAGCTGCTACTTTTTCCGAAAGTTCTCTGCTGATTTCTTGTCGTCGAATATACATAATTTCCATACAAGCATCAAACCGAGCTTCTAATTGTTTTCGTAGTGAATTAGCGCCACCGATTAAATCTCCAGCGGATTTAGCATTTTTAGAAATTGGATTTTCAGCTTTAAATTTTTTAACCTGACGAATGCAGTCGCCACGAGAAATTTCATCACTGGCTTCTAGCATGGCAGCCTGTGCCTTCACTGTAGCTGTGCTAAGGTCATTTCTTAATTCCATTTTAGTTTGAATCAGTTGAGAAAGATTTTTTGCTGCCTTTTGATCTTCATCGAGAGCGGCTCTTTCTTCTTCCATATTTTTGTTATCAATATCTTCTTGTAAATCGTCTAATGATTTTTGTTCGGCAGCAAAGGCCTCCTGAAGATCTTTAATTTCTTTTTGATAATCGCTGTCGACTTTAGCATCTTCATCTTCATAATCCTTAATTTCTTTACCCAAAGCTTTAATATCGCTTTTAGCATCTCTTTTTTGTTGATTGTAATCGCTGGCTTTAAGGTCACAATTTTTTCTTACTTCCTGCGAACTTTGTCCAAAAAGTTTAGCTAAAACTTGAGTACCCTCAACTGGGGTTGTAGGTGAACCAATACAATCCTTATATTTTTGAGCACATTGCTTATTTATGGGCTTGCTAATCGGCTTGCCATCTTCATCCTTTTTAACTCCTAAGGATTTTTCGTCTATAGAACAAACCTGTCCCATCTCTTTCATATTTTCTCGAAGTCGATCTTCTTGGGCTGTGCAAGTTGCTCCTCTGGACTTGGCCGCTTCTATATCCGATACACACTTTGTATAATCTGCCTGGCCGGTACAATGTGAATACGGATCGATATATCCACCACCTGATGTATTCGGAGCAGATCCAGGCGTAGCTGCTGTAGGAGTTTTTGCAGATGCTTTAGCAGGAGCAGTTGTAGTAGATGCTTTTGCTTTTTTTTCTGGTGCTTTTTTATCAGCAGCAAAAGCCGAGGCAGAGACAAGTGTCAACGCAATGACCGTTGTGTAAACAAAACGAACAACTGCATTAATGTTGGTATTTGTAGTCGAATTCATTTGATATCTCCCCTGATGCCTCAATAAGGTGCAAAACTAAGACCTCTAGTATCCTCTAGGAAACGCAAATTTCATTGTCTTTTTATGAGACACAGGACTTTAGTTAAGGGGCAGTAAAAATTTTTACTCTCAATTTACAACTGACTCGTGCAAGCCGGACACTTGATAGCAGCCAAAACAATCGAAGTTTTACAGTAAGGACATTCTTTCGTATTGGATGCAGGCAATGGCTTTGCCTTTTGAAGTTTCTGAGCCATACGCACGATCATAAAAATCACAAAGCCAATAATGATGAAATCCACAACGGCATTAACAAAGAGGCCGATATTAATTGTAGAAACTCCCGCGGCTTTTGCTGCTGCCAAAGTGGCATATGGCTGACCGTTTAATGCAAAAAAGTAATTGGAAAAGATCAATATTGCCCAAAGCGACAGACATCAGTGGCGTAATGATATCAGAAACAAAAGAGCCTACAATTTTACTAAATGCGGCGCCGATAATAATACCGACTGCTAGGTCTAGGACATTTCCGCGCATTAAAAAGGCTTTAAAATCATTCCACATCTGAAGCTCCTTGTTTTATCCAGGTTATTCCTCCCTTTGCATCAATTTAAAGTCAAACTGCAATCTTGCCGGGCTCTAGATGTAGTGATAATTTCTTAAGCCATGCAAAAAGGCTTTAATTCAGACGTTAATTTTAAAGGTCACAAGTACCATGTTCAAACTGAAGACTGGGGTTTTCAAAACCCCTATTTGGTAAGCCGAGTTTTTAGGCAGGGCGCAGTTCTTAGAACGATTAAAACTTCTTACGGGGAAATTTTGCTGGGAGCGGGTCAAGCCCCCCAGTCGGCAGCTCAAGGTGATGTGATACAAATGGCCTTGCGCAGCCAACATACTTTAGTCGTAGAGCGTTTGCTTGCCGGTGAATTTATTTAAAAGACTTAGTTCCAGGTCGAGTAGTCATAAAGGACTGCGTCCTTCACAATAAAAGAATGATCAACTTCTCTCATGTCTACAAAACTTATGGCGACAAATCGGCAGATGATTCTGTTCATGCGCTTAAAAATATTGATCTACAAATTGCTAAAGGCGAATTTGTTTTTTTGACCGGTCCGAGTGGCGCTGGAAAAACCAGTTTGTTTAAACTGATTTCAGCTTTTGATCGGCCTTCTTCCGGAAACCTTAATGTGGCGGGACTGCATCTGAATAAACTAAAAAATAAAGATCTTCCACTTTTTCGACGTAGGATCGGCGTTGTTTTTCAAGACTTTAAACTTTTAAAAGAGAGAACCGTTTTTGAAAATGTCGCTCTGCCACTCATTATTCGCGGGGATCGATCACAAAATATTAAAAAAAGAGTGATGGAAGTTTTAGATCAAGTGAATTTAACAGATCGCGCCCACCAGCGCCCCGATTTGCTTTCGGGTGGAGAACAACAAAGAACCGCTATTGCCCGCGCCATCATTCATCAACCAGGAATTTTAATTGCCGATGAGCCTACGGGAAATTTGGATCCAAGACTGACTGAGGAGATCATAGATCTTTTTGAAAGAGTCAGTGTGCAAGGGACCACGGTTTTTATTGCAACTCATGATCACGAAATGGTGAAGCGTCGAAAAAAACGCACAGTTGAAATTATAGCTGGGGAGATCGCAAATCATGGGGCGTAATCGATATTTAACAATTTTGACGGCCATGGTTTTGTGCGCTTGTTATATTATGACAGCAACAATTTTTTTGGGTTTAAAAAACTTCAATAGTTTTTTAATGGAGTGGGGCAAAGATTTACAAATGACAGTTTATTTAAAAGATAAAGTTGAAATTTCTGAAATTCAAAATTTGATCAGTTTTATAAAACAGCAACCTTCAGTTCAAGAATTAAAACAAATTTCTGCTGAAGAAAACTTTGCTCATTTCAAATCTCAAATGGGCGATCTTATTCCAGAAATTGAAAAAGAAACAGAAGTTCAAGCTTTAGTTCCTTCGACATTGCAAATCGTCTTTGATCTTAAAAACTCATTATCAGACCCTTTGCAAATTTTTACTCAAGTGGCGAGTTTGCTTAAAACTCAACCTCAAGTGGAGCAGGTTTCTTACGGACAGCTTTGGGTTGAAAAATTCTCCAGTTTTTTTATGTTTATCAGACAAGCATTTTGGATTGTTGCATTCATTCTTATATGCTCAAGTGTTTTTGTTTTTTCCAATGCCATTCGCGCTTGGGTGAATTCTAAAAGTTCTGAGATTGAAGTGTATGAATTGGTCGGAGCTACGGCTTGGTCCATTCGAAAACCTTTTGTGATCAGAGGCACCATACTTGGCTTTTTAACCGGAACTTTGGCTTTATTAGTCACTTTAGCCGTCACAGAAAATATTAAAATATTTATGGCTAGCAACGAAATGCTTTCAAGCCTGTCACAAAGAATACAATCTTTTAGCCATTTTGAGAGTTTAGCATTTATTTTATTTTCAACAGTTTTAGGATTGTTTGCCTCTTATCTTTGTGTTCGCGAGATCAATAATGGCTGGGCCGCGGCCGAGAGGAATTGATGCTGATTTTTTTTCTAAGTTTTTTTATTTATGCCCAAACCTCTTTAGAAACTGCTGTGGATAAAAACCAAGTGGTGGCTGAAAAGATAGCCACAAAGCTTGAAGAAGATAAAAAACTCATCAATGAATCTGAAAGCAAGCAAAGAAGAATTCTTTCGCATTTATTTGAAATCAATCAAAGAATAAAAAAAGTCTCAAAAGAAAAATCCAACTTAGAAGGCGAAGGGCGTCTTCTTGAAGTCTCAATTTTTTCTCAAAAAGATCAAATTTTAGAATTAGAACAAACACTTCAAAACAAAAGCCGAGACTTAATTAACCATATTCGCCTAATACAACAAGCCCAAGGTTTTGGTTGGTTAAATCTTTTGTCGGGCAGTAAAGGTCCGGCAGAAGCCGATTTAAATTTATATATTTTTTCAAAACTGACAACGCGTGAAAAGAGAAAAATCCAATCCTATTTTGTCCAGAAAGCTCAGCTTCAAAAAAATCAAATTCAACTTCAAGCAAGACATGTGCGATTAACTAAAGTGACAGAAAATCTTGCCGTCCGACAAAAAGATTTTTTGGGTGAGCAAGCCAATCGTAAAATTGCATTAAGTGAAATTAAATCCAAAAAATCTCGGGTGCTTGAAAGATTAAAAAATCTGAGAAATACAGAACTGGTGCAAAAGTTAGAAGACACTGGTCTTTTGGATGGGTTATCTCAAGCTTCATTCTTAGAAAGTAAGGGAAATCTAGATGGACCTGCAAAAGGGACATTAAGACAACGCTTCGGAATTGTACAAACACCGCGAGCCAACTATTATAAGAACCACAAAGGAATTTTTATTCAAACCAAATTGAATCAAGATATTCATGTTGTTGCACCTGGAAAAGTCGCTTTTGTTGGCGAAGTGGGTGGCTTTGGTAACACTTTAATTGTGGATCACGGCGATCATTATTACACAGTTTATTCAGCCCTATCTGATATTGCAGTTCATGAGGGACAGTTGGTTGAAAAAAAAGAGAGCTTAGGAAAAACAGGGCTATCAAAGTTTTACAGTGATTCAGGAATTTACTTCGAAGTACGACACTTCTCGGAACCTCAAGATCCGATCGAGTGGATTAAGAAAGGGTCTTTATGAAAAAGGGGATTATTTTTTTAGGAATTCTGGCCGTCTTTGCGCTAGCTAGTCTCAACTCAGGAATAAAAGCTTACGCTGATGAAAGATACTCTGATCTCCAGAATTTTTCAAAAGTCTTAAATCTTATTCAGCAATATTACGTTGAAGAAGTGGACACGAAGAAATTAATTTATGGGGCTATCAAAGGAATGCTAAAGGAACTTGATCCTCACACGAACTTTATGCCACCAGAAATGTTTAAAGATTTTGAAACTGAAACCAGTGGTGAGTTTGGCGGATTAGGAATTGAAATTTCCTTACAAAATAATATTTTAACAGTGATTTCACCCATTGAAGATACGCCGGCATGGGAAGCGGGAATTAAGCCCGGTGATCGTATTGTTGCCGTCAACGGGACAAGTACAAAAGGTTTAAGTTTGGTCGAATCTTCGCAATTGATGCGTGGAAAAAAAGGATCAAAAGTTATTTTAAGAGTGGTGCGCGAAGGTGAAGAAGAACCTCGTGATATCGCCGTCGTGCGCGGAAATGTGAAAATTAAGTCTGTCAAATACACCGATCTTGATGAAACTTACGCTTACGTTAAAATCACTAGCTTTATTGAAAACACATCAAAGGATTTAGAAAAATCCTTAGCGGCACATATAAGTAAGCATAAAAAAATTGGTGGTCTAGTGATAGATATGCGCAGAAATCCTGGAGGTCTTCTAGATCAGGCTATTAAAGTCAGTGATTTATTTTTAAAAAGTGGTGTGATCGTTAGCACCATAGGACGAGATCCAAAAAATAAGGAAATCTCTATGGCTTCTAAAAAAGGACCTTACACAGACTTCCCTGTGATTATTTTAGTGAACGAATACTCGGCCAGTGCCAGCGAAATTGTAGCAGGTGCATTACAGGATAATAAACGAGCATTAATTATGGGCCAAAGAACTTTCGGTAAAGGCAGTGTTCAATCGGTTGTTAAATTAGGTGATGGCAGTGGGCTTAAGCTGACAGTGGCAAGATATTACACTCCCAGTGGAGTATCGATTCAGTCTGAAGGTATTAATCCTGACGTAGAGATTGAGGATGTTGATCTTGAGGCATTTACAAAAGCGATTGTGAAGAATAAAGCCACAAGAGAAAAAGATATCCAGGGTCATTTAAAGAGCGACCGAGAGAAAAAAGGCGAGAAGAAAAAATCTCAAGATGATGGCGCCATGGCTTGGTGGAAAGATATGGGTAATAAAAAAGACGAAAACCTTTCAGCCCGAGAAAAGCTGTTTAAATCAGACTATCAAGCTTACCAAGCTTACAGTTATTTAAAAGCTTGGAAAACCCTGCAAGTTCTTTCGAAATAATTCTTGCGGCGGCACTAGGGCTTGTGCGATGACTAGAGTATGAAGCTTTTGCTGCCGCTCTTAATACTTCCTTTACTCAGTTTTGCCACCACTGATGTTGGCTTTAAAAATGGCTCAGTGATGAAAGCTGTTCCTGTGAGCGGGAAAGTCACAGTTTATTGCCCGGCAAGCCCGATCAGCGCGAAGGAAATTTCAACGACTTATAACTGCCAAAATATTCTTCTTGAGCCTTCTGCTTATGATTATTTTGTAGGACCTGCGGGTCTAGTCGCCGATCATTTTACTCTGCAAGTAATGCGAGAAGATGGCAGTACTCGCGCGAAAACCGATAAATATGATGGAATCCAAACTAGAAGTACGTCGATGATGAATTTATGGATCTCGACTTTGTTCCAAAGACCTTTGTTGAAGAAAGGTCGTAACAAAATAAGATACACCTTAGTCCAGGACAAGGCCGCCGTTAGTCAAGGTCAGTTCGAAGTTTTGGTCCAGGAAGAACCGGCGCGCGAGTGTCCCGTGAGTCAATATGTGTCGACGGATCCCGTGGATTGCAGCTCTGCTTACAGCGTATGTGAGCGATATTTCTTGCAATATAATAACTGCACTCTGAATTAAAAAAATATTTCAGATGTCTAGCTTAGCCATAATCAAACCCAAAATTTATTGTTGTAAATCTGTGCCTTGGTCCCGTTTAAGACTTTGTGTTTGGTACCGTTAGTATAGGGGCAAGCTGAACGGAGTCTCGGTCTTGCAAACACAAAGCCTAGGAAGGGATAACACACAACGGAGAGAGTACGGGGGAATTATGGGAATGAGAGTAACGACAAATATTGCAGCGATCAACGCACAAAGAAACCTAGTCCAAAGTCAAAGAAGTATTGGTTCTAGCATGGCTCAACTTGCGAGCGGTAGCCGAATCAATAAGTCAGCTGATGATGCTGCTGGCTTATCCATCTCTGAAAATTTAAAGAGCCAAATTAGATCCACTCGACAAGCTTCTAGAAATGCCAATGATGGAATCTCGATGATTCAAGTGGCAGAAGGTGGACTGAATGAAATTAGTAATATCGCAACAAGATTGCGTGAACTTGGAATCCAAGCAGCCTCTGATACTGTAGGAGACACGGAGCGCGGATTCTTAAATAAAGAAGTCGAACAATTAAAATCAGAAATCGATCGTATCGCTAACGTAACAACTTGGGGTTCAACAAAACTTTTAAATGGCGATGCTCCAAAATTTGATTTTCAAGTTGGTATTTATGACAATCCCGAAGAAAACAGAATTGTATTTGATGCTTCTGCCAACAACGTCACACTAGGTAATTTAGGCCTTGATGGAATTGATTATTCATCTAAAGAAGGGGCTCAAGACGCTTTAGCACTTATTGATACAGCTCAAACAAATGTTAATGGTATGAGAGCCACTTTTGGGGCCCTTCAAAACCGACTGACATCAACAGTTGATAACTTAGGTATTTCAGAAGAAAATTTAAGTGCTGCTAACAGCCGTATTCGAGACACTGACGTTGCTATGGCAACTTCTGAGACAGCTCGAAATAATATCTTATTGCAAGCAGGCACTTCGACTTTGGCTCAAGCCAATCAAGTGAATTCATTAGCTTTAAAATTAATTGGATAAAATCTCCGTTTTATCCTCCGTGTGTCAGACCCGGTGCTATTCCCATACGCCGGGTCTGTTTTTTTCTTCTTTAGAGAGAATTAGTTGGCGTCAGGAGGAAGAGATCCCTTAGGAACTTCTTTCACCTTAGCAGTACTTAATAACTGAGCGACCACTTTTTCTTCAGTGATCATATAAGCCAGGCGACTGGCAGATTCAGGTTTATTATAAAACTCACGCAGTTTAGTTTCTTCAATGCCAGTTTGTTTTGCGTACTCAACAAGTTTTGTTTCAACGTCTTCTTGAGTGGCTACTAATTCATGCTTACGGGCAATTTCATCGATCAAAAAACTAGATTGAATCATTTCTGAAGCTGTTTTTTCAAAATCCTTATCCCATTTTTGTACATAATCTAAAAAGTCAGTTTCCGACATTCCTTGCTCTGACATCCGCTTTTTAAAATCGGCAATCAGACTTTCTTTTTGCTCTTTTAATAATGAAGCCGGGACTTCAACTGGATTATGATCAACCAATACTTTTAGCATACGGTTTTTAAAGGCATCTTGAATTCTTTTATCTTCGCTCTTAGACATATCTTCGTGAATAGTTTTTTTAAGTTCTTCCACAGTAGCAGGTCCGCCAAGGGTTTTTACGAATTCATCATTCAGCTCGGGTAAAACTTTTTTCTTAAGACTGACCAATGTTACTTTAAACTGAACCGGCTGACCCGCTAGTTCTGCCGCGTGATAGGGCTCTGGAAATTTTAAACTGATAGTTCGATTGTCGCCGACATTCATACCAACGATACCTTCTTCGAAGCCTGCGATAAATTGGTTTGTTCCCAATTCAAGATTATGGTTTTTTCCGGCGCCGTTTTCTAAACGTTGATCATTCATAAAGCCTTCGAAATCAACAACCGCGGTGTCGCCCATTTGCGCAGGACGAGCAATCAAAATTTCTTCAAAGCTTGCTCGGGAAGTGCGAATATTTTGCAGAACCTCTTCGATTTTTTTTTCATCAACTTCGATTTTTTCTTTTTCGACTTCAAGACCTTCATATTTTTTTAATTTAACTTCGGGCTTAACATCAAAGGAGGCGGTGAATTTAAAATTATTAGCTTCTTTGGGTTCATCGAATTCAAATTCGGGATAACCCAAAGGTTCCATTTTGTGCTCTGACAATGCTTGTCTGTAGTGAGTTTGAATTAATTCTTGAACGACGTCTTGTTTGACGCGATCACCGTACATTGTTTTGATCGTAGCAAGAGGCGCTTTGCCTTTTCGGAAACCTTTAATTTCAACGTCTTTTTGTATACTTTCGAAAACTCGATGAAAGGCGCTTTTTACTGCCTCGGCCGGAACTTCAACGTTAAGTTTTCTTGTTAGGCCAGTGCCTTTTTCGACTTGGGATTTCATAGATCTCCTTGAGATGGGAACGATATGCGCAGAGCGCCGTAGCGCGAGGATACTAGGGGAATTGCCTTTTAAAGGCAAGGACGAATTTGCTAGGATAAGTGATGTCTCAAGAGCTCCATTTTATCACAGGCAAGGGCGGTGTGGGAAAATCCACTGTGGCTCTAGCTATGGCCTATAAAAAATCTCAAGCCGGGAAGAAAGTTCTTTTGGTCGAACTGGGGGATCAAAGTTTTTATAAAGAGTTTCTTGATCTAGACAGTATTGATTTTAAGCCAACCACTTTGAAAGAAAACCTTGATATCAGCCTTTGGAGCGGGGGAGAGTGCCTTAAAGAATACGCCAGGCATTTGCTGAAAATCGAAGGTCTTTATAAGTTATTTTTTGAAAATCCAATCTCCAGAAGTCTGATCAATGTAGCACCAGGCTTAGCCGAGATTTCGATCACTGGAAAAATTACCAGTGGTCCCAGGCACCACGGCCCTCAGATGCAATATGATTGCCTGATTATTGATGCCTATGCCACGGGCCATTTTCTTTCCATGATCAAAGCTCCGGCGGCGATGGCTCATGCAATTCATTTTGGACCTATGGGGGAGCAAAATCGTGGGATCGATAAAATTTTAAAAGATGAAAGTCTTTGCCATTATCACATTGTGACTTTGCCGGAAGAATTACCAGTTAAAGAAGCGGAAGAACTGTATGCAGAGCTTCATTCTTTTTTGGGCAGTAAGCCTGATTTTTATATTAACAAGATGCTTGAAACCAGCCTCACGGGACCGCAATTAAAAAAATTAGCCAAAGATAATTCCTCAATAGGGGAATTTGCTGAATACGTGGAAGCGGTTATTGAGCGACAAGATGACGCCAAAGCCAGACTCGAAAAATTGAAAACACAAACGACACTGATGCCTTTTTTAACGGAAGCAGATCCATGGAAAATGATTGAATCCTTAAGTCAGGAGATTCGGTCATGATTTCTTCCTGGGACAAGGCTAAAATATTTATCTGTGTTGGAAGCGGCGGAGTTGGAAAAACAACCATGGCATCAGCTATGGCCCTTATGGCGGCACAGACAGGAAAAAAAGTTCTTGTTCTAACGATTGATCCATCTAAACGTTTGGCTCAAACCCTGGGGATCCAAGGAAAAACCGAGATCACTAAAGTGCCAGGACTTCCTAAAGACATCTCACTTTATGCTGCGACAATTGATCATAAAAAAACTTTTGATGATTTTGTACGAAGAGCAGCCCGTCAGGAAGAAGCCGCTAATAAAATTTTAAATAATAAACTTTATCAGCAACTGACGACCCAGCTGAGCGGTTCGCAAGAATTTAGCGCCTTGGAAAAACTTTATTCGGCTTATGAGTCAGGCCATTATGATTTGATTGTTTTGGATACTCCACCGTCAAAACATGCCATGGATTTTTTAAAAGCTCCGCAAAAAATTTCAGCCTTGTTTAGTGAAGGAATTGCAAAATGGTTTCGGCAACCTAGCGGTGGAGTGATTCAAAATTTAATCTACGCGGGCACCCGGCAAGTTTTAAAAGCCCTGGAGCTTATGACCGGTTCTGATTTTGTGCATGAACTGGCTGATTTTTTTATTCATATCGAAAAATGGCAATCTGAACTTGAAAAAAGAACTTTAGATTTTCATCGACTTTTGGTGAGTCCAGCTTGCCACTTTTGCCTGGTGTCCAGTTTTGATAGTGCGAAGTTAAAAGAGGCCGAACTATTCGCTAAAGAGATCAGAAAAGGCGGATATCATTTAAAAACGGTCATACTTAATAGAGCATTCCCAGAATGGGTGAATGATCTAGAAGATTTCAAAGATCTGGATACCAAAGAGAAAGAGTTGCATCGTTTATATATCAGCTTAAAATCTTATTACGAGAAGCGAGTGAAAGACTATGCAGCTCTTGAAAATCGGTTGCCTGATGATGTTGAGATATTAAAGTTGCCAGAATTTTCTTTTCAAATTTCTGACATAAAAAGTTTGGAAAAAATGAATACTTACTGGAAAAAGGATTCACGATGAAGCAAGCTAGAATTTTTACAGCCATTTTTTTAAGTTTCTTTTTTTTCGCGTGTGCAACCCCAACGCCTCTGACAGAGCAGCAATTAAATCAAGCCGAGAAAAAAGAACTTGCAATTATTCAAGGGTTTTCTGATTCAGGGGAGTATGGGCGAGCTTTAAGTGAAGTTTTAGCTTTTCGCATGGCTCATCCGGGAACTATTTATTATCAAGCTTCAAGATTGGTTGAAGCTAAAACTTACTATGAAATGCAAGATTTTAATAAATCATTAGAAATCTATGAAGATATTTTAAGTCTTGGGCCTGATAAGTATCCATTGATTTGGGCGACGGCTCGATATGAATGCACTTTTGTTTTTGAAGCCTTAGGTGATGATTTAAAAGCCATCACAACATTGATCGGTTTAAAAAACTCACCTTCTTTAGAAGAGGAAGTTAGATTTGCTGAACTGCCTGCAAGGCTGGCCGCGCTTTATTCGCGACAAGGAAATGAAAGGGAAACGTCGGTTTATCTTGATAGGGCTGACCGCGGACTAAAATATTTGATGAGCCGAAATGTTTTAAATCAAGACCGAGTTTGGTTGGCTGAAACTTTGTACAGGATGGGAAATCTAAATATCAATCAGCTTTCTGAGAAAAATTTATCACAGCAGGTGCAAAGCCATAGAAGGTTGCAGGTTTATCTTTTGCGCGCCATCGAGCAAGGTGTTCCCTTGTGGTCGCAGAAAGCTTCAGAAGATTTAATGCAGGATTATCAAAAAAGCTGGAGCTTTATACAAACTCACTGGAATAAAAGCGAAGATCGATCCGTTAAAGTTGAGAAAACCAAAGAGCTTCATCAGTTAATTTCTGAAGCCATGTATCGAAAACCTTCAGAAATTAAATTATCAAATCAGTATTTAAAAAATTACTATGAATTTGCCACTCAACTTGAGGCACAGGTGTCAGAAGCTTTATTTTCTGGAAATGACATCACGCCAACGTTGGAAGAGTCCGTAAAATTAAATAACATAAAAAAGAAGGCCAATGTTAAGGCGACAAAATTTTTACCCGAAGAAAAAAGAGTTTTGCCAAGAACGAATAAGAAAGACCCTAATTTATGAGCCAAGATTTTTTACATAAAAAGTTTTTAAAAAATAGCGAGAAAATTAGAAAATGGTTTCAGGCTGAAACTGCGCAAGCCAAATATCCTATTTATTCAAGCTATGATATTCGCGATGCCGGCTACAAAATGGCCAATGTGGATGCTAATATTTTTCCTGCCGGTTTTAATAATATTTGCCCGACAGATAAAGAAACAGCCCCAGATTTATTTAAACTTTATATTGATGGTCACTATTCAAATGTAAAAAAAATATTACTTGTTCCTGAGGAGCACAGTGGAAACGCTTATTACTGGGAAAATGCGATCACAATTAAAGAATTGATTGAATCCGCAGGATATGAAGTGAAGGTTGGTTTTGCAAAACCTTTAGAGGCACCCATCATGATGAAAAGCGTGAGTGGAAAAGAAGTTTTGGTGGAATCGGCAATGCCAGATTCCGAGCTAGTGAATAATTTTAAGCCTGATTTAATTGTCAGTAATAATGATTTTTCTGATCCCCATGAAGAATGGGGCGAAAGCATTAAGATAGCCATGAATCCTCCGCGAGGATTAGGTTGGTATCAGCGAAAAAAAAGCCGCTATTTTAAACATTACAATGACCTGGTTAATGAATTTTGCGAAATTGTTGGGGAAGATCCTTTTAAATTTCGAGTTGAAACTAAGGAGTTTGCTAATTTTGATATTAACAGTGAAGAGTCGCGCCAAGCTCTTGCAAAAGAAGTCGATCTTTTTCTGACGGATTTAAAAACAGAATATGATAAGCGTGGAATCGAACAAAAGCCTTTTGCTTTTGTTAAAAACAATGCGGGAACTTATGGATTGGCTGTGATTAAAGTAGAATCGGGTCAGGACGTTCTTGACTGGTCTTATAAATCGAGAAAAAAAATGAAAGCTGCTAAAGGCGGTCGTGATGTTGAAGAAGTGATTATTCAAGAGGGAATTCCTTCGATCGTAAAATCAGACGGAGCCTCTGCTGAACCAGTCATTTATATGGTGGGATGTGAATTGGCTGGGGGCTTTTTAAGAACTCACGTTGAAAAATCTGACACTGAAAGTTTAAATAGTCCTGGAGCTGTTTATAAAAGAATGTGCGTGACTGACCTTGAGGTTCGTCCTGAAGATTGTCCCAATGAAAACGTTTATGGATGGTCAGCCAAGCTTGGAATGCTTGCGATTTCAAGAGAAGCCGCTGAAATGAGCGTGCATTTTAAAAACTATGTGGCCAGACCCTGCTGTAAACAAGACTAAGGGTGAGCTGCGCATTCGTCTGTTTTTCGGTATTCTATCAATGTCGATGTCATGACTTAAGGAGGACTCTTGTTTCCTATTCTAAAAATTTCCTTCATTGTTTTTGGCTCGGCTCTTTTGGGCACAATAATGGTTGGAACTAATATGTCTAAGTTTCAAGGCACTCGCGACCCTGCTGCCATCAGACAGGTTTATGACTTCACTCACTTAAGCGGATCTAATTTAGAAGGCGCTGTGAAAGAAAGATTAGTTTCTGGATTAGAAATTTATAAAGACGAACAAGGACTGGGGATTGGCTTGGGGCACTTTGCCTTTTCATTAAATTCAGGGGAAAAAGTTTTAGGTTGCAGAGCTTATAAAAAGATCACTTTTGAATTTGAAGCCGAAGGCGTTGCGGTCAACGGTGAAAAGCCGACCATGAAACTAGAAGGCCAATGTCAGTACTCTTCTGATTTAACTAAAATCAATCCGGTTTGGATTCCAAGTGCTCGAATTTTTGGTGAACGACCTGGCGATGATGGATTTGATGAATACGAAAGACCAGCGCAAGTGAACTTTAAAAATGTTGCTGATTACTGGCCAAGACAATGGGTCTTGATTGGACTGACGGTCCAAGGAGATTCGGGACAAGTTCAAGTTAATAAAAATGAAGTCGGACAAATTCTGGGCCGACCCTTCACTATTAATATGGAATAAGATTCTTTATTAGATTTATTTTTGTTTCGCTAATTCTACAAATGTACGAAGGATGGCGCCACTCGCACCTTTTTTTGGACAATAAGGTAGACGACCACCAACATGCCAAGCCGTTCCCGCAATATCAAAGTGAGCCCACGGAATTCCTTCTTCAACAAATTGCTCTAAAAATGCAGCGGCTGTCGCCGATCCAGCGCCTTTACCTGAAGAAATATTTGAAAGGTCAGCATAAGTGCCTTTCATATCTTTTAAATGATGATCGACTAAAGGAAGATTCCAAACCAATTCCCCAGAAGCTTCGGCTGCGATTTCGATATTCTTTTTAAACTTTTGATTACGAGTAAAATATCCTGTGTGGATATTTCCTAAAGCCACAAGCATGGCACCGGTTAAAGTCGCGGTATCAACAATCCATTTTGGTTTTAATTCAGATGCGTAACATAAGGCATCTGAAAGAATAAGCCTTCCTTCGGCGTCTGTATTATTCACTTCAAAAGATTTTCCGTTACGAGCAAATAAAACATCACCTGGCTTCATGGCCGCAGGGCCGGGCATATTTTCTGTCGATGCAATCAGGGCAATGGCATTCACTTTTAATTTTAATTTAGCAATCGCAAGAATTGTCCCTATGACGTTAGCACCGCCGCACATATCATACTTCATTTCTTCCATGCCGCCGGAAGGCTTGATGCTAATACCACCAGTATCAAAAGTAAGACCTTTACCAACGTAGACAATTGGTTTTTCAGTTTTAGCAGCCCCTTTGTATTCCATAATAATAAATCGGGGCTCTTTGTCTGAACCCATAGAAACTCCGTAAAGGCCGCCCATGTTTTCTTTTTTAATACGGGCTAAATCCCAAATAGTGGTTTTAATTCCTGTCCCTTTAGCTGCTTTGGAAGCCTCATTAGCTAAAATTTCTGGAGTCATTAAATTGCCTGGCATATCACCCAAGCGACGCGAAAAATTCACACACTCAGAAAGAATTAAGGCCTCTTGAAAAGCATTTTTAGCCGCTGTATTTTTGGCTTCGATCATAGCAATTTGAAAAGTAACTTCTTTTTTAGGTTCTTTCTTTTTTGCTTTCAGTTCGCTGAAATCATATGAAGTCAGCATCAGGCCTTCGACAAAAGCTTTTAAAAAAATGGATGAATTTTTCTTCGCTAAAATAGAATCGAAATCAATAAAAGCCTCATCAACTTGTAAAGCTTTAACGGCTTCGCAAACAGCAGCAGCAGCAACGCGAAGTGATTCATGAGTCATGTCAGCATCAGAACCTAAGCCCACTAAGACAACATGTCTAAAACCAGAGAATTGAATTTCTCGATAGACTTGAGTTTCGCCGAGCTTGCCAGTGATAAGTTGTGATTTAACAGCCTCTTGCAATCGAGAGTTTAATTCGCCATGAGCGATAGTCACTTTCTTGTCTTTAGTCGAGCGAGAAAATGTGACGAGAACAGTTCCCGATAGGTTTTTAAGGCTTTTTTGAATCAAATTGATAATCATGGGATCTCCAGCTGCTGTTTTAAATGAGGTAACAAAATCAGTACCATACATAAGGGTCCAGGCAAGGGGTTTTTGATAAAGCTTAGGTGCCGAAAGCCGATAGGATGAGGCCAACAGCCAAAGAGGGAGTTCATCGTGAATCTTGTACCGTATGTAATTGAGCAAACATCCCGTGGAGAGAGATCCTATGACATTTATTCGAGACTGCTAAAGGATCGAATTATAATGATGGGAAGTGCTGTCACAGATGATGTTGCAAATAGCATCATTGCTCAGCTGTTGTTTTTAGAAGCTGACAACCCAGATAAAGATATTCAACTTTACATCAATTCGCCAGGAGGCAGTGTGTCTGCAGGCCTTGCCATTTACGACATGATGCAATTTGTGAAATGCGATGTTGCGACTTATTGTATGGGCATGGCTGCAAGTATGGGTTCTTTGCTCTTATGTGCGGGAGCAGCAGGAAAGCGTTACAGCCTTCCGAATGCTCGAATAATGATTCATCAACCTCACATGGGTGGTGGAGGAATTGGTGGACAAGTTACCGATATTGAAATTCATGCTAAAGAGCTCGTAAAAACAAAAGAAAAGTTAACAAAAATTTACGAAACTCATTCAGGGAAAGACTATAAAACTCTTCGAGATGCAATGGAGCGAGATAATTTTTTTGCTCCTCCAGATGCCAAAGAATTTGGATTGATTGATATCGTGATTGAATCCCGCAAAATTTTGAAAAAGGATAAATAATGAGTACAATAAATAGCGGATCTTTAAGATGTAGTTTTTGCGGCAAAGGTCAAAAAGAAGTTAAGAAATTAATTGCTGGGCCTGGAGTTTACATTTGTGATGAATGTATTGATCTTTGCAATGACATTATCGTCGAGGAAAAAGAGCGCGAAGTTTCCGTCAAAGGAACCTTTAAAGTTCCAAAACCCGTCGACATTAAAGGTTATCTTGATGATTACGTCATTGGACAAACGGGCGCTAAAAAATCTTTAGCGGTGGCCGTCCATAATCACTACAAGCGAATTAATTCTTTAACGAATGGTCGTAAGGTCAGTGATGTTGATCTTCAAAAATCAAATATTTTACTGATTGGCCCTACGGGATCAGGAAAAACTTTGCTCGCTCAGACAATTGCAAAAATTCTTAATGTTCCTTTTGCAATGGCAGATGCAACGACTCTGACAGAAGCCGGCTATGTGGGCGAAGATGTGGAAAACGTTGTTTTGAATCTATTGCAAGCGGCTGACTATGATATCGAGAAAGCTCAAAAAGGTGTGATCTATATTGATGAGATTGATAAAATTTCTCGTAAGTCAGAAAATCCATCGATCACTCGCGACGTTAGCGGTGAAGGTGTTCAGCAAGCTCTTCTTAAAATTTTAGAAGGCACAGTCGCGAATCTTCCTCCGAAAGGTGGCAGAAAGCATCCTCAACAGGAATTTATTCAAGTTGATACCAGTAATATTTTATTTATCGTGGGCGGCGCTTTCGTGGGACTTGATAAAGTCATCGAAAACCGAACGACCAATAGAGCTTTAGGTTTTGCGGCTGATATTAAGACCGAAGCTGAAAAAGATAAAAGCGAAAATATGCTAAGAAAAGTCGAGCCCGATGATTTGGTGCGGTTTGGTTTAATTCCAGAATTTATCGGACGATTGCCAGTTTTAGCAGTGTTAGATCCTTTAGACGAAGAAGCTTTGATTGATATTTTAGTGCGACCAAAAAATGCTGTCACAAAGCAGTATCAAAAGCTTTTTAGCTTTGAAGGTGTCGAGCTTAAGTTCACTGAAAAAGCCTTACGTGCCATTGCGCAAACTGCTTTGAAACGTAAAACTGGAGCTCGAGGTCTGCGCGGTGTTTTAGAAACTGCGATGCTAGATATTATGTTTGATATTCCATCAAAGCCTAACGTTAAAGAAGTGTTGATTGATGAGAAAGTGATTACCGATAATCAAGCTCCAAAAATCACTTTTAAATCAGAAGAAGAAATTCAAGCCCATGCGGCTTCTTCCATGCCATCAAAAGAAGGCACGGGCGATCCTGCTGAAAGCGCTTAACATTCAATAAGTATTTAGGGCTCACTTCGGTGAGCCCTACCATTTTTGGACCTGCGATAAATTGCTATACCAGGAATAAAAAGATTTATTTAACTTCGTCCTAAGTCTCAAAAAAGGACGTTTGTATAAGATTTTTTACATTAAACTCACTCCAATCGTTAAAAGACAAAAAAGATGGCAGTTCTACCTTGGTTTTTAACCGAAATCTAAAAAGCTCTGCGTCTTTTTTTGCTATTCGCTCTAATATTTCTTTGTCTTCAGATTAACAAAATTATTATAATGGTAATAAGTTTAACCAGAGATCTAAGGAAAGGTTTCTGAGGAGTAGGGTTAAGTCATTGGACAAAATTCTACTTGCATATAACATAAGCCATTCAACTAGACCATAGGAGGGCCTAATGAGCGAATCGAAGACCCAGCAACTCCCCTTACTGCCACTGCGGGACTTAATTATTTTCCCTCACATGATGATGCCTCTTTTTGTTGGTCGTGAAAAAAGTATTAACGCTTTAGAAGAAGCCATGAGCAAGCAAACAGACATTGTCTTAGCAGCTCAGCGCGATGCTAAAACTAATAATCCTGACGCCAAAGACATTTATAGCGTGGGAACAATAGGAACGATCATTCAACTTCTTAGACTTCCTGACGGTACGGTCAAGGTGCTGGTTGAAGGCAAAAGACGAGTTCGCATTAAAGGCTTTGTTCCAAACGATAATTTTTTTGTAGCAACCTGTGAAGACGTTGAAGAAGATGTTGAAAACGTTGTCGAGTCTCAAGCACTGGTCAGATCAGTCAAATCAACATTTGAAACTTATGTAAAACTGAATAAGCGAATTCCACCAGAAATTTTAATGCGAGTTTCAACCATTGAAAACGCCGCTGAACTTTCTGATATTATTGTTGCGCAATTAAATTTAAAACTTGAAGACAAGCAGAATGTTCTTGAAATCTTTGATTCAACAAAGCGTTTGGAACATTTACTGAATCTTATGACGGGCGAAATCGAGATCTTAGAAGTTGAAAAGAAAATTCGCACCCGCGTAAAAAAGCAAATGGAGCGTTCGCAAAAAGAATATTATTTGAATGAACAAATGCAAGCGATCCAAAAAGAGCTTGGCGAAAAAGATGATTACCAAGCTGAATTACAAGATTTAGAAATCAAGACTAAAGCTAAAAAAATGAGCCAAGAAGCTAAAGACAAGCTTATGAAAGAAATTAAAAAACTAAAGATGATGTCACCAATGTCTGCTGAGGCTACGGTTGTCAGAAATTACATCGACTGGATGCTGTCTTTACCGTGGTATGATTTTTCTGAAGAAAATCATAACATTAAATTTGCAGAAAAAATTCTAGATGACGATCATTGGGGTTTGGAAAAAGTCAAAGAACGGATTCTTGAATACTTAGCTGTTCTTTCGATTTCAAAAAATTTAAAAGGTCCGATCTTATGTTTGGTCGGCCCTCCCGGAGTTGGTAAAACATCTTTGGCAAGATCGATTGCCACAGCCATGAATCGTCCGTTTGCTCGGATTTCTTTGGGTGGCGTGCGGGATGAAGCTGAAATTCGTGGACACAGAAAAACTTATGTTGGCGCGATGCCAGGAAAAATTCTGCAAGCTTTGCGAAAAGTCGACAAAGGGAATGCTATCTTGCTACTTGATGAAATCGACAAAATGGCTTCAGATTTTAGAGGGGACCCAGCCTCTGCCATGCTTGAAGTTTTAGATCCTGAACAGAATTCAACTTTCCAAGATCATTATTTAGAAGTTGAATATGACTTATCTAAAGTTCTTTTCATTGCGACAGCAAACACTTTGCACACGGTGCCGCGTCCCCTGCTAGATCGTATGGAAATTATTTCTTTAGAAGGTTATATTGAACAAGAAAAATTTCATATTGCCCGTAATTACTTAGTTTCAAAACAAATTGAAGCCCATGGATTAGAGCAATTTAAAGTCTCTTTTCAAGATTCTTCAATTCGAAATCTGATTCGCTTTTACACTCGCGAAGCTGGTGTTCGTAACTTGGAAAGACAAATTGCAAATGTCTGCCGAAAAGTGGCTAAAGAGCTGGTGATGGAAGAAGCTAAAAAAGATCCGAAGAGCACTAAAAAAGTCAAAGTTTCGGGAAGTCGCAAAGCTTATGTTGTGACGCCAAAGAAGTTGATTGATCTTTTAGGCGCGCACAAATTTAAATTTGGTAAGATCGAAGATGAAAATGAAATCGGTCTTACAAATGGGATGGCGTGGACGGAAGTCGGTGGTGATTTGTTATCGGTTGAAGCCAACGTGGTTCCCGGAAAAGGTAAATTCACTGTGACAGGCCAATTAGGTGATGTCATGAAAGAGTCATGCTCAGCAGCCATGAGTTATGTCAGATCTCGCGGACCACTTTTTGGTTTTGATAAAGAATTCTTTTCGAATGTTGATGTGCATATCCATTTGCCAGAAGGCGCTGTTCCCAAAGATGGGCCATCGGCTGGAATTGCACTGACCACTTCCATCGTCTCGGCCATCACTAAGATTCCGGTCCGACGAACTGTGGCGATGACAGGGGAAATTTCTTTACGCGGCAAAGTCATGCCCATCGGTGGCTTAAAAGAAAAGATTTTAGCGGCTCACCGGGGTGGAATTAAGACGATTATATGTCCTAAAGAAAATGAAAAGGATTTAAAAGATATTCCTAAAGAAGTACTGCGGGAATTGAAGGTGATCCTTGTTGACCACGTCGATCAAGTTTTGATTAACGCGCTGGATATTAAAAATCCCAAAGAGCTCTTCAAGAACACAAAAGCAGCTGATGTTGGAATCAAAGCGCAATACACAGGTCAATCTTCGCACGCGCATTAAAATTGCTAGATTTTTAAGCATTTACGTTTAAAGGCCTTTGGTGGATATAAACCCCAAAGGCCTTTAAATTAGAACTTATCCCTCCTTAAAATTCGCTCGTTGACGTTTAAAACAGATTCTGACAAAACTTCTTTCAGTCTTTTAAGATTTGAGGGTATATTTGGCATCCGTTGATTCTTCCAATGATCAAATGCTTGATCAAAATTTCGAACTAGGTCGGCTGTACTGCGATCGTGGTGATTTCGAATTGGCGTCACAGCACCTCATAAAAGCATCAGATACATTTTTTGCAAAAAAAGAATTTTCAAATTTTTTAAAGTGTTACAATCTTTTGCTCCGGATTTATGCTGAGCGAGAGCAATACGAGCTTATCAATAGCACCAAAGAACGCCTGCAAGATTTAGTTTTAAAAGAAGGTTTTGATCTTAATTCAAAAACTTATTATACCTTGGCACTTTGTGCTTCATATAAAAATCAGCAAGAAACCGCGCTTGATTATTTACAAAAAGCTTTGGCGATCGCGCTGGCAGCCGATGTTAAAGAAGATATTTGTCATGCTATTTTTGGCTTGGCTTTTGTTTACTCAAGTCACCCCATCAATCGACTGCCGGATGCTTTAAAAGAAATTTATAATCTGCAAGTTTTCTATCAAGTTTATAATCTTCCAGAATTAAAAATTTCTACGCAGATGCTCAATGCAGATATCTTAAGAAAATTAGGTAAATTTGATGAAGCCATCGATGTTGTGTGGAGAACTTACGATGATCTCCGCGAGACAAAAAATATGGTCACGGGTACGTATTTATTGGCACTTTTGGGGTCGATCTATGCGGACTCGGGCGATAAAGATATGGCTCAGATGTATTTGAAGCTGGCGCAAAAATCAGTGGATCATAAAAATCAAATACGACTTTCAAAAATGATTAAAAGTTATATTGAAAAGCTTGGCGGCTTTGTTGATCGCGGCTTTGATTTAATTTTAGAAGAAGAAAACCATACCATCGTTGAAAGAAAATTAGGCCGAATTGATTTTAAGAATCAGTTTATTCTTCTCGATCTTTTACAACTTTTTGTTCGAAACCAAGGCAGTGTTTGTTCAAAAGAATATTTGGTCGAAAACGTCTGGAAGCAGCCCTATGATCCGGCAATTCATGATAACAAAGTTTACGTGACTATCAAAAGATTGCGCAAATTGATTGAACCGGATTTTGATAAACCTAAATATATTTTTAGAGCTAAAAAAGGTTACTATATGAATAAGTCTGCAAAAATTCATATAGAAAATTAAAAGGGGAACTCGATGAGAAAGCTTTTAATGATGACATTTTTGT
Source organism: Pseudobdellovibrionaceae bacterium (assembly GCA_043720615.1). Classification (GTDB taxonomy): domain Bacteria; phylum Bdellovibrionota; class Bdellovibrionia; order Bdellovibrionales; family Bdellovibrionaceae; genus JAYWDA01. Next base: position 13,959 of record JAYSSI010000042.1, on the reverse strand, counting down.
TGGTGCTAGGATCAGAAGTCCTAGCCAACGGACGTGATAAAATGTCGCCACCAGCTCGAGTGGATACCAACCTTTTAGTTCAAGACGATCGTTTTGTTCCGTGGCCAATGAGTATTCGAAGAACATTCCCTTGGGCCATGATGGAAGGAACTTGGTTAGCTCAAAACGGAGAATTTCAGTCTTATTACACTTTTAAAATTACTCGTGATGGCCAAATCCGACGTTTCCAAGTTAGACAGATTGATGTCATGACCTGCCAAGAGGTTTCTTATGGTCATGGCTCAGCCACTCGCGGTCAAAGCCGTATTAATGCAGAAATGTTCTATATCAACGTGCGGCAAAGCTATGGCTTTTTTGTTCGTTCTTTTCAGTATGCTGGGCCTGTAAAAGATATTGGCGTAAGCCCCATCCAGGGCCAAGTTATGATGCTTTATATTCAACCTGAGGGTCGCGAAAACTACGTTCATTTTGTGATTTCAAAATTATCAAATGATTCGTCGGCATCGTTTTGTAAGGGTAAAAATTAGACATAAAATAAAGCTCTCGACAAAGCCCGTCTTCTTTGTTACCTAGTTTTACCTTACCAATAGGGAGTTAGCTCAGTTGGTAGAGCGCCACCCTTACAAGGTGGACGTCGCAGGTTCGACTCCTGTACTCCCTACCAATTTCCGCCGAATGTTCGTCCATAAAATATGTGAAAAAAGAAATCAAAAAATTTGAATAGAATTCGAGAGATAGCAGGGCAACCTGGTTTTGGAATTCTATGCGATCTACATTATTATGTCCTGAAATGTAGCGAAATAACGGGATTTGTAGTCATGAACTACAATGGTCTGTAGTTATTTTCTACGAACTACAGAGTTCAAATCAAAGGGTCTTGTTAGCATGGAAACTTGACACTCTTTAATCCAAAAAATGGACTCTATTGCGTTTTAATTGATACAGGTAAGCCTTCTATGCGCAGAGAGAAGAGCTAACATCAATAATTGAAAATGCCGTTTACGGGCAACCGGAGAGCTTGAAGCTAGGCCTCTTCCAAATACCAAGTCATTAGTTTTTCTAGGACATGCGACTCTTTATCACCGTGCTTCTTGCACTTCTTTTGAAAGTCTTCACAAACGATTTTTGAAAGTCGAAATGACTTAACAATCTTTTCTAGCTTCTTGTCCCTATCCAGCTCTTTTCTAGCTGCAGAGCCTTTTTTATTAAGCACATTTACCTCGTGGTTGTATCAAAATTACACGTTTACAAAATATATTACAAAATGTAATATGTTGCGTTAAGATTAAAGTATGGAAAGAAGAGCAGCAATATACTTAAGAGTCTCAACTGATCACCAGTCAACCGAACTTCAAAAAATAGAAATTATGCGGTTTATTGAGTCTAAGAATTGGCAAATAACTTGTATATATGAGGATCACCTTTCGGGATCAACAGTACAGCGGCCTGGCCTTCAAGCATTGTTAAAGGATGCAAGGGCAAAAAAGTTCAATGTTATTGTCACTTACAGATTAGACCGCTTCTTTAGAAGCTTAAAAGATTTATTGATCACACTTCATGAACTTCAAGAAATTGGAATAGATTTTGTCAGTATTCGTGAGCAGATTGATCTTACAACAAGTATCGGGCGACTTATGGTTCACCTTTTGGGAGCTATAGGACAATTTGAAAGAGAACTTTTAAATTCTCGAATTAATGCAGGGTTAGCAAATGCAAAAAGAAAAGGTATCCGATTAGGAAGACCACAAACAGTAAACCGAGATGATGTCTTAATACTTAGAAGGCAAGGGCTAAGCCTTTTTCAGATTGCTAAGAAACTAAATTGTTCTAAAAGTGCCGTTCACAAAACTCTATCGCAAATGAGCGTCCAAAAATCGTCCAAAAATATTGAAATCATTGAGAATCAAAAACTTGGTTTTAAAGGTCAAAAATCTTTAGATTTAAAAACGAATGCAGAACTTCCAAAGGGATTAGTTTCATGTCACAGGGGGGTAGATTCATGTCACGAACATGATTTATATGTCAGCAGTGACACTAAGGGGTTCAAAAAGTGAAGATACTACCGATTAGTCTAGTAGATATGAAAATAGCACAACAACTACGGATGTTACTCAAACAGCGAGGAACTACCGTTGCCAATCTAGCAAGAGCCACGAAAACTGAATCTCAAACCATTCATAATTGGCTTGCGGGGTCTAAGCCGCGTGACTTCGATCAAGTTAAAAGAGTCGCTGACTACTTTGACGTCACACTTGATATGTTGGTTTATGGCGCTAATCCGGCAACAGAAAGAAAAAATACAATAGATGAGTTAAAAGAAGAAATAAACGCAGGAGTTTTTGAAGTTATTCTTAGAAAGATAAAAAAATGAAACATTGGATAATTGTGTTACTAAGTATAATTGGGTTTGTTAATTGGACATCTGCAAAACAGTTCACTTCAGAAATAAACGAATTGGTTGATGACTGTGCTATCAAAGGAAATAAAAAATCTTGCGAAAACTTAGATTTAAAATGTAAAGAAAAGAACTCAGAAGCATGTCTCGGTATGGCTTACTATTGGGAAAATATCGAAAAAGACTTGGATATCGCCAATTCCTTTTTGAAAAGAGCCTGCAAGCTCGGCGAAAGTTCCGCATGCGCAAAAAACAAAACTTCTAAAACCAAGAAGGCACCTCAAAACCTAATTACAAAATGCGCAAAGGAAGAGCTTTTGAGTTCATGTAATAATCTTGAGGAATATTGTGATTCTGGAGACAACAAGGCATGTGTAGCTATTTCTATATATTGGTTTGGTCTAGGAAGTTTTGAAACTTCAGCTGAATACATGAAGAAAGCCTGTGATCGAAAAGATTCTCAAGCTTGTAAAGGATATGATTCAATTCTAGTTGAACAAGCGAAAAATAAAGTTCGCGAAAATAAAAAAAGAGAATTAGAACAGAAGATTTCAGAAGTAGAGCATGAGCGTGATGCTAGAAATGCAGCTTATCAAGAACAATCTCAAGAGAGGCAGCGACAGCAATCTATTTCGACCGGACTAATGATGATGAGCAATATGATAAATGCACCACCACAATATCTGCCACAGAATCCACAGCCGACAAACTGTTACACTCGTCCAGTAACAGATTTCACTGGAAAAATTGTTCGCTATGATACCGTCTGCAAATAATTTTTAGGGGGGTGGGGGTGGCTGTTGATAAATATTAGTATGCCATAATGTCGGGATTTCTGCGATTAGTCGAAAATAATTTATAAGTACCTAATGCCTCAATATGATTAACAATATTAAAAATCTCTTTGGTTATAAAAACCAATTCAATTAAAAACTACTTTAAAATTTTTTAAGAACGGTCTACGTTCCCATCCAAGTCGACGCTCGCATTTAGACATACTTAAATGCCTCCCTAGACTTCTGAATCTTTGAAACGTGTTTTTTTGAATAGTGATAACTTTGAAACATAGTGCCTAAGTAACTCGAAACCTCTGAAACAAGAATCTTGAATCTTGTATCGGGTTTGTGCTCGTTCCGAGCATTAACTCAATCTAACAATATATCGAACACTAAAATAATAATTGTGTTCCGTTGTTCACGGAGGCTCGGTGATTCATTCATTTGTATCAAAATATTTGTCATTTGGACTAGCAATTCTTCCAGTAAAACCAGGAAGAAAAGAACCTGCAACTAAACATGGGTTTAAAGATGCTAGTAAAGAAAAAACACAAGAAAAAATTTGGCGACAGTCTCCTCAAAAGAACGTTGGAATAGCTACGGGAGTTGTTTCTGGAATTTCAGTTGTCGATGTGGATCCTGATAGCGGGGGAGAGGAATCACTAAGGGAATTAGTACAAAAGTATGGTTTGGATATAAACACTGTAACAGTCTCAACTCCAAGAGGAGGAAAACACTTTTTTTATAAAGACAATTTAGGTGCAAAATCTCAAGCAGGTGTTTTGCCGGGGGTAGATATACGAGGAAATGGAGGATATATAGTCGCTGCTCCAAGTCTTCATCCAAATGGAAAAAAATATTATTTTGAAGACGTCGATTTTCTTAATTGGACAAAAGAAGATTTTGAAAAACGTCTAAAAGAATTTCCTCACGATATTTTGAAACAAATTAAAGGATCACAAAATAAAATTGTTATTAGTTCCGATGGTAAAGTTAATCAGGGATACAGGTTTGAGTTTTTGCGTTCACAAGCGGGCAAATTCAAACGAAGTGGAATAAGTAAAGAAAATGCCAAAGAAACATTGTACAGAGAAAATATAGAACGTTGCAATCCACCTAAAACAAATGAAGAGGTGGATAAACTCATTGAAGGAATCTTTAACTTATCGGATAAGAATCCTCTTCTTACATCACCTCACACAGACCTAGGAAATGCTGAAAGAATCGTATATTTCACAGACGGCAAATTAAAGTTTGCTAGTAAGATAGGGAAATGGTTTTGGTATGATGGTAAGAGATTCTCGGAAGACGATGGGACTTTAACTATTCAGTCTGCAAAGGCAATGGTTAGGCATTCTCAAGAGCTTGCTGCCGATATTCCAGATAACTCAATAAAAACAAAATTAATGGAACACTTAAAAAAAAGTGAATCGAGAGCAAAAATTCAAAGTTTTATTGCGCTTGCTCAATCGGAGTCCTCAGTTAGCCTTGAAATGTTTGATTCAAATCCAATTCTCTTTAATGTAATGAATGGAACAATAGATCTTAGAGATGGAACTTTGAAACCACACTCGAAGGAAAATCTCATTTCTAAAATTTCAAACATAAGATTTGAACCAAGTGCAACTTGTCCTCGGTTTTCCAAATTTTTAGAAGAGGTTTTTAACAAAGACATCGAATTGATACGCTATTTTCAAAGGGTGGTTGGATACTCGATGACGGGATTAACTTCAGAACAGTGCTTATTTATATTTTCTGGAAGCGGAAGTAATGGAAAATCAACTTTAATTACAATATTGAAACTTCTATTTGGTGAATATTGTAGAGCTTCTGATATTTCAACTTTTACTTTCCGGAAGTCAGAGCAAATCAGAAACGATCTTGCGCGACTCTATGATGCTAGATGTGTCACATCTGTCGAAGTGCAAGAAGGAAAATATTTAGATGAATCAATTATCAAACAAGTCACTGGGGGCGACGTCGTCGCTAGTAGGTTTTTGTTTAAAGAGTATTTTGAATATGTTCCTAAATGGAAATTGTTTCTTGCTGTGAATCACCTTCCTCATATTACGGGCACGGACAAGGGAATCTGGCGTCGATTAAAGGTAATTCCTTTTGATGTTTCCTTTGAAAATCAAAATAAAGATGTCGGTCTACTAAAGAAGTTAGAAATGGAAATAAGTGGAATCTTAAATTGGGCAATAGAGGGCTGTATAATGTGGCAAAGGGAGGGGCTGCAAGAGCCACAGAAAATTACTGATGCACTCGAATCGTACAGATCAGAAGAAGATACGATAGGTACTTATATTGAAGAAAATCTTGAAATTAGAGCAGATTTTGTGGAGCTAGCGTCGGATTTGTATGCGGCTTATGCAGAAAAACAGAAAAGCTGCGGGCAGCGGCCAATTTCTTCAAAGCAATTTGGTCACAAGCTCAAAATTAAAGGGTTTAAAAAAACTCGCAATGGAAAGGGGCGTGTTCAATATCTCGGTCTTAGATTAAGGCCACATATTCCATTATTCTGAAGGATACGAAGGGTTAAAACCAATTTTGTTATTAAAGGATATTTATGAAAAGTAATAATAATAAGGAAAAATCATTCGTATCGTTCAGTAAGCTAATACAGAATGATTTCATTTCGTGCACAAAAGATACTTTAAGTTCTAACAACAACTTCTCTTGTGATACTAGGTTTGACCAAGAATGGTTGACCTCAGTCCAAGCCGCAACGTTTTTGGGCATGAGTACTCAAGCGTTAATGAACTGTTGTTCAAACGGTAAGGTTCCATTCTATAAATTCGGACGAAGAAATCGATATCGAAGATCCGAACTTGAAAGTTTACTTTCAAGCGAAAGAAGGGGACCAAATTATGGGAATTAAACAGGTTGCAGATGGTTCTTGGTCGGTAAGTTATCACAAAAGGCATCCTACTTCTAAGCAACCAGTCTCTAGAAAAAAAATTAAGATTAAAACTAGAAGTGAGGCACAAAGGGTTTTTAACAGTCTTGTGGTAGAAGTAGAGAATCACTTAAAAAGATTAGTAACACCTACTTGGGGAGAAGTACTTGAGGACTATTTTAAATTTCTTCAAACAGCGGATTTGACTAATGTTACCAGATACAACAGAGAGAAGCTTTTGAGATTTCATACGACAAATGCATGGGGTGAACAGCTAGTCGATCAAATTACATCAGATGATATTCATCGATTGTTGAATGAAAGACTGGAGTCAGGGTCTGAAGGTCACCGCAAATTTTTTATGAAATGTGTAAAAGGAGTTTTTCAGTATGCGGTTAACCGTGGTCTTCTGGTGCGCAATCCAACTCCATTAATCAGATTCAAAATAAAAAGCACTATCAAAAATGTTTTGAAAGAAAGCGAAATTCTTTTTCTACTGCGGAAGGCACAAGAACAAAATTTTGATTGGTATCCACACTATGCAGTAGCAGTGTTTACCGGACTTCGAAACGGTGAGTTATATGCTTTAAAGTGGCAAAGTATTGATCTTGAAAAAAGACTGATTCTTGTGAACTCTTCTTGGAACTCAAAAGATGGTTTTAAATCAACAAAAAGTGGAAACGATAGACTTGTGGAAATCCCAAATCCCCTGATGCCTCTTTTGCGAGAACTTAAATTGAAGTCTGGCGAAAGTGACTTTGTGCTTCCGAGATTGAGTCGATGGGACAGAGGTGAGCAGGCATACGATCTTAGAATCTTTTTAAAGTCGATAGGACTTCAGGGAGTAAGATTTCATGATCTGAGAGCTTCGTGGGCTACTTGGTTGCTAGATAAAGGAGTCGCACCAAGCAAAGTCATGAGTCAAGGCGGGTGGACAAATCTAGATACTATGATGATTTATATGCGTAAGGCAGGTATCGATATTAAAGATTCAACAACTGTACTCGATCATTTAAGTCTATTACAAAAAGATGAAGAAAAGATTTACAGAATAAATTAGTTATAATGGTGGAGGCTGCGGGTCGTAAGTTTCTTTGTACATCTTGAGCTCGGCACTAATTGTTTCGAGTTCCTCCGTAAGCTGATTTACAATTTCAAAATTTGCAGGAGGAACTTGCTTGTATTCCTGCTTGTCCAATTTTTTTCCTTTTCCGCCATCTGTTCCTGGAAAAAGATTGTGACAAGGATCAAACCAAACGAGGAAAAACGAACCTGAGTGAAGAAATCCATGAACTCGACCATGACTTTTGGAAAGGCGTATTTCAAAACAGTTGATTAATATATCATCGAGTATTCCATAGGGCCTGAATTTCGAATGTGCAATTGTTCCATGATTCCAATCGATAGGTTTTATATATTTTCCAAGTCGGCCATTTGCAACCCAGTCACCAACGCGAGTCTCTAAAATTCTTTGAAAACAACTAACTAATTGCTGGTAGTACTCTGAAGTTCCTCCGTGAAGAAAGAAACTTTCATTGCTCCAATCAGAATATTTAAAGGAGATTTTTGTAAGATCGGAGTTTAGCTTGTTTTCATTTTTTTTAGAAATTTGTAGAAATTTATCTCTTTTTTCCATTCACTAAACTATTGATTTGCTTCACTAAGAACTTTTTCGAAAAAAGTCTGCATAGAAGTCTTGCTAATAACAGTATCTGAGTTGCCACCTTCTGGAGTATTTCCTCTTGCTGCTATCCAAGGTTCTTCTTTGTGGGTCATGGTACTTAAAGCTGCACCATCGAGTCTGCCGTATGCAGATACAATCGCCTCAATATGCTCTTCCAATGATGAATCCAGAGGAGTTTCATCTACTTCGGCATCTATTCCATGGTAGCGATATTTTCTATATTGTTCGTAAAGTTCTCTACAAACGGGTCCTAATGCCCATGCTTCAAAGTCTTCCGAAAAAAGCGGATGTCCATGGGTCTCGCCTAAGAAAAATCCTTGGGCGTAGTAGCAAAGCTTTTGAAGCTTCATGTTTGTTGGGCTTTCCTCATACATTTTTCGATGTACCGCAATTACCCGTTCAGCTACTCGTTTGACGTTAGACACAGCGATAATTCCTTTCGAGGTTTCGGAGAGTACTTCAATTATATCGGACATACCATCTCCTTTCTGCAGGACTTAGGCCATCCGTCTCACTATAGAACAAACATACCTTAAATCCCATTTAAAAGTCGAGTAAAGATACCTTAAGGGGTATCCGATTATGAATTATGTCTATAGAAAGTTACGGTGAATTAAAACTAGGAAAAGATACTTATATAGTTGTATCCACTAATGATTATATAAATTCTGACGTTGAAATTTTCCGCATAGCAATGGGATTGCCGCCACTGGTTGATGTAAGTATTGGATACCTTATTAGGCAACACAGAATTAAACTTGGATTGGGTCAAAAAGAGTTCGGAAGGCGGATTGGCTCGGGTCAAAAACACGTCGATAAGGTAGAAAATGGTAAAATCAAAACGCCTAAAGATAAGTTTATTAGAAACTCAATTAAGGAGTTGGGTGACGATTTTTTAAAAGGAATGATTTTGATAGGAGCTAAAATCCCAGAGGAAATAGATGCAAAGTAGTGCTTTGTAGGTTTCTGGTAAAAAAGCATTTGAAAATACACAGTTTTATTGTTCCACTTACTCCCTACCATTTTTCAAGCTGTTCGAACCAGCGTCATAAAAAAAGTTCGGTGTCAGGTCAGTTAGGTTCGGTTTCAAAAATAAAAATTCAGATGTCTTCGGGTTCCCGTGAAAAACAGGGAGGGCGCTGCTATGCCTTTTTTCTGGCTTTGCATCTATTTGATTTGAGATTTGATGTAATTTGTCTTTAAAGGGGCGGGAGCCCGATAATTCGAGCTCCCGCTTGTAATGTTTTTCTCCGACGAAGAAATAAATTTCTATTTCTTCGTTCTTGATGATGATCTTGTGTACCACTTTTTGAATAATGCTGGTCTTCATCTGCGGATCAGCTTCGTTTTCTAATAAATCCTGCACAGCTAATCTAAAAGTTTCAAAATCACTAATGTTAACGGCTGTTTTATCGTGATTAGAATGTTCTTTTAAGCTTTTAACGTCTGTTTCAAGACTTTGTTTTTGTAACGATAAACGCTCCATTTGATCAAAGACGTGTTTTGGGTTTACTGACTTTGGTAATAGTCCCAGTCTTTCTGATAAAGCATCCAGTTGCATATTGATCTCGTAAATTTTATTTAGCTTTCGTTCGATTTCTTTTTTTGGAGTATTTAGCTCTGATAAAGATTTCGCTTCCAATAAAATTTCTGAGAAAAATTCTGGGACTAATAAAAAATCTTTCACCGCACCCCACACAACAGGTTCAAGCTTATTGGCTAATACCCGTACCGGATCGCATTTAACACCCTTGTCATGTGTGACACCTTGAATTTTTGCCGCCCATGCGTGATCGTAGTAAGCAATTTTACCACCGTTTCCGTGTGCAGACTTACCAGAAAGTCTATGACCACATTGACAGAATAAAGAGCCTGATAACAAATACGGATACCTTAACGGCGATGATTTTTTTCGTGATTTATTCGCCTTTAAAACTTCACCGACACGATTAAAAATATCTGTACTGATTATGGGTTCCCACGTGGCTATGGCTTCACAGTCTTTGCCGTTTTCAACGTAAGTCTTAACCCCGATATAGACTTTATTGGTCAGCATTTTATACAAAGATTCAAGCATCACGTAACCCACGCGGGGGCCTCCGCCCCCTTCTTTTTTGCGGTTCAGTTTAACTTTTCTTGCGTTTAAAACTTTCGTCGTTGAAGCCAAAGTTCCTTCAATTAAAAAGGTTTTAAAAATGCTTCTAACAACCTCAGCTTCGCTTGCAATCACTTCAAGGCGACCATCCCGGTTTCCGCTAACACGGTAACCCAGCGGCACGCTTCCCCCATTATAAAGCCCACGCTTAGCTCGACTTAGAAAGTTTGCTGAAATCCTTTCTCCGATTTGCTTACGCTCAAACTGCGCTAGATTCGCCATTAAAAACATGGAAAACGATCCAACTGCTGTTGATGAATCGAATTGATCTTTTAACGAGTAAATCTGGCAATCAAGCTCATCAAGCATTGCAACTACGTTTGCAAAATCCCTGATCGACCTTGTTAGCCGTGATAGCTCTGTGATTAAGATCATGTTAATTTTCTTTGATCTGGCGTCATCCATCATGCTTTGAAACGCTGGCCTATTGGTGTCTTTCGCTGAAATCCCTGCATCACAGTAGAATTCAACAATTTCGCCAAAATTCTCGAAACTGTTTTTATGTTTTACAAATTCACGAAGCCTACATTCTTGTGAACGTATTGAGCCTTCTGGATTTTCAGCTTGCTCTTCGGTAGACACACGAACGTAAATCCCGATTTTGTAATTTTGCTTTTGGTTATAGTCTTTTTTCATTCTGATGCCGCCTTTTTGAATTGGTTTTGAACCAATTGGTTTATTGGGGGCTCAGTAGAAATAGAACGATCAGAGACGACTTGCTGGCAGATTTTTTTATATAAAATTTCTGCCACTTCTGCAAGTGTTTGCTCAAAGCGTTCATTTTCTACTTTCGATTTAAAAAGCTTCACAGACTTTGGATACCATTTTTGTCTTTTCATAAAGCTCATCTTTCCTAAAATGGGTTTGCGATATCGCGGGGACTGATTTCTTCTGCATCTTTGACCAACACCGCTTCGCCATCACCGACTTGATCAACTGACTGAGCGACTTCGCTGGCTTCATAAGAACCTTGTTCTGAAGTTGTTTCGATTTTGGCTAAAGCCTTCGCCGGAACAATTTCTGGTTTATCCAAAGCATCACTTAATTTTTTTGCCATCAAGCGCAGGTCATACCGCGTGTCTTCACGAAGCTGACTGACAGCCGAATTAAGCTCGGCTGTCACTTCTTGAAGTTTTCGGTTTACTTGCTGTTGAAGATCTGTCCCGCGCTTCACCATCAAGTAATACTTGTTCGTGAAGTAGACTGCGGCATAAACACAACCGATACCAACTGCGATCAAGCCCAGCGCTAAAACTAAATGCCACGCCATCATAAAAAATGAAGCGGCCGCATTTGTCATGGCATCAAAGACTTGACCCAGCTGAATGAATATCTTTTCTATGGCTTTAAGCGCCAGTGCTCCAACCACAACGATTATTATTATACCACCTGCAAACATTGAATCTTTATTGTCGTTCATAGAAACCTTTCTTTCTGTGGAACACAAAACGAAGTTAAAAGCATAACCACATAAATAAACACATATCCCTTAACCCGTAGGGTGTTAAAGATTTTCATCGATGCCTACTTTCGGAGAAGTTATTGATTTCTGTGGGCTTTTATACTTTGAGAAAAAAATATCGTGCATCGGTTTTTGGCTAAGCGTTGCTGCACTTTTACCTAGGCTTTGCATGATGTTTTCATGGATTTTGCAAATACTTTGGCCCGCATAAATGCCATTAATAATTTTTGCATTCCAAAGATTTGTTTTGAAATCTTCTAAAAGTATAAAAGAAAAAATACTTTTTTCATTTTCACTGTACCTAACTTCCTTTAGAAGTTTCTGAATGCGCCCTGCTATCCAGTCATTTCGTACTAACCAAAAAACCACAGGCACAATCTTTAATTTCTGATAGTACTGGTATGTCAGACTGTAGCGGTCCGCATCTTTTAGGTTCAGATCAACTTCGTAGCCAACAGCAAATTCCTTTAATCCATGTCGAAGCATCGTCATGCCATCGGGCACATGCCCTTCGTCATTAGCAAAGTCTTTTGGGAAATTACTTTTTCGAAGTGACGCCAACATCTGCTCCGTAAAAAATACTTTCTCCCAAGCGCTTGTCCACAAAGCTCCTAGCTGAAGACATGTTGCAAAGTAATCATGAGCCGGAGCATGAGGCTTAAAGCGCCGCTCAACAATGTCATCGCGGTCCATGAACACAACTTCAAAACCAAGATGGGTCAGTGTCCAGACTTCTAGATCTAGATTTTTACCACGCGGCAGACGCTGAATATATTCTTCGCGCTCAAGTTGTTTAATGGCTTTATAAGCCCACCACTCTGACTGGTTTGGATAACCAATGAGTTTTAGCATTTGCTGGCTGGCTACTTTCCAGGTCCATAAAAAATCTAAGACTTGGATGTCGCCCGGACTTAATTTTCTATTCGACGTTCGTTTAAACTTACGTTTAATAAAATACTGCGATCTCGAATTTCTTCGACGCATGGATAACTCCTTAATTTTTAAGTTCGGTTAAAGTTAAGAAAACACGTGTGACTAAGGCGGTGATTTTATTTAAAAAATCAGATTCCGCTTGATTGTCGATTTAAAAACGACAAACTTGTTCGTAAGATTTTTCACTTACGATTTTTAAAGACTATTTGAATGTGAAGTCGCTGATGACCAATCAGACCTAATTTTTTGGTTGAGTCCCCCTTTCTTGTTGATTCTGCTAGTGCAGAAATTATTTTAAAAACAAATGCAAAAAGCCCCACCAAGACGAGTAAACTCATCGGGTTGGGGCTAAGTACGTGACTAAAATTGATTTTAAGAGACTTGAGGGGTTGTTTTCCAAATTTTGGACAAACCACTGCTTAATGTAAGTTCTAGAATCATTTTTTGTGAAAATCAAAACCAAAAATTTATTTTGTAAAAGTTATAGGGTGATTTTCTACTTTAGAAATTTTTGATCGTAAAGGTTCATGCTTTTATTCAAAAAAATAGAGCTCGGTTTTTTATACCGAGCTCTGATGAATTTATTTTATAGTGAACCAAGTGTTATGGGGTGCTTTTTCGTTTTGGCGGCATCGAGTAATAGATCTGCGATCCAATGGCTGTAGCGAATCCAAAAAATCTACACTGACGCGATACAAACCAGAAAAATTTATTGAAATTTCAAACCAAAACTGGCGAAATTAAGACACAACTGATGAATTCATACTTCATCAAATGATCAAATGTGGCCTTTAAACTTCCTATCCTCATAGTTCAATATGGAGCATCAAGAATCGTGGTATTGACTTTTATTCCAATTCCATAAACGAGGCAAATTATGAAGAAAAAAGTAATGATATATAAAAAAGACAGCACTTTGATTGTAGCGACAATGTCAGAGCTATATAGCGGCGCTTGGGCGTTTGATAAGGAATTGTTTTCAGTCGATATAGACAAAAGTTCAGAGGTTGTTGATGTATGTAAGAAAGCACTTAGTTATTCAAGATATGGACTGCATGAAGATGATTTTGATTGGAAAAATCTTAATGCTCCTCTCTTGAAAGCATTAAAAGTCAGATCTATGAAGCTGCTTTATTTAAGCAGTGTCTGTGTTTTCGTTGAGGAGGAGCGAAATTTTTTTAAATTTACACCTTCAAAAAATTTAAAAGACGGTGGTTTTCAGCATCTGGTTGATCAGGCAATAGTAATTCCTATAAAAGAAAATAATGACGGGGATTTTATTTCATCTTTGATGAAAGCGTTAGATGCATGTGTAAAGGAATAAATAATTAATTAATTTTTTTTAAACTATGAGGTTACCCTGCTTTTTTAAGCCATTCGTAGCTAGAGTTTTCCAATGCAGTTAAAACTTAAATCATTCGGAGTTTTCATACCAGTTGAAGAATGCGGTCTCTGGCTATTAAGGGAATCCTATTCGACGCCTGATATTCGATGAGTGCCCAACCTTTTGCGCGAAACTACGGCCACAGTCAGTAAGACTTTACCTTTTAGTATTCTTTGTCCGATTTCATCTTAAAGCGCCACCCGATTTCATCAAAGTGTACCACCGGAGCGGTAGCGACGTGATGTTTACTTGAGCGTTTTATTTAATTCAA
>JAYSSI010000041.1:0-26357 GCA_043720615.1 Pseudobdellovibrionaceae bacterium | reverse complement strand
GACTAAACCCACAATGAGGGCACCCACTAAACCCGGGCGGTTTGTCACAGCGATTCCATCGATCTCTTTCCAAGTCATCTGAGCTTTTTGAAAAGCTTCTTCAATCAGTGGCAATAAGGCTAAGGAATGATTTCTAGAAGCAATCTCGGGCACTATCCCACCGTAGGGCTCATGCGCTAAATCCTGGCTGGCCGAGACAAGACTGACAACAAAACCATCTTTTTCAACAATTGCTACGGATGTATCATCGCAACTGGTTTCAATAGCAAGAACATGCTTTATAGAACCAGGGCTTTTGATCACTTCTTAATGCCTTTTAAGCGAATCTTTGAGCGCTTAGCTTCATCAGATTTTGGAAATCGAGAAATCACTTCTTCAAAAAAAGTTTTCGCTTCGTCTTTTAGACCCAATTCTTGAAAAGAAACTCCAATTTTAAATGTCGCTTCCGAAACTTGTTTACCCTTCGGCGATTCTTCACGGTACTTCTCGTAGCTTAAAATTGCTTTTTTCCATTCTTTCTGTAAAAAGTGATCTTGCGCGGTCTCAAATGAACTTTTTTTAACGGTCGCCACAGGTGGTGCCGCTCGAGAATTATTTTGCGCTTGAGCTTGCGCTTCAAGAACTGTCATTTTGGTTGAAAGAACGCCGATTTGTTGTTCCATTTTTCCCATGGTTTCTTGCATGAGATTTACTTTACGAAAAAGCTCAACATTTTGATCCGCTAAGGTTTTTTTATCCTTATCAAATTCTTGGCCTTTTGATGATAAGCGATTTTCTAACACCTCAGTTCGACCATTAAGTCCGCGCATCTGTTCTTCAATTTCTGAAAAACGATTTGAGCTATCAGCTGTATTTTTTTGCAAACTGACCACTTGCTGCTGAACGGCTTGGCGGGTCTCGGTGTCTTTGACTTCAGTGCGAGTTTTTAAACAGCCCACAGTTGTCAGAGAAAATAATAAAACCATTAAGTACTTCATAAAACCTCACCTGTTTTCTGGCGAATTAAGCGGGCCGAGTTTTCAGCTTTTTCAGCAGCGAAACGGGCTTTTAAAAATTCTTCTTTTGATTGAGACCAATTGTGGTCACGGTAGTACTCTTGGCCACGACGATAAGCTTGATCAGCCTGACTCCAATACCCTGATGAATGCCTTGAAGCCTGAACATTTCGAGCCGCTTCTAACGCGGCTCTCGCAAGGGTGTATTCTTCCAGTGGCAAAGTCACTGTTTGGCAAGACGATAAGTAGATCAAAAGGACAAGCGGCATCAGACACTGCTTTAAAACTTTCGCTTTATCCATTGCACACCTCGTTGACGTCTGCCGAACTGCTGCTGACTTATTGCAGAGGCAAGAAATTAGCTCGGCGATTTTTCGAGAAAGCCTCTTCACCTTCAGAAGAAATCAAAGGCTTTTCTTTGCCGTAGCTGATCGTGTTCATTCGAGAGCCCGCAATACCTAGGCTTGATAAATAAGATTTCACCGAATTAGCCCGACGCTCACCCAAAGCTAAATTGTATTCAATCGAGCCGCGAGAATCACAGTGCCCTTCGATTTGAATTTTAACACCGGAATTTTTCTTGAGCCACTCAGCATTGCCTTGCAAAGCTTTTTTAGAGTTTCCAGAGATCGTTGCCTTATCGTAATCAAAAAACACAGTGGAAAGACCATCAATTTTACCGCTATCAGACCCTGCTGTATCAAAGCTCATAGGCGTTGAGTCAACGCTGGGTGTAGTCTCAGTTTGAATAGATGGAGTTGCTTCCATGGATGTATCAGTTTTTTGTTTTTTCGAACAGCTCACAGCTAATACCATTAATGGAACTAAGGCCAATCGCGCAGCCAACTTTTGAATCATGATGAATCCTCCTTGTTTGGACCTAACAAATGTAGCGCATAGCAGCCCATTGTCAAACGCGTTTGATACTTGTGCTGCTTTAAGGCTACCTCTTATGTATGAAGATTCTATTAACTCTAATTTTGCTTTTTTCTGGCACCCTTAAAGCCCAAGAAGTGCCTTCCGATTGGTCATTCGTAATATTAAAAACAGCTCACTTTGATATTGTTGTTAATGCCAGGCAGCAAGACCTAGGACAACTGTATGCTCAAAAGCTCGAAGCCGCTTATGAATTTTTAAATCCTTTGTTTACGGATAAACCGGCGCGAACGGTCGTCATTATTAATGATAAAACAGATGTAACAAATGGTTATGCCACTCCCATTCCCTACCCTCATATTATGGCGTATCCAGTTCTCTCAGGGCCCTCTGAAAGTCTGAGCGAAAGTGGCGACTGGGCCTTGGAACTTTTAGTGCATGAATACACCCATATTCTTACTTTTGAACCCGCCACCGGTTTTATTAAATATTTACAGGCTGTCTTTGGAACCATCATAACGCCCAATTCCCTTCTGCCACGCTGGTGGAAAGAAGGATTAGCTGTTCATATTGAATCAAAAATTTCGCGCGGAGGTCGACTGCGAGCTCTCTATCAAGACGCAATGATTCGAAGTTTTTCAGAAGCCCGCACTTTAAAAAACTTTAACCTTGATGAAGTGAATGAAGTTTTGCCCACTTGGCCGGAAGGACAAAGACCTTATCTTTTTGGCTCATTGGCCTGGAGCCAAATGATTGCCGATAAAGGTGAGGTTGTCATCGATCAACTTCATCAACGTCACGGCGGGCGCATGCCTTATTTTATTGAACAGCCCGCTCGCGATCATTTAGGTCAAACCTATGTGGCAGAATATAAACGGGCCTTAGTTGAAACGGATCTTCGCGCGCAGAAACAGCTGACAATATTAAAGCAAAAAAAAATCACTCCTTTGCAAATCATGGATTTAAAAGCTCAGTACCTGAGTCACCCTGCCATCAGCCCCGATGGCCGCTTTATGGCTGTGATTTCAGTTTCAGAAACTGATAAACGCGAAATTAAATTATTGGAAAGAAAACCCGATCAAACTTTTAATCAAAGTGAAGGTTTTAAAAAAATTGAAAGTCAGAGCGAAAACTTGGTTCCTCCTACTCCCAAAGATGGCCCACCGACGGGCAGCATTCAACGTATCAGTTGGTTTCACCAATCGCCTAAGTTAGTTTTTGATAAAATAGATCACATCAATCGGCTGGAAAAATATTCTGATCTTCATTTGTTTGATTTAAAATCACAAAAATCTGAGCAATTAACAACTGGTCTGCGGGCTCGAGAGCCTTCGGTTTCTCCTAATGATCAAGATATTGTTTTTGTTAAATTAGAGGGCGGAAAAACAGCCTTGGGGCTTTTTAATCTGTCGAGCAAAAAAGAAGAAATTCTTTGGTCTGCAGACCTGCAATCACGTATTTCTTTTCCGATTTTTCTGGACGGCAACCGCATACTTTTTTCTTTACGAAATTCCTTGGGAGAAGAAA
The DNA here is from genome assembly GCA_043720615.1 of Pseudobdellovibrionaceae bacterium. Classification (GTDB taxonomy): domain Bacteria; phylum Bdellovibrionota; class Bdellovibrionia; order Bdellovibrionales; family Bdellovibrionaceae; genus JAYWDA01. The sequence continues at coordinate 22,959 of JAYSSI010000041.1, read as the reverse complement.
GCTTATGGACCTTTGATCGAAGCACAAAAAAAGCTCAGCAAGAGCTTCTTCCATTTAAAAATGCTCGATTTCCGCAATTATCTTCTCAAGGCGTTTTCTTTACAGCTTCCAATAATGGCGTTCACAATCTCTATTTATCAGATAAAGATTTAAAAAAAGCTCGTCCTGTCAGCCATCTTCTGACTGCGGCCTTTTCTTCAGCCTATGATCCCATCACTGAAGATCTATATGTTATGAGCTTAACGGACAAAGGCCCGCAAGTGGGCAGGCTTTCTACACAAGATTGGAAAAATATTGAAATGCCGTTGCCACAGATAGAAGGTCTTTTTATTGATCGCTATCCTGTGACTGAAGAAGCCTTAGCTTTGGAAAAATCGGTTCTTCAACCTAAAATTGAAGAGCAAAAAGATTATCAAGCCGGATCTTATTTGTGGCCACGCTATTGGTTGCCTTACTTATTTACTTCAAGCGTTGATAACTCTTTAGTGGCACAGGTCTCAACGAGTGGCTTTGATCCCCTAAAAAAACATATCTATGGCTTAACGGCTATTTATGAAACAGGTCTGCGGCGGAGTTCATTTCTTGGAAGCTACCAGAATAATCAAACCGACTGGCCCATTCTTTTACAAAGTTCTGAATTAAATAGTTATTTGTTCACTCAAGATTTTTTACTCACTCACACAATAGGTAGTCTTTCTGTTTTTCCTGACTTGTGGAGTGCCAGTCGATATTTACTTTGGGAAGTGGGAGGACGTTATTTGCGCAGTGATTTTCTAACCAGAAATCCAGTTCGCCATGGCGCTTACACTCGGCTTGTTTATTCTGATGTGACTCGCGCGGGAACGCAAATTTCGCCTGAGATTGGTAAAAGCGCTCACCTTGGAGCCACCAATTATTTTTATAATACCGATAGCTTGAATCACACTCAGGTCACTTTTGGTGGAACTTATTATCATTCAAAATGGCTGCCGGCGAGGAACGCCATCATGTTAAGGCTCAATGGATTTTATGTTCACGAAGAGCTTGATGCGGTTTTTGGAGCCGCTTCGAGTGCTTTTTCGGGGGCTCAGGATTATTCAGTTCCTACTTATTTATTACGAGGTTACGGCACCGGTCAGTTTGTGGGGACAAAAGTTTATAATTTGAATACAGAGTATCGTTTTCGCGTTCGAAATATTTATCGGGGTTTCGGAACAGATCCTTATTTTTTACATCGTCTACATGGAGCTTTTACTTTTGATGCTTTAGCGGTCAATGGGTTTGGTTATAATACAAAAAATTTAGGCTTCCAAAAAGTGACCCAAGATAAAATTTTTTCCAGCACAGGCTTGGAAATTCGACTAGAGACAACCTTGGGTTATATTTTACCCATCAACTTTGTCTTGGGATATTATATGGGCCAAAATCCCGATTTCGCCAAGAATGGCACCTTTGCCGTCAGTCTGCAGGCCGGAACTTCTCCCTAATACCGAGTTCCCCTTGACAAAGATCCAGGGGATCGAAAAACTAATCCATGAAGGACGCCGTGAGGCTCCGAAAACCATTGAAAAACTAGGAGGCATTCTATGGAAAGAATGATAGATCGAGTCAGTTGGATCAAAGAACTTGTGAAAGCTGAACATCACATGGAAGAGTCCGGAATGGTTGAAATGAGTTCTGGAATGGATCGTGACCGTGTCCTCACGCACGCGACTTTGCAACTCTTATTGAATTTAAAAAATGATTTTACAGATTCTTCAAATGCTTTTAATGAATTAAAAACATCTCCCGTAGGCCGAATCAAAGTTTATGGTATTGCAAAAACTCATGCGGATTTTATGTTGTTCCGAAATGGCTTTAAAATGATTTTTTCTTTAAAAGATCCAGGACAAATTGGTATTCGTTTTAATTTTATCGGAACTCAATTTATGAGCGCGCCGGGGGCGACAGAATCCAGCCAAACGGTCAAAGATCTTATGGGTGAACATTTATTGCAATCCAGTTGGGGACCTTTTGATGAAATCATTTGGACTTTTAAAGGCCAAACTTTCCAGCAAGAAAGTTTAGTTCGCCACTATATGAGTCTTTTCATTAAAGAAAGCGCTCGTTAATTTTTCAGATTTGATCGGGGCATTTAAACGACATTCCTTGCACTGTCGTTCCTGCTTGTGAACTTGAATCCAAACGTACATAGTTGGCTCCCTTATCAAAAGCCTTTTTTCTTAAGTCAGCTAAAGCTTTTCGCAAATCAGGCTTTAATCCTAAATGAGTTCCCGTCACAGGTCCCACCGCTTCACAGGTTTCCTTGGCCTCAACTTTGGATAACTTAACGGCTAATATCGACTTTGTATTTTTGCCTGAGCTATTATTTGATGGACTTAATAACGCACAAGCAGAAAAAAATAAAACAATTCCAATTCCTAAGATGAATTTCATATGATCAATCGTTTTTTAAGGTTGTTGGATTCGTTTAAATTCAAAAGGCCTGACTTGCACGGTCTTCCCTTGCAAAGTAATTCCTGATTCAGAATTACTTTTTGCAGGTTGAGGCATTGAGTCTAACTGAATTTCTAAGAAACTTTGCTTAGGAACTTGATACTCGTCTTTGTTAAAACTTAAAGAGTTTGTTTGACCAGCAATTTGGACGGCCTTCTGAAACTCTTCTCCTAATTGACGAAGCAGTTGTTCGTTTTTAGGTACACCCAAATCTGTTTTCATCAAAGTGTTGCTAAAAATTGGGTTGCGTTCAGCAGCGGTAGGCCCTACTTGATCCTGAACCCAATCAGGTAATCCCTCTTCACTGAACATCAGATTATCTTTGTTTACTTTTGCGATAAATTCAACTTCTGCCTGAGAGATATCAACTTGCTTTAATATTTCTGCAATTGAAACTCCTTGATGCGCAAGCCTTGCCGCTTTCACATACTTCACCGTATTTTGGCGCTCAACAATTTGTTGATGAGGGATTTTATCTTCAAACATTTTAGCCGTTTCTAAACTTTTTTGTCGGGACAATTCGATCGAGCGGATGACTTTTTCGGCTTCAATTATTTTATTTTGAATATCGACACATTTGCTTTCAAGCAAAGCATTGAGTTGATTCACTTGAAGATCGGTCCGATCCGAAAGGTCTTCAAGGATAGAGATTTTACTTTGCAAAAGCTGTAACCCACGGCTCATACGAGGATCTTCAGTAGCAGGTCTTTTAAGGCGGATCCAAGCCGCGCCGATTCCTGCAAAAAAAAGGAGATTCAATAAAACTTGAACGAGCACCCATAAAGTCACAAAACCCCCATAGGTCTATTTTAGAGGCTGTGCCCGACCTGCCTCAAGTCGAGATTTAAAGCTAGGAAGGATCAGGACAAAGGTCAGCTTGATGGAGCTTCAAACTCATCAGGAAAGCTTTAAGCTAGCTAAGTGCCTAATTAAGCTAAATTAATTGCTTGAATCTGCCGATCAGCTAAACACGCAATTATTTTGATAAGCAAGGGCGGGGGTCTAGTTTGAGCAAAAATAGTCGTAAAATAAGCAACCAGCTGATTTACCCAAAAACGCAATTAAAGTTTTCTGCCATAACAGCAATGATTGTGATTCTTTCTACTGTTTCAACTTACCTCATGACCAATCTGACAAATAGTAAAATTTTTTCGCTGATTCAGGAAACTCATAACCCCGAATTAGTTTCGGCGATCGAGTCTCTAGCTGCCAATAATTTACAGACTTTAATTGTCATTAATCTTGTGGCTATTTTGACGGTATTCTTTGTTACAATTTTAATCACCCATCGTTTTGTGGGTCCGATAGTTTCTATTATTAGATATCTTGAAGAACTTAGAACTCATAAGTCTTCAAACTTAAATAAAAGAAACGACGATGGCATGGGGCCACTTATTGATTACTTAAACACTGTCAAGATTTCTGTTATTTCAAAAAATGAAAAAGGAATGACTTTAATTGAAGTTTTGGTTTGCGTATTTATTTTATCAATTATTTCATTAACACTAGCAAGCAGCATGAACACCGTAAATTCTGAAATGAAAAGTATCCAGACAAAATCTTCTAAATCAGATCTGGCAACGGCTGTCAGGCGGAATGCAGGTGATTACTTATCACTTTATAATTCGGCGCAAATGCCAAGCAATACTATTTTAAGAAACTGTCTTCAAGGCGCTAGTGCTACGGCCTGTACGCATGGTGCCGAAATCGAGTTTAATTATTATACAATTCAAAAAGACGTTCCCATTTATAATGCCGCCAACAATATAACTGGCTATCAACCATCACCCATTGGTGGCATTTCAAACTTGACCTGTAGTAATAATCCTTCGTCACCATTTCCTGTTTTTCACACAATTAATGGACAAGATTGTAACTGTACTGCTGCAGCCATCACGTGTCCGTTGCAGATAATTACAAAATTTACGGCTTTCTGCTCAGTAGGGACAAGCTGTAGGTATCCGGTGGGGCTTAAAGTTTCTTACGAAATTCGACCTCGAACCGATTTGCCAGCAGACTTTACGACCCCTATCTCAAAACTCAGCGGAACTTATTTTGTACCCACCACCGACAATGATTATTATACGAAATTTAGTTATGGTGGGGCCTACTCGGTTGACGGACTTGGCATCGAACAAATTAATTTTAGCATTGGTGAATTCGAATTGCGACAAGGAGGTGTTTTGAATTTTCTTAAGCCAAGTATTATCCGAATGAACATTGCATTTTCTGCTCCTGTTCCTATTTCTAGAGTCGAACTTCACCGTTATGTCTATCCTACGGGCTGCTCGGCTTCCACGCTGGGAACTGTGACAGGAGCTAATTGTAACCCTCCTTTAGATTCAAGCTTTGCGTTTGTTAAAAATATTGCGACTCCGGCTAATTTAACTTTTGGAAATATAGGAACGGATGACGCAATTCCTACCAATTCGGTCGTTGATTATAAAGCACTGACCTTTGGAGTAGACAATAGTTTGATATCGACGTCTAAATTTGCGCTGCGAGCTGCATACTCGGAAAACCCAACCTTAACTGTTACGCCACCACCTGCTGGAATCTATTTTGTATGTGATCCAGCTGACACAACAACAAATATTTTTAAATTTCAAGCGACTACACCTACGAATGGTTGGGCTAGTTTAACGGCCAAAGTATCACCCCCATTAACTTTTAATGCTACGGTTTATGAAACCTTACCGGGCTTTGAAAATTTTAATTCCACAAGTTCTGCCGTTCAAGATATTGTCGTCGATTCCAAATATTTTAATTCTGCCGGTGGAAGTTACAGTATAACATTTCAGGGAACCACTAATTCTGGCCTCATTAGATCAGTGACACAATCTTTTACCGTCAACCCAAAACCGACTGTCAGCGCAACAATCCTAGCCCCAGCCTCTGGATCTACGGTTCGATCGATCAGCGATCTTAATGTTTCGGCGGAAATAAATCTTAAGTGTGCTGAAACCCTTAGCACTGTAAATTTTGGAATTAATAAACAAGCCGACGGTTCGGTCTTAATGCCAAATACAGATATAAAGGCATCTTGTACAAAAGATACGGGAGCGCCCGTTGATGAAAATAATTTTACTTGTACAACTATTTTTCCTTGTAAAACATGGTTGAATGTTACTGATCCAGCTTTGTGTTTAACTAAATTCACTAGTGATACTGGACTCATCGCAAATTTAAGCGCAACAACTAATAATTCAGTAGTCATTGCGGCCCCGCCAAAATCATTTACGGTTGGCTCGAAAGTCACCGTCACAGTGCATAAAGACTACGTTCAATTTGTCAATTTTAACTACCCTGGTGTCTTAACTCCACCACTGCAAACAAAGGTTAAATTCAATCTTTCATCAGCGCTGCTTTCGGGTGAAACATTGGCCCTCAAATTATCTGATGGACAAACCTTCAACTGTACAAATCCAAGTGCTCAGTACAGTAGCAGTGCCTGCACCATCATGATCCAAACTCCTGTTGGCGCTAGCAACCTTTCTTTGATATCGATAAGTCCAAATACTGTGGTTGGCACTCCCGGCACCATCGTATTTAAACATGTTGGCCCTAGTATTTTAACTTGCAGTGCCCCCGCCTGCAGCCCAGGTAAAACTCTTAAAACCAGGATCACAAAATTGGGTTTAAATCCATATGATAATATGACTTGGAATATTAATGGCAACTATTTGGGTTATAACCTTGTGAATTCAACCTCGACACTTGATTTTTTCCATTATTATCGGCCAACTTCCTTGACCTCAATTCCTATTTTAAATGTTAGATTAACTTTTGGAGTGATTGTTACAGATCAGTATATTTCTGAAAAAATTTATGCTCAAAATATTAAAACCTGTGTGGATTTAACTAAATGTGAAAACGATTATACCCATATCGATTCCAGTTATTTTAATAGTAAAAAGATGTGGTATCAACCCGGTAACCTTAGTCTTACTAGCGCTCCAGGTTGGATGTCACCTGTAAAGTCTCAGTTTGCCATTATAAAAGAGTGCTATTGTGAATAGTCCAATTGGGGTCATCGTCAATGCCTACTCTATCTTTAAATAATCAAAAGGGCTCGATAGCTATTATGCTGGTGAGCCTGGTGCTACTTTCTGTTTTTATTTATTCCATGCTAGCGATTCTTCAAAACTCTCGTCAGCAAGTTGAAAATGTCGCTCGATTTGAAGCTAGAAAGGGCCTGATCGATAGAAACTTAGCTTTGCTAAGAAATGAATTCATCATTAACTATTCCCTGAGCAAATTTAATTCAGCCGCCCTTAATCCCAATCTAAAAACATGCGTGATGGATTCTACGATTACTGCAAGCTGCACTAATATCAATATTGCATTCTATCAACCCAATGGACTTCTGGACGAAAAATTTGCCGGTGGCACTAGCCGTCCCATGTACAATGATCTTCAAGGCAGGCCCTGCTTGGATAATAGCAATCAGCCTACATCCAGCTGCGCCTTTAAAATAGTTTCAAACTGCGCCTTCACTTGCCCCAACAATCAAAGCACATGCCCCTTGGTAAAAACGATGTCCTGTGATCTAGAAATTTCTCGTTACGGTTTATCGAATTTTAAAACATTCCTTTTTTCAGAAAAAAATACGGCTTTTGCAGCCTCCTATTCTCTGCGAATTTCCAATGATCTTTTGTCGTTTTATGCCATAAAATAGCAACCTAGACTCGCCTGAAGTTGAGATTTTAAAAAAATAACGGACTGGACCTACAGGCTCGACTTTTGTCATCCGAAGAGACACTTATGAAAACTCTAAAATCGCAGTTCTTATTTTGGATTGTATTTTTCCTAACCGCCTGTGGTCCCGTGCGCTTTTCAACTAAAGAACAAGGTGCTGTCCCTGTCTCTCCTGGCGGCGGAGCTACAACTTCAACTCTGACTCGCGATGTGAATTTTTCGATCTTAGTCAGTCCACCGAATAATAAACTGGATCTTCTTTTAGTGATTGATAACTCGAACTCGATGCTGGCAGACAATCAAAAATTAGCCGCTAAACTTTCTGGTTTTGTGACTCAGTTAAAAAATTCTCAGATTGATTGGCAGATGTGTATCACGGTGACTTCGACTTTAAATGTTAGTGGCAGTGCTCGCTGGGGAGCTTCTGTTTTATGGTCTAATTATGTGGCGCCCCCAGGGGTGAGTAATTGGGTTTTAAAGCCAACAGCTACAAATCTTTCAAGCATTTTCACAGATACCATCAATAGTATTGGCGCCGGTTGGTCTGGCACTGATGATGAGCGTGGTCTTAAAGCCGCTTGGTGGCATTTATGGAATGGCGATCCAAGATATTCTGGTAACAGTGGTTGTTATCGCAACGATGCGGCCTTATCTATGATATTAATTTCTGATGAAGACGAGCGCAGTATTGGCGGATTACAATCGGCTGAGTACTATTCTGGAGAATTTAAACCCTTAGAAACTGATGACTTGCCTGAAACTTTAGTTGCTCAAGTCCAAGATATCTTTGGCACCAGTAAAAGATTTAGTTTTAATTCCATCATTGTTAAGCCCGATGATACTCAATGCTTAGCTTCACAAGACTCCGTAGGATCTAAATCTCATTATGGCCGTAAATACGCCGAAGCCAGTGTGATGACCGCCGGCGGACAAGGCAGCATTTGTGATGCTGATTTTTCAACTCATCTAAATTATTTTAAAGACGTGATTCAAACTTCACTCAACTCATTTCCTCTTGAGTGCAGTCCTTATCAGTCACAAATTAGTTTTAAAATTAATGGCTCAACAAATTCTAATTACCAACTCAGCGTTCAAGGTATGAGCGCAACGTTTACACCCGGCTTACCGGCGGGTGTCCGATTGGATATGACTTATAAGTGTTTGGTGGAATAGTTTTTAGATCGTCTTTTAAACTATTTCTGATGTAAATTTTTGCATTCTGCCGACTGCTTCCTTCATTTTTGCTTCTGAAGTCGCAAAACTTAATCGCAAATAACCTTGAGTGCCGCACTCTAAACCTGGCACCGTAGCGACATAAAATTTTTGCAGTAAAATTTCTGAAAAGATTTTATCGTTTTCAATTATCTGACCTTGAAATTTTTTGCCGATATAATGTTTAATATCCACCCATAAATAAAAAGCCCCTTGCGGCTGACTGACTTTCATATGAGGTAATTTTTTAAATTCCTCAATAGCCGCATTCTTTCTCTGGATCAAAGTTTTATTCACGACCTTGATATCTTCATCACAGCCTTTAAGGGCTGCCAATGCCGCATGCTGAGCAATGCTAGATGCTGCCCCTGTAGATTGGCTTTGATAGTCGCCCATGGCTTTAATCAGTTTCTCGGGGCCTGCGGCCCAGCCGATCCGCCATCCTGTCATTGAATAGGCCTTAGAACCACCATTGATGACCACAGTTCGATCTGCAAGATCAGGAGCCACATGAAGTATATGTGGCGCCAGTTCGCTGCCATCAAAGGTCAGTCGATTGTAAATATCATCAGAGATAATTATGATTTTCGGATGCTTTCTTAAAACTTCGGCAATATCTTTTAACTCGTCCCGAGTATACATCAGACTGGTTGGATTACTGGGAGAACAATATAAAAAAGCTTTGGTTTTTGAATTTATAGATTGTGCAAGTTTCTTTGCCGTTAATTTAAATTGATCGGCCTCCGTGCATTCCACAATACAAGGTTTTCCATCAGCAAGTTCGATCATGGTGGGATAGCTGACCCAGTAAGGAGATTGAATGATCACTTCATCCCCTGGATCACAAATCATTTGAAGTGCCGCAAAAATAATAAACTTAGCGCCCGAACCCACGGTGATCGCTTGCGGCGAATAAGTGATGCCGATTTCTTTTTTAAATTGTTCCACTAATTGTTTTCGAAGCTCGATGGTTCCGTTGGCGGCAGTGTATTTGGTAATATTTTTTTGAAGGGCTTCAATGCCAGCTTCGGTGGGGATCTGAAAAGTGGGCCAATCTGGTTCGCCGACAGTCAAAGAGATCACATCATGCCCTTGCGCTTGAAGCTCTTTCGCTTTAGCCACTAAAAATAATGTCGGAGAAGTTTTTAAGCTCTGGGCTCGTTTAGATAACATCAACTCCCCTTTAGGTTTTTCAATTTTTGAACTAAAGATTCTATGACAAGTTCAGGAACTAAGCCCTTCAAAGAACCACCATTCTCAGCCACTTCTTTAACTCCTCGAGATGAAATATAATAATATTCAGGAGCGGCAAACATTAACATCGTTTCAATTTCAGGCTGTAATTTTTTATTCATGCTTGCCATTGTCATTTCATACTCAAAATCCACAACAGCTCGAAGACCGCGGACAATGACTTGGGCTTTAATTTGTTTTAAATAATTGACCGTTAGACCTTCAAAAATATCCACTTCGACATTTTTAAAATCTTTGAGTGTTTTTTGAATCAAAGTTTTTCTTTCTTGGGGGTCGAATAAGCCTGGCTTGGTCGAAGATTTAGCGACCAAAACAATAACTTCATCAAACACCAGGGAAAGACGCTGAATGATATCAACATGTCCGAGAGTGATGGGATCAAAACTTCCTGGGTAAACAGCGACTTTATTCACTATTTATTTATTCACTTTTTTACGAAAGAAAGAAAGGACTTTGTCACCGTACTCCCTTGCATCAAAACGCTCTACTAGAGTGTATTCTGTTTCAATACGCTCTTTCCCAGCGGATTCAATGGCAAGAACGGTTTCTTCCCCAAAAGCTTTGCTTAGATCAGCGGCCAGCATGACCTCATGGGCCATCATTTTCGTAAAAGGAGGATCCGCAAAAATTATATTTACAGAATTATCAGAATAACTTTTTAGAAATTTAAGGACATCCGTTTGAATAATTTTATAGCTTTCCTTGGGGATCTTCAACTTTTCGATATTTTTCCGAGTGATTTCCAATGATTTACGATGATCATCCACAAAAGTCACAAATTGGGCGCCACGGCTTAAGGCCTCTAAGCCTAAATTTCCAGTTCCACAAAAAAGATCTAAAACCTTTGAATCTTCAATATCAAACATCAATTTATTAAATAATGATTCTTTCACTCGGTCGGTGGTAGGTCGAATATGCTCGGCTTTAAATGATACCAAATGATGGCCCTTGTACTTGCCAGCTATTATTCTCACTTCAGTAGCTCCTCTGCCTTAGATACGATGTCAAAAATATTTTCGAAAGGTTTTTTAAAAAACAAATCGATAGGCAAGTCTTGCTCCGAAACAATTTCTTCGCCAGAAAATGCGGTCATTAAAATAATCTTAGCTGGCGTGCCTATCATTTTTTTAATCACATCAGGACCTTTCATTCCCGGCATTAAGACATCTACAAAAACCAAATCGGGTTGAATTTTCTTCCACATTTCTAATCCCTGCAATCCATCAGGAGCTTCAAATATTTGATGTCCTCGCTGTGCCAGCGCCCGCGATAAAGATCTACGAACCAAAGGTTCATCATCAATGACTAAAACTTTCATGGCGTATCCTTAGAAACTAAAAACTGAATTTTAAACTTTGTGCCCTGTCCTGGCTCTGACTGGAATGAAATTTGGCCACCGCATTTCTCAACAATTGTTTTTGAAATACTTAAACCCAGCCCCGTTCCTTCTCCGACTTTTTTAGTTGTAAAAAACGCTTCAAAGATTCGCTCTTTAATTTCCGGCGAAATTCCAGGCCCTGTATCTGAAATTTCTAAAATAACTTTATCACCTGTTTTTTGAGTCGCTATCTTAATCACTCCTGCTTGAATCATAGCTTGGCAGGCATTATTGACTAAATTAAACACCACCTGCTGAAGCAAATGTGGGAAAACAGCGACTTTTATATTTTTTGTTTCAAGGTGCAAATTTAATCTGTGACTGCGGAGGGCTGTCTTCAACATAGGAAGAGTTCTTTCAACAATCTCATCCAGACTGATCATTTCTTTATCGACTTCTTCTTCACGCGTGAACTCTAAAAGATTCTTTATCGTCTTTTGGCAGCGGCCCGCCGCTTTTTCAATTTCTTCTAAATCTTTTCGGACTTCGGGACTTTCTTCTTCACTCATCATCACCTGAGCCAGTGATCTAATTCCGGTTAAAGGATTATTCAGCTCATGGGCAATATGTCCTGCTAAAGTGCCAATGGCTCCCATTTTTTCATGTTGAAGCATGCGAGCATAAAGCTCGCGAGACTCAGTCACATCGACATATTGATTGACGAAGCTTGTGGGTTTTTCGTTAGGGTACAAGCGGATGGGATAACTCCATACCTGATAAATACTTTGGCCCACTCGTACTTCACCCGTCTGTGGGGTGCCTTCGTTAACCGCTTTTTCCAATGGACAGCCCGTGCAAATTTCATCAGAATTAGCAAAAGCTTTATGGCAGATATGGTTTTTAGCGCCCATAACAAATTTTTTATTTGATCTTAGCAATTGGTACTTCATATCAATGATGGCCAAAGGGTCTCGAATCCCATCAAAGGTTTTTTCCCAACGATAAGAAAAAATATCAAGTTCATGCTCTAGTTGTACTCGATCCAAGGAAATACTGACGGGATTAAGACGTTCAGAAATAAATTCTTCAAATTCCAAACTTTCTTCCATCGTCATGGAGTGCTCAAAACACAATAGGGCTCGAGCTGACTTTTCATGAAATTGCGAAAGTAAAGTGAGCGCTAATGGAAAAAGAGCCGCTTTAGCAAAAGGTCGACCCAATATATTCGCAAGCTCTTTAGCCGCCACGGACGAAGATATATCTTTCGTTTCCATAAACTTGAAGGGTGTTACAAGAGTGATTTTTTGAACCGTACCATTTCTAAAATTGTAAATTTCACTTCTTGAGCCAGATTGCAAATAAAGCACCAGCTCGCCGACTTTATGAAATTTTCGAAGTTCTTTTCTTAAAAATTTTAAAATATCTTCAACCGCTGACATCGAGGCGATTTCTTTGATAAATCGAATCAGTGCTCGCTCCATCTGAATACGTTCTGTTTGATCTTTATTAGACTGCTCAAGATGCAAAGTCCGCTCAAGGACAATTTTTTCCAGATCTGAAGTCAAAGATTCTAAGTTTTTATTTCGCTGATAATATTCTCGCAGCAACCAATTTCTGCGTAAGTAAATATGGCGATCTTGCAATGGGGCTTTTAGTTTTTCTAGCCAGTCAGGGCCTTGAATAAAAAAGCGAATCTGATTTGAATTCAAAGCTCGATGAACGAGCTCTTGAGGAGCTTGATTGAATGAAACCCCGACCCAGGTGTCTGGATGATGCAAGCGCAGACTTTCTAATATTTCAAGGTGCCCTCGTTCTGAGACTTCGACCACAATCAACGAGTAGGATTGATTAAACGCATTAGCAAAAGATGCATTCCAGTCTAGTGATTTGATTTCAATATTTTGATTATTAAAATGAATTGTCGGCGCTTTCTCAGTTAGAAATGCGCGTCCGATCCACAGAACGGGTCCCACTTCTTGTGCGGGTGACAGTTGGTTTTCCGGTATAGATGGCTTCGACACTTTCTAAAATCTCCAACCACATTTGTAATCCATGGTTAAGATCATAATCGACCACATCGGCCAGTTCCGCAAAATCTTTTTTCTCGAAAGCTGCTAGCGCCTGCTTAAGACAGTTTTGAGTGCCCATTTCGGCTTTTTCCCAGCTAGGAACAGCCGCAATCACCGCATCGCCTAGGATATTTTTAAGAGAAATAATGCTACTAATCAAAAATTGGTAGTTATCCACCAAATCTCGCACATCTTTAAGGTGATGTTGAATTCCTTGTTTTCTAATTTCATGACTTAAAGTTTCACATTTTTTGATCAAAGCCGGAAGAGCTTGAATCCAGCCTTCAATCACGCCATCAACCAGTGAGGTCGATTTTTCACTTAAATATTCTAAAGTTGTAACATCATTTAAATGCAAATTTGAAAACTTAATTTCATCAGATTCTTGTAGTGCCATTCCATTCACAATAAATTGACAGACCACTCGGCTTTCAGATTTTAAATCCATCTCAATATCATTAAAAATTTGAGACAAAGGCGTGCCTGACTCATAACGCTGGCAAAGCTCTTCTCCAGATATTTTAAATCTATCCATGGGCTTCTCCTTCTTGAAGACCTGATTCTTCTAGAATATAAGGGCGAATCAAAGTTTTTTGCGTGATGTGCATTTTAAGAGTGGCCTCCAGTGTTTCCGTGATCGAACCCGGCTTAACTCGCAATCTTTCGGTTTTTAACCAATTTGCATAAATTCTTAAGAGGGGAACAATGTCTGCCATTTTGTGAATAACTTCATCACTTCGATCTAAAACGGACTTCAATCGTTCTAAATTAGTGGCAGAGACTTTTTGTAAGTTTTCGATAATGACATCATTAATTTCTGACAGCTGCTGGCAGCCTTGAAAAAAATAAAGGTCCTCTGTGGGCGGAAAAGGATGGCCCATATAAAGTGCTAAAATTAATTCCCAACCAAATTTCTGCTCGGCAGATTCTTCTAATAGATAACAAGGACTTTCCTGAATATATTTGATAAGGCCAACAGGATCACGACCTTCAAGAATTTTCTTCATGATTTGACCAATATCTTCAGAAAAAATCTGTTCAACACTTTCCGTCCGGAATATAAAACTTCTCGGCGAGCGAGGTCCCGTCTCCCAAAAATTAACACGGCCGATACTTAAATTTAAACAAGGCGTTTTTGTAAAGCCCGCCACATGCATCGGTGCGCTATCACATCCTATCAGTAAACGGCTGTCTTTTAAAATTTGAAAAAGATCACTGATCGATGTTTTTCCTACCAAATTAATAATTTTTAACTTTTGACATGCCTGAATGATTAAATCTGAAATACTTAATTCTGCTGTTGATCCAATCAAGACAACAGGAAACTCTGGGCTGACTTCATGAAAATAATTTAGAATTCGCGCCCATCGAAAAGCGGGAAGACTTTTTTGAGCTTCACTGCTGCCCACATGAATAACCACATAGTTTTCAGGCAAATTAAATTCTTTTTGTGCTAATGTCGGCTCATTCCAATCTTCTTTGGTTAATTCAACCCCCATCACGCCTGCCATTAAATCCGTCAAGTGAAAGCGGTTGAATCGGCCAATACCAACTTGTGCATAAAAATAGGAACTGATCTCACCCGAGATATCAAAAAATCCATCTTTATGCCGAGTATAGCCACTGATCTCAGTTTTTGAATCTGTTAAAGCATGAACCAAGTAGCTAGAAAGTGGCGAAAAAGAAAGATTGATGATCTTATCAAATTTTTGTTTTTTCAAATCAGAAATTAATTGATCCACTTGCGAAAGTGACTTTGCAATATCAGGATCCGTATTTAAAAGAGGCTTTATTATTTCTTCTGTAGAAAATAAAAAACAATTTGAAATAGCAGATAAGCCAATTAAAGCAGATTCGAACTTTGGTCTGACTATGACATCAATCTGGGCCTTGGGATACGCTCTTCGCAACGCCCTAATAGCGGGCCAAGATTGATAAATATCTCCTAATCTAGCGAGCTGAAGTACTAGAATTTTCATCGGGCAGTTGTTCCTTTACAAGTTCTATCAAAATTTTTAGCTTTTCACTTTTTTGATCATAGATTTTCGTTTTCATATGATCCTGGTAAGCCGTTTCCATTTTTACTAAAGCTTTTTGTAAGTACTGTTCGAGATCTTGACTCATTCCATCCCCTTTAAAGTGAATTTTCTAACTGATAATTATTTTGACTCGTCATTTGTGATCGATAGTAAATGGCTGCCTTTAGCAGCTCTAAGCGGTCCTGAAAAGCCGATAGAAAATGCAAGGGCGTCGTAAATGAAAGCTGTCCTAAATCGAGGAACATCCAAATCCACTCACGATTTCCTGCAGAACTCGATAACTGAGCCATTTTACGTCGCACTTCTTGAACACAAGAAGACGTGAGAGAATGAGCCCCTAACTTTTGCACCAAGTTTTCAAAATCCATTTGCAAAATGAAAAGTATTTCTTTCAGTTCAGACTGTAAGTCATCAATAGATTCATTGGTTAATCCAAAGTCTTGCAAATTGAGATTTTGAATGTCTGATTCTTGCTCAATTATTTTTTGCCAAAGAATTTTATTTAGAACTCTTATATCTTTAGGTCCATTCACTTTCACAAGCTCGTAACCATAATTCATCACTTCTGATCTTAAGATTTGAACCGACTGTTTAGGCTGAGTCAGGTTTTTAAAATCATTCGAATTTTCCATCAACTTTGCAATTAGCTGTGAAACGACTTTTGGCGTGATCGGTTGACTGCAAAGATGTGAAAGTTTCCGACAAGGGCTTGAATGAGAGCAAGGATAACAATCGGCTTTTGCGGTAAGGATCCAATGCCCACTGCCGTAAGGCCCTGTTTTCCATGGATCCGAAGACCCTAATGCTATTTCAATAATTTGCGCTGATTTCTGAGCCGCAAGATGCATTGTCACGGTATCACCCGTCACCAATAGATCAGAGCTCTTTAGTTCTTGCTCTAAGGTTGCCATATTCCACGTGCAAATTTCTTCAATTTCAAAATGGTTCTTTAAGTGTTCGACTTCGCGCGCGGAAGCCAAAACTTTGAAAGTGATTTCTGGATATTGACTATACATCTCATTTAAAAGATTTTGGTAATTAGCAATACCCCAGTTCTTTTTTGAATCACTGGTTAGAACTTGCAAAAAAATTCTATTTATTTTTGATTTTTCAGGTGCGGAAGGAGCTTTAACATGAAGGTTAAAACTACGAGCTAAAATTTCCGTGTAATGAAAGGGAAAATCTTGAGTTCCGGAAAAACGATCATTAAAAATCTTTATCCATTGATTTTCAATTCCATTGAATTTAGGACCGTTCGTATGAAGGCCTTTTTTAAACGGCGCTTGTATTTCTTCAGCCAGATATGCCGATAATCTGTTATGAGTGAAATTCATCAATTGATCAAAATGATGAAGATTCAATTTTTCTAAAAAAGAGGACAGCTCAAGACCGGCTTTAAAAATATTATAACTATTGTCCCCTAACATTTTTTGCAACAGTGCGCGGGGGAAAATATGAATATGATCAGCCTCCTTTAGAACAGGGGCAATCCAAGACACTTCGTCATTGATGAGCACATGCAGCTCGCAGTCTTTAACTTGCTCTTTAATCGCTGCAAATAAGGGCCTTTGCATGATTAGATCGCCAGCTCTTAACAACGAAAGAACCAAGATTTTCACAAAATCAGCTCCTTTAGAATACGAAAACAATTCAATCGTAAATAGGCAGGAACTTCTTCTTGAATAAGAATTTCAAGATCTTTAATATTTAAATATCTTTGACCGGTCTCATCTTTAATTTGAATATCTTTGTTGATTCCATATTTTTTTAAAAAAAGTGATAAGCTTTCAGCGCTTCGACCACTCAAATGTCGATGGAAGGCCTTTAGTGTTTGATCATTTTTATGCCAACAAGGGTCAAATGCGAGAGCACTGATATGAGTCTCTATAACCTCGTTCATAATTTCGTGAGCTAGTAAGCTCTTTTCATTTTCAACAATGATAATTTCGACTTTACTGCGAAGCTGTGGAAATTGCTTGCGAAAGACATTGACTAAACCGGGACGACGATCGACCACAAAAACTTTTTCCATTTTTTTCTGTTTTACCAATTTAGCAATATGAAATCCCGCTCCTAAGCCGACCACCACACATGTCGAATCGATGGTCGGTGTGTCACGACACCATTGCTCGGCTTCAATGATTGGATCATGCCCAGCTAATGAATGATTATCTTCATGAGGAATCAAAAATCCTTGGGTATTTTCAGAAAATTCTATGTTCATGCGACCTCTCCGATAGTCCTTAGTTGTTTTTCAATTTCTCGGGCGGCTTTAAAATTTGGATTCCATGCTAAAATTTTTGTTGTTTCCATTTGCGCTTTAGAAAAATCATTCAAATAAACATAAAGTTGAATAAGAATGAGACTGATTTCTTCATCAAAATTTTCTTCGGATAAATAATTTTCGATCAATGGAATTGCACTGCTTTCTCGGTGATCCCGAAAAGCCCACTTTGCATATAATAAAACTGCGGTTCGATTCAAAGGATTAATATCTAAAGCAGCTGTTAAATTAGCCCAAGCTAAAGAGTGATCTCCGTATTCGCTGTGCATCAGGGCTAATCCAACCCAAGCCTTATCATTTTTTTCATTCACTTCAATCGCTTGCCGAAAGCAAAAAAGAGCTTTATCAAAATCACCTCTTTGAACTTCAAGGGTTCCAAAATTTATCAATAAGGTGTCTGAATTGGATTTTACTGTGTAAGCCTTGTTGTAAAACTCCTCAGCGCCATCAAAGTCAGAAAGCTTAACGGAAATATTTCCCATATTCTTATAAATATCAAAAATTTGAGGACAAGGCTCTTCCATCACTGATAAACATTCAAAATAAGCTTTCAAAGCTTCTTCATCGTGCTGACCCGACAAATACAATTCATTAGCAAAGCAATAAAACGTTGAAAAATCAGGGTGGAACTCTTTTAAAATCTTTCGGATATTCAGAGCTTCTTCGCGCTTTCCTGTTTCAACAAGAATGTCCGCCATAAGATTAAGAACTTCGAAATGATCTGATTCTACACTGGTGGCTTTTCGTAAAAGAATGAGCGCTAAGGAGTATTCGCGATGACTGCGGAGAAGTTTGGCTTGGGCTAGCAAATCTTCCGCCGAGTTTTTTATCTTCGGCGCATCTTCAAAAGGGGTGGGACTAATTCTAAGTCCAGTCGATATTTCCATCATGGTCTGTATTTCCTCTTACTTGAATAAGGAGCAACAGAAGTGCCAATCGAAAACTGGCGGTCAGACTTAAAATTTCAACATCTGACGATTTTGGAAGACGTCTCTTTGACTGAATGGGGTCAGGAGACGTCATCTTTTTGACTTAAATAACTGGACGGTCCTAGGCTTCTTCGTCGAGTCGGTGATTAAAAGTTTTATGCTTATAGCCACCAACAGCTTTTTTGTTTCGACTGATGCTTTGAAGTTCTTTGATGAGATTGTTCTTTGCCGCCTCAATGCAAGATAGAATTTGCAAATCTTGCTCAAGAATTCTTTCGACATACTGATCTTTGACTAAAAGAGCCCGCCTAATTTCAGTTTTATCATCGCTAATCACTGGCTCTTGGGCCAGGCGAATTTGCTCTTGATCAGTTTGAGCATCGATATATTTAATAATTTCTAATATTTTTTCACGTGAATTATAAAATGCTTCGATATTTTCAAAAGATCCGACAAGAAAGTTTTTAAGCTCTTTTTCATTTAAGCTATAAAATTTTTCGAGGTAATGGTTCTTTTCATTCATCAGGGTGATAATTCTTGTCATGGCGTCCCTCCTGGACTGTTTTAGCAATTAAATTTTTAAAATTAATTTATTTATTACTGTTTATCTCAGCATCTTTTTTTACTTTTTCAACGGCCGCGACCCATGCGCCATAAAGATTTTCTAGAATCTTAAGAGCATTTTTTAAATGTTCTTCTTTCCCAGAAACATTGGCTTTGGTGTATTCGTCCATAATGAACATATAAAGTTGCTCAAGATTTTTTGAAATATCTCCGCCCACACGATGATCTAGAGTATTGTTTAACTCCATAACAATATCGAAAGCCCTTCCGATATTAGTGCCCCGATCAGCAATTTTCTTTTCTTCACAGGCTCTGATTCCAAGCTTTGTAAACTTTATTGCACCTTCGTACATCATCAGCAGAATTTTTTCACGGCTAGCACTTTGCACCGAAGTTGTCTTGTATTTTTGATACGGATTACTCATTTGCTGTTCCTACTCCAATATTTTGTGTTTATATTTTTTAAAACTTTTTTTATCCTTTTTGTTGTCCACTTGCCATTGCCCCAACTGCAGCACCCTGAGAATTAAGCCGACTCATCTTAGACTCTAAGTCTGAAAATTGTCTTCTTAACTGCTCTTCTTTTCTTTCCAGCTGTTTTTCTTTTCTCTCGATACTTTTGTTCGCATTTTCAATTTTACTTTGAAGTCCCTTTTTTCGATTCGGCAAAGCTCCTGATTGAATATTTAATAAATATCCCACTTCACGTTTGACCGTGGCCACAAAACCAGTATTGAATCCATCTCCTCGAAAAAATGAAGAGACCATTTTTGGATTTGCATTTAATACTTTTTCAAATTTTTCCTGACTAAATGTTAGGGTTCCATTTCGATTAAACTCAACACCCAGCTCGATCAATCTTGAAATATTTGAACCTGTTCCCCGCTGAGTGCTTTGAATCACTCGTCGCAATGTATTTTCAATGGAACGTAAGATTCCCTGGCCACCAAGAGGACCAAGTCCTTCTTTTCCATTTTGGCCTTTTTGCAATTTATTTTGACCTTGAATAAAACTCAGGGCCGCATTGTAGGATTCAACAAAGGTCTTAATTTTTCCTGAGATAACTTCTAAATTCTCTTTTACATTGGCTCGAATGGGCCGGCCAGGCGCTGCTTGTTTTAAATCCAGCGTAACACCAGGAATCAAGTTTTCTACGTTGTTGCTGCTGACTTCAAATTCAAAACCATCTAATTTAATTTTGCCATTCTGAGATTTTTTAGATTGATCAAAATAAATGTCCTGATCTCCATCTAACATATAAATTGTAGGAAAATTAACATCCTTGTCACTGCCTGTTGCTAAGCCTGTCACAAGCAATTTAAATGGATAATCTTTATCTTTTCGGTCTTCAATAACACTGGCTCTTATGCCCGTCGTAGAACCGTTGATCTGATTAGCAACCCCTTGCAGAGTTGAATTATCACCATTGATATAAACTTCTTTGTCACCGGCATCAGTTTGAAATTTAATATAACCAACACCAATTTGAGTGTTGTCTTTATCTGGAAAACCATTTGATAGGGCCCCAGGCTTTTCAGCTAATTGTATTACTTCGAGTTGATATTCACCGGTCACAGCTTGGCTAGGATCTACTACACCATCGACAATGGAAGGATCACCTGAAGAAAATTTTGTATCACTAAATCCTTTTGTTCCAACCAACTCACCTAAATTTTTATTGATATCACTGACTTTAGTTTCAAGCTCACCCACCAGCTTAAGAGTATCTTCCTCTTTAGCCTTCTTGGCTTCCAACGTTTTTACAGGAATTTTTTCCGCTTCCATAATCTGTTCGACTATGTTGGGAGGTAATCCTGAGGCCATGCCAGATATTTTGATGGAACCCACTTCTAAGTCCTCCTGACAGTGTGGTGTTGCTTCTTTAATAGTTTGTCAGTGTTTATTCCGAAACTGTGAGTCAATTATCCGTCTCATGTTTTAGCTAGATCTAAGCAGCGGAAGAATTTTCCCAAATTAAATAAATCATAGAATCCAGGGACTTTTCCGGACTTAGTGCGTGGCTAGTTATTTTTTTAGGCGGTTTTTTTAAGTAGATTGCCTTTATTGGCATTTTCGCTGAAGGGCAAAGTCCACATTTCCAGCTCTGGAATTCGACGAATTGTATTTGATAAATTATCTTTTACGACGACAAACTTTTTACCACTATCGATCATCAACTCAACAGTCCAATTATGTTCTTTGATGGCAGGAAGCTGTCGAAGAGTTTCCATCGACTGCTCTAACATTTCTTCACTCATAGGCTCATTATGCTTTGAATTTTCATCTCGCATTTGCTGACCATTGGCATCTCGGTCATGAGACATATCCGACTTAATAGCACGATCCACTTTTTCAGTGGGTCTTACTGTTGTGGTCACTGCATTTCCTAATAAGCCTTTGATATTCATATCTAAGAAATATTTCGGTAAAAAATGGTAAGTTCTTAACGAGCCTTTAGGCTCTCGACCTTTGCTGGTACCACTCTGAAGTACCCCAGAGAGATCGTTGATCATCTCTCTGGGTAGGATGGTACTAGACTAGGACGGAGGCCCCTCGTCTCAATTATTTTTAAAAATTAACCAATAAGTTTCATTGCCATACCAGGAATCTGATTCGCCTGAGCTAGCGTTGAAGTTGATGCTTGTAACAAAATATTATTACGAGTCATCTCTGCACTTGCCATCGCCACATCAGTATCTCGAATACGAGAGTTCGCAGCAGACAAGTTTTCAAACATGACACCCGTGTTATCAGATGTTGATTGCAATCGATTTTGCAAAGCTCCTAAAGTAGCACGGAATCCGTTCACTCGAGCTTGAGCAGAATCTAATTGCGATAAAGCCTCTTGTGCTCCCTCTTTTACTTTAAAGTCAAATCCGTCGATTCCTAAAGAAGACGCCGTCGCATCTGCTAATGAAGCATCATAAGAAATTCGATCTTCCGCAGAAACATTATTGATCCCTACTTGAAAGTCAAAAGTTGATCCCTGTCCATCAATTAAAGATTGAGATCCAAACTTGGTCGTCACAGCAATACGTTGGGCTTCTGCTTTTAATTGTTGAACTTCATTATCAATCATTCCTCGTTCTCTTTCAGCGACAGTATCAGACGCTGCTTGAATACCTAACTCTCTCAAGCGAGTTAAGATATTAGAGATTTCACCCAAGCCACCCTCAGCCGTTTGAATCAATGAAATACCATCGTTGGCATTTCGATTCGCTTGAGTATAACTTCTGATTTGTGATTTTAAATTTTCACTGATCGCTAAACCTGCAGCATCGTCGGCTGATTTTGTGATGCGGCTGCCAGAAGCCAACTGTGCCATAGATTTTTGAATCTCTCTTTGGCTTCCAGTCATTTGGCGCTGTGCTGTGATCGCTGCCATATTTGTTGTAATTCTCATACCCATAAAAAATCCCCCTGTTATTGCTTCTTCCGAAGCAGATAGTTAAGACAGTTCGTACGACCTACTCGCCGTAACTGTCTCTTGTTGAACACATTGGAGACGTCACCTTTTCATTGAACTTTCTGTTAGCGATTGATACCCGGCAGTCACGCAAGGCACCCGTCTCGATTGTTCCGTTCAAGGTTTCATCGTCGTTGCTGACATAACATTCGGCCGGGTCTGGAAGGACTTGAGTCGAGTCCAGAAATTCTGGACCAAGGTCTATTTCAAACTAGACTTAGGTGTTGATCTCAAGACCTTCATCGTGCTTTTTTCAGGACTTCAGTCGAGGGTGGCGGAAGGTCTGGCTGGACTTTCTTCTCTATATTTACTCAGCAATTAAACTCCTAACCCTTGTCAAAGTAAGGAAAGAGTTGGTCGCTCACGGAAATGCGAACTAGCTCCGCAGCCCCAGCTGTTGGGCGGCTAAAAGATTATGCGTCCGACAAAGCAACCGCAGATTTTCAAGCGAGGCCTTCCCTCCCCAGGTCACAGGTGTCATCGGGTAGGCCGCCGCCTTTCGGCGGTGCGGCCCCACCACAGAACCGTACGTGCGGGTTTCCCGCATACGGCTCTTCAGACAAGATGCAGTTAGAGAATTGAGTATTTATCTAATTCAAGGTAGGTCAGGTTGATCTTTGCGTGCACAAGAGGATGGTTCTGAAGAACGAC
>JAYSSI010000040.1:0-184603 GCA_043720615.1 Pseudobdellovibrionaceae bacterium | reverse complement strand
GATTCAGAGACTGATATCGCTTTAATGGAATACAAAGCTTCACTTTCTGCAATGGCCGCAAAGGTGATTGAATGTTCTGGCTTAACTGTGACTGAAATAGTTAAGCGTTCATCTGTTGCTAGATCAAAAGTTTCCGCTATCAAGAATGGTGCTCTTGCTGGAATCTCTAGTGATCTATTTTTAAAGGTTATCGCTGCCGCTGGTGGCCGAGTTACTTTTAAATTAGCGAGTTAGATTTTTGAATCATCAAACGCAAGTAGAACCATAACTGTTTGATTTTTTGGGATTTGTGAAAAACGGTATTCAAATAATTGGTCGGGGAGACAGGATTCGAACCTGCGACCCTCTGGTCCCAAACCAGATGCGCTACCAAGCTGCGCTACTCCCCGACATACTTACAAACCTGAAGATGCGCAGAATAGAAATTTTGGGGCTTATTTGTCAACGTCGAGGGTAACTAATACGTCTGTAACGCAATATATTATTGTTCGTTTCTAATATTACAGTAGTATGAGCCCATGAGCCTTGAACAGCAAATTGCTCAATTGCCAAAAATGCTCCTTGCTCTGATTGCCATTATCGCAACGGTGGTCTTTCTTTTTGTGTTTAATCCGCCTCATACGATCTGCGATACGCAAACTGACACCCTTAAAGAAAATCTAGTAGGCCCCTTATTTCCCACTGTCGTGAAAAAAAATACCACTCAGCCTCAGATCAATGTGGCGCAGGCAAGTTGTAAGACGGGCCACAGCGCAGGGTCTTGTTTTCAATATTTCAGCATTCTTAAGATGATTGCTAAGCAGATTGATAATGCGTCCCCAGAGTGTCGGACTCAGCTGATAGATGTGAAAGAAGTGCAAGTGGCGCTTAAAGACGGCGTTGAAATCATGGCGCTTGCGGCGTGGGGAAATAAGCCGCCCGAATCTCCCGCGGCACGATTTGGATGGATGCAGGAGTCCGAGCTGGCTGTTTTTTGCTATATAAAAGATGTCTATGAGAAATCTTTAGGAGAAGAAGCTTGGAGCCAACTGCGCTTACAAGTGAATAAAAAATTTCCAGCCGAAGCGCCTGCGACGGCTGCATTAGACGCCCCAGGCCCTAAAGCCATTGAGAAAATGACCGACAACGAGATTTGGACCAAAAGTATTTTTTCAGTCCGCTGCGAAGGTGTGATCTAATTCTTAATTAGTAAATTGCGACCTGAAGCTTTTTCCATTTTAAATTATGTGTCGCCTTTGTTGTTAAACCCCAAAAATAAGTTTCTTGATCCTTTCGACTTCGAACGGCATAAGCGCGAGGGCTGATTTGTTGGACAAGCCAATCTTTTGGATTAAGGCCAAATTGGCAAAGCTGCTGCTGAAGTTGATACTGGTTCATGGTTTCCCCCTTGTGTTATGCTGCTGATAAGAGCAAAGAGTGAACACAGCCTGTGAACCTTTTAACTGGAATAGATAAGATTTGAGTTAAATCTTTTTAATGCCTAAGACTGAGGTCCGAAAATTGAGACATAATCCGTACTTTAAATATCTACTTCTGCAAATTTTAATGCTGCCAACGATCATTGCGATCTTTAAATATATTCCCGATCGAAAAATCGCCGCTTTATTTGCGGGTTCATTATTTATTGCGATTTGTTTGGGAACTTTTCGAAGCGAATATTTGAGAACGCGTTTTCATGCGAAATTTTTTTGGTGGAGTGGTCTTCAGTTTTTTATTCTGTTCGCTCTTCCTATTGTTTTGCTGCGTTTGTTTTATTGGGAGCAGCCTTTTGGTCAGATCGCCGTAGGGCCCATTCGTGCTAGTGCATTACATGAGCTTTCAAATAAAAGTTATATTATATGGATGATAGGAACTTTGATTGAGGGCCTACGGTGGCTTCGTCTTCTGAATAAAAAGACAGAGTAAAAATAAAAAAAGACGTTCAGTGGGAACGTCTTTTTCAAATACTTAAGATAATTTATCTGAATTATTTAATAGACTGCAGATCTTTTAAAAAACTAAATTTCAAAAGGAACTGGAGAGATCGCTTCAATACGATAATAGTTATCGTGAGCGTCCATTCCATTAGCAAGTAAAGCCAAGTTACGAGCTTTCTTGATCGCTGCAGATGAGCGCTTTTGTTGAGTTAAACTTAATTTAGAGATGCGTGAAGGAACAATCTTACCGCCATCGCCAACAAATCGAGTTAAAGAAGAAGGATCTTTATAGTCAAAATGATGATCTCGAGCGAACTCTGGTCGGTATTTGTTACGTGCCATTTTCTTCATACGGCGAAAACTCCTATATATTAAGCCCAGCTTCTTTTTTCGGGCTTCGGGTGTATCAAAAAAGCGAAGCACTCTTATACGCAAAAAAGCTGTTGCCATCAAGTGTCTTTTTACTTATATCAGAGTGTCTTGCAAGGAGCCAATATGAGTCGTTGTGAAGTTACTGGTAAAAGCGCCGTAGTTAAAAACTTGGTGAGTCATTCAAATATTAAAACAAAATCGCGCGCGATGCCAAATGTTCAGAAAAAACGTATATTTAGCAAAGCTCTGAACTCTATGGTTCGTCTGCAGATGGCAGCCAGTGCGATTCGCGACATGGAACACATGGGTGGATTTGACCCATTTATTCTAAATCAAGATGACTCAGTTCTTTCAAAAAGAGCTTTGGCTGTGAAAAGTCGTATCCGACGTAAAATTAACACTAAAAAAGCGCACTAGGGGTAGGCCGTGATTAAATTAAAAATCCGTAAGGGTGATACTGTTCAGATGATCGCAGGGTCAGATAAAGGGAAAAAAGGCGAAGTTCTCGCTGTAGATCCTAAAGGTCTTAAGATCAAAGTCCAAGGCGTAAAAGTTCAAACGCATTTTGATAAAAAAGACGGTCTTCTTAAAAAAGAAGGTTATGTTGATTACTCAAATGTGAAATTGATCACTAAATCAACAAGCGAAAAGCTTGCTAAAACTTCTAAAAAAGCTGCTAAACGCAAAACAGCTTAAGCCCGAATATTAATTCCGTATAATAGTCCAATAAACGGGTCGGGAATTTGTCATAGCGCTCAGGTTGTGTAAAATAATTACATGGAGCATAATAAATGATGCCCGACCTAAAAAACATACGACTTCTAGCCGTTTTCTTTTTGAGCCTCTTATTTGGATCAGGGGCTCATGCTGATGAATTTCTCCTTATTTGCAAAAATAAAAAAATAGTTAGAACAGTTCGAATCACCAAAGAGAGAGGTCTTTGTAAAACCACTTATACAAAAGACGGCAAATCTCAGGTGATTGGTTCCGGTATGAATCCCGAGTCCTGTAAAAAAGTCTTAGAGGGAGTGAAGAAAAATCTTGAAGCCAGCCATTGGGTCTGTCGCGATGCCAAGGCGTCCTCTGTATCAGATATTGAAGAAATCCCTCAGTAATGAAACCCGAACTTAAAATTGCACTTTGCCAAATGACCTCGATAGATCGAGTGGCTGATAATTTAGCGCAAATAAGAAACTTAATAACGCAAGTTCCAGTCAGTGAGGCTGTGGATCTTTTTTGTTTCCCCGAAAACTGTTTGTATATGCGTTTGGTGGAAGGTCAAAAAATTGAAGGACTGAGTCTTAACGATGATGCCTTTAATGAGCTTCGTCATATTGCGATGGCGCGAAATTGTTTTTTGCATTTAGGAGCATCGCCTTTAAAAATTGATGGTCAGTTGTACAATGCGACGATTTTAATTTCTCCCGATGGGAAAATCCATTCGCCTTATCAAAAAATTCATCTTTTTGATATTCACTTGCAGGGCCAAACTCCGATTTGTGAATCTGATATTTTCAAGCATGGAATAAAACCCGAAGTGGTTGATATTTTTGGTTGGAAAGTAGGGCAGAGTATTTGTTATGACTTAAGATTTGCCGAATTGTATTCACACTATGCTCAGCAGGAGTGTGATTTAATTCTTGTGCCTTCGTCTTTTTTACCAAAAACAGGCGAGGCTCATTGGCAAATTCTTCTTCGTGCTCGCGCTATTGAGTGCCAAGCTTTTGTGGCGGCCAGTGCGCAAGGCGGAACCCATGTGGGTTCTCATGGAGGACAGCGTAACACTTACGGTCACTCGCTTTTAATTGATCCTTGGGGTTTAATCATTGCAGAAATTTTACAACAGCCAGCTGTTGAGGTTCACGTTTTGACAAAGGACAGAATCAATCAGGTCCGTAAACAAATTCCTATGAAATCTCATCGCCGCTTTCCCACATAGAGAGTGACAATCGAAGGTGAATCTATTGAAATACGAAGGCGAGGTTAGCTATGAAATTAGTTATTCAATTCACCAGTATGATCTTACTTTTATTTTCTTTGATGGCTCAAGCCCAAGCCCAAGCTTTAAGGGCTCAAGAAAATCAGAATTCGAGTTATCAAGAAGAAATTCAAGAGCGCGCCAAGCGACGAGTTTATCCTGGCGGCCAAGATGAAGCTGATTTAAAAGTACAGACCCAATTGATCAGTCCTACTAGGAAAATAGCTCCGGTTGTGGAAGATACATCTGAGCCTGTGGACCAAGATTAAGGAGTAATGATATGATTCGGAGTGATCTTCCTGAAGGTGTCAGTCGAGAAGTCATGGATGTTGATGTCCTGATCGTTGGTGGTGGAGCCGCGGGACTGTCTTGTGCTTTGCATTTGCAAAATTTAATTCAAAAACACAACGAAGCTATTCAAGCAGGCCAAAAAAATGGAACTGCTATTGCTGAACCCATGATCGCGGTTTTAGAAAAAGGTCTTGAGATTGGAGCGCACAGTTTTTCCGGTGCGGTTTTAAAAACCGAAGCCTTGGCCGAACTAATTCCTGATTATAAAGAAAAAGGCTGTCCCTTAGATGCAGAAGTAACTGAAGATGCGGTTTACTATCTGGCAAAAAATTCTGCGATTAAATTTCCTCTCACTCCGCCGCCATTTCACAATAAGGGAAATCAAATTATTTCTCTTTCAAAATTCAATCGATGGCTTGGTCAGCAGTGTGAAGCTAAAGGCATAAATATTTTTGCAGGTTTTGCAGCGGTGGAAGCTTTGTACGAAGGTGATAAAATTGTTGGGGTTCGCACAGGCGATAAAGGCCGAGATAAATTAGGCGCGCCGAAAGCTAATTTTGAAGCGGGATATATATTAAAATCTAAATGCGTGGTTTTTGCCGAAGGCACGCGGGGTTCATTATTTAAACAAGTCGTTAAAAAATTAGATCTGCGCAAAGGAAAAAATCCTGAAGTTTTTGAAGAGGGCGTGAAAGAAATAATTCAAATGCCCGCAGGGACAGTCAAGCCTGGGAAAGTGATTCACACTTTAGGTTTTCCTTTGAAAAAAAGCATTGGTGGAACTTTTATTTACACCATTCCTGGAGATAAAATTATTTTAGGCCTGGTGGCTTACCTTGATACAAAAGATCCACTTCTAGATCCGCATCGTGATTTACAAAAGCTTAAAACCCATCCCTTTATTGCCGATATGATAAAGGGTGGAAAAGTCATTGCTTACGGTGGTAAAACTTTACCAGCCGGTGGTTGGTATTCGATGCCAAAACTTTATGGCGACGGGTGGATGGTTTGCGGTGATACCGCTAGTATGGTCGATGTGCAAAAGTTAAAAGGCATTCATTTGGCCATGAAATCAGGAATGCTGGCGGCTGAAGTGGCCTTGCAAGGTTTAGAAAAAGGCGATTTTTCTGAAAGTTTGACCAGCCAGTATGAAGCTAAAATTCAAGCAAGCTATGTTAAAAAAGATCTCTACCGAGTTCGAAATTTCCATCACACACTAAGCCAAGGTTTAGTAGCTTCCTTGCCCGGAATTGCACTGCAAGAATTGACCGGGGGCTGGAGTTTTTCTGATGGTGCCGCAGGTCTGTTAGATGCAAAAACCACAAAAAAAGTGATCGAAGTCTGGGGCAGCGATAATGTGGCTCAAGAAGAAATGAAACTTCCAAAGGTTGATCACCAAATTATCTTTGATAAACTTTCTAGCGTTTATTTAACCGGAACCCTGCATGATGAGGACAGTCCGAATCATTTGTTAGTGGCCAATACAGATATTTGCCGAACCGTTTGTCAACCTCAGTACAAATCGCCCTGTAACTTATTTTGTCCTGCCAGCGTTTATGAAATGATCCCCTCGGGGACTCATCAGGGACAAATGGAATTGCAGGTGAATTACACTAATTGTATCCACTGCAAGACCTGTGATTTAAAATGTCCTTTTGAAAATATTGAATGGACGGTTCCTGAAGGCGGCGGCGGGCCTAGGTACGCTGATACTTAGCTACTGAATAAGTGAGAGTCTATTATTCTTTTTATGCATAATTAGTTTCATCGAACTGATTTATCTATTGGACTCTTTTCGAGTACTTTTATAACACTAAAAGTTTTTCGTAAGGAAATAAGTCATGCGAGTCCTGTTTGTTTTAATATTATGTTTATTTAGTTCCCTGAGCCAGGCTCACGCCAAGTGCGAAGGCAAAGCCATTCTTGAGGGTCGGTTGTTTGTTGCTCAAGAAACTCAATTATCAATGCGATATATTGTGGCGGAAGCCTCGGTTTTAGAAAGTCAGACTCCTACTGTTTTAAATTATATCATCACCATGGTCGATGATTCTGTGGCACAGGTATCACTGCAAAGAAGTGACTGCCAGCTGATCTCAGCCTCATTAGCAGAAGTATTTTAACAGTTTTTGCTTTCACCGCGAAATTACTACATCTTATTATCTCAAATCTTGTGAATTAAGCTAAAATCCTT
Source organism: Pseudobdellovibrionaceae bacterium (assembly GCA_043720615.1). GTDB lineage: Bacteria > Bdellovibrionota > Bdellovibrionia > Bdellovibrionales > Bdellovibrionaceae > JAYWDA01. Next base: position 177,855 of record JAYSSI010000040.1, on the reverse strand, counting down.
TAGATTCCTGTTTCTCTTGGACCGCGCCCGATTGGGAGGTGTTGTCTTAAAAGCTTGAAAGGAAAAATCTATGCCTCAATTTATTGCGACTGCTCCTAAAGGTCTTGTCGAGGCCTTAGCTGAAGAACTTCGAAATCTTGATCTTAATGTTGTCGAAATTCGTGCCGGCGGTGTCGTTTTTGAAAGCAACTGGGAAGGCTGTTATAAAGCCAATCTTCAGTCACGCTTGGCCAGTCGAATTTTAAAACCGGTTTTAGATTTTACGGCTTACCAGCCGGAAGAACTTTACGAACAAATCATGCATCATGATTTTACAAAGTATATTAGACCTGACCAAACTTTAACCATCGATGTGAATGTAAAAGAATGCATGCTGCGAGATCAGCGATTTGTTGCGATGAAAATCAAAGATGCTGTCGTTGATCAATTCACTGAAAAATTTGGTGTGCGCCCAGATGTTGATAACAATAATCCGGCTCTTCGAATTCATGTGAAGGGTTATAAAAATAGTTTCAATGTTTCTATCGACACTTCAGGTGATAGTCTTTTTGCTCGTGGTTACCGAAAAGAAGTTGTTGATGCTCCTGTAAAAGAAAATCTTGCTGCGGGTCTGATAGTCCTTTCTGGTTGGGATAAAAAATCACCATTGGTGGATTTTATGTGCGGATCTGGAACTTTTCTGATCGAAGGGGCCATGATGGCTATGAATATTGCTCCTGGTATTCAGCGAAAGCGTTTTGCTTTTATGAATCTTTTAGGTTTTGACCGGGATGTTTGGGGAAAGCTTGTCGATGAAGCTGTGGCTCAGGAAAAAGAAGATCTCGACTTTAAATTCTATGGTTATGATATTGATAAAAAAGCCATTGCAATGACTCAGGTGAATGCAAAAAGTGCTGGTGTTGACCATGTGATCGAGCTCAGTCGTCAGCCAGTAGCGATGGTTGAGCCTCCTGTGGAAAAAGGAATGATTGTGATGAATCCTCCCTATGGAATTCGTATCGGGGATGAAGACAATGTGCGAGACGTCTACCGAGATATCAGTTTTACTTTAAAACATAAGTTTAAAGGCTGGGACGCTTGGATCCTTTCAGGAAATAAAGATTTAATTGCCGATTTGAAATTAAAATCAACTCGTAAGCATTTTGTCTTTAATGGAAATATCGAGTGTCGATTTTTAAAATACTCGATGTTTTAAATCGACGAAAAAAATCTTCTTATTAAGATAATTATTTTTCCGTATCTTCGATTCCTAATTTTTTCGCGATAGCAGAAAGCTGCTTTCGCATTTTAGGAAGATGAGTAAGACACGCAATAGATTTAAGACTGTCTTTTAATGATTGCAATGGATAGCCACCGTAAGCACCGGAAGATTCGATATCATTCGTCACGGTCGACCTTCCGGCTAGCATCACATTATCAGCAATAGTAATATGATCTGAAACCACGCTATTTCCGCCGGTCATAAAATGAGCACCAATTTTTGTCGATCCTGCAGTCATAAAGCCAGCGGCGATAAGACTATTTTTCCCCACTTCGCAGTTATGAGCTAAATGGCAGTTTTTATCAAATTTAGTTCCGGAAGCGATTTTTGTTTCTGTTAAAGTGGCTCGATCAATTGTTGTGTTAGCGCCAATTTCAACATCATCGCCTAAAATAACTTTACCCAGCTGAGGTATTTTTCTTTGTCGACCATTGCTATCTGTCGCATAGCCAAATCCATCGGGACCAAGAGTCGCATGCGGTTGAATTTCACAGCGTTGACCCATCACAGTTTGGGCTCCAATAAATGCGAGAGGATGAATAATACAATTTTGTCCAATCACGACATCATTTTCAATCACAGCATTAGCGCCGATCAAAGTACCCTGACCAATCACAGTATTGGCACCAATAAAGGCGCCAGGACCAACTTTAACTTGAGCTCCTAATTGAGCCGTCGAATCCACATAAGCTGAATTATGCCGATCAACACCCCATTGGAAACGTTCTTCTTTGCGATCAAATAATGGAAGAATCCAAGACATTGCTAGATTCATTTTTTGAGTTCTAAACAAAGCTTGATCGGCACCTAATTGAAATGATCCTTTAGGAACATCATAAGCTGCGATGATAATAGTCGCTTTTCGAGAGAGACATTCAATCAATTGCTCGGGTTGAGAGATAAAAACAAGAGAGCCTTTATCGGCCGTTTCGGGGGTATGAACCGTAACGGCGTGAGCGTTTTCGCTTCCTGCTATCAGTTGAATGACATCAGGATTAAGCTTTAGAATTTGTGCGGCTTTCATAATCCTGCCTTTTTACTAATGCTACGCGATAATTTCTCTAGAATTTCGTTACATCGACAATCAAGTTAGTATAGATCAATCTTAGAATCACGATTAAACCGAAATCGGAGGATAGCGTCGATGGCAAAAAAAGCATCAGCTTCAGCATCTAAAAATGCAGCCAAAAAACCAGTCGCGGCCACAAAGAAAACGGCGCCGGCGCCTAAAAAAGCAGCTGCTAAGCCCGCGGTAAAGACAAAAAAAGAAGCTCCTCCAAAAAAATCGGCAGCGCCAGCTCCTAAAGCCCCTGCTAAAGAGGCCACGGTAAAAGCGGCTCCAGAAATAAAAAATGACCAAAAAAAACAAAGTAAAAATGAAATAGTAAAAGAAATTCCAGTTGTAGCTGTTGCGGCTAAAGTTGAAAAAATTGAAGACGTCGTTAAAGAAGCAAAGCCTGCCAAAGTTCCAAAGCTTAAAAAATCTGAACAGGCCAAAATTAACGCCGATAAAGCAGCTTTAAATGAAGAAGAGCGTCGGTGGAATGAATTTCACGAAAAGCATAAAACGGATAAAGCCCAAACTTACGATATGAAAGCAACCTTTGAAGCCGCGAAGCCCTTGCAACATAAGGTTTTAGGCTGGGGATGGATTCTTTCTAATGATAACGATCGTTTAGAAGTTCTTTTTCGCGACGGAAAGCGCATTCTGATCAGCAACTACACTAGATAAGAGTTGCGTCGACGCAGAAACTAACTTACAAATTTAGCACATGGCCAAAGACGATTTAGCACAAATAGACGGTAAAGTAGTGGACGCGCTTGCGGGTGGTATCTACAAGGTCCAATTGGACAATACGGTAGAGATATCAGCAAAGCTCTGTGGAAAAATGAGACGCTTTAATATACGCGTTGTCGTCGGTGATCGAGTCACTGTGGGGGTTTCTCCCTATGATACTTCTCACGGATTGATTATGTACCGTCACAAATAAAGGGCCGTTGAAATGCCGACTCCGGTGCGGACCCTTCCAAAAAATAATTATTTGAGGTTTTAATGGACCAAGCTTTGCTCAGTTTTTTGAATCGACTTGTCCCTCAGGTTTCTGGAAAATCCGTCCAAGCCGTATTAGATTTATCGGCGGAAGGTGGAACTGTTCCTTTTATCGCAAGATACCGAAAAGAAAAAACGGGCAATCTTGATGAAGTGCAAATCAAAGCAATTATTGATGGCTTTGAGACCTACAATGAAGTTGTGAAAAGAAAACTATTCTTAGTCAAAGAAATTTCCGATCAAGGAAATTTAAGCGCTGAAATTAAAAAAAGAATCGATACGTCTTGGGATTTAGGCGAATTAGAAGAGATTTATCGTCCTTTTAAAAAGAAGAAAAAAACCAAAGCCACCATCGCTCGAGATGCAGGATTAGACCCTCTTGCAAATTGGATTTGGGAGATGGGCCATGGTCTGATCCAAGATGAAATGGTTTTTGAAACGAAAGCCAAAAACTATATTAATTTAGCCTTTAAAATTCAGACCTATGATGAAGCGTTAAAAGGGGCCCAGGATATCTTGGTCGAAAAAATTTCCAATGATCCTGAGTTGCGTTTAAGTGTAAGAAATAATTATTTTGAAAAGGGTCGCATCCTTTCCAAAGCGGCTAAAGGTTATAAGCCTCATTCAAAATATGAAATGTATAAAGAGTTTGAAGAGCCAGTAAAAACATTGCTTGATCCCAAAGCCAGTCATCGCTACATGGCGATGCGACGAGGTTGGCAAGAGGAAGAACTTTCTGTTGATATCAAAGGTGAAGAAGAGCTTTTGCTCTCTCATTACGAAAAGTTTTCTACTTCAACGCCTGAGACTTCCATTGGAATGTTTTTAAAAAACTGCGCTAAAACGGCTTTATCAATTTACGTCATTCCTTCTGTTTGTAATGAGGTCCACCGGGCCTTAAAAGAAAGAAGTGATGAAGACGCCATAAAAGTTTTTGCAGAAAATGTTCGAAGGCTTTTGTTGGCATCTCCCTATGGGCCGAAAGTTGTTTTAGGAGTTGATCCAGGTTTGCGAACAGGTTGCAAAGTTGCATTGATTGATAAAGCAGGGCAGTTTATTTCTCATACGGTTTTACATATTAATGGCGATGGTGCAGATGCAAAAGCAAAAGCTCTTTTTTCGGAAGTTTTAAAGCAAATACAAATTCAAGCCGTGGCCGTTGGCAATGGCACCGCTGGCAGGCAGACTGAAATTTTCTTAAGAAAAATATTAAAAGAAATAGGCTCTGTTATTCCAGTTGTGATGGTGAATGAATCCGGAGCTTCTGTTTATTCGGCCTCTGATATCGCTCGGGAAGAATTTCCTGATCTTGATATCACTGTGCGAGGAGCGATCTCTATTGCAAGACGGCTGCAAGATCCTCTGGCGGAACTTGTAAAAATTGATCCTAAATCTATTGGTGTTGGGCAATATCAGCATGATGTTGGTCAGCCCTCTTTAAAAAAATCTTTAGAATTCGTGGTTGAGAGTTGTGTGAATCAAGTCGGTGTTGATCTGAATACAGCCTCAGCCCCTTTACTGTCACATGTTTCGGGAATTGGTCCTGCCTTAGCGCAAAGCTTGGTGGAGCATCGAAAAGCCAAAGGTCTATTTCAAGACCGTGCTGAGCTTTTAAAAGTTCCTAAATTTTCAACTAAAAGTTACGAGCAAGCGGCTGGTTTTTTGCGAATTTTTAATGGAAAAAGTATTTTAGACTCAACCGGAATTCATCCGGAACGATATCAAGCTGTACGTGATATGGCGCACGAATTGAATGCCAATGTCTCTGATCTGATCGGGCAAGGCGCTAAAAAACTTTTAGAAAATCGAACTAAATGGGCCAAACTCATTGGTGAGTTTACTTTTAACGATGTGGTGAATGAACTCGAAAAGCCAGGACGCGATCCTCGGGATCCGTTTAAGGCGTTTCAATTTCGAGATGATATTTTTGAAGTCAAAGATTTAAAAACCGATATGATTTGCCCAGGCATTGTGACTAACGTGACAAACTTTGGAGCATTTGTGGACATTGGTGTTCATCAAGATGGTTTGGTTCATATTTCAGAACTAGCCCATAAGTTTGTCGATGATCCTCGTAAAGTGGTGAATCCGGGGGATCAAGTCACCATCAAAGTTTTAAAAGTAGATACAGATAAAAATCAGATTTCATTAACTATGAAATTAGATTCAGCGGCTGAAAAAGTCGAACAACCCGCTCAGAAGAAAACTCCAAGAAAATCGCAAAAAAGTTCTGAGAAAAAAGCTGAGATGAAGAGCCCTAAAAAAGAAACGCCTAAGCCTCCTCGGCCTGAGCCTAGCAAAGAGCCAAGGACGGACGGTCCACGAGCTCAAGCTTCCAGTGGCAGTCGTCCACAAAGTGGAAACCGTCCGCAGCCAGGAAGTGGCAATAATAGCGGAAGTCGACCAGGAGCTCGATCGCCTTCGTTACCCTTTAACAATCCATTTGCTGCTTTATTAAATGTTAACAAGAAATAGGAGAATTTATGGCTAAGAAAAGAAAAGTGATGCGCAAAACTCGAAAAAAGGGCGCTCGTCATCATGCAAAAAGAATTCAGAAAAAGAAAAAGAAAATCAGAAATAAAAATAAAAGATAAAAGTTTTAAAAAGTTGATCTGAAATTTTTCTAAGAGCTTATCTGCAAGCCAATGGGCCTAAGATAAGCTCTTTTTTTTAATAATGGCTTCAGTAATTTCGACAAAACCTTCGCCGCCTGTTTTTTGTGAAATATAAGTCGGTTTATTTTTTAAAATACTTTCGAATTTTAGTAAGTTGGCGACGCCAAAGGAATGCGGAAAATAGGCAAACATGGGCTCGTCATTGGGAGAATCTCCAGAAAATCCCGCTACTTTTTTAGCTTCTAATTCAGAGATTCCAAATTCTTTTAAAAGCATTTTAAGCGACATTGTGACTTTGTTATAATCGCCAAACCAACCATTCACATGAATAGAACTTATTTTTGCTTGCGCACCCGCCGCTTCAAAAAGTGAAACAATTTTTTTAACTTCTGAATCTGGTAAAGCGGGAACGTCTTCGCAAAAATCAATGGCTAGATCCATTAATCGACAAAACTGATCTGAAGCTAACTGACAGCCCGGAACTTCTTCTAATATTTTTTTTTGAAGTTGATGCAGGCGGTGACGATTTTGCTGTTGAGTTTTTTCATCAAAGTAGAAATGTCGGTGCATTTTTTTATTGTGATAACGAAAGTAGAAGCCGCCATTTTCCCCAACGACTCCTGCGACGGGCCATTGGCGTGCAATCATTTCGCACCAACCCGCCGGACGTCCAGTGATCGGAATGACTTTTACGCCGCGTTCACTTAAATTCCAAAGGGCTTGATAAGCTGGACCTCCCAGTTGCCCTTCGTCAGTTAAAGTGTCATCAATGTCGGTCAGCAGAAAACTTAATGCAGAATTGAATTCAGAGATTTTTTTCATTCTTTTATTAAATCCTATTTATGAGGCAGGTTCACACTTGAAGGTCCTGTTGAAGCGTGAAGTCAAAGTTAAAACTTGCGCGATCTTCCTAAACCAATCATTTTCACTAGGTACATTGAGTATTGCACATTTATATAGACAGCATTGTACAATTAAGGACGAATGGCAAAAAAATCAATCGCGGGTGCGAAGCTAGTGATAGTTGAGTCCCCCACAAAAGCAAAAACGATCCGTAAATTCTTAGGCAAGGGATATATTGTTGAATCCTGCATGGGTCATATTCGAGATCTCCCAAGATCCGCTAAAGATATCCCTGCCAAATTTAAAAAAGAAAAATGGTCCCAGTTAGGGGTTAATGTTGAAAACAATTTTGATCCTATTTATTGCATTCCCCGCGATAAAGAAAAAGTGGTTAAAATTTTAAAAGATAAAATGGCAGAAGCCAGTGAACTTTATCTTGCGACGGACGAAGACCGCGAAGGGGAAAGTATCTCTTGGCACTTAGTTGAAGTTCTAAAGCCTAAGATTCCGACAAAACGAATGGTCTTTCATGAGATCACTCAGGAAGCGATTCAAAAATCATTAAAAGAAACCCGTGAGATTGACTTTAATTTAGTGCGCGCCCAAGAGGCTCGTCGAATTTTAGATCGCTTAGTAGGATATACGATTTCACCTTTGATCTGGAAAAAAATTGCTTATGGGCTTTCCGCAGGACGAGTGCAGTCGGTGGCGGTGCGCTTGATTGTTGAACGAGAGCATGAACGTATTCGATTTAAAAAAAGTGCTTATTGGGGATTGTTAGCTTTTCTGAATAAAGACGGCGTCGAATTTGAAAGTCGTCTGCAATCTTATAAAAATACTAGAGTAGCGACAGGTAAAGACTTTGACCCTTTGACAGGGAAATTAAATGAGGGAAAAGATTTTTTAGTTTTAGATGAAAATAAATCAAAAGATATTTTAAAAGAAGTCGAAAAAGGCTCTTTTGTTGTCAGTGAAGTTGAAGAACGCCCCACCACTCGTAAACCGGCACCGCCTTTTATCACGTCGACTTTACAGCAAGAGTCGAATCGTAAATTAGGATTGAGTTCGCGCGAAACAATGCAAGTGGCTCAAAAATTATACGAACAAGGTTTTATCACCTATATGAGAACGGATTCGACATTTCTTTCTCAAGAAGCGATTTCCGCGGCTAGAAAAAACATCGTTCATAAATATGGAAAAGAATTTTTACCAGAAACTCCTCGCAGTTACGCAGGAAAAAAAGCCAAAGGCGCACAAGAAGCGCATGAAGCCATTCGACCTGCTGGAACTGTGTTTGTTGATCCCGATGCGACAGGATTAACTGGCACTCAATTAAAACTTTATGAACTTATTTGGAAGCGCACAATGGCGAGCCAAATGGTTGATGCCAGACAAAAACAAGTTTCTGCTAAGCTGCAAGCGGGGTCTGCTTTATTTGCTGCCAATGGGATGACCATTGAATTTTCTGGTTTCTTGCGGGCCTATGTTGAAGGCAGTGATGATCCTGAAGCCGAATTATTAGAGCGCGAAGTTCGATTGCCAGCTTTAAAAGTTCGCGAAAATGTAAAACTTGAAAAATTGGAACCGACCTCGCATGAAACAAAACCTCCCGCTCGATTTACAGAGGCCTCTTTGGTTCAGACGATGGAAAAAGAGGGCATTGGTCGTCCTTCCACTTATGCTTCTGTTATTGGAACAATTATTGATCGTGGTTATGTTAGAAAAAATGCGACTGCGTTGGTACCAACCTTTACGGCGATGGTGGTTTCGAAATTGTTAAGTCGATATTTACCAGAGTATGTTGATCTTGGTTTTACCAGCGGTATGGAAGAATCTTTAGATCATATTGCTGATGGTGAACTTGATTGGGAAAAATATTTAAAGTCGATTTACTTTGGAGTGAAGGGCCTTAAATCCCAAGTGGACTCTCAAAGTGAAAAAATTGATCCCGATGAAGCCCGAACGATTCGCTTAGAAGGTCTTGAATCCTATGCTTTTCATGTCGGTCGGTACGGTGCTTACGTGACCTCTCAGCGCGAGGGCGAAAAAGTCAGTGCCTCAATTCCTGAAAGTGAATCACCTGCAGATGTGACGTCTTTAGAAGTTGAAAAATGGATTGATCAAAAAATTAACGGAGCCGACGCTTTAGGAAAGGATCCTAAAACTGGGGAACCTATTTATGTTTTAAGTGGTCGTTATGGACCCTATGTTCAGTTGGGGGATTTAACTGATGAAAATCCAAAACCAAAACGGGCCTCCATTCCTCCTCGAACAGAACCAACAACAGTGAATTTAGAGCAAGCCGTGGAGTTATTGTTACTTCCAAAAACTTTGGGGGAACATCCTGGGACAAAGAAAGATATCAAAGCGGGGCTTGGTCGATTTGGTCCTTTTATTGTTCATGAAGGTGATTATCGCTCTATTCCTAAAGGTGAAAGTATTTTTCAAATTGATTTAGTACGAGCTTTAGAATTGCTGAATCAACCTAAAAAAGGCCGAGGCAAAGCCTCTGCTTTAAAAGAACTAGGACCGCATCCAAAAACTGAGGAAGTGATTCAAGTTTTTAATGGTCGTTACGGACCTTATGTTAAATGTGGTAAAGTCAGTGCTTCTTTAGGAGAGGGCATTACGCCGGAAGGTGTGACGCTCGAGCAAGCTTTGGAACTTTTGGCGCAAAAAGATGATAAATACAATTTAAGTAAGCCCAAAGAAATCACGGTGAAAACAACCGGAAAAGTAAAAGCGTCTAAAAAAACTAAAAAAATCGCAGCACCCGCTGCGGATATTAAAATTCCATCGCCCGCAGCTCGCAAGGCTCAGGCTTTAGGAGTTAAAAAAGTTATCACTCGTAAAAGAGTCAAATAGGTCCCATGAACGATCATGTAAAAAAAGGCCAACTTGAAATTGGTATTCCAAGATTCCAAGAAAAGGATCGAAATCACCATTTAGGGGGCCGTAGTTTTTATTTTTTTGATTTTGATGACAACATCGCTTTTTTAACGACCCCTTTGGTGTTATTTCACAAAGATCATGGTGGGGAACTGGTGATTGGCACAGGTGATTATGGCCAGGTTCATCCTTTGATTGGAAAATCGGGAATTTATAAAGATTATGAAATCAGAGATTTCGATCATCGCGGCACTTTTAGAAATTTTCGCGACCACGAAATTGATGCCTTATCCCAGCTTGGTCAAAGTCGACAATTTTTTATTGAAGATGTCGCAGCCATTTTAAATTTGCCCGATGTGCACTGGAAAGGTCCCTCTTGGGAATGCTTTTATCATGCTACTTTCAATCAAAGACCTATTTCTTTAATCACAGCTCGAGGTCACCATCCCGAAACGTTAAAAGCTGGTGTGCGTGAGTTTGTCAGTAAAAATTGGCTGCCAATGGAGCCCAACTATTTAAGTATTTTTGCTGTTAGCAACAATCAAACTCGTCACTTATTAGGTGATGAGAAGTTAATTTTAAGTATCGCGGAACTAAAACAACGGGCGATCAGAGCCAGCGTTGAAGAGGCGATTAAAACTTACGGACATAATCCTCATCACCGTTTTGGGATGTCGGATGACGATCCAAAAAATATTCAGCTGATTGTGGAAGAAATGACGCGGCTAAAGTCGAGTTATCCAGACATGTCATTTTTCATGATCGAAACTCATAAGGGCAATTTTATAAAGCATGAAGTCACCCTGTCGGGTCTGCGCTCAGAACACAGACAAAACTCATCCCAACTGACATTGTTTGAAGATCGATAAAGCAGGTCAGCATCGTTTGCAGCTTCCTACTTAAGTCAGGTATTATTTTTATTTCACGTGCGCCGATAGGTACTTGCTTTCCCTATTGGCATCAAAGGCGGTTGAAATGTCTGGTTTCTCGAAGTTGATTTTTATGTTCGGATTTTTCAGTTTATTTGTTCTTGGAACTGATGTGCAGGCGCAAGCTCGCAGCGAGAGAACCGGTTTAGAGTGCCGTTATATTTACCCTATTGAGCAGGGCTTTTTAGCCAATCATGTGAAATATAGCACTTTGGATAAAGATTTAGAAAATCGCGTTTATGATCAATATTTAAAACGAATTGATTCTGCAAAAATTTATCTGACTCAAGCTGACATTGAAGAAGTTAAAAAAATAATGACGGGGCAATTTAAAAAAAGCCAAGAGCAAGATTGTTCTTTTCTTGGAAAAGTTCAAGATTTGGTCAACCAGCGAGTCAAAGAACGTTCAGAATACGCCAAAGGATTTTTAGATAAAGACTACAAGTTTGATACAAAAACAGAATTTGTTTACGATCCAGATAAAAAGCCGTGGCCAAAAAATAAAGATGAAGCCAATGAGTTTTTGAAAAAATATGTTCATTTTCAAATTTCAAATTATTTAGCAACTGATATGAAGATGGCAGAAGCAAAAAAAGCTGTGATTAAAAACTATGATCGGGCAGTGAAAAGGACAGTAGAAACTCCACTGAGTGATATTTATGCTGGTTATCTTGACAGCTTTGCAAGAGCCTTAGATCCACATTCAAGCTATATGTCTAGAGATATTTGGGAAGATTTTCGTATTTCCATGGAGTTAAAACTTCAAGGAATTGGCGCAACTCTTTCATCGCAAGATGGATTTACGGTTGTTGAAGCGCTTGTTCCAGGTGGAGCCGCGGCCAAGTCGGGCTTAATTGAACCTCAAGATAAAATTATTGCCGTTGGACAGGGCGAGAGCCCCTCTGAAAATGTGATTGACATGGATTTAAAAGATGTTGTTAAGAAAATCCGTGGAGCGAAGGGAACAAAAGTTCGTCTAACGATTCTTCGCAGTCAGCCAGATGGAAAAAAACGTCTGGATGTGAATTTGACTCGCGATGAAGTGAAGCTTGAAGACGAAGCGGCTTCAATTTCTTATCAAGATAAAGAAATTAGTGGCAAAAAAATAAAAATTGGAATTATTAATTTACCTAGTTTTTATGCTGAATCACACCGCGGTGGAAGAACTTGCGCTGATGATATGAAAAAACTTGTTAAGCAAGCTCGTGAAAATAAAGTTCAAGGTATTGTCTTAGATCTTTCTAATAATGGCGGTGGAAGTCTTGATGATGCTGTCAAAGTGGCAGGATTATTTTTTAAAACGGGTAACGTCGTAAAACAATCTTCTAAAAATGAAGGTCGCTCAGAAATTATTTTTGCAGACTCTGATTCTACAGTGGATTGGGCCGGTCCCATGGTGGTTTTGACCTCTCGGATTAGCGCCAGTGCCTCTGAAATTGTGGCAGGAACCTTACAAGATTATAAACGGGCTGTGATTGTTGGTGGCGACCATACTTTTGGTAAAGGAAGTGTCCAAACGGTTCGCGGTGTTCCCAATGATTTGGGTGCCGTTAAAGTGACCATCGGAATGTTTTTTATTCCTGGTGGAAACTCAACTCAGCATCGAGGGGTTGAAGCGGATGTTGTTTTGCCGGGTCCTTTTAGCACTGAAGAAGTGGGAGAGAAGTCTTTGGATTACTCTTTACCACCTAAAAAAATCGATAATTTTGTATCCGATACAGGCTTTGTAAAAGCTGGCGAGGGCGCTTGGTCGCTGATCAAACCAGAATGGATTAAATCCTTAAAAGATAAATCCCAAGCCCGCGTCGATAAAAACGTTGAATTCAAAAAAATTATCGAAGATTTAGCCAAAGCAAAAGAGCGCGGCAAAGTCATTCGAGTCAGTGATATTTTAAAGGATAAAGAAAAAATCGAGAAAGAAAAAAAGAAAAGCAAAAATCGCTATGGTAAAAAAGAAGAGCGAGAAAAAGAGTACTTAAAGCGTGCCGATCTTCAGGAAGCGACAAGCATTCTTCTTGATCTCATGGTCATTGCTGAGGGGCAAGTGGCTCCTCAGGCGCGAAAATAGAAAGACTTATGGCTCATAGGAGACAGGCTGCGTTAAGGCCTATTTCTGAGTCATAATCTCACTGACAAAATCAGTCATTTTCGTTTAAACAAGAAGACGAAACTAAAGACGATGAAAAACAGTGAACCTCCGAGTAAGGATGTGGCGATGACTAAAAAGACCTCTCCAAAACCATCCAAAAAACAGCCACTCCCGAAGAAAAATTCTTCTGCTAAAAGCTTTTCAGGTTTACCCAAAGACCTTCTTTTAAAAATGCATGATTTGATGGTGAAATCTCGGGTTCTTGAAGAACGACTTATTAAAATTTACCGAGCGGGTGAATCTTACTTTTGGATCGGAGCTCCTGGTGAAGAAGCTTGGGGCGTTCCCTTGGGAATGCTGGTCCGAAAGGGACAAGGCATTGAGTATGATTGGTTGCATCTTCATTATCGTGGTACTCCCACATTGATTGCGATGGGAATGGAAATGGTGGATTCGATTCGTTTGATGATGAATCGAGTGACAGATCCTTCGACGGGCGGTCGTAATTTTTCGAATCATTACTGCATTCCAAAATGGAATGTGGCTCCAGTGACTTCGCCCATTGAAGTTCAGTATCCGATTGCTTGTGGAACAGCTCATGCTCAGAGAAGGCATCAATCAAAAGGAATTTCTATTGTTACTGGCGGCGATGCGGGAACGGCTGAAGGTGATTTTGCCACCGGTTTGATCTGGGCTTCGCGTCCCGGAAAAGAACTGCCCATGTTGATCACAGTGCAAAATAATAAATGGGGAATTTCTACAAGCTACGACGATCAACACGGCGAAAAATTTATCGCCGATCGAGCCAAAGCATTTAACATTAGAGCTCGCGTGATCAATGCCAACGATCCCGTTGAAACTTATTTGGTGGTCAAAGAAGAAATGGAATTTATCCGAAAAACAGGAAAGCCTTCTTTTATTGAAGCAAAGGTTTCAAGACTTTACGGACATTCGTCAGCCAGTGGTGCTAATTTAGATGATAGCCAATTAGATTGTTTAAAAACTTTTGAAAAAGATTTACTCAAAGCAGACCTCTTGACGGAAGCAAAAGTTAAGGAAATTTGGCTTAACTATGAAGAAGAAAGTGTTCGATCGGCAGAGATGGCACGTAAAGAACCAGTGCCTTCGGCTGAAACTGTTTGGGATCATATCTTTGTTGATAATGAAAATGCGGATTGGAGAAAATTCTAATGGCAAATATGGCTCAAGCCATCCGCATGGCTCTTCATTACGGTGAAAGTCGCATGAATGTGCGAGATATTTTTGGACAAGATGTCGGAGCACCCCTTGGTGGGGTTTTTACGGCGACTCAAGGTTTAAAGACAGCCTGGAATACTCCTTTAGATGAGCGCGGAATCATCGGCATGGCGATGGGAATTGCGATGACAGGCGATCGATGTGTCGCTGAAATTCAATTTTGTGATTATATTTTTAATACGATTGATCAATTAAAAATTGCCGGAAACACTTTATGGTGTACGAACGGTCAGTATAATTTGCCAATGACAGTGATGACTCCAGTGGGAGCTGGCATTCGAGGATCCGTTTATCACTCGCACTCTTTTGATTCATTTGCTTCACGGCTTGTCGGTTGGAAAGTTGTTATGCCGTCTAATCCCTTAGATGCTTACGGACTTTTACTTTCAGCCATTAAAGATCCAAATCCTGTTTTATATCTCAAGCCAAAAGCTTTGATGCGAGTTCGCGGAGAAGAATTAATTCCTGGCGAGCCCCAAAATGAAAAAGAACTAAAAGCTATGATCGATGCGCCGATTGGTGATCGCAGTAAATGGAAGCCACGCTGGCCTGATCTAGAAGATTATTTAGTCCCTATTGGTAAAGGCAAAATCACTCGGGATGGAACTGACATCACAGTTGTTTCTTATGGCCGTCATTTATTAATCTGTAATGAAATAGCTGATCAATTAAAAGCTGATGGAATTTCTGTTGAAGTGATCGATTTAAGATCGATTTATCCTTACGACTGGCAAATGATTAAAGCCTCTGTTGAAAAAACGGGCCGAGTTCTTTTTGTGAATGAAGATACGGAAGTTACAAATTTTGGAGAACATCTTACTTACCGAGTTGTGCAAGAATTATTTTATCATTTGCTAGCTCGTCCAAGACTGATTGCGGGTAAAAACTTGCCTGGAATTGGACTTCATCCGAATTTAGAAGATAATTCTGTGCCGCAAAAGCATGAAATTATAAACACGATTCGTGAAATTATTTCTGAGGAACCCTAAGTCTTATGCAAAAAAAAACCAGCGCGACTCGCAACAAAGCTCGGCGTATTGCCAAGAAATCTCAGGCTATTACATTTGATAAGTATGATTTGTATGAACAATCGGTGCAGTCCGCAAGGTCTGACATTGAGTTTTACAATCAAACTTATAAAGAACTAAAAAATAAAAAGGCAAAATTTTTCAGGGAAGATTTCTGCGGAACATTTTCTTTGTCAGCCGAGTGGGTGAAGTGGAATTCGCAAAATATTGCCTATGGTTTAGATATTGATCCCGAACCCATGGATTACGGCAGAAAATATTTTGATAATAAGCTAACCACAGATCAAAAAAAACGTCTGCACATTTTGGATCACAATGTTTTATCGGGACCATTGCCAGCCGTCGATATTGCAGTTGCGATGAATTTTTCATATTTTTGTTTTAAAAGCCGCCCGCTTTTAAAAAAGTATTTTCAAAATGTTTATAATAGCATCCGAAAAGATGGACTTTTTATTGTCGATATTTTTGGTGGCAGTCAGTGCTATGATGCCATTGAAGATGTTCATAAAAAGAAAAAATTCACTTATTACTGGGATCAAGTCAGTTATGATCCAATTTCAAATTTTGCGCTTTTTTATATTCACTTCCGAATGAATGGGAAAAAAGTAACAAAAGTTTTCAAATACGATTGGCGAATGTGGTCCATCCCTGAAGTGCGCGACCTTATGGAAGAAGTTGGTTTTAAAAAAACTCATGTTTACTGGGAAGGCACAACTCGTAAAGGTGAAGGCGATGGGAAGTTTAAACGCACTGAAAAGGGCGAATCTTGCCTTAGTTGGATTGCTTATATCGCCGCAGAAAAGTAATTAAAGACCATAAAAATCAAACACTCGATGCGCGATTAAAAAATCTTCTTCTAAATCTAAAGGATCTTCAGGCATATAGTGCGGCTCTTGTTTTGATTTTATATGCATGGCTTTTAATTTTTTACGAGCTTCTTGCCAGTATCTTCCTTGCCACTCAGGATTTGTAATTCGAGTGAATAATTCACTCATATCAAGGCCGCGGTTAACGGCCATTTTATTCATTTTCTTTTGGCCAGGAAAAATATAATCCACTGCTTTCAGAATATCTTCAGGATTGACCAGCTCTAGCAAAAGATAAGTCGAACAGAGAAGGGCTAACAAATATTGTCGGTACTCTGCTTTTGGTTTCTTGGACCATTGATGATTTCCACCAGTGCGATAAATCACTTTCATTCGCTCAAAAACGGGAGAAAGACTTTTACCCAGCTCATCGCCAAGAGCCAGATCGAGGGTGACGACAAGGCTTTCTGCGAAGTTTAAGTAACGACACAAATCACGTTCTTCAGAGGGTGCTGGCGGAAGAAGTCGCCAGATCACACGATGATTTTGTTCATGAAACAAAGAAATTTCGTTAAACCGTGATAGAGCTTCAATTTCAGCCTGAGAGTCGACAACATCATGAGCATGATTTTTAAACCATGTGAGCTCTGTAAAAGAAGGTGAAAATTCAATTTCATCTTTAAAAAGATCCTGAGCACTTAAAGAACGCATGGTGGAGCAAACTTTAGCGGAATAAACTCCACCTAATGACAGATAAAGCTTTCGGCTTTGGCGATATAGCGAACTATTACTGAGTAACTGATAGTCGAAGGGGTATTCCCTAAGTACGTGATTTTCATATTTTTTTGATATTGGTAGTTCGCAAAGTTGTCGAAGATCTTTTAGAAAAAGATCGACGTCCACATGATTGTTAATGTTAGATGTTTTTTTTGTCATGGAGGCACTATATTGTGAAATTCAAATTTAGGCTAGTTTCATGGGAAAATAGCCTTTCCTCTTAATCATTTAAATTTGTAAGATATTCATTAAGATTCTTAAGTTCACAACGTAAATTGGCAAATAATTGAATCCTGACAGAGTTTTTTTAGAAATGGTGCTATACACGTTTATCAATAAATCGAGGAGTTTAATTATGAAATCAATTTTAGGCGGAATTATTGTATCTTTAATGACGATCACAGCGACGGCTAACACCACAGCCAGTGTTTTCAAAGCCAACAGCCTTTTGCCGGTTCCACTTCAAGAAAAAATTATGTATGAATTGAAAATGAGATGCCCTCAAGATATTTCAGCTTATGGACTTAAAGAAGTTCAAACTAAAATGACAGTTGTGGATGAAGCAGATCGTGATGCTGAATCAGCAACTCAATTTGAAACGTCATTTGTCTCTAAGTATCTTTCGGATGGAATGCACTCAGCGCATCAAGAAATAAAAGTCCTAAGCTCTACTTATAATAATCATATGGGTAAGAAGATTGCAACTATTCACAGAATCATAACTCAATCAGGTTGTGAATATTAAATACTAAGTATTTTGCAAATTACTTGCTGCCTGTTTTTTTAGGTCTAAGGTTTATAGTATCATAAGACTTCAGACTTGTAAGACCGTGATCGGCGCAAATTTTTTGCACCCAAGTGTCTGGGTCATTAGGAAAACAAGATCTTGCAAGGCGTGTACAAGTATCACCAGCTTTAGGGGCAAAAAAGTTACTGCTTTTAAGGTTGGTTTGAATTTGCTGAGCGCAAGAACGCATGTATTCGCCTTCTTTTTTTGAATTAAAAAGTTTATCGCCCGAGGGCAGATTGTCAAAAGTACCTCTTAGAGCCGAGCGTAATTGATCGTGGCTCATAAAAATAAAGTTGGCAGGTTTTTTCATCAGACTTTGAAAAGACTTATAATCACTAAAACCTAAAGCATCCGCGATTCTTTGTTGCTCAAGTCTTCGCGAGCTTTTGTTCTCTTTGGCATCATCTTTATTTTCGTTTTTGTTTTTCCAGGTCACATCATTAGTGACGGCGTATTCTGAAATATCGAGACTTGAGGTTTTTAAATCAGGAAATTGATATTTTTTTGTAGAATTGCTTTCGTAATTTGGTTTGAGCTGTTGCAGAAACTCTTGATTGGGATCATAAAAATTTTCTCGGCAAGGACCCATGGCTGAAACCATTCGAATCAATGCTAATTTAAATTCGTCGTCAGTCATTTGGCCGTTAGATTTAGGATAAAATTGGCGAGCGGCAATCGACATAAGAGCCCAATAACGATCTGTCGGTCCTGATAACATTTTAAGTTGCGTTGGATCTTTAATTCCATACTCAGCTGCTTTTTCTTTGTGAAAGTCCGAGTCGGAAAATTCCATTTCGCAGGCCATGCAAGCCAGCTCGGGTCGTTGAGAAATAAATTCTGTTCCTTTTGAATCACACATTCTAGCTGTTGCAAACGCCGAAGGCACAAGAGTGCTTAAAATTAGAATCAGAAAATTGAGCCTCATAAAACCTCCGCAAGTAGGATCTATGAACTTATCGGAATGACTTAGGAATTTTTCAATTGATTCATGGTAAATAAAGGAATCATCTGAAGACCTAGCTCGACCAAAGTAGGTTCTGGTTGATGCTGTCCTCGGTAAATTACACAAAGAACGCTCTCAATTTGAGCACCAAGGCTGCGCAGATCTTTTGTGCTGATACAAACTTGGCCTCCGGTTGTAATTACATCCTCAATAATACAAACTTTGCGATCCTTAATCTCTAGACCTTCGGCAAATTGGCAAGTGCCGTAATCTTTGGCTTTTTTTCGAACAAAGGTCACAGGCAGACCTGTTTTTAGCGATAGGGCCGTAGCAATAGGAACTCCACCCAGTTCCAAGCCTGCTAAAGCTTGTGTTCCTACAGGAATTAAGGGAGCCATTTGCTCAGCTATAGCAGCCAGAATTAAAGGCTGAGATTCAAATCGATATTTGTCAAAATACTCAGAAGAGATTGTCCCCGAACGAAGTTTGAATTCTCCTTGTAAATAGCTGACTTGGTATATTTTTTTTGCAAGTTCTTCGCGAGTCATTCTAGGCCCTTTCGGAGGAGCAGACATTTCGACACCACATTCGACACATCAGTTGTGGCCTATTTTATGCTGTATTAGCTGTGACGGAAGCTTTGATGCAGTGAAGGACTAAAATAAATGAACGAACCAAACCGAAAAGATCTAGAAACCATCAGTCTTTTTTTTATCTTAGGGGTTTTAACCTTAGTAGTTGTTCTTGTCATCAAGGTGGTGCTCTTTGGACTAGTAACACCTCAATTTTTTGAAATGAGCGTTAAATAAAATATATTAAGTTTTCCGGAGCTTTTGTTTTCTGATTTGCCATTGTTCAAGGGCATATTTTCGCATGTCCTCAACGTTATCAAACTCATCCACGATTTCGACACCTAGCAGGGTCTCAACAGCATCCTCAAGCGTCACAAGGCCTGTAATCACTCCGTACTCATCAGCAGCCAGCGCTAGATGCTCTTTTTCTTTGATAAAAAAATCAAGCACGTGGGACACCGTCATGCGCTCTGAAATGGTTGCAACAGGAATTATAAGCTCATTGATCTTTTTTTCAATTTGATCATGTGAAAGGGATTCTAAAATTTTATAGCGATGAGTGACGCCAATAATATTATCCAATGATCCCGTATAAACGGGAACGCGAGAAAATCGAATGGGTTTATATTTTTGCGCCACTTCTTCGGTCGTCATTTTGCCATCTAAAGCAAAAAATACCGACCGAGGAGTCATAACATCAGAAACAAAAATTTTATCTAACATTAAAAGATTTTTAATGATCATCGATTCTTTGGCTTTCAAAGTCCCTTCTTCAGCTCCAATTTCTGCAGTCATGATCATTTCTTCACGGGTGAGCTCGGGTGTTTCTTCGATACGTTTAAAAAAGTTTCCTAGCTTTTCGGAAGTGACGACAAGGGGATAAAGTAAAACAATCATCGCCTGCACAGTGTAAGCGGTGAAGGGAGCTAAGGCCTTCCAATTTGCAGCACCAATTGATTTTGGTAAAATTTCAGAAAAGAAAAGAATGCAAAAAACTAAAATTACCGAAACGATGGTGACATATTCATCGCCGTAAAGTTTTTGGACACGAAAAGCAATGAATGCCGAACCCAAGGTATGAGAAACCGTATTTAAGGTCAAAATGGCAGAAATGGGCCGATCGATTTTTTCAATTAAACTCTCAAGGAGCTTTCCGCTACCTTTTTTATTTTCAACTAAAACGCCCACAAAAGCTGAGTTAACAGATAAAATAACGGCCTCTAAAAGAGAGCAGATAAAAGAAATACCAAGAGTTAATATGAGGAGAATTACAATCGTCGTCATGAGTGCAGTTAAAAGCTAGCACGACGCAAGGAAGGAATGAAAGAAAAGCCTTATGACGCGGTCTATATGACTTGTTTCAGAATGAGATATTTTTCTTCATCTTATTAACTTTAGTCTGGTTTCAGCCGATCTAACTTGCGTGGCTAAATATATCATTTATGGAATAGGTCTACTGTTGATTGTTGGGTTCGGTTTGTATTTCGAACTCGGCGATGGCAGCTATCTTCTGATTGAAAAAATGCTGAGTAAATAGACCTACCATACTTGAAATAAAAAAAGCCGTTTTTTTACGCCGGCTTTTTTTATTTATCTGATCTAGAAAGCGACTATTTTTTAGCTTCGTCAGCTTTCTTTTGAATGAATTTTTTAACTAATTCTTCTTGGACATTTCTTGGAGTTTGAGAGTACTTCGCAAATTCCATACTGAATTCGCCTTTGCCTTTGGTTGCCGAACGAAGATCTGTAGAGTATCCAAACATTTCTGACAATGGAACCTCGGCCTCGATCACAACAGTTCCTTCAAAAGAAGTCGTTCCTAAGATAACACCACGACGCTGATTGATTTGACCAGTCGCAGGGCCTTGGTACTCCTCGGGAACAGTTGTCTCAAGCTTCATAATAGGCTCTAGAACCACTGGTTTTGCTTTTGGATAAACTTCCCGCATCGCTGCCATAGCTGCAATTTTAAAGGCCATATAGCTCGAATCGACATCATGGTAAGATCCGTCGACCAATTCAACTTCAACATTGACGATCGGGAAGCCTATCAATGGACCCTTTCGACACTGCTCTTCAAAACCTTCTTCAACGGCTGGAATAAATTCTTTAGGAATCCGACCACCGACAACGTTATCTGAAAACATGAAAACTTTGCCATCTTCTTGAATTGGAAGCGGGCGAATTTTACCAACAATTTTTGCAAACTGACCCGAACCACCAGTTTGCTTTTTATGAGTGTAATCATAAGCCGCTTCTTGGCCAATGGTTTCACGATAAGCCACTTGCGGAGCTCCAACGATCACTTCACAGGCAAATTCCCGCTTCATACGCTCAACGTAAATTTCAAGATGCAACTCACCCATTCCTTGAATGATGGTTTCGTTAGATTCTTCATCTCGGTAAACGCGAAAAGTAGGATCTTCTCGGCGAAATTTTTGTAAAGCCTTTGAGAAATTGTTCGAACCTTCTTTAGATTTTGGAGCGATCGCCAAAGAGATTACAGGATCTGGTACGTGCATCGATTGCATGGCTGCATTGACGTTATCATCACAGAAAGTATCTCCCGAAGCGCAATCAATACCAAACAGGGCAATGATATCACCCGCATAAGAAACATCAATATCTTCCATTTTTTCAGAATGCATACGAACTAAGCGCGGAACTTTGACCGACTTTTTATTCGTTGTATTGATGATGAAATCACCTTTTCGAATTTGTCCTTGATAAATGCGCATGTAAGTTAACTGACCAAACTGCGTGTCTTGAAGTTTAAACGCAAGCGCCACGAGGGGCTTATCATTTTCTGGGAGCAAATCAAATTTCTCTTCACCTTTAGAAAGATTAAGAGCTTGTTCTTTCTTCTCGCCAGGAGTTGGAAGGAAAAAAGTGACAGCATCAAGTAACATCTGAACACCTTTATTTTTAAACGCAGATCCACAAAAAACGGGAACGAGTTTAAGGCTGATAACGCCTTTTCGCATCGCTGCTCGAAGTTCTTCAACAGTAGGCTCTTCTTCCATAAGGAATTTTTCGCCAACCACATCATCAACGTCAGCCAACTTGCCAATCATGATTTGTCGGTACTCTTTTGCTTGCTCAAGAAGCTCAGATGGAACGGGAATTTCAGTGACATTTTCTCCACTGTCGCCTTCATTCACATAAGCTTTCATTGTGATCAAATCGACCGCGCCCTTATGGTGCTCTTCAAGTCCAATTGGAATTTGAGCCATAAATGCGTTTAAGCGTAATTTATCAATGAGAGCGTCTTTCACTCGGAAAGGATTTGCACCCTGACGATCTAATTTATTAACAAAAGCCAAACGAGGAACGCTGTAGCGTTTCATTTGACGATCCACAGTGATGGATTGAGATTGAACTCCTGCAACACCGCAAAGGACTAGAATTGCGCCGTCAAGAACTCGCAAAGAGCGCTCCACTTCGATCGTGAAATCCACATGCCCCGGAGTATCGATAAGATTAATAATATGATCAGCCCATTGTACCTGAGTGGCTGCAGACTGAATGGTGATTCCTTTTTCTCTTTCGAGATCCATTGAATCCATCGTGGCGCCAACGCCGTCTTTTCCTTTTACTTCGTGGATCGCATGAATCTTTCCACCGTAGAAAAGAATTCGCTCAGACAGAGTGGTTTTTCCTGAGTCGATGTGCGCTGAAATACCAATATTTCGGACAATATTAATGTCCCAACTTTTTTTGGCCATGAGTTTACCTTTGGTTGAATTGAACGAAGGTAATGAGTTATCAGAAATCATCTGAGAGTGCAAAAGACGATATTTATACGACGCATTAAACGCCTTAAGTAGCTCTTGTAAGATACTCAAAGTTCGCTCATTGAACTTCAAATAGAAAGAGCTAGCATAGAGGGGGGCGGTTTTATTATGCAACTTCTGGATAGACTTAAAACTTATTTTCCCTATCCCGACTTTCGCTCCTACCAGCGAGAAGTAATCGACGAATTAATTCAAGGAAAAAACTGTGTCGGACTGATGCCTACCGGTTCTGGTAAAAGCCTTTGCTATCAGTTTTTTGCAAAACCTAACGAGGGCCTGGTTATTGTCGTTTCTCCTTTGATTGCCTTGATTGAAGATCAAAAAGCAAAATGTCTTAAATTAGGAATCAAAGCTGCAGGAATTACATCCATTCAAAATCGCGAGGAGCGAGATCGAAACTACACCCAACTTAAAAATGGTGAACTTGATATTATTTTTATAACTCCCGAAAGATTTCGCGTGCCGGATTTTCGCGAGGCATTGGAAAAAAATAAAATTCGTCTTTTTGCGGTGGACGAAGCCCATTGTATTTCGATGTGGGGGCATGATTTTAGACCTGATTATTCGAAATTGGGAATTATCCGCGAGCAGCTGGGAAATCCTTTAACTTTGGCCTTAACAGCGACAGCGACTTTAGAAGTTCAAAAAGACATTCTTAGCAGCTTAAAAATTTCTGAAGCTGAAATAAAAACTGATGGGTTGTCGCGGCCCAATTTGGCCATTCAAATTGCCGAAGCCTATGGCTTTGATGAAAAATTAGAATTTATTGCCGAGCATTTAAAAAATCTGAAAGGGCCCACCATTGTTTATTTTTCACTGATAGAAACTTTGCGAAAAGTATCGCGGTATCTTGAGCGAAAACAAACGCATTTGATTTTTCACGGAGACTTACCAGGAAATATTCGCCGGCGAAATTTGCGCGCTTTTATGGAAGAAGAAAGTCCTCTTATGCTTGCGACACCCGCATTTGGTTTGGGAATTGATAAAGCGAATATTCGTCAGCTGATTCATTTTGAAATTCCCGGAAGCTTAGAAGCTTACTACCAAGAGATTGGCCGCGCGGGTAGAGATGGGCAGCCTTCAAAATGTTTACTGATGTATGACGAAGATGATATCAGTCTACAGATGAATTTTTTAAAATGGTCCAATCCAGAGCCGGAATTTATTCGTAGAGTCTATGAGGTTATTGCCAACCACCGAGACCGCGTTGACGATGGCGGTTTTGATTATATTCGAGAGCAGATGGTTTTTAAAACCAAAACGGATTACCGAATTGAATCGAGCGTTAATATTTTAGAGCGTTGGGGTTGTTTAGAAAAAACCGATGATCCTTTTCCATTTAAAGCAATACGGAGTCCTGAGGAAACGGATTTTACTTTAGAACAACCCGAAAAAAGATTTCGATGGGCGAATAAAAAGTTGCTCGATTTAGTTCAGTTTATTAAAAATAAAGAAGAGTGCCGATTGAATCAGATCTATAATTATTTTGGTCACAAAAAAGAAAAGCCGTGCTGGCACTGTGATGCCTGTTTGGATGAAAAATGAAAGAGGGTTTTGCAAATTTAAAACCCAGTATTGCTTTTCCGGAAGCCTATAACACTCAAGAAGAAGGTTTGATTGCCGTCGGTGGCACTTTAGATGTTCCTACTTTATATCATGCTTATAAAAAGGGAATTTTTCCTTGGCCGCAAGAGGGTTATCCGATGCTTTGGTTTTCTCCCGAAAAAAGGGGAGTGATTGATTTTTCAGAACTTCATATTTCGCGCAGTTTAGAAAAGCAGATGAATCGCCATGAATACAAATTTACTGTGAATCAAAATTTTGCTCGAGTGATTGATGCCTGTCAAAAGCAGCCTAGAAAAAACCAACATGGCACTTGGATCCTTCCCGAGCTTAGGAAAGCCTATATTCAATTTCATCAAGCAGGATTCGCGCACAGTGTTGAGTGCTGGAAAGGTTCGGAGCTTGTCGGTGGAATTTACGGTGTTTTTGTTGAAGGTGTTTTTAGTGGAGAAAGTATGTTTCACGAAATTCCCAATACTTCTAAACTTTCTTTTTTGCACTTAGTAAAGCATTTGCAAGATCGACAAGTGGAGTGGATGGATATTCAGATGGTAACACCTGTGACTGAAAATTTAGGTGGAAAATATATTTCTAGAGAAAACTTTTTAAGTCGGCTTCAGGAAACCCAAAAGAACTGGAAACAAACAAAAGTTTTATTTTAAAATCATTCTGACTTATAAACTGAAATTTGGTCTCGGCCATTTTTCTTAGATGTGTAGAGGGCTTCGTCGGCTGTTTTGTAGAAGGCACGAACTCCCATTTTTTTAGGACTCCAAAATGAAATTCCAAAACTTGAAGTTATTTTTAATATTTTCCCATCATAAGGCATACTGAGGGCGCGAATTTTTACCGCGATATCTTCTGCAAAGGACAGGACTGTGCTTGCTGGTTGCTGAGGAACTAAAATTGCAAACTCTTCGCCGCCCACCCGAGCAATAACGCCATCTTTCATCGAGCATTTTTTTAGTAGTTGACCTAAGCTCTGTAAGACTAAATCACCAGCTGAATGACCATAGGTATCGTTTACCTTTTTAAAAAAGTCGATATCCAAAATCATCAAGGCAAGTTCGCTATAACTGCTTGTGTATTCATCTAATTTTTCTCGAAAAAAGCGGGCATTAAAAAGACCCGTTAAATCATCATAGATACTCAATTTTTCTAGCACCATATTCTCTAACATAATCGACATTTGTTCTGCTAAAGTCTTGATTGTCTCATGATCTAAATGAGCGGTCGAAAGATCGTTATAAATAGGAACAACTAAAAGATAGCTGTCTTTTTGTTGAGCTCTGATAGGAATCACAATTAGCTTTTCGAGCCCTTGAACTGTCCCAATTTGCAATTTGGGAATATCTGCCGCGGAATAAACAATATATCGCGGCGGTAGTTGCGATATGGCTAAGGCTGATACAAAAGAATCTGTTGGAACATTGGGATTGGTATAAATTCCAGTGACTACTTTTTCTGGAGTGATCAAATAAGCACAATTTAATTTAAATTGGTGCAGAACATGCAAGGCAAACTCTTTTAGCAGGTGGCCAGGTTCGCGCACCATTCTGGTTTTTTGCAAAAGATTATTTAATGATTTCATTTCGTCGATCTTGCGATCTTTCGAATCCATCTCTTGCTTGTATTTACTTTTTAATTGTTCCTCAAGTGTCAGATCACGCATGACAAACAGTGTGACTGCTTTATTCTCTTTTGTGATAGGAACCAGAGAATATTCTCCCAGCCCATCATCTGTTACTTTTGTTTTGTATCGAAACACTCGTGAATTTGTTGAATCATTGGTAACAAGGTCCTCAGAGTTCACAGGTTTTCCATCAATTTCTAAAAACAATTTACTCAAAGTCATTTTACTTGTAATTCGATTTGTAGATAGACCCACAATTTGTGAGAAAGATTCATTACAATAAATAACCAGACCATCTTTATCAAAAACAGCAACGGCATCGTAGAAATGATCAAGTAATGAAAAATCCAAAAATAAACCTCGTATTTAGAGATCGGATTAAAACATCAGGTGCGTAGGTCTAGACTTCAAATTAAGTTGTTAAATTTCTTTGTCACTATGACTGAAGTCCTGATTTTCAAGGGCAGAACTTTGGAACTTCTGAAAGTTTACGAATTTCTGCTTTACCCTGTCGACCCGTGTTAGAAGTGTAGGTCCCAGAAAAGACAACGTCAGATGAAGTTTGTTTTTCAAGTTCGATAGCTAAAACTTCTTTAGATGTTCCATTGGAAATCGTATTTAAATAAAGCAGACCCTTTCCAATATACGATACAAAAAATACACTTAAAGACATTGAATCAACGTATAAACTTTGTGTGACGGCGGTCATAGACATATTTCGTGAGGCTTGAATGCTGAGATCAACAGTGATTGGAGCCCAGCCAATGGGTCGTCTGGTAAATTCATAATTTCCTGTTAGCTCTTCGGCTTTGGGTCGAACGGTTTTGTAAAAAGAATCACAGGGATCAATGGAATCTAAATCAAGTGCCCGACTAATTCGAGTCACTTCAAAACTTCCTAAAGTTCCACCGATTTGATTTATTGTACCTTGCAGTCGATCTCCTAAAACTTCAGCCTCGAGGCTTGAAGCTTCAAAAGAATTTAACTTTTCTGTCGACTTAATATTGGTCAGCTGTAACTTGCCTTTTGCTAGGTAATTTCCCGAAAGCACGGCATCATAAGGTAAAATGGTATCGCTTCTTTTAATTCGAGCGGACATAGTTGTTCCCGTTGCACCAGGAACTCTTGGTAATACTCCCAGAGTCATTAAAATTTCGTAAGGTTTCCCCTGAATCGTTATATTGCCTTCATAAGTTCCAGAAATCTCTTTGCCGATTTTTTCCAGACGGCTGTTTTCATCTGTGACTCTTTGATCTTGCTCATCACGCACTTGTTTTTTATCAAAGGAACAAGCGGTTAAGTGAAGTGATAAAACTCCCAACAAAATAAAGCCTAGAGTTTGAAGTTTTCTTGATAAAATCATTTTTCCTCCTTGTTGGGGATCAGTTCATCGCGGGCAGCAGCCCATTCATTCAATGCTATTTGATAGTTTCCAATTGAGCGAACATATTCAACTTCTGAAGTAAAAAATTTATTCATAGCTTCGATTAAAATGGCTATGTCTGTGCGACCTTGATTGTAAGACTTAGTTAATTCTTGAATAGCCTTTTCGCGATATTCTTTTTGAATTTTTTTACTTTGAGCGATAGCGAACGTGGAAGTCACTTCTCGCTCGGCCTGAGTATGTTTGTCTTTTTCCTCAAGCAGCTGTCGTTCCATACGAGATTTTTCAAGTTCAAAATTAACCTGACGATTAAATTCAGTTTGGGCTTGAAGATCTGAGCCAAAATTATATTGGAATTTCAAACCGACGTAATACTTTGGATGAGATCCAGAATTAATTTGGTTGAAGGCAATATTAGAGTCATCATTAAGCCCTGATCCACCGAGTTGACCCACGAAATTAAGAGTGGGAAGTTTTTTAGATCGAGCCGCCTTGAGGGAGGCTTCAGCCGATTCAACTTTTAATTTCTGTGATTTCAAGCTTCGACGATCATTCAGATCCAGATCTTTAAGTTTTGGAACCGGAGGAAGTTCGGTGGGAATCACAAAAAGAATGTCAGTTCCCGGGGTAATTCCAAGTAGTGTTTGAAATTGATCCATACTTTTTAAATAGTCAGCAGAAGCTGTTTTCACTGTCTGTAAACGAGTTTCATATTCGGCTTGAATTTGAGAGTACTCGCCGGGCGATGAATAACCGACGGAATTTTTTCTTTTAACAACTGACAAAAGTTTTTCATATCGCTCTTTAGAGGCTAAGGCTTCTTTAAAATTCTCTTCGGCAACATAGGTATTCCAAAACTGGCGCAGAGTATCTAAGACTAAGTTTTGCAGTTCGTTCACGCGCAACACTTTAGTCGCTTCGTAATCGATCTCTGCAGCTCGAACGCTGGCGCGATCGGCTATTCCAAAAAAGTTTCCAAGCAAAGCTTGTTCAAGTGTGAATGTCGCCGTGTCTAGAGTGATAGGAATTAAATTAACTGGAGAAATGAACTTTTGTGAAGTGCGGGTGTAATCAAAACGCAGCAGGGTTCCTGTCAGGAAAGACTTTGATAAGCCCAAAACTGTTTTTTTTCTTTCAATATCGGGGTCATTTCCATAAAGAGAAAAATTTTCGGTGCGATCTTTTTCTAAGCCAGATTCAAGCGAGATTTTCCAGTCGTAAGCCGTTAAAACTTCGTAAGGTTTTAAAGCTAAAGCTTGATAAGTGTAATTCACCTCTTTAGCTTTATAACCTTGCTGTAAAATCAGTCGAGCTGCGTCCTGGGGACTGAGTTGAAGCGAGGGTGATTTTTGAGCCCAACAGTTCATACCAGTTAAGAGAACAACGACAAAAAAACTTTTTACCATAGGAACCGGGTTCCCAGCTCTGTCGAATCAGACGGCATAAAAACTTTTGAAGCTTCAGGATTTATTAAATTACGATTCATATGAGATATTAAAACCTGCCATTTGGTGTTCATATGAAAATGAAGACCTGCTGAAAAAAATTGAAAAGTCGCATCCTCTGTGATTTTTGAGAAAGAACTTGAGCCGGACTGTGAGTAATTAATCACACCCACACCCGCGCTGCTGAAAACTCCCCAGCTGTCAGGTTGGGGTTCAAAATCAAGCATAAGACCTCCATCGGACAAAAGAGTCGTTAATCGCGCTTCTGGGTCTTGCGTCTGATCTTTAAAAGAAACTAGCGATGCTTGAGAACTAAATCCTGCGTGAACGAGAGGTCCCCAATGCCATTGCGGATGAGAGGATTGAAATCTTAATCCCATTTCAAGAGTGGGTAAATAAAATGAAGGTATATTTTCAAGACTTAGCGTAGTGGTGCTGTCGCTTTGAAGTTGACCAGAAGGTTGAAAACTTTGAACTTTGACACCCAAAAGCCAATCATAACTTCGAGTTCTCATTTTTGGGGTAGGATCACTCAAAGTCAAAATGGATTGGCCATCGGAATGAATGGAAACGTCATTGGCACTTTTTTTCAGAACGCGAGGTGACTCAACTTCAGAAATAGCTTTTAACTTTAATTCGTTATTGGCTCTTGCGAGGGTTACGATCAGTAATGCTAAAAAAATGAATCCTACTTTTGTCATTTTGTAATTCCTTGAAAGACCCACTGGGGTTGAAAACAAGATTGGCTTCTGGCAATAAAAGTCCATTGACCAGTTTGTGTATTTAAAGAAATAAGACCCTTTAAAATATCCAAGCTAAAATACAATTGATCTGAATTGGGGGCTTTGAATCCACCCGACATCAGTCGTTTTGGAACTTGATCATTTAAAATACTCAAAAAAGATTCTGGATAAAGCCAATTTGTAAAATTTAAAGAGTTGCCTTGAAAAAACAAACTTCTAGCCTGAGCCACGGAGAAAATATTCTTAGGGCTGCCGTTGGGATTCCGCCCTGGTTGATAAGAATGCTCTGTCCAAAAAACTTTTAATCCCGATGGATCAAGAGAATAAATCAGGGGAAGACCAACTGATGCATTGATTTTAGTGAGAATATTTGTGCTGGCTGCTGAAGACTCGACAATGGCAGCCGCTTCTGACGTAGGATCAAGTTCAAGCCATATCCAGTTCTTGCGAGCCGGATTGAATTCAAGACTGCTATGGTCTAAATTAGCAACTGGGGTGACAAAAAAAACACTTAGATTATTTAAATCATAAGCAATTTGTCGCCAGCGATATGATTTTTTATGATAAAGATCAAAAATCACATAGGGTCCGGTCAAAGAAAATCGAGGGTTCGCCAAATTTTCCTGAAGACGCACGGCTCGGTGAGATTGTGAAATCAAGTCGTAAATAATGAATTCGTCGCTGGCTTCCCCGGCAAGGATCAAAGTAGTTTCATGACGAGCCATCAGGCTGGTCCCAAGTCCTCGGTGAATAAGTCGCTCTTCAATTTCTTGATTTAATTTTCTGGAGCTTGCGAGCCATTCACTTTTTGCAAGCCTTCGACCAATATGAGCCAAAGACCGGTAAATACTGATTTTACCATTTGATTGCTGAGCTCTGATGATCAGTTGAACCTTAAGGTCGTCCCCCGAATAAGGTTGGTAATCAAAAATGGTCAGGAAAGGCTCATTTTTTTCATCCGTAAAAGTGAGATCTGGCGAAAAATAATTTTGGCGGGCATTGCTCGGAAAGGTGCTGAGTTTTGTAAACTCTGTTTCGATCCTAGTTTTGCAAAAAATTTGTAAAACCGGAGAGGCGGCCACTTGGGAGCTGACGAAAAAAATTATTCCAAGAGCCAGATGCGCAGAGATACGAGGAAGCATTAAAAACTCCGGTTTAATCATTTGATTAAGTAACTTTTAAGTAGCATTGGAATAGGCCCCGCTAGCCAAATTGTCAACGGAACGAGGGACTATTGAAAAAAATCTGCGTGCACTGTTGAGCGGCAATTTAGACAGTTCAATATGACATTCTGAATGACTAAACCCTTGATTCTACTTATTGTTGGCCTATGGCTTTATCCGATGTATCAATTCGAAATCCCGTGTTTGCTTGGATGCTGATGGCGGCTCTTATTATTTTTGGAGCTATTGGCTTTTCTAGAATGGGGGTGAGTCAACTTCCTGATGCTGACTTTCCGGTCCTTACAGTCTCTGTTTCACTGGAAGGGGCCGCCCCAGAAGTGATGGAAACAACGGTTGTTGATCCTATCGAAGATGCTATGACAAGCGTAGAGGGCTTACGTTCCATCAGCTCTTCCAGTAAAAGTGGATCTGCAAGTATCACTTTAGAATTTGATCTTAGTAAAAATATTGATGTCGCGATTCAAGAAGTCCAAACAAAAGTCGCGCAAGCGCAACGACTTTTGCCGAAAGAAATTGATCCACCGGTTATCACAAAAAGTAATCCTGAAGATCAACCCATCATTTGGTTGGCTCTGACTTATACAAAAAAAGATGGAACCAGTGACCAAAAGTTTTTAAATCAATACGCCAGAGATTTTGTCAAAGATCGATTCACAACAGTTCCTGGAGTTGGAGAGATATTTTTGGGCGGTTATACCGCGCCTGCATTACGAGTGTGGGTGAAGCCAGAGCAGCTTCGGCAAAGAAATATAGCTATCAATGACATCATCGACGCGATCAAAACCGAACACTCTGAGCTTCCGGGTGGATTCATTGAAGAAGGTTCAAAACTTTATAATGTTCGCACCATGGGTGAGGCTAAATCGGTCGATGAA
This sequence comes from Pseudobdellovibrionaceae bacterium, assembly GCA_043720615.1. Classification (GTDB taxonomy): domain Bacteria; phylum Bdellovibrionota; class Bdellovibrionia; order Bdellovibrionales; family Bdellovibrionaceae; genus JAYWDA01. The sequence continues at coordinate 146,385 of JAYSSI010000040.1, read as the reverse complement.
TTTGGAAATATTCCGATCAATCGCCGAGCTGGGCAATTGATTTCAGATCCTGGCCACACGGTACGATTAAAAGATGTTGCAGATATTGAAGAAGGACTTGATGAAGTTAGAAGAATCGCACGTTTTAATGGGGATCCGGCTTTAGGAATGGGTGTGCGAAAACAACGAGGCGCCAACGCCGTCGGTGTGGCCCGTGAGGTGAAATTAAAAGTTGCAGAGATTCAAAAAGATCTTCCAGAAGGAATGCAGCTTCGAGTGAATTTTGATAGTACCCGCTTTATTGAAACTAGCGTCCACGAACTCAATTCGCATCTTGTTCTTGCTGTTATATTAACTTCGCTTGTTTGTTGGATGTTTTTAGGAAGTTGGTCTGCAACTTTAAATGTTTTACTAGCTATTCCGACCTCTATCATGGGTGCTTTTATCGCCATGTACTTTTTGGGTTTCACCTTAAATACATTTACGCTCCTGGGTTTGACGTTAGCGATTGGTATTGTCGTGGATGATGCGATCATGGTCCTAGAGAATATATTTAGGTATAGAGAAATGGGAAGGCCGCGCATTCAGTCTGCCATTTTGGGATCTCGCGAAGTGGCTTTTGCTGCCATGGCAGCCTCCGTCGCCGTCGTTGCGATTTTTTTACCGGTGGCTTTTATGAAAGGTGTGATTGGAAAATATTTTCTTCAATTTGGAATTACAATTTCTATTGCAGTGATGTTATCTTTGCTTGAATCTCTGACGATCACTCCGATGAGAGGAGCAAGCTTTGTCGACACCGGTCAAAGAACGTCTCGGATTGGAATTTTATTTGATAAATTTTTTGATCAACTTGCAGCGTTTTATGTAAGGACTTTGCACTGGAGTTTGCAAAGAAAAGGTTGGGTCACATTAGGCGCAGTCGTTTTTATGTTAGCATCTTTTGTGTTAGTTCGATTTATTCCCAAAGAATTTTCTCCACTTCAGGACCAGAGTTTGTTTTTAGCTCGCGTTCAAACGTCAGTTGGAAGTTCCTTAGCTTTCACCAATGAAGAAACAAAAAAAGTTGAAAAATGGATGTTGGAACAGCCTGAAGTAAAACAAGTATTTGCCAGCGTCGGAGGCTTTGGCGGTGGCGGTGGGGATACTAATACGGCCACCATGTTTGTCACTCTCCATCCAAAAAAAGATCGAGACCTGAGCCAGACGAAATTTATGGATAAGGCAAGAATAGAAATTAAAAAATTACCTGGATTGAAAGTTTTTTTACAGGATCTTTCAGCCCGTGGTTTTTCAGCTTCGCGAGGATTTCCGATTGAATTTATAATTCAAGGGGGAGATTGGGAAAAGCTGGCCGAGCTGACTAAAAATTTGATGGATGAAATGAAAAAAAGTGGGAAGATGGCAGATATTGATAGCAATTACTTGTTAGGAATGCCGGAAATTCAGGTTAAGCCCAACCGCAATCTGGCGGCCATGCACGGAGTCAGTGTTCAAGCGATTGGCAGTACCATCAATTCAATGATTGGTGGAGTTCGAGTCGGTCAATATCAAAAAGATGGCAAAAGAAATGATATTCGAGTTCAACTTGTTAAAAAAGACGACACAATTAATGAGATGAAAAATTTAATGATTGGAAATGCAAGAGCCAATTTAATTTCTCTTTCTCAGGTCGTCACACAAGAAACAAAACCTTCTTTGCAGCAAATATCCAGAGTGAATCGACAGAGAGCCATTTCAGTTTATGCTAATTTGAAACCAGGGGCTTCGCAGCAGGAAGCGATGAGTTTGATTGAAAAAAAGGCTCGTGAAATTCTTCCCATCGGTTATCGCTTTGAAGCTCAAGGTTCTGCTCAAACATTTAAAGAATCTTTTCAAGGGCTAATTTTTGCTTTAGTTTTGGGTTTGATAGTGGCCTATATGGTTTTAGCAGCACAATTTAATTCATTTATTGATCCGGTGACTATTTTGATGGCTCTTCCTTTTAGTATTAGCGGCGTTTTCTTTGCCCTGCTGGTGACATTTCAAAGTCTAAATATTTACAGTATGATTGGAATTTTATTGTTGATGGGAATTGTTAAGAAAAATTCGATTATGCTAGTTGAATTTACCAATCAATTTCGTGAGCGCGGTGAAAAAGATCCCATTGTCGCCTTGAAGAAAGCTTGTCCCATTAGGCTTAGACCCATTCTAATGACTTCTTTAGCAACAATAGCTGCTGCGATTCCTTCAGCGTTGGCTCGAGGAGACGGATCTGAAACTGTTCGCCCCATGGCGATTACAATTATAGGTGGAGTCTTGGTTTCTACGATTTTAACTTTGTATGTTGTTCCATGTGCCTATGGAATATTTGATCGATTTAGAAAAGTTGATGAAAATAAAGAAAAGATCAAAGAAGCCTATGAGAATTTAGAAAAAGTTGAGTAAGGCCTTCATACCAACCGCTGGGTCCCCAAGCCATGTGGCCAAACATTGTTGCAAGCCATAAGTAAAGAAGAGCTCCCATTATAAAAATTTGCGGAGCAAATTGAAAAATATTGGTAGGATCATCTTCATAATATTTAATTTTTTTTGGTGGATATTCTTTTAATTTTCTAGAAATTCCCTGAGCTAATACTACCCGATGCGCCATTTCTAGTTTGTAAAAATGAACTGCCACCAATATTTTTTTTAACTGCTGAGGATCATTTTCTAAACGTGTGACAATGGCAAAGCAGGCCATTTGTTTTCCACCAGGAATACTAAATTGAATTTTAATGACTTCACCTAAGATAGGACACAAATCATCGGCTGCGGTAAAAGCTAAGCCTGTGAGCGAGACATTTCGAATCTCGGTGCCTTCTTCCCAGGGAATTTGCCGAGGGCCTGCGATACGAATAAGGTAATCATCATCCGTATTCAGGATGTATCGTGGAGCCCTGGCATGATATTTAGCTAAGTTTTGGGTCATTTAAATAAGCCTAATTTAGTAGGCCCTTTTTTTCTTTTTAGCCTTAGCTTTTTTTTCGTGTTTTTTATGTGACTTGCTGGCCACCGCACGTTTTTGTTTTTTAGTTTTTTTCTTTTCTTTCATGTAAACGCTGGCTGTTTTGTAGCCTTTAGACTTTGGTTTTGCCTCGGCGCTTAAACTTGTTAATGCCAAACTTAAAATGAGAGCTAGTGATAGACCAATATTTTTCATAGTTTCCCCCTACAGACAGCTCTTCGGGAAATACAGACCCCGACTTAAGGGCTATTGAAACTTCTAAATATGAGACAGTTTGTAGATCTTATTTACGCTTTAGAGGTTCTGAAGCTTCGGAAGGATCTTCAGGCCAGTTGTGCTTAGGGTAATTAGGTTTCAACTCTTTTCTAATTTCTAAATAACTATTTTTCCAAAAACCAGAAAGATCTTTGGTGATTTGAATGGGGCGTCCGTGCGGACCCAAAAGAATCAATCGAAGCGGAACACTTTGATTCCATATTTGAGGATGTTTTTTTTGTCCGAAAAAAAATTGAAGTTTAGCTTCAATAAAAGGTTCTTGTCCTTCTTCATATTGAATAAATAAATTCCTAGGGCCAATGTTAATACTTACGGGAACCATTGTTTTAAATTCTCTGACCATATCTTGGGGTAAATTGATTTCCAGAAAATAAATCCAGTTTTGCTCTAAAGTTTGTGTCCAATTTTTTAGTCCTGTTGTAACTTGCTCAATAATTAGAGGTAAAAATTCAATCAAGGGATCTAATACATTTTTGGTTGTTACATAATACTTCCACCGCTTCATCCAATGAGTGAGAGCAGGAATTAATTTTATAATTTGAGACCACTCATTGTGAACTAAGGTCGGAAGAAGCTTTTCTATTTCTTCACGACCAGCGGGTCTTACCACTGGATTTTCTAAGGGCATTCGACGAAAGGTTTTTACTTCTTCGACCCAAATTTTTCCGTTGGTCGTATCATATTTCAATTTTCGCAATTTCATAATTTGATCTGCCAAGTGCTCTTGAATCTGAGATTTGGTCGTACTGGCAGCAAAACTAATACGAGTCTCTTTGTCATTTAAATCAAGGCCGGCAAGAGCAATAAAAAATTCTGATTTTTTAACTAATGTTTTGTTATCCAGTTCAACGCCACGGCCAGAAACCATCAGCGCTTTTAAGTCTTGCGAATTTCGCCTACGACAAAGACGATCTGGAAAACTACTAAGCAAAGCTTTTTGTAGGTCCTCAAGACCAAGATTATTTTTTTGAGGAACAGAAAATTTTAAATGTTTTTTTAATTGCTCTTGGGTTTTGATCAAATTTAAAGCAAATCCAGGCACCGATTTTTTAATTTTCAATCCTTCTAGGAGTTCCAGTTTAAGAAATAATTCATTCTCATGAGTTTCTTTAAAATTTTTAAAATCATAATTCTTACTCCAGATATCACGCTCTTGTAAGATGGCGGCAATATCGGCAGCTTGTGTAAATCCAGCCTGTTCTAATTCATAAAAAACGGAGGCGGATCTTAAAGATAAAGGTAAATTTAAAAGCCTCAGTCCTTTTTTTGTAAGGGAGCCATTTTTTTCTAGAGCACCTAAATCAATTAATAAATTTTTTCCAATTTCAAAATGATGAATTGGGGGAGATTGAAACCAAGTAAATGTTTTAGGCTCTGAAATCCCCAGAGCTGCAAGCCATAAAATAGCATCGGAAAGATCTACTCTTAGAAGTTCTGCTTCGGTGTAGGGCTTCATGGAAAATTCATCTCGGGCATTCCATAACCGATAGCAAATGCCAGGCCCTTGTCGGGCGGCGCGACCGGCGCGTTGAGTCGCAGAAGACTGACTGATTTTAACAACCGTTAAACTTTCAAAACCAGTTTCTGAATTCCATGAATTTATTTTATGAAGTCCAGAATCTATCACAGCACCAACGCCATCAATGGTCACAGATGACTCTGCAATATTGGTTGATAAGATAACTCGGTGGAGGTTTGACTTTTTTAAAACTTGACGTTGCTCTTGTAGATCTAGAGCGCCATGCAACAGATCTACTTTTAAATGAAATCCAGAATCTTGCAAGGATCTTGTACAGCGGTGAATTTCTCCAACCCCAGGTAAAAAAACTAAAATATCCTGTGAACATTGCGAAGCTATTTCTTTTATACCAGCAACTAATCGATGATAAAATTTATCATCGATTCTTAAGCTTTGTGGTGATTTATCGTAGCGAATTTCCAAAGGAAAACTTTTTCCAGGGACATGGATGATAGGTGAACATCCTAAATAGTCGCTAATTTTTTCAGCGTCTAAAGTTGCCGACATGACAATAATTTTAACTTCTGATCCTAGTTGCTGAGCTTCGCGTAAAAGTCCTAAAGCTAAATCGACATGCTGGGATCTTTCATGAAATTCATCTAATATAACTACATCCACATCAATCAGACTGGGATCTTGCAGAATTTTTTTAGCTAATAAAGCTTCAGTCATAAAAATCAAACGAGTGGTTGCATGAGTTTTATTTTCAAACCGAACTTGGTAACCAATTTCTTGACCCAACTGATAGTTTTGTTCTTGTTGAATACGATGAGCAGCTGCCACTGCGGCCATTCTTCTTGGTTCTAGAACAAGAATTTTTTTTTGGGTTATTGCTAAAAGCGCAGGCGGAACCCGAGTGGTTTTGCCGGCTCCCGGCTCTGCCACAATCACTAGATTTTTGTTCATTTTCAAAGTTTGAAGAATTTGAGGGATATAGTCGTCAATGGGAAGGGGACAGAGTGGTTCGATTTTCATGCGTAAAGCAGGAGCATAAACTCAGCTTTTTCTTGATTCCAACGACTGACGACATCTTCTATTCGGCCTTCTAAGACCACTTCAGTATCTTGAGATAAATTAAGTGCTAAAAGAACCACGCGACCTGGAAAGTGCTCTTTGGTTTCTGTTAAAAGTTTTCCCAAGCGGTAGGGAGTATCCATTAATATAATGGCTTCTTTAGATTTTTTCAGTTCAAGCCAAGATCGTTTTCTTTCTTCGTTTTCAGCAGGAAGAAAACCTCTAAAGTGAAATTGGGGAACTTTTCTTCCCGCCAAAGAAAGAAGTCCCATTAAACTTGAGGCTCCTAAGATGGACTTTACTAAAATTTTATTTTTGCGACATAGTCCGACAAGATCTGCACCAGGATCACAAAAGCCTGGAGTGCCGCAGTCGCTGACGAGGGCCACTGTTTTTTCTCGACAAATCTCTAGCAACTCTGAAAGATCTTCCTGGCGGGAATGCTCATCAAGAACTCGGTACACTTTGGCCTTGATGCCATGACTTTTTAAAAGCTTCGAGGCTTCTTTCGTGCTTTCACAGATAATAACATCAGCGTTTTTAAGAACATCAAGAGCTCGTAATGAAATTTCGGCGACATCGCCAATAGGGGTTGCCACTAAATAAAGCATTATTTTTTTTCCTTATATTCTTCAAGGAGGAAATGCATAATGGCAGGAATATTTTCTGGAACTGCCGCTTGGCCCGAATGAGTGCTGTCAAAAAAAATCATTTCAATATTTAAATCTGTTTCTTGAATCAGTCTGATATTCACGGGTTCATTTTCAAAAAACCAAATTTTAGTATACTTTTTGTCGGGAAGTTGATGAAACCAATCTTTTTTAAAGTGAGCATCATTCATCGTTCGATGTGGCTTTAAAATGAGTTGTGCCTTTTCATGCACGGGTAATTTCCATTTTTTTAAAACACTGAGTGAACCGTCACCCATTCGCTCAACATCTCGACCGGTTAAATAAGCGATTTCACAACCCGCTTGATCTAATGATTGGACGTACTCAATAGCTCCAGCATAGGGGTTGTCGTAAGTTAAATAATCATTCGAAAAAAAAGTTTTTCTCCAATACTCTTTAAGGGCTTCTTGAAATTCAGGGTGATGGGAATCAAGCCCTGCGCGAATGAGAGTGTCGCGAACACCCCAATCGCGTCGATGAATTTTTAAGTCTTTAAAGTGTTTGACCTGTTCAGGAAATTTTTTTTGAAAATCTGGGTTGGCCGCAAAATCCGAAAGTATCTTTTCTAATCTTGGACCTACATCAAACAAAGTTGAATCAAGATCAAAAACGGCCAGACAAACTTGACCTTGCTGCCGTAATGAAAGGGCTCGGTTTCGAATCTGCTCTAAAAGAGTTTTGTGATGCGGCATGTAAACGATCCTTTGATCACGTTTTCTCAATGTAAAGTCTTTTTAAGTCACAAGGAAGTTCTTTTGTTATCTATTTGCTGATTTCTAAATTTGGAGAATTATCATGTTTCAAACCTATCCATTACTAATAAAAGAATCTCATATAGACACTTTAGGCCATGTTAATAATGCCACTTACTTAGAAATAATGGAAGAGGCGCGATGGGAAATGATCACAGCCAGAGGTTACGGCCTAGATAAAATCAAAGAGTCAGGCTTGGGTCCTGCTATTTTGGAAGTAAATCTAAAATTTTTAAACGAAATTCGCTTGCGTGAAAAAGTTGAAATTCAAACAAGTCTTATCGAGTACAAAGGAAAAATTGGAAAGCTTTTGCAGAAAATTATTAAAGAAAATAATCAAACAGCCGCTGAAGCCATTTTCGTCTTTGGATTATTTGACTTGAACAAAAGAAAATTAGTTGAGCCTACAACAGCCTGGCAAGTGGCTGTTGGGTTGTCTCAGGCTTAAGCAATATTTTTATAGCGCTTAGCCCGAACTTCTTCCAAAATATTTTCAGATTTTAAAAGCTTTTCCAATCTTTCATCAAGTTGATCTAGCAATTTATCAAAATTTTCTTGATTGATAACTTGGCCATTTTGATCGACTTGCAATGAAAAATTTTGAGCTTCGGCGGCTGGAATATTATTTGTTATAAACAGTCTCACAAAAGAATAATATTCTCGCATTTTGTTTGTGATTTGACGAATCTCATTTCGAGTGTCTCGAATTTCATATTCAATCAAAAGTTCTTCAATGGAAGAAATAACTATATCTGGAGATGTTGGTTTTTCAATCAATCGATAAACGCCAAGATCGACGGCAGCGAAAACAGAATTTTTATCCAGATACCCCGACAGCAAAATTGATGGGAAATAAAATCCATTTTTTTGTGCTGACTTAATCATTTCGATCCCATTCATGCCGGGCATATTTAAATCAGTCATTAATATATCAAAAGGAAATGGCTCGCCATGCACAAGTACACTGAGAAATTTTTGAGGGTTTTCAAATGTTAAAATTTCATAAGTATGTCCTAGAATTTCCTTATAGAGTTCAAGAAGGGCGGATTCATCATCAACCAAAGCCAATTTCCTTTTTTTAAAATTTACTGACTTCATCAAGACCTCACTTGTACATAACAATTTCGGTTTTTTGGCCAAAGGCTTGACGATTTTAATTAATAATAAAAATTGTTTTTTAAGTCGATTTTTAAAAGGATTCAGACGCTAGTCCTGTAAAATATTTCGACGGTTTTACTTAACATAATTAAATTTTTTAGTCTGATGACTTTGTATTAAGTCAAAACGACCTTTGTCCGATGAATTAAGCGAAGGGGGTCGATGTGCAAACTAAATTTATAGTGACAAAAAAAGGAAGTCATCTCGGCCCATTTCATTTAGATGAAATTTTAGTAAAGTTAGAAACTCAGGAATTAAATTGGATGGAATATCTTTATGATGAGTGCGCCAAAGACTGGATCACGATCCTTCAGCATCCATACTTCACTGAAAAGTTTAATGCAGGTTGGGGTCGGCCTGAAGCACAGCCGATTATTGTTGAGCCAAAAGGATTTAAGAGTTCCGGTCATAAATTGAAAGAAAAAGAATGGTTTACTTTGCGCGAAGGGAATAATTACGGACCGTATTCTCTTTTAGAAATGATTCAGATGCTGCAAGAAAAAGCATTGTATGAATATGACTATGTTTGGAATCAAGAGTTGCCGGCGTGGCGACGAATCGCAGAATTACCAGATTTTATGCCAGAAACAATTAAGAATTTAAAAAATTCAGGGGATACGACCGTGGAAGAAGTATTTTTTAGAAGAAGACATGCACGAGCAAAATATGGGTGTTCTCTTATTTTGCATGATAATAAAAGTCTGTACAAAGGTCATAGTGTTGAAATCAGTGTTGGCGGAGCCGGGATCGTGATTCCCAGTCAAGTTCTGCAACCTGGACAAACTGTTTTTTTGCATTTTCAACCAGGTGACGGTGTTCCGCCATTTAATGCTTTATGCCACGTGGTCAGTAAACAGTTTATAAAAGAATCGCCGGGAATACCTTCAATTGATGTTTCTGTGAAGTACGGTGTGCGTTTTACAAGTATCAGTCAAAATATTCGAGAGTCGATTAAATCTTTCACTGAGGAAAAGGTCGACCCGAAGGTCGCCTAAGGAAACGGAGGCAAAAATGGAATTTTTAAAATCACTGATTAGTTTTATTTTCGCAGTTATATTTTTAAGCGCTTGTGGTCAGGCTTATGATTTTGGCATCCCGCCAAGCACGGATGTTTTTCCATCGAGTGTTCAATATAATAATAAAGTCGACATGGTTTTTATGGTCGATGATTCGCCCACAATGAGTTATCATCATGCTCGTTTGGCTGAAACAATGCCAGCTTTAGTTCAAAGTCTTTTATCTTTAAAAATGGATTTTCATATTGTTGTGGTTTCTTCGAGCATGAGTCCCTCTAAATTACGTGGAGGAAAATTTTTGGGTTCACCAAAAATTTTAACCAATGCGACTCCCAATCTTGCGGGAGCGTTAAGCCAACGTTTAAAGTTGGGAGCTGACGGCGCGACTCGTGAATCAGGAATTGAAAGTATTATGACGGCGTTATCTGATAAATATCTTTCGACCGAAGGAAAAGATTTTTTTAGAGAAGATGCGCTTCTATCGATTGTCGCTCTTTCTAACGAAGATGACCATAGTGGTTTAGGCACAGCTGCTGATTACATTCAATTTTTTGAGCAACGAAAAAAGCCTTTTGATAACGGACAAAAATCTTGGGTTTTTAATTTTATTGGGACTCTGGACACAAGTTCGCGGTGCCCAACAAATCCAGACACCAGCTACACCGAGCGTGGTTCGACCTTTATCAGTCTGGTTGAAGCGTCTAAAGGACAAATGGAATCGATCTGCTCGAACGATTTAACTCCAGCTATTAAAAATATCAAAGCTCGAATTATTCAGGTTTTGACGGATTTTAAACTATCCAGAAAGCCAGACATTGCAAGTATTCAGGTTTATTCAAATGGAGTTATCGTTCCAAGAAGCAATGTGAACGGCTGGGATTATTTACCCGTAGAAAATATTATCCGCTTTTATGGAACTTGGGTTCCAGCCGCTGATGTGGCGATTAAGATTAATTTTAATCCTGCGGGTGCAGACTAAAAAATTAATCTTCTATCAAAGATTTTACATCAAGCTTACCTTCTGAAACTAATTTTCCAGATAATGAAGGTAGCTTTTTAGTCGATTTTAATAATGCTTCTTTAACCTCTTTGTAAGTTTTCTCGGGATGCTGAGACCAGTAAAGAGCTACAGCGCCCGCAACATGTGGGCAGGCCATAGAAGTGCCGTCCCAAGTTGCATGAAAGCCAAATTTATCAATCACCGTGTCGGAATAAAGCCCACCCACCGTTGTCGAAAAAACATTTACACCGGGTGCGGCTAAGTGAACTGTTTTTAGTCCCCAATTAGAAAATGGACCAAAGTTATTGTTAGAATCGATAGCCGCGACGCTGACGATATTATCAAATGCATAGCTGGCAGGGTAAGCTGGCTTTGGATCGGTATCGTTATTATATCCAACGCCACTGTGTCCGTTGCCGGCAGCAGCCACAAATAAAACATTTTTATCTTGAGCATATTGAATGGCATCACGAAGGGCTTTGTTTTCAGCACCACCGGCTGGATCTTCACCTTCAGAGCCCCATGAATTTGATAGTATTTTTGCTCCGTTATCAACCGCATAGTGAATTGATTTGATCGCATCAGCCGTTGTGCCTTGGCCTTTATCAGAAATAAAACGGAGGGCCATAATTTTTACTTTCGGAGCGACACCTGAAATACCAATGACATTGTCACCTCGAGCCCCAACATTACCAGCACAGTGAGTTCCGTGACCTGGATTTCCACCGCCCACAAGGAGTTGCAAAGGCTCAACAGCTAAATCAAAAGGTTTATTATCGTTGGTGACAAAATCCCAACCGACAACGTCATCAGAAAAACCGTTGCCGTCATCATCAAGACCGTTTGTCGCTTTATCAGCACCTTTGCTATCAAGTCCCATTTCGCCAGGATTTTTCCATATATTTGCTAACAAATCTTCGTGAGTATAGTCGACTCCTGTATCAATGACGGCGACGATCATGTCTTCAGCCGAAACTTTTTTCCAAGTGTCTTTTGCTCCAATATCGTTCATGCCCCATTGTTTTGAAAACTCAGTATCGGCGCCATGGCCTTGAGGCGGTACAACAAGAGGAATACTTGGATTGTCAGGCGGCATGGTTGTGCGAAGATCAGGTCGAGATTGCATCAGGCGAGAAACAGCAGCGCGTCGCAAATTGTCCTGCAGTTTGTAATCACTCATTAAGCGAATCGGGTAATTGGGTTGAACGTACTCAACATTTCTATTTTTGCTAAAAGTTTTTAACAGTTGGTTTTTAGAATCTGTTTGGACTCGAACCCAAGAGTCACCCAGTTCTTCCGTTTTGGTGCGTTTGTCATCTAAGTCCAGAGCTAAAGCGCTGATGGATTTATTGTTTGCCATTTTAACTAGCAAATCGATTTTTTTTGATTCAGCAGCTCCAGCGCTTAATCCGAAAATCAGAATTGATAAAAATACTTTCATGGTCACCCCTCCTAGGTCTAGACAACTAGTGAATCAAGGAAGGAACTTGGAGTCCAATGTAAATCGGCAATTCTGAGCAACTGCGTTGAATATAAATGCACGCTTTAGAAACGAGATATATTGTTGTCATGACTCTGGATTTTCGCTACTTATGAAGAGATCCAAATGATCATTAAATGAGAGTCATAGCACCTTCAATGAAGCTATGATTTTTTTGCAATGAGGTCGAAATGAGCAATATAGAAAATGCTTCAATCACAGCGGTCACTTCAAAGACAAGCGTTGTGGCCAACGGAGATGAAGAACTTGTAAAGTCATTTGGCTTTGCAACCAAATTGGATGCCTTGGTGTCTTGGGGCCAGCGCAATGCTTTGTGGCCTTTGCCTTACGGAACGGCTTGTTGCGGTATCGAATTGATGTCGGTGATGGGGCCCCGTTATGATTTGGCTCGTTTCGGTGCAGAAGTGGTGCGATTTTCTCCTCGCCAAGCCGATTTGCTTTTGGTCGCCGGAACTATCACTGAAAAAATGGCTCCGGTTTTAATTCGTATTTATGAACAGATGCTCGAGCCAAAATATGTTTTATCCATGGGAGCCTGTGCTAGCTCGGGTGGATTTTATCGGGCCTATCACGTTCTGCAAGGGGCCGACAAAGTCATCCCTGTGGATGTTTATGTTCCGGGATGTCCTCCGACACCAGAAGCTGTTCTTGATGGAATTATGCTTTTACAAAAAATGATTAAAGATCACACTCCCCGCCCTTGGAAAGACAACTGGAAAAATCCCTATGAGCAAATTGGAAAATCTTAAGTTAGATCTGGCCCAACAATTTAACGTCGACGCGTTTCATTTCACGCATTCTTTTGGTGATGATATTTTGACGTTACCTAAAGATGATGTTCCGCAAGTTTTGCAATATCTTAAATCATCGGGACGTTTTGATTTCTTAATGGATATCGCGGGTGTTGATTATCCATCACGTGAGAAAAGATTTGATGTTGTTTATCATTTATTTTCTTCGCGAGATGGTTCTCGTTTAAGAATGAAAACTGAAGTCGGTGAAGGCGAATCCGTGGAAACGGCTTTTTTTATTTGGAAAGGAGCCGATTGGTTCGAGCGTGAAGCTTATGACATGTTCGGAATTCACTTCCGTGGTCATCCCAATTTGCGACGGATTCTGACTCATCACCAGTTTGTTGGTCACCCTTTGCGAAAAGATTATGAAGCTGATCATCAACAGCACTGCACAAGCACCATGCCGATTCATTTTGATAATGTTGACGGCGAAGATGGAGCCATCCTTAATGAAAATTTAGTACCGATTAATATTGGGCCTTCTCATCCTGCCATGCATGGAACTTTGCGAGTCATGGCCGAACTTGACGGTGAAACGATCGTCCGAGCTAACTGCGAAATTGGATATCTGCATCGCTGTTTTGAAAAGATGGCAGAAACGCATCCCTACAATCAAGTGATTCCGTATACAGATCGATTGAATTATTGCTCAGCGCCGATGAATAATGTGGGCTATTGCAAGACGGTTGAAAAACTTTTGGGAGTTGAAATTCCGCCAAAAGCACAAGCGATGCGTGTGATTCTTTGTGAGCTGTCGCGCGTGATTGATCATATTGTCTCTGTTGGGACTGGGGGAGTTGATCTTGGAGCTTTGACAGCCTTTTTTCATCTCTTCACTTACCGAGAAAAAGTTTATACTTTATTTGAAAAACTTTGTGGGTCACGTTTAACAGTGGCTCTCACTCGCGTAGGAGGCATGGCTCAAGATGCTCCCGAGGGTTGGTATGATGATGTTCTCGCTTTTTGTAAAGAAATGCGGGCTGGGGTTGATGAGATCTCAAAACTTCTTTTAGATAATAAAATTTTTATCGCACGAACTCAGGGTGTTTGTCCGATCTCGCCGCAAGATGCAATTGCTTGGGGCTATACCGGTCCACTTTTGCGTGCTGCTGGTGTGAACTTAGATTTGCGCAAATTAACTCCTTATTACGGTTATGAAGCTTTAGATTTTGATGTTCCTGTTGGCACAACGGGAGATATTTATGATCGTTATTTAGTTCGTATCGAAGAGATGCGACAAAGTCTTCGTATTATTGAGCAAGTTTGTAAAAATGTTCCAGGCGGGGATTATACAGTTCGGGATAAAGGCATTGTCCTTCCTGAAAAGAAAGATGTTTACGGAAATATTGAAGGTTTGATGAATCACTTTATGTTGGTGATTAAAGGACTTCGTCCACCGGTCGGTGAAACTTATGATGCGACAGAAGCGGCCAATGGGGAACTTGGATTTTATTTGATCAGTGATGGCAGTGCAAATCCGTATCGACTTAAAGTCAGACCTCCTTGTTTTGCTATTTATCAATCGTTTCCAACAGTAGTTAAAGGCGCGATGCTGGCAGATGCGATTGCCACTATCGCTAGTATGAATGTTATCGCCGGCGAATTAGATCGGTAGGGGCCTATATGTTTAAATTGTCTGAAGCGGGTCGAAAAAAAGTAGAAACTGAATTAAAGCGTTATGAATCGCACGAGTCCGCCGTCATTCCCTGCCTTTATTTGGCTCAAGCTGAAAATAAAGGTTGGATCAATTCCGAAGTGATTTCAGAGCTTGCGGACTTAATGGATATTCCTGAAAGTCGCATTAACGAAGTTTTTAAATTTTACACAATGTTCAATCAAAAGCCGGTGGGAAAATTTCATGTGCAAGTTTGCACCAATATTTCTTGTGCCCTTGAGGGCGGACGAGAATTGGCCAGTCATCTGTGTAAAGAACTGGGTGTTAAATATGATGAAGTCACACCAGATGGTCGTTTTACAGTTTCAAAAGTGGAGTGCTTAGGCTCATGTGGAACAGCACCCATGATGCAAGTGAATAAACGCTATCACGAAAAGTTAACGCATGAGTCAGCGATGAATTTGTTAAGAGGGATGAAGTGATGGAAACAAAATTACTGACAGAATTTTATCATCTCGATGAGTACCAAAATTTAGAGGGATATAAAAAACACGGCGGCTATGAAGTTTTGCAAAAAGTCATGAAGATGCAGCCGCAACAAATCATTGATGAAGTGAAGGCCTCGGGCTTGCGAGGACGCGGTGGCGCAGGTTTTCCGACCGGAACAAAGTGGGGATTTTTACCAAAAAATGATGAACCTAGGTATTTACTTTGCAACGCGGATGAAGGTGAGCCCGGCACATTTAAAGATAGATTAATGATGGAGCGAGCTCCGCATCAGTTGATCGAGGGCATGATTATGTCTGCCTATGCGATCAATTCTAAAAAAAGTTATATTTATATCCGAGGCGAATATTATTATCCCATTTCAGTCGTCGAAAAAGCCATCCAAGAAGCTTACAAAGCTGGGTACTTAGGAAAAAATATTTTAGGTTCAGGTTTTGATCACGATATGGACGTTTATGTTGGTGCCGGCGCTTACATTTGTGGCGAGGAAACGGGTATGATTTCTTCTTTGGAAGGTAAAAAAGGCCAACCTAAATTAAAACCCCCCTTTCCCGCGGTCCAAGGTTATTTAAAAAAACCAACGATCGTGAATAACGTTGAAACTTTAGCCGCTGTTGTGCCCATCATGCGTGATGGAGCTTTAGCTTATAAAAAATACGGCACTGAAAAATCGACGGGAACAAAACTTTTCTCTTTAAGTGGTAATGTTCAAAAACCTGGAAATTACGAAGTTGTTTTGGGAATGCCATTGATGGATTTGATCAACAAATTAGGCGGCGGCATGAAGCCTGGCCGAAAATTAAAAGCCATTATTCCTGGCGGCTCATCAGCTCCCGTTTTAACAGCTGAAGAATGTATGAAAGCCAATTTGGATTATGAAAGCTTAGCAGGTTTGGGTACGATGTTGGGCTCAGGTGCTGTGATTGCGATTGATGATTCCCAATGCATGGTGGATATGCTGGGAGTTTTGATGCATTTTTATCACCATGAATCTTGTGGTCAGTGCACACCTTGCCGCGAAGGCACAGGCTGGTTAAATAAAATCGTCCATTCCATTTTGGAAGGTCGAGGACGTTTGCAAGATATCGATTTATTATTAAAAGTAGCTGACAATATGAAAGGTAAAACAATCTGTGCACTTTCTGATGCAGCAGCTTTACCAGTCATTAGTTTTATTTCTAAATTCAGAGACGAATTTGAATTTTATGTCCGCGAGGGCCGCTCAAAAGTACGAGGGATGACATATGCTGAAATGCACCATTAACGGCAAAGAGGTCGAAGTCAAAGCCGGCTCGACAATTATTGAAGCGATGTACAAAGACGAGCAAGCCATTGCTCACTATTGTTATCATCCGGGATTAAGTGTCGCCGGCGTTTGCAGGCTTTGCATGGTTGAGATTGAGGGAAATCCTCGCCCACAAATTGCCTGTAACACGATGGTGACCGAGGGAATGAAAATTAATAATACCTCAGAAAAACTTCGCGATGTTGTGAAGTGGGGATTGGATTTTCATCTCATCAATCATCCTTTGGATTGTCCGATCTGTGATCAAGCCGGAGAGTGTGGTTTGCAAGATCAGTATATGGAATTCGGTAAATACAATCCCGAGATGGCTGAGCGAAAAGTAAAAAAGAAAAAAGTAGTCGATCTTGGACCCACTGTCGTTTTGGATAGTGAACGCTGTATTTTATGCTCACGCTGCACTCGCTTCACAGAAGAAGTCACAAAAACAAATGAGCTGGGAATTTTCAATCGGGGCGATCGAAGTGAGATTGGTTGTTTTGAAGGAAAAAAATTAGATAATAATTATTCTTTAAACACCGTTGATATTTGTCCCGTCGGTGCGCTGACATCAAAAGATTTCAGGTTCCGTCAAAGGGTTTGGTATCTGAAGGATGCAGAAACCATCTGCAATGGTTGTTCGACGGGATGTAATGTAAAAATGTATTTCAATAAAGAAGGCATTTTTCGCATGAAGCCCGTTTACAATGAAAAAGTGAACGGTCATTGGATGTGCGATACGGGACGTAACGCTTACAAATTTATTAATCAAGAGGCGCGTTTATTAAAAGGAAAAAAATTTCAAGGTGGATCTTGGACTGAGGCGTCGGCAGGAGCCCTGGCTAAAGAAGTTAGCTCTGTGATTAAGGCAACAGCTCCAGATAAATTGGCGTTGGTGTTGACGGCACAATACACAGTGGAAGAGTTCGATGCGATTGTATCGACTTTTGTAAATGATTTTAAAACTAAGAATATTTTCTTTTGGATCAATAACCGTGAAACTTTTGAAAGCTTTGATGGGCTTCTTTATCGTGGAGATAAAAATCCTAACACAAAAGGACTTTTGAAAATTTTAGAAAAACACGAACTTAATGCAACTTGGAATCAATTTGAATCAGGTCTTGAAAAGGGCCAATTTGATACGGTAGTTGTGGCAGGACCTGAAAATCAAATTGTATTTCCAGATATGTCTTCAAAAATTGCGCAAATGGCAAAAGCTAAAAATTTGGTTTGGTTTACAACAGGAGCAAATTCAGCCTTAGAGGCGTTAGCAGGAAATGTTTATTTGGTTCCTGTAAAAAGTTTTGTTGAAAAAGAAGGAACGTTTATTAATTTCTCAGGTCTTGAGCAGAGATTTAAAAAAGTAACTACTGTTGTTTCTGAAGCTCTAACCTTGACAGAAGCAGCGATTTTAATGGCTGGAAAAAATCTGCAATTACCGGTGGTTTCTGAAACTTTTGTAGAGTCTGGGCGGCGACCCGATTTGGTCACTATTGAACATCGTAAGAAAAACGAATTTGTTTTTAAAAGAGGATCCCTATGAGCGTCGTACAAAACACCAACGAAAAAAGACATTGGTATTTACCAGGGATTTTTGGAGGTCTGTTTATCACCGGAAAACATTTGGTAAAAAATATTTTTCGTCAGGAACAAATGCCTACTTTAAATTATCCTGAAGAAAAGTATGAATATGGGCCCCGATTTAAAGGGAACCATGTTTTAACCGTTAAGAAGGACGGTTCACTTCGTTGTACAGCATGTATGCTTTGTGCGACCAATTGCCCAGCTGAATGTATTAAAATTGTAGCGGCTGAAAGCAATGATCCTTCGGTAGAAAAATTTCCGATCAATTATGAAATTGATGTTCTTCGATGTGTTTTTTGTGGGTTTTGTGAAGAAGCCTGCCCGGTCGATGCCATCCGCATGGGACCTGAGTGGCAAACTCCAGGCTTGGCTGGGACAAAGTTCACCTATGATATTAATCAATTGGCGTATCGTCCTCAACTTAAAGGCGGCATTCTTACACATGTGGATGATGAAGAAAGACACAAAGCAGGAATTTAGAACAACCTGCTTTAAGGTTTACAGCGATAAAGAAATTTTCCGATCAGCATGGCTTGTAAATTTAAATCCTTAGTTAAATCTTCTCCGACTTTAAGGTCTTGATTGGAAGATCTTTTGAGGTCGTTCAAAAAACCCTCACAAGAATTTTCTGGTAAAGGCTTATTCTGGCTTAGGGGCAACTCTTTTAAGAAATCACAAAGATCGTAATAGTTGTATCGTTCGAGATCTATACTATCCATTTCATCGGATGATATTTGGGCAGCAGCAAACTGCTTACGAGCGGCAAAAACTTTGGCTCTTAATTGCTGGCGTTTCATGCAAATATGACCGTTAAATTTCATAAAATCTTTTTTGCGAATTTCAAAACTGCTCGTATTTTGCAATTTAAGTTTTACTTGATCAATGGATTGATAAATATCATCCGAAGCAGAATAGGCATTGGGCAATAGGCCCATTAATAAAATGAAAATTATTGATTGGATAAACATTTTCCACCTCCTAAGTTTTGATCAACTAGATCAAAACTTTTAGTCACTTTTGAATAATAATCGCGGTTGATGCCGGCCATTGTTTCTGGATTTTTTCGGCCGTTCTTAATATTTTTTGCTCTTTTGTAGCGGTAGATCGCATTTTCAACTTGTTTTATAAACAATTTCACATCGGTGACAGGTTTGTTTGAGTAAAAGTCATCAAGAACAATTTTAACCGGCGTCGCTACAGTTTGTCCGGCATTATAAGCCCAAGTCGAAACTGCTTCTTTAACTTTATAAAGATCTTGTTTGCTAAGATTAAATTTTCTTTCGTACTGAGGATCTTTGAAAGTGCTGAGATCCAAACTTTTTTGCTGAAGATTCAAAAGACTTAAAGAATAAATAATATTAAGAATAGGATTTCCTTTTTCAACGCTTAACCGATTGCAGGCTAGTGCGTGTGAGCTTTTCATCGGTTGCTTGTCTTGCATAAACTCTGCAGCAATGGCTCGACATTGGCTGTCTGGAGAGGATGTTAAAACTTCTTTTGTTTTTGTTATTGAATTATTATTCACATCTTCAATTGCAAGATTGGTCAGTTGGCCAATACCTGATCCGGCATCACTTTTCATCGGATTCATTGCATTCACGTGGAAGCCTGACTCTTGAGGATAAAGTTTTGCCGCAACAGTTTTAATATGATTTGGAATGTTGGGAAGACAGCTGGCTGCAAGATTAAAAGAATTGGCGGTCATATTAACATATATTTCACTCAAGCACGGACGATGAACTATGTTTGAGGTCATATTAATTCCGGGTGCACAAGCGCGGTAAATTCCATTAGCTGACCCTTTGCTTTTGACATTATCTGTCCCTTTGCTTTTAGCTGCCATAAAGGCTTGCACGCAATGAGGAGCGATCACTTGTTTTAATTGTGGTTGTTCAGCAGCTAAGAAATGAAATAATGGACTGCTCGCAGCTAAGCTTGTCAATCGAGTGTCTAAATAGGTTTTTTTAGAATCTGTGCATACTTCGTATTTAGCATCTCTGACAGAAGTTCCGGCATCACAATCACCTGTTGTACAATGATCAAGACTTGCTTCAGCGGGAGTCGTTTGAGCTTGTAGAGAGCCTTGTGCAGAAATTAATTTCGCAGCTTGGGTCGCTACTTTCTCAGAAATATTTTTATTCATAACTGCTTCATCAGAAATTTTTGGTTCAGGAATTTTTTCTTCTACTTTTTCAGTGGGAATAATCTCTTTTGGAATCGACTTGAGAGGAATAGCTTTAGCAGGTATAATCATCGCAGGAGCAATTTTTATTTGAGGTTTGGGCAATGCCTTAACCTGAACTTTTGCAGCCGGTTTAACAACGGGTGATTGCGAAGGTTTTAAATTAGGTTTTTCATCTAGCATAGATTCCAAAACATCAGCATCCATATAATAAAACTCGGTATCCTTGGCGGCAAAGGCTCGAAGGCTAAAAAATCCAGCAACAATATAGATGGCTAATACAACAAGACTGGCAGGAGCTTTTACCTTGTGGCTTAATTTTAAAGTTGGCAGGCCAGTATTTTTCATGAGTTCCTTTTAAATCAAAACAACTTACTGGCTTATTAAGCAAAAAATTCACCAAGTCATAGCCTTGAAACTACAGGATATTTTGTGTCTCAAGATGAAGCAAATAAAAATATGACACTTCTGTGCTAGCCAGGTGTCGGAAAATTGGTCGCGTCCAGCGCTCTTTCTTCTTTTTATGGTCGCTTTATTAACGGCGATGGCAAAGTCACTTTTTTTGATTGATTGAATTTTCTAGCAAGCACAGAAATCACTTCAGCCCACGAATCACTGTGGGCAATATGCGACAGCAGGTTCTTTGCTTCTTTAAGATCTTCAATAAACCTCTCTCTTTCGCTAAACAGTAAGACAACTTCGTCAATATTTAGTCTTGGTTTCTTCACTGTCTATTTTTTTAAAAATTGCCTAATTTAAAAAGGTTCCTTCATGGAACAAATGAAAGTTGCACTGGTAACTTCATTTTTCATCCAAAACTCAATGAGCCTTGCGCGAACCCTAACGTGTGGAGGCTTTCTTCTCAATTCTGGGGGGCTTTGCCCGAGTCCCCCAGAACCTCTTTCTTCAGACTTAAGTCCTAAGTTGATATTAAAGATTCAATCCCAGCCTTCAGAAACGTTAACATGAGAAACGATGCATATTGATTTAATTACGGCTGAAAGTTGGGAAGATTTAGGGGATGAGTTAAAAAAAACTTTTCCCGGGAATTTATTTTTAAAAGAAGCTCCCGTACAGTTGCGAAGTTATAAAAGTACAGGGCATGCAGCATATGAGGCGAGCCAAATATTAAGTCTTGTTTACTCCCATAAAAGATCAGTGGCTTACATCAAAGGTCTTACGCCTGTTTTTGAATTTTTAATTCCCCACTATCTAAAAGAAGCCCTTCATATTCAAAGCGTTGATTATTCTCAAATTCCAGATTTCCAGGCCTGGTGTGACAGTTTAAAAAAAGATACAAACTTTGTTTTGATGGCAGAAGATCATCCGGTGACAGGAGAAATTTTTGAAACGGATGCGCTTGATAAAATACTCAATGAAAAGAAAATATTTTCTATCCGAGTTTCCCACGCTAAGCATTTTAAAACTTGTGAAGAGGTGCGCGGAGGCTCGGCAAGAATCCTTTCTTTTGGGCAAGATTTAGCCATCACAATTTTTGGTTCAAGATTTAAGCCCCAGTCCTTCACATCAGCACAAATGGGTTGGGAAAAAGTGGCTGTCATACAAAAAATTCAGCGAAAAAGAAAAAGAATTTTTGATCAAAAACTGGTCGAAAATTTTGAGCAGGAATTTGCAAGTTGGAAGTACTTTAAAAATAAAACTGAAAGACTTTATGACCGAGCTGTTTTAGTTTTCCCAGATATTAATGGCGATGCTCTGGTGACCGATTTGGCTGAAGTCATGTCTTTGAATAAAAATTCAATATCTGATGTGATGGCGACGACCAGTCAATGTTCTTGGCAAGACCCCATTTCCTTTAAAGGGTGGTGGTCTCCCCTACCACGCCCCGACGAGATCCGTGGCCTTGTTGTATTTTCTGCCAAGATTCTAGCCCGAAAAGATTTTGCTAATCTTGTTAAAACCTCGTATGACAAAGTGATGGATCTGCAAAAAAGCTTCACGTGAACGATCAGCAACGACCCTTTTTTATTCTTAGAAAGATTAAATACGGTGAATCCGATTTAATCATTCAGGCCCTGTCTTCAGTGGGTGAAAAAATATCATTTATGGCTCGAGGCGCTTTGCGCTCGAAAAAAAGATTTGGTGGGGGCGTGCTTGAGCCAGGTCATCATGTTCTTTTGACTTACAAAAATTCGGCACAAGCGGGTAAAATGGGAATCCTTCTTGAGGCTTCTTTGCTGGCTGATTTTAAAAATATTCGCCGCAGTTACGACCACTTAAATTTCGCTTTATTTGTTTTAGAATGTGCTGGTAAAGTGGGACAAGAGGGTGATGAGTCCTCAAGTTTTCTTTATAATCTAGTAGGGCATAGTTTAAAAGCCATCGAAACTTGTCAAAGTTTAGAGATCATGAAGTTGCAATTTTATCTCAAATTTTTGATGCATCAGGGAGTGATGAATCTAGAGCCTTGGATGAAACCTTTTTTGGTCGCTAAAATTTCAGAAGTGAATAGCTTGCTTGAGTTTCAAGAGCTAGCTGAAGAAAAAGAAGCCTCTTTAAGAAGTGGTGTCATTCACTATTTGCGAAATGCTGAACTACAAAATGCCGACGGGCATCAAAAATAAATAAACATAAATTAAATCAACTGGTCTCTTTGTGGCTCCATAATTTTTGGCCTTAGGCTTGCACTCTTAAGTGTTATGGCAATTTGGCCACAACAAAAGGAGATTTATGAAACCTCAACATTTAATTTTAGGTGTTGCTATGAGTCTTGCATTCGGTTCGGTTGCATCAGCTCGGGAAATTCATGGAGAGTATGTTGAGCTTCCTGCTGTGATTGAAAGAGATTCTAGTGACGACAAGCTAGCGACGAATGGGATCGGTCGTAGAATTGTGCGAGAAATCGCACGAGGAATTTTAGATCGAGATGAGAGACGTCGTCACGAAAGAGAGCATCGCCGTGAAAGAGAGCGATATCCCGACGAGCGGGACAATTACAGACAGTATTATACTTGCTACGCGCAAAATAGCCGTGGGGACATTTTTTCCGTCGCTGGTTACAATGCTTACGCTGCTCAGGACCGCGCCCTCGAGACTTGTTATTCGCAATCTCGACGATGCCGAGCTTTGGGTTGCGAATAATATAATTTGATAAGGATGACTTATCAATGAGGACTTGGAGGCTTAATAAATTGGTCTTTAAGTCCTCTGTTTTTTTTGACCTAAGGGATGCCGAGCTTCCATCATCTCAGCTAGTTGTCCAATACCTATGTGCGTGTACTTTTCAGTGGCTTGCAAAGATTTGTGACCAAGCAGTTCTTGCAAAGTTCTTAAGTTGGCTCCGCTAGATAACAAATGAGTGGCATAGCTGTGACGCAAAGAATGAGGATGCAAAGTTTTAAGCAGTCCTGCTTTTTTACCTCTCTGCCGAACCCATTCATAAGCCGTGCGAGTGTTGAGCGGCAATTCGCCAAAAATATAAGCTCCATAAGATTGAGAGTTTATTTTTTTGAGCTGATGCATGCTCATCGGAGGTAGAATAACTAAACGTTCTTGTTGACCCTTACCTAAGATTCGTAAGCACGAGTTCGCCCAGGAAATATCTTTCCACCGAAGTGCGCAGGCTTCACTGACTCGCAAACCGCCACCATATAATAGAAGGAAAAGGGTTTTCTCTGACTCCAGATGGGCAGGGGCATCGGCCTGCTGAAAGGACTGCAGAACAGCCATCACCTCATCAACACTGATAAAGTCAGGTAATCTCTTGGGAATTTTGGTGCAGACAAACTGATCTGAAAGATTTGATTCGATCCGGTTGTTATCATAAAGCCATCCCAAAAAACTCTTTAATGTCGCAATTTTACGATGTTTGCTAGAGGCGCTTAAGTGCCGCCATCGATCAAACGCGGCTCGTGCACTATTAAGGAGGTCTTTTTCTCCAAGCCTTGGTTCAAGTTCTCCTGACCCCGCACTTTTTATAAGGTCAGGCTGTGACAGGCCTAAAAAGCGAGAAAAACTAAAGATTTGCTCTAAATCTAGCATGTACGCACGTATGGTATGATCTGATGAAGATTGAATATTCTTCATAAATTTCAGATAGTTGTAGATCTCTTCAGAAATTTGAACATTCTTTGTCATTGAAGTTGCACTTTTTTCAGGCCTTAAAATTAATATACTGCCATGCATTATTTTTCTTGCAAAATATACATAACGCACAGTATATTGTGTCTCAACGCGGCGTATCAAAGTGAGATTCCCCCTCGGAACGTAAGCTCGGGAATCTGACTTAGAAACGCTTACTAATTAGCTTACTCTAAAAGGTGGTACGTTATGAATGAAAATAGCTCTTCTTCGACAATCGTCCTGCCAAGCAGCCAAAATACGAAACAGGCTCCTTGGAACAATCCGACTCCTCAACAGACAAAGGTCGAGTCTAAGATCAACATTATTTATAAATCAGAGATCATGGTAAATCTGATGAAGATGATTGACCGAGTTGCTCCTTCTGGCGCGAACATCTTGGTTTTAGGAGAATCAGGAACTGGTAAAGAATTACTAGCTCGAACGATCCACGACAGATCACCTCGAAAAAATAAACCGTTTGTCGCTATCAATTGTGGAGCTCTTCGCGAGACTTTACTTGAGAGTGAACTTTTCGGTCATGAAAAAGGTTCTTTCACAGGCGCCTACAATCGTAAGATTGGTTTGGCTGAAACAGCTAACGGTGGAACATTGTTTCTTGATGAAATCGGTGAATTAACTCCTGGAATCCAAGCTAAACTGTTGCGATTTATCCAAGAGGGAGAAATTTATCGCGTGGGTGGAAAGGATCCCATTCAAGTTGATATCCGTTTGATCTCTGCCACCAACCGCGAGTTGGATCAAGAAGTTCAAAAAGGAAATTTCCGTGAAGATCTTTTTTATCGTATCAATACGATAGTTGTATCGGCGCCGCCTTTACGTCGACGTAAAGAAGACATTCAAGTTTTGATCGAATATTTTTTAAATAGCTCTCAGCATGCTTATTTAAATCGTGGTCGCACAGTTTCTGAAGAAGCGATGAAGCTTTTGATGAGCTACGATTGGCCAGGAAATATTCGTGAATTGCAAAATGTTTGCGAACGATTGCAGATTTTGTCTGAAGGTCATCAAATCATGTTGAATGATCTGCCAGAACAAATTCGTAATCCTGAAAACACAACAGACTCTATTGATTATGACCCAAGCACTTCTTTGTATGAGCTAGAAAAACGTTATATCCTAAAAGCTTTACAGCATTTCGGTGGTAACAAAACTCAAGCGGCAAACAATTTGGGAATTACGATCAAGACACTTTATAATAAACTTCATGAGTATGGCGAATTTGATAATTTCGCAGTTCATTCTAAACCTATGAAATAAAAATCTATGAAATAAAAAAGGCCACCTTCAAAAGGGTGGCCTTTTTTATTATTATTTTAAAATTATAAATTAGAAGTAACCTTCTTCACCATCGTCAGCTTCATCATCTTCTTTTTTATCGTCTTCATCGGTTTCTTCAAGATCTTCAAAAGTATCTTCTTGTTTTTCTTCAGGGCTTTCCCAATCGTCAGAAGTTTCATCTTCCAAATCAGAAACTGCTTCAACATCACCTTCATCTTCAAACTCATGAGTCAAAGAAGCAAGAGTTGAACCTTCGGGTCTTAAAGGAAGTTGCGCGGGAGCTTTTTTAACTTTAGCTTCTTTTTTTGGAGCCGTTTTTTTTGCTGCGGCTTTTGTTGTCGACTTTTTAGCGGCTACTTTTTTTGGAGCCGCTTTTTTTGCAGACTTTTTGGTCGCTTTTTTAGGAGCGGCTTTTTTAGCTGCTTTTTTCGCAGACTTTTTAGCCGGTGATTTTTTAGCTGATTTTTTGACTGCTTTTTTCGCAGACTTTTTAGCTGGTTTCTTTTTAGCCATGATCGTCTCCTGGGGATAAAATTGAAGTGGATGCCTTCATAGACTAACCATAATATGAGAAAGCATGCAAATAATTTTGCCGTTAGGAAATGGTCTGGAAAATCGGTTTTGCATTGGGCCTAGCGGACAAATTTTTCTAAAGCTCTTGCAAGCCGCGCATCTAAGTGGACACCTAAGAAAACTCCAGGTTGATAAGGTGTCTTAGCAGCGATCACTGTAAAGATCCCAATTTTTTGCTGATTCTGAGTGCGAATATTATTAGATCCTGTGACTGAAAATCTATAAGACGGAAGTTCACCTCCGGGCATATTAGGAAGGGGATCTCCATTGGGCTGCACTTGCGCAGGAATTGACGCAGCGTTTCGCAATACATGTCGTAATGGCACAACCAGATTTAAAGTTTTTTTACCTTCAACAGAATTCAGCCAAACAACTTGCGAACCTTCGCTCGCGCCACTCGCTACAAAGCCTTTGATATTTTCACTTGGTGTTGGTGCAGGGGGGAGAGGGAAGTCACATCTAAAGAATGAAAACCTGATTGTCCGCAACCGGAATAAATTAAAAATGCGGCGATCACTAAGGCTTTCAGAGTGGTTTGTCTCATAAAACCTCCTGACCCCAAAGATCAGACAAAGGTCTTATAAACAAAAAGATGAAGTTTTTGACTGAAACCTCGGCAAAAAAGCAAAGGCCTGACTTTTTTAAGGTCAGGCCCTAGCAGCACTGTGACTATTCGAATTAACCGATCAGCTTGAGAGCTAACTGATTAACTTGGTTTGCTTGAGCTAATGTTGAAGTACCAGCTTGTAACAAGATATTATTTCTTGTCATTTCTGATGTAGCCATCGCGACATCTGTATCACGAATTCGGCTGTTAGCAGCGCTCATATTTTCTTGAGCAACTCCTAAATTATCAACTGTTGAGGTCAAACGATTTTGTAACGCACCTAAATTAGCGCGAATACCGTTTGTATTGTTTTGAGCCACATCTAAAAGTGAAAGTGCTTCTTGGGCGCCTTCTTTTTTAGTGTAGTCCAATCCAGTTAAACCTAAAGCATCAAGAGTGGCTATGTTTTCTCCTGCTGCAAAGCTGATACGATCTTCTTCTGCATTGTTGTAAAGTCCAACTTGGAAATCGAAAGTAGGAGATGATCCATCTAACAATTTTGTTGTTCCCCATGTTGTTACGTTAGCAATACGTTGAATTTCAGATTTTAATTGCTGAACCTCTTTATCCAGAAATCCGCGCTCGACATCACCAACGGTGTCAGAAGCTGCTTGGATTCCCAACTCACGCAGACGAGTCACGATGTTACCAATCTCATTCAAACCACCTTCAGCAGTTTGAACCATTGAAATACCATCATTCGCATTTCGTTGAGCCTGAGCCGCTGAACGAATTGAAGATTTGAATTTCTCAGAGATCGCAAGACCAGCAGCATCGTCAGCTGCGATATTAATTCTAGATCCAGACGCCAATTGACCCATAGATTTACTCATGGCCCGTTGACTGCCGATCAAATTTCTTTGTGCATTGATTGCACCGATGTTTGTTGTTACACGCATTCCCATAATAATTATCCTCCGTTAAAGTTCATTGATATATCCTCCATGTAAAATTCCTCGTTATTGAGGCGGCAACCATGCCTGATTAAATTTTTGGCCTAGTAGTTTAAAACTAGAAAATTTTATGAACAATTTCTTGTTCGCTACTTTATCGTCCTTGAAGGCCCCCCTTTCTTAAGTGGTGGAGATTCTGACCTTGGAATCCCCGGCTCTTCCTGAAACCTAGTGAATAGTTGCAGTGCTAGTGCGACTGGTATTCTTGACACCCATCTGATCGACGTCTCGGTCGAAGTCTTGACAGGACGTCAGTGCAGATTCGAATAAATTATTTAAAATTATCCAAAGGTCGCGGCTAGTCCGAGACAAAATCCTAGGCGAAAGTGATTTATTTTTAGGAAATGCTATTTGAAAGTCTGTATTTTAAGAGTCAAAAATTAAATTCAGACTAGGCTAATCGATCTCTTGAAAACGACAAAGCGCCATTTTGCCGCTCATTATATAAGACTTTTCTTGTTCGGCTTGTCGGTGGTGTCGCGAATGATACCCCAAAGTGCACAGCTCATTTTGATGATCAAAATAGACGCAGTCCTCGCAAGACCAAGGCAATTTAAAGCGATTGTAATCCTTAGGGTGGACAGCATCCTTTTTTATAGAAGGTGTTAGCCGTTTGGGAGTTTTAATTCTAGAATATTTTATCATTGGCAACGTTGACATTGTGTCGTTGGATAACATGTTTATAAGACCGGAGGAAGCCAAATGAGTGACATCGAAAAAATGACTCGTAAAAGCCAAGAAGCGATGCAAACGGCGGCACAAACGGCAGAAAAAAACGGCCATCCTGCGGTCGAGCCTGAACATCTTTTATGGGGCCTTATAGAGCAAAGCGAAGGGATTGTTCCTCGCATCCTTGAGCGCTTAAATATTCCCGGAAAATTTTCTGATGATGTTCAGATTCGAATTCAAAAATTTTCCTCTGTCAGTGGCTCAAGCCAGAAACTCATGCCTTCAAGTCGCCTCACCAAAGTTTTTACAGCGGCCGAAAAAGAGATGTCTGATTTCGGAGATTCTTTTATTTCTACAGAACATTTTTTCTTAGGAATGTTAAAGATAAAAGATTCTGATCTGGATATCCTTTTTAAAAAATATAATATGCGATATGAAAATGCACTTTTGCAATTAAAAGAGATGCGAGGAAAACAAAAAGTGACTGATGATGATCCAGAAAATAAATTTGAAGCTCTAAAAAAATATGGTCGTGATCTGACGGAGCTTGCAGCCGAGGGCAAACTTGATCCCGTGATTGGACGAGATGAAGAGATTCGTCGCGTGATTCAAGTCCTATCTCGGCGAACAAAAAATAATCCCGTCTTGATCGGTGAGCCTGGGGTCGGAAAAACTGCGATTGCTGAAGGCTTGGCTTTAAGAATTGTCAAAAAAGATGTTCCAGAAAGTTTAAATGGAAAAAAATTAATGTCTTTGGATTTAGGAGCCTTAATTGCCGGCGCCAAATACAGAGGAGAATTTGAAGATCGCTTAAAAGCAGTGATCAAAGAAGTGACGGGCAGTGAAGGAAAAATTATTCTTTTTATTGATGAAATGCACACGTTGGTTGGCGCCGGAAAAGCAGAAGGTTCGATGGATGCAGGTCAATTGCTAAAACCTGCTTTAGCTCGTGGTGAACTTCGATGTATTGGCGCAACCACTTTAGATGAATACCGTCAAAATATAGAAAAAGATGCGGCTTTAGAGCGAAGGTTTCA
This sequence comes from Pseudobdellovibrionaceae bacterium, assembly GCA_043720615.1. Classification (GTDB taxonomy): domain Bacteria; phylum Bdellovibrionota; class Bdellovibrionia; order Bdellovibrionales; family Bdellovibrionaceae; genus JAYWDA01. The sequence goes on along the minus strand of JAYSSI010000040.1, from coordinate 117,331 downwards.
AACGGTCTTAGTCGATGAACCCAATGTCGATGATGCCATAACAATTTTAAGAGGCCTTAAAGAAAAATATGAACTTCATCATGGGGTTCGAATCACTGACTCGGCCATTGTTGCCGCCGTCAAATTATCGCACCGATATATTACATCAAGATTTTTGCCAGATAAAGCCATCGACTTGATGGACGAAGCTGCCAGTAAAATGAGTATTGAAATTGGCAGTGTTCCTGAAGAGATTGATGAGATCGATCGAAAATTAATGCAACTTCGAATTGAAAAAGAAGCTTTAAAAAAAGAAAAAGACGAAGCGTCGCGCGATCGCTTGGTATTTCTTGAAAAAGAAATCAAAGAGATGACTTCAAAAAATCAACAGCTGCGTGAAAAGTGGGAATTTGAAAAAGGGGGCATCGAACAACTTAAAAAAGTTCAAGAGGACCTTGAAAGTTGTAAAATTGAAATTAATAAGGCCGAGCGGGCCGGAGATTTGGGAAAAGCCGCCGAATTAAAATATGGTAGACTTCCTGAGCTTGAAAAGAAAATGAAAGACTACAGCGAAAAAATAAAAATGGCTGGCGCGACTGGGGAACGTTTGCTGCGGGAAGAAGTTGGCCCTGAAGATGTAGCCGAGGTGGTGGCCAAGTGGACAGGAATTCCTGTCATGAAAATGTTAGAAAGCGAAACGGCTAAGCTTTTAAATATGGAACATCAATTAAGCCAAAGAGTTGTCGGCCAGGAGCATGCTTTAAAAATTGTAGCCGATGCGATCCGAAGATCTCGGGCCGAGATTTCAGATCCCAACAGGCCAACAGGGTCGTTTATTTTCTTAGGCCCAACCGGTGTTGGAAAAACAGAAACAGTCAAAGCCTTAGCTGAATATTTATTTGACGACGAGCATGCGATCGTTCGAATTGATATGAGCGAATACATGGAAAAACATGCAGTATCAAGATTGGTGGGCGCGCCTCCGGGATACATTGGCTATGAGCAGGGTGGCCAATTGACAGAAGCGGTTCGTCGAAGGCCCTATAGTGTCGTACTTTTAGATGAAGTTGAAAAAGCCCATCAAGATGTATTTAATATTTTGTTACAAGTTTTAGATGATGGACGTCTGACGGATGGTCAAGGTCGCACGGTTGATTTTAAAAATACGATTTTAATTATGACTTCAAATATTGGCTCCCAGTCTATCATTGATCCTTCGATGTCAGAAAAAGATAAGCAAAATGCTGTCATGGAGGCTTTGCGAGAACACTTCAGACCCGAGTTTCTGAATCGTATTGATGAAACTGTGATTTATAATTCGCTCAAACAAGAACAAATCAACGGGATCGTTAAAGTTCAATTGCAGCAAGTTGTTCAAAGACTAAAAGCTAAAAAAATTCAGCTTGAAATTGATGATGCGGCCATTCAGCTCATTGCCTTAAAAGGATTTGATCCGATTTATGGAGCGCGTCCTTTAAAGCGTATTATTCAGAATGAATTATTAAATCCATTATCTAAAGAAATTATTTCAGGTGTTTTCCGCTCGGGCGATACCGTGCAAATATCAAGCAAAGAGGGAGCTTTAAAGCTTGAAAAAAAATCCTAACAGAAAAGGTTATTTTATGATGAAAAAACTAATCATTTATTTTTTCTTAACTCTGTTTTTATCCGGCCCCGCTGTGGCGGCAGATTTTCAATATGATGTCTCGGCGGGATCAGGACGTTATAATAACGTCAGTTATTCTGAGATCACGGGGGGACTTAATTGGAACTTCGCGGATTGGTGGACTTGGCGCAATGCTCTTTTTCATCGATTCGGCTCGGAGATGGATTCTGTCACAGGCATCGATACTTCATTAAGACTTGGAAATGCTTTTACGATGGAGGGTGGAGATTTTGGCATCGACTTCTACGCAGGCCCTGGTTTGCGATTTGCAAACTCTAATGGCAATGCTCTTTTTGCAGAACTGGGAGTGGGCTTTAAATTAGCGGGAATATATTTTGGGGTTGGAGCTAAATCATTATATTACACACAAACGCGAGTGAGTTCTTTGGGTGTTGATCTTCCTAAGAATGACACGCAAGTTTATCTCGTCCTGGCTGGAGGAGGCTCCTTCTAAAAGCGTTTCCCTCATCTTTGAATATTATTGTGCAAACTTTCTACAGGACTTTGATCAAGGTATCTCCATTTTGTAAAAAATAAAAAAAACCTCAACCTTTGTCACCAGGACTCCGAACCATTGGACAGGTCGCTCGTTGCGACTTTGAACTGGGAGGTCCAATGAAAACACCTAATATGTTAAAGATCACAGCGGTTATGAGTCTTGCTGGATTAATGATGGGAAATACAAACTGTGGCGGGAAGGCACCTGTCGATCAAGGTCGAGTCTTAAGACGTCTCGTTGAAGTCGGTAAAGTTTCAGCACAACCAATTCCTCTACCTAATGGTCAAGAGTTTGATTTGCAATTTGTTATCAACCAACAATATCCAGATGTCCTTGTTGGTAGCGGTCAGTACGCCGTCATTAACCGAGATGCCACCGGCGATTTAATTGGTGGAGGTTTAACGGCAAAAGACTCAGGACTTTTGAGTAAAATGGGAGTTATCGCAGAAAAGTGGTATGCCACTAAAGATGCCGAATGCCTGATCAGTTTGCCTCAATATAAACTTAATGGCGTCGTGAATTCTTATGAGTGGGTTTCTGGTGGTGGAATCAGAGTTGGTTACACACCTTCGGGTTCAAATGCAGTTTCAAATATAGGTGGATCTGTTCACTTTGATAAGGCTGAAATGGATCTGACTTTGCGTGCAAAAAATCCAATTGATGGAACTGTCAGTCGGGTAGCTAATGTTACGAAAAATCAAATTAAAACAAAAGTGGCTTTTGATATAAGCTTTGGACAATTTAATATTGGGCCTGAGTTTTATTATCAAAAAGGTTTAGCAAAAGTGACAAAAGAGGCTTTGGAGTTAGGTTTAAAGGCTTTAAGAGCTCAAACTGACCAGCAGCCATGGCAGACTCGCGCTGGCGAAGTGCAAGATAATTTTGTTACCATCGTGGGTGGGGATGACATTAATTTGATGCCCGGAGATCAGGTTTCTTTTCAGAATGCACGTTATCAGTGGAAGCAAGAAGATAAGGTTTGTGATCCCGCTTATTATGTTGGTCATGTTCCCGGTCAAATCGTGGCTTACGGAGTTGTGACCGATGTAGGTGACCATCTTTCAACAGTTAAAATCGATCAGAACACAATGCTCGATGATATCGTACCTGGTGCCTTAGTGAAGCTTGTAAAATTAGTCGAAATCAAGCCCGTTCCTGGTAAAAAATAAGCTTTAAAATCAATCCTTTAGAGATCTGCTAAAGCCCCGTGGATTCATTCAAAACCACGGGGCTTTTCTTGCTTCCAGGGGTATTCCAGTGTAAACCCCTCCCATGTTCTCGGGTATTATCGAATCGGTCGCAGACATTCAAAAAGTCCAAGAGTTTAATTCTCTTGTTCGCATCTGGGTGCAAAGACCTCACAGCTTTGACGATCTTAGTGTCGGCGATAGTATTGCTGTGGATGGATGTTGTCTGACGATTGAAGAATTCACAGAACAGCAAATTCAATTCGCACTTGGTTTTGAAACCTTATCACTTTTAAAAATAAGTCCTTCCCAGTTAGAAAAAAGAGTTGTGAATCTTGAGAGAAGTCTTCGCTTTGGTGATCGAATGCATGGTCACATGGTCTCAGGTCATATCGAGGGGCTTGGGATCGTTCGCAATAAAGCTTGGCAAGGCGACTCTTTAGTTTTTCAAATTGAAATATCTCAAGCCTTGCGTCCTAGTCTTTGGAAAAAGGGAAGCGTTTGTCTGCATGGAGTTTCCTTAACCGTGAATGAAGTCGGTAACGATTATTTTGAAGTCTGCTTAATCCCTGAAACTTTAAAGCAAACAAATTTAGTCAATCTTGAAGTTGGCGCAAGCGTTCATATTGAAACCGATTATTTAGCTAAAGCTCTTTTTGAAAGATGGAAGTTTTGGCAGAAGGACAGTGAGTATGGCATTTAATTCGATTGAAGAACTGATCGAAGATCTGAAAAACGGCAAGATGGTCATCCTTGTGGACGATGAAGATCGTGAAAATGAAGGTGATCTAGTTTTAGCTGCAGACCATGTCACTCCTCACGCTATTAATTTTATGGCCATGCAGGCTCGTGGATTAATTTGTTTGGCCCTGAGTCCTCAGCAAATTGAAAGATTGCAATTGCCTCTGATGGTTCGCGAAGACATGAATTTAACACCTAATAAAACGGCCTTCACAGTTAGCATCGAAGCTTCGTTTGGAGTTTCAACAGGCATTTCCACGGCCGACCGAGCTCATACAATTCGAGTCGCGTCAAATCCTCAAGCAAAGCCTTCAGATATTCATATGCCAGGACACATTTTTCCCATTCGAGCACAGCATGGTGGAACTTTGAAGCGAGCAGGACATACAGAAGGCAGTATTGATCTAGCAAAGCTTGCGGGATTAAATCCTGCGGCTGTTATTTGTGAAGTTATGAACGAAGATGGATCGATGGCTCGTGTTCCTGATTTAAAAACTTTTGCTCAAAAGCATCAGTTAAAAATTGGAACCATTGTGGATTTAATTCAGTACCGGCTTCAGCATGAAACTTTAATTGAAGAAGTTTTTTCGTCGCCACTTCCTCCTGAGTATGGAGATTTTAAAGTTCGCGTTTTTAAAAGTAAGCTTGATGGAATGGAACACTTGGTTTTGCAAAAAGGCGAGATTCCAACCGATAAAGCAATTTTAACTCGCGTGCAGGTTGATAACTACGTTAAAGATTTATTTTCAAACCTAAGTTATCATTCAAATCCTTTAGAGGCGGCCTTGCAAACTATCGATCAAGAGGGTGAAGGCGTTATCATTCTTCTTCGAGGAAACAATCGAGCTCATCTTTGCAGTGACCTTAAGTCACTGACTCATCCAGAAGAAGCTCAACGAGCTTTTATGATGGATGAAAAAGATTACGGAATTGGGGCCCAAATTTTACGAGCCCTTGGAATTCACAAAATTCGTCTTCTTACTAATAAACCTGAAAAAAGAACGGGATTAAAAGCCTTCGAATTAGAAATTGTCGAAGTTGTCGCGCTGGATGTTGTTCGAAATTGGAAAGGGGATCAAGATGAAAATACCGCAACTCAAAATCGGAGTGGTCACAAGTCGCTTCAATAGCGAGATCACAGAAAAATTAGAAGAGGGCGCTATTTCCTATCTGGAAACTTGCGGTGCAGAAATATTTGCAGTGCGTGTGCCTGGAGCTGTTGAAATTCCTTTGGCGGCGCAAGCGCTGTTAGATAAAGGTTGTGATGGCGTTGTCGTTTGTGGCGCTGTTATCCGAGGGGATACCTCGCATTACGATCTAGTTTGCAACAGCGTTGAACGAGGCATTACTCAACTTATGTTAGTCTATAAAAAACCAATTGGATTTGGTGTCATCACCACTGAAAATGACGAGCAAGCAGAGGCGCGAGCCGGCGGCAAGCATGGAAATAAAGGCGAAGAGGCCGCACAAGTCACCGTAGAAATGATTGGTCTTTTATTGGATCTTGCATCTACTTCTTTAAAAGTTCCACATCGACCTTCAAAGAAAAAAATAGTCAAAAATAAAACCGTCAAAAGAACTTTAAAATCTAAAAAATGAAAACGGACCAGCGAAAAAAAGAAGATCTAAAACTGCCAGACAAGATTGAAGCTTCTCAAGATTTTGATGAGCAGCGACCCTTGAAAGAGCAAAAAAAGCGGCAGCGCGAGATCTTTATTGCCTTTTTGCTTTCTTTTTTGATTGTGGTTTTTGGCTGGTTTGAGGTCAGGCTTTGGGGCGTCAGTCACAAGCTGCAAAATAGTATTTTTTTTATCGGCCTGGTTAATTTTAATATTATTATCTTGTTATTATTACTTTTTTTAATTTTTAGAAATGTCGTTAAAGTTTTCGTTGAAAGACAAGGTAAAGTCTTTGGCAGCAGTCTTAAAGCTAAACTGATCACCTCGTTTGTATCATTCAGCACAGTTCCAACGGTGCTGATGTTTATTATCTCCATTTTTTATATCAACTTCAGCTTTGATAAATGGTTTAGCGTCAAGATGATCAGTATTTTGCGAAGCTCATTGGAGGTGCAGCAAGAATATTATTTCTCAGCTAAAAAGAAGAACTATCATTTTGCTCATGAAATAGCCTCTCGAGTGAAGCCTATCTCTGAAAAATCTAAAATTAAAGATGCGCTCAAAAGTCTTCGAAAAGATTATGCTTTGGATGCTGTTGAATATTACCCATCGCTTTTTGGTGGTAGAATTTCTGCCGTAAGATCTGATGATTCCTTCACGGGCCTGAGTGATTTTCCAGCCGTTTCTTTAGATTTCCTCCAAAAAGGAATTGTCGATCGAGTCGAAGGAAGTACGATTCATCAATTTGGTGATGGAAATTTAGTTCGTGTTATTGTTCCAATTCAAAGTGCTCAAAAAAATGGGGCTATCGTGGTCTCAAGTTTTGTCCCTCTTTCTTTGATCTCTCAAATGAACGATGTCTCGACGGCTTACAATGAATTGCAAGACGTAAATCCACTCGAGTATCCCTTAAAGTCGATATACATGATTATTTTAGTTCTAGTGACATTTGTGATTTTACTAGCGGCGACATGGTTTGGCTTCCATTTAGCGCGTCAGTTGGCCGTTCCACTTGTTCAGCTAGGACTTGCTACCAGACGAGTCGCGGGTGGTGATTATGCGCAACTTGAAATTCGCTCAGGCAGTGAAGAAATTTCGACCTTAATTTCAAGCTTCAATCAAATGACAAAAAACTTAGAGGGTTCTGAAACCAGCCTTAAAGAAACAGTGAAATACATTGAAGTGGTCTTAGCCAACGTAAGTACAGGTGTTATCTCAGTTGATAAGAATGGTAAAATTCAAACGATCAATCGACATGCAGGACAACTGTTAAAAATTGATCCGAGTGTTTTTATCGGTAGACCAGTTCGAGATCTTTTGACGTTAGAATACTTTAGAACTTTTTCCGAAATGCTCAAGACCATGCAAGGCAACAAGATTGAAAGTATTCAAAAAGAATTTAAAGTTAATATCAATGGTGAATCAGTGCCATTGCTTATGAATCTTTCAATTCTAAAAGATGAAAATGGACTGGAGATCGGAAAAATTCTGGTTTTTGATGATCTGACACCTATCGTGAATGTACAGCGAGCGGCGGCGTGGACTGAAGTGGCTCGAAGAATTGCTCACGAAATTAAGAACCCACTGACGCCGATTAAATTATCAGCCGAAAGATTGCGAAAAAAATTTGGTGAAACAATCAAAGATCCTGCTTTTGATGAGTGCACTTTGATGATTATACGTCAGACCGATGATTTAAAAAATCTTGTGAATGAATTCAGCCAATTTGCTCGATTGCCCCAAAGTCGTCCCGTTGTAGGTTCCATGAATAAAGTGGCTGAAGAGGCCTTAGGTCTTTTCCGGCAAGCTCATAATAATTTTATTTTTGATTTGGATTTGGATGTTACACTTCCTGATTTTAAATTTGATCCGGATCAGATTCGTCGCGTTTTAGTTAATTTAATTGATAATGCTGTTTCTGCCAGTCAAAAAGAAATCCAACCAAAAATTAAACTGCAAACCAGATATGAAAATGATCTTAGAATTGCGCGACTTATTGTGATTGATAACGGCGAAGGAATTCCATCGCAAGATCGTCAGCGAATTTTTGAACCCTACTATAGTACAAAAGAAAGCGGCACAGGATTAGGTCTAGCGATTGTTAAAAGAATTGTCGAAGACCATAATGGATTTATCCGTGCGACTTCAAATGAACCTAAAGGCACCAAAATGGTGATCGAATTTCCTCTCACTCAAGCGGCTGCATGGGTTCCGACCGGTGCAGAAAAGGCAGGTACGACATGAGCTTAGAAAACAGTTTAATTAAAATTTTAATTATTGATGATGAATCGGCAATTCGAGAAGTTATGTCGGCGGCATTAAGAGATGATGGCTTTACTGTTTTCACGGCTGAAGACGGGGAAAAAGGTCTGATAGCTCTAAAGGAAATTCAACCTGACATCGCATTTTTAGACATTTGGATGCCAGGAAGTCTTGACGGGATTGAAGTCCTGACTCGAGCTCGGCATATGTATCCGCAAATTGATTTTGTTATGATATCAGGGCATGGCACAATTGAAACAGCCGTGAAGGCGACAAAGTTAGGTGCTTGGGACTTTATTGAAAAGCCATTGTCGGTAGATAAAATCAATATCGTCATAGCCAACATCATCACTTACCAACAAGAAAAAGAAGAAAAGATACTTCTTCTAAATAAGCTTCGTAAAAGTATTGCTCTTATTGGTGAAGCTCCGGCTTTGATTCAAATCAAGCAGATTATTTCCCGAGTGGCACCGACTCCATCATGGATATTGATTTCCGGTGAGCCCGGCGTTGGAAAAGAACTTGTTGCTCAAAATATTCATTATATGAGTCCTCGCGCCAGCCGTCCCTTTGTAGATATTAATTGCGCCGCTATTCCTGAAGATTTACTGGAAAGTGAAATTTTCGGTATTGAAAAAGGCGCCTACCCGGGTGTTGATAAAATTAAAAAAGGAAAATTGGATTTATCTGTCGGAGGGACTCTATTTATCGAAGAGATTTCCGAGATGAGTCTTGCCGTACAAGGTAAGCTCCTAAGATATCTGCAAGATAAAAAATATCAAAGATTTGGTGGCGGCGCATTTGTTGAAAATAATGTGCGTGTCATTGCCTCTTCCTCTAAGGATTTAGAGTATGAAATGAAAGCTGGAAAATTTAGGGAAGATCTCTATTACCGGCTCAATGTTATTCCTTTTAAAATTCCCGCTTTGAGAGAAAGATCTGAAGACATTGCTGCTTTAGCTTCATACTTTGGGGATCATTTTTCTAAAGATAGTGGTTATATTAAAAAAGTCCTTTCGGAAAAGGCGATTGAAAAAATGCGGGGCTACACTTGGCCTGGAAATGTAAGAGAACTAAAAAACTTTATAGAGCGGGTTTATATTTTAACTCCCGGTGATTTCATTGATGTACACGATCTTCGCTTCGCCGGCCTTTTGGATTCTGGTGAAGAAGAACATATGACAGAAGATATGAAAACATTTCGCGAGGCTCGCGCTAAATTTGAGAAAGAATATCTTTTGAAAAAAATTGAAGAGAACGATGGCAACATTTCTAAAACAGCAGAAGTCATTGGTTTAGAAAGAAGCTATCTTCATCGAAAAATTAAAGCCTATGGAATTGAAGTGAATTAGCTGCATTTTTTAGACGGTCTTGTCAAAATTGATTAAAAAAATTAATTAAAATGCAAATTTTAAAATCAAATTAGCTATTTACAATAAAAAAAAATTCATGACATATTCATCATAACTTTTTGTTTAAGAAAGGGGGTCCCTTGACTTAAATCTTCTATTTTTGAAATGTAGTCAGTGTCGAGAATCATTTTGATAATTGATTTTGATTTAATAATTTCAACGGAGGAAGAAATGAAAATAGCAGCTTTATTAAGTGCCTGTATCTTTATTGGAGGTGGCGCAGTTTCTTTTGCCACAAATAATTCAGAAGCAGATACTCAGCCCAAAGCGATCAAAGAAATGAAGAATGCGCCAAACACGAGTCCCCGTCGAACGCGAACGGCTGGTCGCTCCGAAGATCCAAACACAGGAATGGCTGCGCCTTATTCAAATACAGGTGACAATTCTTTTTGGAACGCAAAAGAGAATTCAAAGCTTAATTCTAAAAACAATGAAAGCGACTTAGATACAGGTAATACAATTGATAATTTTAATTTTAGAAATAGCGATAGTATGAATAATAATGTGAGTGGCGTGACAGGGGCCACAACAGAAACTGATAAAAGTGAAAAGGCTGACAATCTAAATCAAAATAGCAAAGATTTAGAGATCACACGTGAGATTCGTCGGGGATTAGTGAATCAAAATGATTTATCAGTTCGCGCTCATAATTTATCTGTGGTGACTCAAAATGGTTTAGTGACTCTTCGTGGGACTGTTCCTTTAACCGCTGAAAAAGTCAGCGCTGGTCAAATAGCTCAAGGTGTTTCGGGAGTGAGTTCAGTTAATAATTTAATTCAAGTCAGTAAATAACACGATCAATTTAATAGGTTCAATCTAACGAATGGAGTATGAAATGAAAAAAGGAAATAAAGTTGTTCTAGGTATTTTTGATAGTCGATTGCAAGTTGAGACATGTGTAGATGCCTTAAAAACGGCTGGTTTTAGAAGCTCAGATATTTCTGTCCTTCTTCCAGAAATGGGAGATTCTAAAAGTTTCGCCCATGTGAAAAACACGAAAGCTCCCGAGGGAGCAACTGCTGGAACAGGCGTAGGAGCTATTTTTGGCGGAACACTTGGTTGGCTTGTGGGTGCAGGTGCCATTGCAACTATTCCTGCTTTGGGTCCTTTAGTGGCTGCAGGTCCTATTATGGCGGCATTAGCTGGAGCTGCCGCGGGTGGCACAGTCGGTGGTTTAACTGGAACTCTTGTAGGTTTCGGTATTCCCGAATATGAGGCTAAGCGATATGAAGGTTTTGTTTCTAAGGGAGGAATGTTGTTGTCGACTCACGCTGATGATAGCAATTGGCAAAATAAAGCCAAGGATATCTTAGAGGATTGTGGCGCTCATGATATTAGCACGACCAGTGAAAGTAGTGCCGATAAAGATATTTCAGATGTTGACTTGATAGCACGCGGTACGAAAGTTCCAAATTCAACTGATATTCGTAACCCAATACGTTAATTGTTAAAAAAGACTTAAGAAAAAGAAGAGAGTCCTAAACTCTCTTCTTTTTTTGCCTCATCCCCTTTTGATGTGATAAATCAAAGGTCAGAGGTGTTTATGAAGTGGTCTCAAGCCCATATTTGTACCTTGAAGGAAGCTCCTTCAGATGCAGAAATTGTTTCACATAAGTTAATGATTCGCGCCGGTATCATTAAAAAAGTGGCTCCTGGAATTTATACTTATGGACCTCTGGGCTTAAGGGCCATCCGAAAGTTTGAAAATATTATTCGTGAAGAATTAAATAAAAAAAATGCCATCGAAATATTAATGCCTATGGTTCAGCCACGGGAGCTTTGGGAAGAGACCAACCGTTGGACTGAAATGGGCGCAGGGCTTTTAAAATTTAAAAATCGCAATAATCATGAATTTTGTTTGGGTGCAACCCATGAGGAAGTTATCACTGATTATGTCAGGAACGATCTTAAATCCTACCGGGATTTACCTAAAAATCTTTATCAAATTCAGACAAAATATCGCGATGAAATCCGCCCGCGCTTTGGACTTATGCGAGGTCGAGAATTTATTATGAAAGATGCTTACAGTTTTGACGCTGATCAGGCGGGTGCAGAAAAAACCTACTTGCAAATGTACGATGCTTATCGAGCCATTTTTGATCGGCTCGGTCTCAATTACCGAGTTGTCCAAGCTGATGCCGGCAATATCGGAGGCACCCAAACTCAAGAATTTCAGCTGCTAACTGAAGCTGGAGAAGACGCTTTGCTTGTCAGTGATACGACTGATTTTGCCGCCAATGTCGAAGTATGTCCTGCCATTGATTTTGAAAAACAGGTGTCTCGGGAAAGCGAAAAGCCCATTGATAAATTTGCAACACCGGGACAAAAAACCATCGCGGAGATTGCAAAGCTCACCGGCACTCCCGAAAAACAATTGGTAAAAACCCTCTTTTTTTCTGGCAATGACGGTCTAGATCCAAAAGATAAGTCGATAAAATATTTTGCCGTTTTGCTGCGGGGTAGTGATGAAGTCAATCCTATCAAAGTTAAAAATCTATTAGGTCTTTCAAATCCACCATTGATGTTATCGGAACTAGAGGTCAAAGAAGTTTCAGGTTCCCTGTCGGGATCCTGCGGACCGGTCGGCTTAAAAATTCCTATTTATATGGACCATGGCGTACAAGGTTTAAAAAATTATATTGTTGGTGCTAATGAAGAAGGATTTCATTTAAAAAATGTCAATCACGGTCGAGATTATCAAGTCACAAAAACAGCCGACTTACGCCTGGCACAAGAGGGCGATAAGTGCCCCGAAAGCGGCGGTCGATTGAAAGCTTTTCGTGGGATTGAAGTAGGACATATTTTTAATTTAGGAAAAAAATACTCGCAAAAAATGAACGCTCAATTTTTAGATAAAAATGGGAGAGCTCAACCTTTTGAGATGGGATGTTACGGGATCGGAGTGACTCGTACAGTACAAGCTGCGATTGAGCAAAGTCATGATGCTGATGGAATTATTTGGCCCCTATCCTTGGCCCCTTTTAAGGTCCATCTTTGTGTCCTAGATCCAAAAGATGCAGCAGTCATGACTTTGGCTGAAAATCTTTATAAAGAGCTTCATGCTATGAATATCGAAGTTTTGATGGATGATCGCGAAGAGCGTCCGGGAGTGAAATTTAAAGACGCAGATCTTTTGGGAATGCCCGTGCGAGTCGTCATTGGCAAGCGCGGCCTAGAAAACAGCGAAGTTGAAGTGGTGGAAAGAAAATCAAAATCAGTCCTAAAAATTAAACCCGATCAAATGATCACAGAAATCCTTAGGATTTTAAAATGAAAAATCTGAGTTTATTAATACTTATTTTCCCGAGCCTAGTCTTTGCAGATTTTAAAAGACTGTCGTTCTTTGGATTTCAGCCTTCGCCTGCAGATGAAAACCGAGTTCAAATTGTAGGCTGGGATAAGATAAATTCTTCGGTAGGTTCAAGTTACGGCGCCTACGTGCGGACTTCTGAACTTGCAAGCGCTCGGGACGGAATGTCGATTTATACCTGGGATACAAAATCTGAAACGTCGCTTTCCCTTAAAACGGTGATTGTCTCGACATATTTTACTTCAACCGCAGAAAAAGACAAAAATCTTCGAGAAGTTTATATTTACGATTATGATCGAAATTTTGAATTAGAGGCGGTGACTTATTGTCAGCCAAATATAAAATCTTGCACATCCATCAAACCCGAGTTTTGCCAGCAGAATAAGCCAATTTCGACAGAGCTGGTGGAGCGTCATACTCGCACTCTGTCCAGCCATTATTTAGGTATTGATTCCTCTTTCCCTTCAGACGTTGCTGATAAAATGAAATCACCAGACCCGATCCTTGGAAAAAAAGTATGCGATCGCTTCTTTAAAGTGAGCCGACCAGCTTCAGCTAAAAAGACTAAGTCAAAATCGGGAAAGAGATAAGAATAAATGAAAGTCGGCCCGCTGAATAACCCCCTCATTGTTGCTTTGGATGTAGACACTGAAAAAGAAGCGTTTCATCTCGCTGATTTATTAGGAGATGTAGTAGGTGGTTTTAAGTTAGGTCCTAGGCTCTGTGTTCGGTACGGGAAAGAAATCATTCAAAAAATGGCAGAGCGTGCTCCTGTATTTGTAGATAACAAGTATTTTGATATACCATCAACTATGGTCTCTGCTGTTCAAGCAAGTTTTGATGCTGGAGCCAGTCTTGTCACAGTTCATGCGCTGAATGGTCCAGAAACTTTAAAAGAATTAGCTTTGCTTGAGCAAAAGTTGCAGACCATCAGGCCTTTTAAGATTTTATGCGTCACTATTTTAACAAGTTTCCAGCAAGAACACTTTTCAAAAAGTTTTAAAGATGAATCTTTGGGATGGCATGTGAATAATCTCAGCTTAGAAGTTCTAAATTCCGGGCTTAATGGACTTGTTTGCTCTGCTCAAGATTTAAAAATGATCAACCCTCAGAATTTTTTTGTTGTGACTCCTGGAATTCGAATGGATCTTCAAGATAAGGGAGATCAAAAAAGAACAATGGGCCCGAAAGAAGCACTCCATGCGGGAGCCAAAGCCTTGGTCGTGGGCAGACCTATTTTGCAAGCTAAAAATCCCCGAGAAATGGCCACTGATTTCGTCATGGCTTGTTACGAAAATTAATTATTTGCCTTATCAATCAGGATCAAAGAACTAATGTTGAAAATAAAAAATCTACGGAGCTTTCAAAGTCTCGCAAAAAATATCTTTAGAAATTGATGGTCGTACAGTCAAAGGAGAATTTCTTCGCATTGGTAAGGCGGTGATTGTTGATTGATGAAGTTCGGCGCGGAGTGAACGAATCTCAGATTAATGTTTAAAAAATATTTTTATTTAAATAATTTATCAGTAGAGACTGCTAAGTTCAAAGCTCCATGAAAAAGCCATACTTTTTCTCGGCGATGAAATTCTAAATGATACAAGCTGCAATTGGGGATTGGAATGGGGCCTGAAGGTGAGCCCTCGCAATGATGCGCGAGTCTCATCATAGTTCCACCATGAGTTGATATAGCTACGGATTTTAACTCAGCTCGAGCTTCAATCTCTTTTAAAATAAAATTAACGGCGCGATCGCGTTGCTCTCGTTTTGATTCACCTTGAGGATAAGAAAAATCAATATCTTTGGGATCGACAGAAAGCCACTTAAGCCACGAGTCTTCGCCAAATTTTTTTAAAATTTCATCTCTCAGCATGCCTTCAGGAGCACCTAATCTGGCCTCTCGTAAAGATTCAGAAATATGAATTGGAATCGACATTCCCTCAGAAGCAATTTTAGCTGTTTCCAAGGCTCTGGACAGATCTGAGGTTAAAATAATTTCAGGATTAAGTCTTTGCAGGTGGCTTTTTAATTCAAGGGCTTGTTCTCGGCCTTTTTGATTTAAAGGCACATCAGTATGGCCTTGAAACCTGCGTTCTCGGTTCCAATCAGTTTCACCATGTCGAAAAATATAAATTTGTACGGGATACATATTTAAGACTTTACCACATTTTTTGGCGCCGTCAGCCCCTTTACTTTTTACTTTAATATTTTTTGAAATGTTCTTTCTCTTGATTTTCAATTATAAGACTTCTTTCAAAGGAATACTCTATGTCTCGAAGACCGCCTCCTCAAACGCCTCGATCCCAGGACACTCGCAAAAAAGATCGCACCGCCGCTCAAAGCACAGCTAAAATGACGTCAAGGCCCCCTCGTTTTTCAACTGTGTCAAGAGCTCCGCAGATTCCGCGAAAGGGTCATTCAGACAGCTCTTCGATTCCAAAATCTTGGCGCGCGGTCGTTGGTCATCATGCTATTAAAGAAGCCTTTCAGGTTTCCCCGAAAACAACTCGTGAACTCTGGTTGAAAAAAAGTTTTGAGTCTTCGCTTGAGCTGCAAGCTTTTGAAAAAACGGCACTTGATCTCAAAATTAAAATTCAAATTAAATCGGAAGCGACATTAGATCGCCTTTGCAGCACTCATCAAGGAGCGGCACTTTTAAAAGAGGGTCAACCGCAATGGGATGACTCAGTCGTCAAAGATCACTCGACCTTTTTAATTTTAGATGGCATCGAAGATCCTCACAATCTTGGCGCTATTCTTCGCACCTCTTGGCTGATGAATGTGGATGGAATTTTTATTCCAGAAAATCGAGCCGTGCAGCTGACCTCGACAGTTCATAAGGTTGCTTGCGGTGGTGCCGAGCATGTCCCCGTCACCAGTTGTGTGAACTTTAGTCCTTCCGTCGAAAAACTAAAAGAGCAAGGATTCTGGATATTTGGCTTAAGCCACAAAGCTGAAAAAACAGTTTTTGATTTTAAAATTCCCGAAAAAATTGTGTGGGCTATTGGGGCTGAAGATAAAGGTTTGCGATCCACAACCGAGCGACTTTGTGATGAGTTAGTAAGCATCCCGCAGGCTAGTAATGCAGCGAGCTACAACGCTTCAGTAGCAGCGGCTATCGCTCTAACAGAAACTTTTCGTCAGCATCGACTTTCTCTGAAGTCTAAAAATACTTTTTAGTTTCTATAAATACCTTTGACTCGGAGCCCATATTCCCAGTAAAAAGTTCCGGTTGTCGAAATCACAAATGTTGGTGGAGACAGGCTGTTTTAAGTCAAGCAGGCTGGTTTAGCTCAATTGGTAGAGCAGCTGATTTGTAATCAGCAGGTTGCGGGTTCGAGTCCCATAACCAGCTCCAGTTTACTTAAAACTGACTTTTAAAGCTCGAGGACAGGTGCCCGAGTGGCTAAAGGGGACGGACTGTAAATCCGTTAGCTTACGCTTACGAAGGTTCGAATCCTTCCCTGTCCACCATTTTTGTGAGAGTCTTCTGGACTCTGACCAAAATGGAAGTTTGCGAAAGCAGGCTTCTTTTAAAGGTAACGTAGTTCGAGATGTCGACCGGAGCGTGCGGGAGTAGCTCAATTGGCTAGAGTACCTGCCTTCCAAGCAGGGGGTTGCGGGTTCGAGACCCGTCTCCCGCTCCAATGTCTGACTTCGGCGTTGCCTTCGAGGCCCGTGTAGCTCAGTGGTAGAGCACACCCTTGGTAAGGGTGAGGTCGTCGGTTCGGCTCCGATCACGGGCTCCACTACAAATTCCACTTCGGTGGAGTGCAGATGGAGACCGGGATGAAGTAGAATTGAAGATTGCTGACGGAATCGATGATAGTTTTTTTGATTTTTTTAAAATATGTTTTGCTAAAGTTTAGAAATAAAAATTTAATAACTCTCTTCAGGAGGACAGATGGCTAAAGAGAAATTCAACCGCAATAAGCCCCACGTTAACATCGGAACTATTGGTCACGTCGATCATGGTAAAACGACTTTGACAGCGGCAATCACGACAACACTCGCGACCGAAGGCAAAGCAACAGCTATGACCTACGATCAAATCGATAAATCTCCTGAAGAAAAAGAACGTGGTATCACGATTTCTACTTCTCACGTTGAGTACGAAACAGAAGCTCGTCACTACGCTCACGTTGATTGTCCAGGACATGCCGATTACGTCAAAAACATGATCACTGGTGCCGCTCAAATGGATGGCGGAATCCTTGTAGTTTCTGCAGCTGATGGGCCTATGCCACAAACTCGAGAGCATATTCTTCTTGCGCGTCAAGTTGGTGTTCCAGCCCTTGTTGTTTTCATGAACAAAGTGGACATGGTTGATGACAAAGAATTACTTGAGCTTGTTGAGCTAGAAGTTCGTGAACTTCTTTCTAAGTACGAATTTCCAGGGGATAAAATTCCAATAGTTCAAGGTTCTGCAACTCTTGGTCTCTCTGGTGATATGTCTGAAATTGGTCGTCCAGCAATTAAGAAATTAATGGCTGCGGTTGACGAATATATTCCAACACCAGCTCGTGCGACGGATAAAACTTTCTTAATGCCTGTGGAAGACGTGTTCTCGATCTCTGGTCGTGGAACTGTTGTCACTGGTCGTATTGAACGTGGAATCATCAAAGTGAATGAAGAGATCGAAATCGTTGGTATCCGCCCAACAGTAAAAACTGTTGTGACGGGTATCGAGATGTTCCGAAAGCTTCTTGATGAAGGTCGCGCTGGAGACAACTGTGGTTGTTTACTTCGTGGTACTAAAAAAGAAGACGTTGAGCGCGGTCAAGTTCTTGCTAAACCAGGAACAATCAAGCCTCACAAAAAATTCAAAGGCGAAGCTTACATTCTTACTAAAGAAGAGGGTGGACGTCATACTCCATTCTTTAACGGTTACCGTCCTCAGTTCTACTTCAGAACAACAGATGTGACTGGCGTTGTAACTTTAAAAGCTGGCACCGAAATGGTTATGCCTGGTGACCGCGTAGAAGTGAACGTCGAGTTGATTGCTCCGATCGCAATGGAAAAAGAATTGCGTTTCGCCATCCGTGAAGGTGGTCGTACCGTTGGTGCGGGTGTCGTCACTGAAATTGTAGAGTAGGAATTTAATTTAAGTTTAAAGTGATTTAAAGGGGATTCCGAGAGGAGTCCCCTTATGTGTTTTCAAGAGGTCGCAAAAAGGGAGTAGGTTTCCATAACAGGGTAGTAGCTCTAACGGTAGAGCGAACGACTCCAAATCGTTAGGTTGTGGGTTCGAATCCCTCCTGCCCTGCCAATTTTTTAGGTGACTTTTTTGAGAGCAAAGCTAAAAAGATACATTAGTAATACATCAGTAAAGGGTAAAAATGGACAACACAAATTCAAAGATTTTAACCTTAAGTTTTGGTATTGCAGCAGCCCTTATTGGCTTTACTCTCAGTCTTCTGATCAAGATTTTTTCAGTTTTTAGAATTGTCGCAGATGCGACAAGTTCAGATTTGGCTCGGCATGGAATTCCAGTGGTCGTGGGTCTTGGTTTATTTTTATTATTTCAATTTCATCCAAAAATTCGCGTTTGGGGAGAAGAAGTGATGTCAGAGATTCGCAAAGTTGTTTTTCCTTCTAAGAAGGATACAACTTTGATGACGGTTTCTGTTGTGATTATGGTTTTCATCTCATCAGCGATTATATGGTCTTTTGATGTTTTTTCGGCCTACGTAGTTAAACTTTTAATGCGATAAGGATCTAGCTGTGGATAAAAAATGGTACATAGTTAACACGCAGACAGGCTGCGAGCAGACCGCCAAAACGGCTATTTTAGAAAGAATTAAATCTTCTAAAATGGAAAAACACTTTGGTGATATTCTGATCCCTGCAGAAAATGTTATTGAGCTCGTTAAAGGTCAAAAAAAGGAAAGATCACGTAAATTTTTCCCAGGTTATATCTTTGTAAACATGTTTTTAGATGATGAGACTTGGCATTTAGTAAAACATGCGTCTAAAGTCTCGGGGTTTGTTGGAGGAGGCGTAAAAACTCGTCCTCCGGAAGTTCCAGAGCATGAAGTTTTACGAGTGACTCAGCAAATGCAGGGTCTTTCTGAAAAACCACGTGCCAAAGTTAAATTTGCAGTCGGTGAAGTCGTGATGGTCGTCGATGGTCCATTCAGCAATTTTAATGGAACAGTAGAAGACATTAATGAAGACAAAGGAAAAGTAAAAGTCCTTGTTAGCATTTTTGGAAGACCAACTCCGGTTGAGTTGGATTTTGTACAGGTTGAAAAAAATTAATATTTAAAGACCTTGAGCATTCGGCTTGAAGGCAATTGAAGCCAACGTAAAAGTTGGCTTCTCTAACAATGACCATTTGTCAGGAGTGGGTAATATGGCCAAAAAAGTAACTGGCATGATTAAACTACAGATACCGGCAGGGAAAGCTAATCCAGCTCCTCCCGTTGGACCGGCGCTCGGGCAGCATGGCGTGAACATCATGGAGTTTTGTAAGCAATTTAATGCTCGAACTCAAAAAGCAGGCGATGATATTATTCCAATTATCATCACTGTTTATCAAGATCGTTCGTTCACGTTCATCACCAAGACGCCACCGGTTTCATCTCTTTTGAAAAAGGCAGTAAAGATCGAATCAGGATCTAAAATGCCTCAAAAAGATAAAGTCGGAAAAGTGAAAACGGCAGATATTCGAAAAATCGCCGAACAAAAACTGCCTGATCTCAACTGCATGAAAGTTGAATCAGCGATGTCTCAAGTGATTGGCACTGCCAAGAGCATGGGACTAGAAGTTCAGGAATAGGTGGTGATGTATGGCTGGTAAAAAATTTGTAGCAGTAGCTAAAAAAATCGATTTCGCAAAAAAATACTCGGTTGAAGATGCTTTCAAGCTTGTGATGGAGACGGCTCCCGCAAAATTTGACGAAACCATCGAAGTGGCTATTCGTTTAGGAGTCGATCCTAAGCAATCAGATCAACAAGTTCGTGGTGCGATTGCTCTTCCTCATGGTCTTGGAAAAAATGTTCGTGTTGTGGTTTTCGCAAAAGGTCCCAAAGAAGCTGAAGCAAAAAATGCCGGAGCTGACTTTGTAGGAGCTGATGACCTCGTCACAAAAATCCAAGGCGGATGGCTTGATTTCGACAAATGTATCGCGACGCCTGATATGATGGCGACCGTTTCGAAAGTGGCAAAAGTATTGGGACCTCGCGGTCTGATGCCCAACCCAAAAGTAGGAACTGTGACGATGAATGTTGGTGAAGCTGTCACAGCAGAAAAAAAAGGTAAGCTTGATTACCGTGTTGATAAGGCGGGGATTGTTCACGCTGGTATCGGCAAAAAATCCATGGGCGATTCTAAATTAAAGGATAATTTCAATTCTTTGATGGGTTCAATCATGAAAGCCAAGCCTTCAGCATCTAAGGGTATTTATGTTCGAACGATTACTGTGGCCTCGACAATGGGTCCTGGAATTAAAGTCGACACAAATCAAGCTCAAGGAAATGCAGACGATATTTAATTATTTTTAACCATTGCGATCAGAGACAGTAGGTCTTCTTTAGTGAATGTAATCCCTCTTTTGTGAGGGGCCTACCGAGAAAGTAAGGGGTTTATTCCAAACCTCCATCTAAAGCCTGAACGTATGGAATAACCGGGGCTGGCGCAAGCCAGCCCCACGAAAACGAAAGGAGGTTGCCTATGATGACTCGTGAGCGAAAAGAGCAAGAAGTTAAACACCTTGTAGATAAATTCGCCAAGGTTAAGGCGGCCTTTATCGTCGACTTCAAGGGTATGAAGGTTGATCAGGTCACAGACTTGCGCAAAAAACTTCATCCCGTTGAGTGCGAGATGAAGGTTGTTCGTAACACTCTTGCTAAACGAGCGCTAAAGGATTACCCAGATGTTGATAAAGCATTATCAGCGTCATTCAAGGGTACCAATGCGATCGTATTTGCCTACGGCGATGTCAGTGCTGCCGCCAAAACCCTAGCCAGTTTTTCAAAAGACGTTGAAGTATTTCAACTCAAAACTGGGGTGATGGATGGACAAGCATTAGATGAGAACAAAATTAAGTTCTTATCGACATTGCCAGGTAAAGATCAGCTGCGAGCGCAATTGTTGGGTGTTTTCTTGGCTCCAGGATCAAAACTGGCCAGAACACTGAACGAAGTGCCATCAATTATGGCGCGCGTGCTGCAAGCTAAAGTTGATAAAGGGGCTTAAGTGGCTCCCTGCGAATGGTTCGCAGTGCAGGATCAGACAAATTTATTTACTAATTCCTTTTGGAGGATTTTAAAATGGCTCTTACAAACGAACAAATCGTTACAGAATTATCAGGCAAAACAGTTCTCGAAATCGCTGAACTTGTGAAAATGTTAGAAGACAAATGGGGTGTTTCTGCGGCGGCTCCTGTAGCTATGGCTGCGGCGGGTGGCACGGCAGCGGCTCCTGTTGAAGAAAAAACTGCGTTTGACGTCGTTTTGATGGAAGCTGGCGCTAACAAAATCAATGTTATCAAAGAAGTACGTGCGATCACTGGTTTAGGCCTTGCTGAAGCAAAAACTCTTGTTGAAGCCGGTGGCAAAACAGTTAAAGAAGGCGCTTCTAAAGAAGACGCTGAGAAGTTCAAAAAGCAGCTTGAAGCTGCTGGTGCAAAAGTTCAAATTAAGTAAGCAATTAAGAAAACGACATAATATTATAGTTGAAGATAGCTCCTTTTGGGGCTATCTTCTTTTTTCGCATAATATTTTAAAGCTAAATTAAGACTATATTTAAGACTAACTGTGGGCCTTGTTATTTCCCCCCGAAGCGAAATATCCACTCAATCTGTTTAGGGACAGAAAAAGTGACTTGAACTAAAGAATTCACAGGAGAGTCAATGGATAAGACGCCAGTTACGGCCTCTAATTTACGCATTCGTAAATCCTACGCAAAAAACAAACAAGTGATCGACATTCCAAATCTGATTGAATTGCAAAAGTCTTCTTACGAAGCTTTTTTGCAAAAAGATGTCGACTCTGACCGCCGAGGGATTGCTGGGTTGAACGGAGTTTTTAAATCTGTTTTTCCCATCAGTGATTTTAACAACACAGCCAGCCTCGAGTTCGTAAGCTACCAGCTTGAACCACCTAAATATGACGTTGATGAATGTCGTCAGCGAGGAATGACTTTTGCGGCGCCTATCAAGGTCACGCTGCGATTGATCGTTTTTGATGTTGATGAAGAAACTGAAGCTCGATCTATTCGTGACGTAAAAGAACAAGAAGTTTATTTGGGGGAAATTCCTCTGATGACAGCCAACGGTTCTTTTATCATCAATGGAACTGAGCGCGTTGTCGTTTCTCAGTTACACAGATCTCCAGGCGTTTTCTTTGACCACGATGGTGGAAAAAATAATGCTTCTGGGAAATTAATTTACTCTGCACGAGTGATCCCTTACCGCGGATCATGGTTGGATTGTGAATTTGACCAAAAAGATTTAATTCATGTACGAATCGACAGAAAAAGAAAATTTCCAGTCACTGTTTTGTTAAAGTCTTTGGGCTACAATACAGAGCAGCTACTTGCTTACTTTTATGATACTGACGAAGTTTATGTCAGGAGCGGAAAGCTTTTCAGAAAGTTAGATATTGAACGCATGTCTGGTCAGCGAGCGATGGCAGATATTGCTGATCCAAAAACAGGCGAAGTGCTTGTTAAGGCTGGTCGACGTATCACACGAGCGGTTGTTAAGAAAATTAAAGACATTAATTTAAGTGAAGTTGAGGTTTCTGCCGAAGATTTAGAAGGCAAAATTTTAGCGAGACCTTTAATTGATGAATCCACTGGTGAAATTTTAGCCGACGCAAGTGCCGAGCTCAGTGGGCCCATGATTAAAAAAGCGATGTCATTGGGAATTGATCGATTCTTTATGATTTTCTTTGATGGTCTTTCAGTCGGTCCTTACCTGCGAAATACTTTGCTTGTTGATAAAGTAAATAACAAAGACGAAGCTTTGCTTGAAATTTACAAGCGTCAACGTCCTGGCGAGCCTCCAACTGTGGATGCGGCCACTAATTATTTTACGAAGTTATTTTTTGATCCTGAAACTTATGATTTGTCTGAAGTTGGTCGTATTAAGATCAATCATAAATTTGGAATTTCTATGGAGGAGTGTCCTCCTTCTCATCGCAATCTCACCCAGAATGATATTCTTTCAACAGTTAAAATGTTGATTGACCTTAAAAATGGTCGCGGTGTTGTTGATGATATTGATCACTTAGGAAATCGACGAGTTCGTTCCGTGGGTGAGCTTTTGGAAAACCAATACCGAATTGGTCTCGTTCGTATGGAGCGCGCCATCCGTGAAAGAATGTCATTGCAAGACGTCGACACGATGATGCCTCACGATCTTGTGAATGCAAAACCAGTCAATGCCGTTGTGAAAGAGTTCTTCGGATCTTCTCAGCTTTCTCAGTTTATGGATCAAACAAATCCTTTGTCCGAGATCACTCACAAACGTCGTTTGTCAGCTCTTGGGCCCGGCGGTTTAACTCGTGATCGTGCGGGGTTTGAAGTTCGTGACGTTCATCCGACGCATTATGGACGTATTTGTCCTATCGAAACTCCAGAGGGACCAAACATTGGTTTGATCGCCTCTTTGGCGACTTACGCTCGAATCAATAACTATGGATTCATCGAGACTCCATATCGTAAAGTTGATAACAGCAAAATTTCTACCGACATCACTTATATGTCTGCTTTAGAAGAAGCAGGTCATTTGATTGCTCAGGCAACTCGTGATGACAGTGGAAAAAATCAATTAACAGCTGATAATATGACCATCCGTCGTGACGGTGAGTACGAAATCGTAGACAAAGAAAAAGTTTCTTTGATGGACGTTTCTCCTTCTCAGCTCGTTTCAATTGCGGCCTCTTTAATTCCGTTCCTTGAGCATGATGATGCCAATCGAGCCCTGATGGGTTCGAACATGCAACGTCAAGCGGTGCCTTTACTTCGTTCTCGGTCTCCACTTGTTGGAACCGGCGTTGAGCGATTAGTGGCGCGGGACTCTGGAACTTCAGTGGTTGCATTAAATGATGGTATCGTTGAAGAAGTTGACGCCTCTCGAGTCGTGATCCGCCGTTTTGCTAAAGGTGGCGAGCTGGGCGCAAACGTTGATATCTACAACTTAACTAAATATCAGCGAACCAATCAAAATACCTGTTTCAATCAAAAACCAATTGTTAAAGTGGGTGATAAAGTTGTGAAGAGCGACATTATCGCTGACGGACCTTCGACTGAGTTAGGTGAATTAGCATTAGGACAAAATATCCTGGTCGCGTTCACTCCTTGGATGGGTTACAATTTTGAAGATTCAATCCTTATTTCAGAGCGTCTTTTAAAAGAAGACGTGTACACATCAATCCACATCGAAGAATTCGAGTGTGTTGCTCGTGATACCAAGCTTGGTAAAGAAGAGATCTCGCGCGATATCGCCAACGTTGGCGAAGAAGCATTAAAAGATCTCGATAGCTCAGGTATTATTCGTATCGGTGCTGAAGTAAAACCTGGTTATATCCTAGTTGGTAAAGTAACTCCTAAAGGTGAAACTCAGCTTTCTCCTGAAGAAAAACTTTTACGAGCTATTTTCGGTGAAAAAGCGGGCGATGTTCGTGATACTTCATTGCGTGTTCCATCAGGTGTTTACGGAACAGTGATCGATGCTCAAGTTTATTCTCGTGAAGGCGCAGATCGCGATGAGCGATTAGCTGCCATTATCGAAGAGAAAAAACGTAAACTTGAAAAAGATCTAGCGGTTGAGCAAAACGTTATCCGAAATAACTCAATCAGCAAATTGCGTGATATTTTGATCGGTAAAAAGACAACTGGAGTTCTTTTAAATGAAGACGGAAGTCAGAAGTTATTAAGCAAGGGTCAAGAAATCACAGTTGCAGATATCGAAACAATTCCGTTTGAATTATTAAGCTATATTCCTTTAGAGCAAGACCTTGAGTTTCAAGTCACAAAAGTGATCGATGGAGCTCGTAACCAATTGGATGCGGTAAGATTAGTATTCAATGAAAAAATTGATCGTTTGCGCAAAGGGGATGAGCTTCCTCCAGGCGTTATCAAAATGGTTAAAGTCTATGTTGCCATCAAACGTAAATTACAAGTCGGTGATAAGTTTGCCGGACGTCATGGTAATAAAGGGGTTGTTTCAAAAGTTTTACCTGCGGAAGACATGCCTTACTTGGCTGATGGGTCGCCGGTTGACATGGTTTTAAATCCATTGGGCGTTCCATCTCGTATGAACATCGGGCAAATCCTAGAAGTTCATTTGGGTTGGGCAGCACATAACTTAGGTAAACAATTATCCTCTCATTTAGATAAATGGAATGCAGAGGAAGCTCGTAAAGATTTGAAGCATGTCTTCAATGACACCGAGATTTCTGCAAAAGTAGATCAGGCTGATGAAGTTTCTTTAAAACAGATGTTAACGGCTGTAAAGCGTGGAATCCACGTTGGTACTCCAGTATTTGATGGCGCACGTGAAAGTGACGTGAAAGATCTTTTAGCAAAGGCCAATGTGCCAGCTTCTGGTCAATCGATTCTTTTTGATGGTCGAACTGGTGAACCGTTCCAGAATCCTGTGACAGTGGGTGTGATGTACATGCTGAAGCTCCACCATCTCGTCGAAGAAAAGATTCATGCTCGGTCTATTGGGCCTTATTCATTGGTTTCTCAGCAGCCTCTGGGCGGTAAAGCACAGTTCGGTGGTCAGCGTTTGGGAGAGATGGAAGTATGGGCGATCGAAGCTTACGGTGCCGCTTATTCATTGCAAGAATTCTTAACTGTTAAGTCTGATGACGTGGCAGGAAGAACTCGTATGTATGAAAGCATCGTGAAGGGCGAAAATATTCTTGAACCTGGATTGCCAGAATCCTTTAACGTTCTCGTGAAAGAGCTTCAGTCATTAGCTCTGAATGTTGAACTGATGGAATCTGACATTTTAAGAGACACTATTGATGAAGATGGCAATATTGAAGAGCCTGCTTCAGCCAATGGAAGTGCTAACCCGACGGAGTCGTCGCAGCACTAGAATAGAAGAGTTGTGGTCGGAGGAGAAACTCCGACTGCACTTGTTAGTTGCACTTGGAACTTAATTAAACAACACAGGGGTGAGCCTTGAGAGACTTGTTAAATTTTTTCGATAAACCTAAAGATCCACTTTCGTTTGACGCTGTTCGAGTATCATTGGCTTCGCCAGAGATGATTCGAGAGTGGTCACACGGTGAAGTAAAAAAACCTGAAACCATCAACTATCGAACTTTTAAACCAGAGCGAGAAGGCTTGTTCTGTGCTAAAATTTTCGGACCTATCAAAGATTACGAATGTTTGTGCGGTAAGTACAAACGTATGAAGTATCGCGGCGTGATCTGTGAAAAGTGTGGCGTTGAAGTCACGCAAACTAAAGTTCGCCGAGACCGTTTAGGTCATATCGAGCTTGCAACTCCGGTCGCTCATATTTGGTTTTTGCGATCTCTGCCAAGTCGTATTGGTAACTTATTGAATCTTTCATTGAAAGATGTTGAAAAAGTTCTTTATTGCGAAGCTTACGTTGTCACTGATCCTATGGAAACCAAACTTGAAGAAGGCCAAGTTCTTTCTGAAGAAGCTTATCAAGCAGCTTTGAATGAATATGGACCTAACTTTAAAGCAGGAATGGGCGGCGAGGCTGTTCGTGAAATGCTTCGTAAAATTGATCCTGAGTATTTATCTCGAAAACTTCGTTTAGAAGTTAAAGAGACTAAATCTGAAGCTCAGATAAAAAAATTAGCAAAACGTTTGAAAGTGGTCGAAGCTTTCAAAAACTCAATTAATAAAACTGAATGGATGATGCTTGAGGCACTTCCAGTTCTTCCTCCTGACTTACGTCCGCTAGTTCCTTTGGATGGCGGTCGCTTTGCGACATCTGATCTTAATGATTTGTATCGACGTGTGATCAACAGAAATAATCGTTTGAAGCGTCTGCAAGAGCTCAATGCTCCGGATATTATTATTCGAAATGAAAAGCGAATGTTGCAGGAAGCTGTAGACGCTTTATTGGATAATGGTCGACGTGGAAAAACTTTTACTGGGCCTAACAAGCGTCCTCTTCGTTCATTGAGCGATATGTTAAAAGGAAAACAAGGTCGATTCCGTCAAAATCTACTTGGTAAACGGGTTGATTACTCGGGTCGTTCTGTGATCGTGGTTGGTCCAACATTGAAACTTCATCAGTGCGGTCTTCCTAAGAAAATGGCTTTGGAATTATTCAAACCTTTCGTTTACAACAAATTAGAAGAAAAAGGTTTTGCAACAACTATCAAGCAAGCCAAAAAGTTAGTGGATCAAGAAACTGTTGAAGTATGGGATATCTTATCTGATGTCGTAAAAGAGCATCCGGTTTTATTAAATCGAGCTCCCACTCTTCACAGACTTGGTATTCAAGCTTTCGAACCCGTTCTTCATGAAGGAAAAGCCATTCAGTTACATCCCCTTGTTTGCACAGCGTTCAATGCTGACTTCGATGGAGATCAAATGGCAGTGCATGTGCCACTTTCAATTGAAGCGCAAGTTGAAGCTCGCGTTTTGATGATGTCGACTAATAACATTCTTTCTCCTGCTAACGGAAAGCCCATCATCAATCCGTCTCAAGATATTGTTTTGGGATTATATTGGATGACTCGAATTCGTCCTGGAGCTAAAGGCACAGGTCGTATTTTTGCAAGCGTGCAAGAAGCTCAATATGCCTATGAAATGGGATTTGTTGACATTCAAGCCGCTTGTAAAGTTCGTATCAACGGGAAGCTTCAAGACACTTCTGTCGGACGCGCGATTTTTACATCCGCAGTTCCTCGTGAAGTTCCTTTTAGCGAAACCAATATTGTTATGAATAAAAAATCAATTGCGGGTTTGATCGATAAGACATTCCGTCTTGCCGGCGCTAAGTCGACTTGTATTTTAGCAGATAAAATTATGGAGCTTGGATTTAAATATTCAACTGTCGCAGGTCTTTCTATCTGTGTTGATGATATGATCATACCAGCAGCTAAAGTCAGCATGATTAAAGACGCTGAAAAGCAAGTTCAAGAGATCCAGCAGCAGTACGATGAAGGCTTGATCACAGACGGTGAGCGATACAATAAGGTCGTTGATATTTGGGCACAAACTTCTGATAAAGTTGCGCGCGAGATGATGAACCAAATTGAAAAGCAAAAATTCATAGTTGATGGCAAAGAAATTGTCGGCCCATCATTCAATCCAATCTACGTTATGGCTGACTCCGGAGCCCGGGGTTCATTCAATCAGTTGCGTCAGTTGGGTGGTATGCGGGGTCTGATGGCAAAACCATCGGGCGAAATTATTGAAACTCCCATCACGGCCAATTTCCGTGAAGGCTTAACAGTTCTTCAATATTTTATTTCAACTCATGGAGCACGTAAAGGTCTTGCCGATACAGCTTTAAAAACTGCGAATTCAGGTTATTTGACTCGTCGATTAGTCGATGTGGCTCAAGACGTAGTCGTTAGCGAAACAGATTGTGGAACTAATGACGGACTTGAGATCTCGGCACTTTATGAAGGTGGCGAAATTATTCAACCAATTGGTGAAAGAATCCTGGGTCGTACTCCAATTACGGACATTATTGATCCAACAACAAACCAAGTCATCGTTCGTGCTCAGCAAGAAATCACTGAGACTCATATTAAAAAAATTGATGATGTCGGAGTTGATAAAGTTCAAATTCGTTCGGGTTTAACATGTACTTCCACTCGTGGCGTTTGCGTCCGTTGTTACGGTCGGGATCTCTCTCGTGGGTCGACAGTTAATTTGGGTGAAACCGTTGGAATTATCGCGGCTCAATCGATTGGTGAACCTGGAACACAGTTAACAATGAGAACTTTCCATTTAGGTGGAGCGGCTTCTCGTTCGGTCGAGCAATCTGTTCATGCATCTAGATATGATGGAACATTAAAGTTAGACAATGTTCACTACGTGATTAATCGCCAAGGTAAATTGACTGTTATGAATCGTAACGGTGATGCTAAAGTGATCGACGAAACAGGTCGTGAGCGCGAAAGCTTCAAGTTAGTTTATGGAGCTATTTTAAATTTTAAAGAAGGCGAAAAAATCTCCAAAGGTTCAACCGTTGCTGAATGGGATCCTTACTCGAATCCAATTATCTCAGAAGTTTCTGGTAAGATCACTTACCATGAGATCGAAGAAGGTAAAACGATGCAAGAGCAAGTCGATGCCGTGACAGGTTTCGCAACAAAAGTAATCACTGAAAGTAAATCTTCTGAGATCAAGCCAACTGTTCATATTACAGGTCCAGACGGCAAAGTCTTACTTCTTCCAGGTCGTGAAATCCCTGCTCGTTATTTAATCCCTGTGGGCGCTCAGCTCCTTGTGACTGACGGACAAGAAGTTCATTCTGGTGAAGTGATCGCAAAAATGCATCGAGAAGCTTCTAAAACAAAAGATATCACAGGAGGTCTTCCTCGAGTGGCAGAATTGTTTGAAGCACGTAAACCAAAAGAAGCTGCGATCATTTCTGAAGTTGACGGTTATGTCACTTTCGGTAAAGACGTAAAAGGTAAGCAGCGTGTGATTGTGACTCCTGAAATTGGCGAACAGCGTGAATATTTAATTCCTAAAGGAAAGCACGTTGCTGTCCGTGAGGGTGAGTTTGTTCGTGCCGGTGAAGCGCTGATGGATGGACCTACGAATCCGCATGATATCCTTGCGGTTCTGGGAGAGAAAGCCTTAGCCGCTTATCTTTCAAATGAGATCCAAGAGGTTTATCGTCTACAAGGTGTTAATATCAATGATAAGCACATCGAAGTTATTGTTCGACAAATGCTACGTAAAGTAGAAGTTGTCGACGCTGGTGACAGCCGATTCTTAGCTGGTGAACAAGCAGAAAAATATGCTTTCGCCGAAGAGAACAAGCGAATCATTGCGGACGGTGGCCAACCCGCTTCTTCGAAACCATTGCTTCTTGGTATTACGAAAGTCAGCTTAAGTACTGACAGTTGGATTTCTGCGGCCTCTTTCCAAGAGACCACAAAAGTTCTTACCGAAGCTGCGATCAACTCAAGAACGGATCATTTACGCGGTCTTAAGGAAAACATCATCATGGGTCGTTTGATTCCGGCAGGTACGGGTCTGACTTCTTACAAACGCTGGAAAGTTGAGCTGAAAGAGGATGAAGATACTACATTCACAGCTCTTCCCGGTACGATGACGGCTTCTCAGCAACCGAGCTAAGTTATAAATAAAGGGATCTGTTAGCGCAGATCCCTGATAATAATCGAAAGTGGAACCCTTAATTTGGGCCCCATTTTTTTAACAACAAAATGTTGACCCTGGCGTTACGAAGAGCTAATTTCCTGCGACCAGTGTTTAGACGAGCATCCATAAGGGGTATGAAGTGCCAACAATCAATCAGCTCATCAAAAAAGAGCGTATTGTTCAAAAAAATCAGACTAAATCACCTGCTTTGCAAGCATGTCCTCAGCGACGTGGCGTTTGCACTCGTGTTTATACAACAACTCCAAAGAAGCCGAATTCAGCGTTACGTAAAGTCGCAAAAGTTCGTTTGTCGAATGGATTTGAAGTTATCTCCTACATTCCTGGTATCGGTCACAATCTGCAAGAGCATAGCGTTGTTCTTATCAGAGGCGGACGGGTAAAAGATCTTCCAGGTGTTCGTTATCACATTGTACGTGGTGTTCTTGACCTTCAAGGGGTTAACGGACGTCTGCGCAGCCGATCAAAATATGGAACTAAAAGACCTAAAAAATAGGCGAGGAAAATTTAATGTCTCGACGTAAGCGTACATTTAAAAGAGAAGTGCTTCCAGATCCAGTTTTCAAAGACATCGTCGTTGCAAAACTGATCAACAAAATGATGGTTCGCGGCCAAAAAGGGACTGCGCAAAAACTTTTGTACGGAGCTCTTGAAGAACTCAAAGGCAAAGTTCCTAACGAGGAGCCCATTGCAATTCTTAAAAAAGCTTTAGAAAATACAAAACCTTCTATTGAAGTTCGTTCCCGCCGAGTCGGTGGAGCAACTTATCAAGTTCCTGTGGATGTTCGTCCAACACGACGTTTATCTTTAGCTATGCGATGGATGGTTGAGTACTCACGAGCTCGTGGCGAAAAAGATTATGCTCGCAGATTAGCTGGAGAAATCATGGACGCTTTCAATAACCGTGGTAATGCGATTAAAAAGAAAGAAGATGTCCACCGGATGGCAGAAGCTAATAAGGCTTTCTCTCACTATAACTGGTAATATCTAATCCATGTCTTACAAAGATCCAAAGATCATTGCGGATCTTAAATTCACTCGAAACATCGGCGTCATGGCTCACATCGACGCCGGTAAAACGACCACTTCAGAGCGCATTCTTTACTATACCGGAAAAAGTCACAAAATTGGCGAAGTTCATGATGGCGCTGCGACTATGGACTGGATGGCTCAGGAGCAAGAGCGTGGAATCACGATCACTTCTGCGGCTACTATGTGTTTTTGGAAAGACCATAGAATAAACTTAATCGATACTCCCGGACATGTGGATTTCACCATTGAAGTTGAAAGATCATTGCGAGTGCTTGATGGCGCTGTCGCGGTTTTTGATGGCGTTAATGGTGTCGAGCCCCAATCGGAAACAGTTTGGCGACAAGCTGATAAATATAAAGTTCCACGTATTTGTTTTATCAATAAAATGGACCGAGTCGGTGCTGACTTTGTTATGAGTGTGAACTCACTTAAAGAGCGTCTTCAGGCCAATCCAATCCCAGTCCAAGTGCCCATCGGTCTCGAAGAAAACTTCAGAGGCATTGTCGATCTTATTGAAAATAAAGCGATGATGTGGGGAGCGCAAGGGTTAGGTGAAAATTTTGAGATCGTAGAGATTCCTCAAGATATGAAAGAAGAAGTGGCGCGCTACCGCACTGAAATTATCGAAAAAATTGTAGAGTTTGATGATGCTCTCATGGAAAAATATTTAAATGGTGATGAACTTTCTTCTGGCGAATTAAAAGGGGCTCTCAGAAAAGGAACGCTAGCGATAAAAGCTTTTCCGGTATTTTGTGGGGCTGCTTTTAAAAATAAAGGTGTTCAGCCTTTGCTCGATGGAGTGTTGGATTACTTGCCTTCTCCCAATGATGTTCCGCCCATGATTGGTTTTCATCCGGATCGTCCTGATAAAGAAATTATTTGTAAGCTTGAATTTAATGAACCTGTGGCTGCTTTAGCTTTTAAAATTGCTAACGACCCTTTTTCAGGAACATTGACTTACATTCGGGTTTATTCTGGCGAAGTAAAAGTCGGTGATCAGCTGTATAATCCTCGCACTCAAAAAAAAGAACGCATTCAACGTTTGGTAAAAATGCATGCGAACTCTCGAGAAGAAATTCAATCTCTCAAAGCGGGAGATATTGGCGCAACCATAGGTTTAAAATTTACCGGGACTGGCGATACGCTGTGTGAAACGGCTCATGCTGTGGTTCTAGAATCCATCACTTTCCCTGAGCCCGTCATTGCTGTGGCTATCGAGGCAAAATCTTCTGGTGAGCAAGAGAAGATGCTCCAAGGCCTTGAGAAGCTAGAAAAAGAAGACCCTTCTTGTCGCTTAAGAACAGATTTAGAAACAGGACAAATTTTATTAGCAGGTATGGGTGAGTTGCATTTAGAAATTCTTGTGGATCGATTGCTTCGAGAACATAAGGTTCAAGCTAATGTCGGTAAGCCACAAGTTTCTTACCGTGAAACAATTTCATCCTCAGCGCAAGAAGATCATACTTACGAAAGAGAAGTTGCCAACGAAAAGCATTTTGCACGAGTGACAGTTAAAATTGAGCCTATTTCTCAAAAAGAGGGCGTTCAGTTTATAAGCCTTGTTCCTGTGACTAAAGAATTCACCCAAGGATTTTTAAAGGCCATCGAAAGTGGATTTCGTGAGTCTGCCGAAGTTGGGCCCTTGGCAAGTTACTCAATGATCGGTCTTAAAGGCACACTTCTTTCTGTTGGAACTCAGCCAGACGCTTCCAGTGAAATGGCCTTTAAAGCTGCGACATCATTAGCTTTTAGAGATGCCGTCAGGAAAGCTCAAAGTGAACTTTTAGAGCCTATTTTTAGACTTGAAATCATTTGTCCCGATGACTTTGTTGGAAATATTGTAGGTGATTTAAACTCACGTCGGGGTCGAATTTTATCGATGAATATCAAGCACGGCGGAGGTCAAATGATCAATGCTGAAGCGCCGCTGGCTAATTTGTTTGGATATGCGACAGATATTCGGAGCCTTAGCCAAGGCCGAGCTACTTTTTTTATGGAATTTCTTGAATACGCCGTTGTGCCGCCCAAAGTCAAAGCTGAGATTTTAAAGCGTCTTGGCCGCTAATTAGACTCCTAAAATAAGACACCTGAAACCATTTACAAAAGATTTTATTTTTCTTTGACATAACCTTGTCGAAATTGCATATTTGCGCACTCAACGCTTATTGCTTACAAAAGACCCTCTGAATTTTTCGGGCCGACCAGGGCTCAACACAGAGACAAGTTTTCGATGGGGTAAATAAGAGAAGACTGAAAATGAATGACCTTTAGGGCATTCATAAAACACATTCAGAAAACAAATGTTGTAAGGAAAGTGGCGAATATGAGCAGTCAAAGAATCAGAATTCGACTGAAAGCTTTTGATCACAAACTTCTCGATCAATCGACGAAAGAAATTGTCGAAACAGCACGTCGTACGGGCGCGAAAGTGGCAGGACCAATTCCGTTGCCAACAAGAATCAACCGATTCACAGTTCTTCGTTCTCCACACGTCGATAAAAAATCACGTGAACAATTTGAAATTAGAACTCACAAGCGAATGCTTGATATCCTTGAGCCGACCCAGCAGACCGTAGACCAACTGATGAAGTTGGACTTATCCGCCGGTGTTGATGTTGATATTAAGTTATAAAAGAATTTTCAGGAGTGAATCGTGAGCGAAACAACGACAACAACAAATTCAGAGCTTAAGTTAAATGGGCTCTTTGCTTTTAAAGAAGGAATGGCAACGATCTATAATGATCAAGGTGAAGCCATTCCTGTCACCGTTTTGAGATATGAGCCTTGGTTCGTAGCTCAATTAAAAACGACAGCAACTGATGGTTATGACGCCATTCAATTGGCTTGCCGACCTAAAAAAGCAAAGAACGTTTCTAAAGCTATCAAAAATCATCTCACCAAAGCCGGTTTTGAAAACGGCGCACAGTTGGTGAAAGAACTTCGTCAAGCCGCACCTGAAGGTGCAGCCGTTGGAAATCAATTATCTATTGAAAGTCTTTCGGTTGGTGATGTTGTTAAAATTACTTCCAAGTCTAAAGGTCACGGCTTTTGTGGATCTGTTAAGCGTTGGAACTTTGCGGGAGGCCCTGCTTCTCACGGTTCTAAGTTTCACAGACAACCAGGTTCAAGCGGTAACCGAACATGGCCAGGTCGAGTGATGCCAGGTAAGAAATTTCCTGGTCACTGGGGTGATGAAAACATCACTGTTAAAAATGTACAAATTGTCCAAGTGATTCCATCTGAAAATGTTGTGATGGTGAAGGGCCCAGTTCCGGGCGCTCGCAACACTTTGGTGAAGCTGGTGAGAGAATAGTATGGCAAATGTAATAAACTGGAAAAAAGAAAAAGTTGGTCAGGTTGAATTGCCAGCCGATGTATTTGAAACTCAAGTGAAGAAAGAAGTTCTTCACCAAGTCGTCAAATGGCAGCTTGCAAGTCGACGACAAGGAACTCACTCGACAAAGACTAAAGGTCTTGTCAGTGGTGGTGGTAAAAAGCCATTTAAGCAAAAAGGAACAGGAAATGCCCGTCAGGGTTCAACTCGTTCTCCTTTAATGCCTGGAGGTGGAACTACATTTGGTCCACTTCCGCGCAGTTATGCTTTCCAATTACCTAAAAAATTACGTCGCTTAGGTCTTTGCATGGCGCTTTCTCATTTGAATAAAAATGGCCGCCTCTTTGTCGTTGATAATATGGATTCTAAAGAAGGAAAAACGGGAGAGTTGAGCAAGCGCTTAACAGGTTTTGGCCTTAAAAAAGCAATCTTGATTGACTCTACAATCAACGAAAAATTCGGTCGCGCTTCTAAAAATATGCGCAACTACCGTTATTTTGGTGTTGAAGGTTTGAATGTTTACGATCTTCTTAAGTATGACGCTGCTGTTATCACTAAGGAATCTGTAGAAAAAATCGTCGAGCGTTGCTCATTGGAGAATGTACGATGAAACAAATCATTAAGTGTCCTCTAATTACAGAAAAAAATACGATTCACAATGCAGCTGGTGTTTATGTTTTCGAAGTGACGAAAGAAGCTTCAAAAGATGATATCAAATTTGCAGTTGAGAAAAGTTTTAAAGTTAAAGTGGCAACGGTTCGTACAATGAACAGCCGTGGACATCGAAAACAAACAAAATATGGTCTCACAAAAGCTCCTTATTGGAAAAAAGCTCTTGTGACTCTTAAAGCTGGCGAGAAGATTGCCTTATTTGAGGGAGTGTAAAATGGGGATACGAACATTTAACCCACGTTCAGATGGCCGTCGTGGAATGACAGGTTTTGATTTCTCGGAAGTGACAAAAACCACTCCTGAAAAATCATTAACCACCCCGCTGACTCGTTCATCCGCGCGTAACAACACGGGTGCGATCACGATGAGACATATCGGCGGACGACATAAGCGTCGTTACCGTTTAGTTGATTTCAAACGTACTAAAATAGAAGTTCCAGCAAAAGTGATAGCGATCGAATACGATCCGAACAGAACTTGCCGAATCGCTCTTATTTCTTACATTGATGGTGTTAAGGCTTATATCTTAGCTCCCGTCGGTTTGAATGTTGGTGACACAGTTATTTCAAGTGAAAAAGCCGATATTAAACCTGGAAATTCTTTGCCTTTGTCGGCTATTCCAATGGGAACAACAATTCACAATGTTGAATTGCGACCTGGAAAAGGTGCTCAGTGTGCACGTGGCGCTGGTGCTGCAGCAGTTCTTGTTTCTAAAGATGAGCAATACTGTCAAGTTCGCATGCCATCCGGTGAAGTGAAAAAAGTTTTATCTGTCTGCAAGGCTTCGATTGGTCAAGTAGGAAATACAGATAATGAAAATATTAACTTAGGTAAAGCCGGTCGATCTCGTTGGAGAGGTATTCGTCCTTCAGTTCGTGGTATGCATATGAATCCTGTCGATCATCCTTTGGGTGGTGGAGAAGGTGTTGGTAAGGGTCATCACCCTGTCACGCCTTGGGGACAACCATGTAAAGGCTTTAAAACAAGACATAATAAACGTACAGACTCTAGCATTATCAAGCGTCGTAAGTAGGAGTGAACAGTGGCAAGGTCAGTTAAAAAAGGCCCGTTTATCGATCATCATCTGGTGAAAAAAGTCGAAACGGCCCTCGAAAAAAATGATAAGAAAGTGATCAAAACATGGTCACGACGTTCAACTATCACGCCTGATTTTGTGGGCCTGACTTTCGCTGTGCATAACGGACGTAAGCCAGTTCCCGTGTACGTGACAGAGAATATGATTGGTCACAAATTAGGTGAATTTGCTCCGACAAGAACATTTCATGGTCACGCAGAGAAAAAGGCTTCGGCCCCAGCAGCTCCAGCGGCCGCTAAGAAGTAAGAGGTAAGAGATGGAAGCAGTAGCAAGTCTCAAATATGCCAGAGTCGGAGCTCAAAAGGCCCGTCTTGTAGCGGATCTAATCCGTGGCAAAGATGTGAGTGATGCAATTAAGACTCTGACTTTTCTAAATAAGAAGTCAGCTGAAATGATTAAAAAATTGATTGAATCGGCTGTGGCAAATGCTGATTTCAAAAAAACAATGGACATCGATAAATTGTTCGTAAAAACAATTTATGTTGATAAGGGTCCAGTGCAAAAGCGCTTTCGTCCCCGTGCTCAAGGTCGGGCCTTCGGTGTACGTAAGCAAACTAGCCACATCAACGTCATACTCGAGGAGAGATAAGCGTGGGACAAAAAGTAAATCCGGTTGGCTTCAGGGTTGGAGTGATCAGAACATGGGATTCTCGATGGTACGCTAAGGGTCACCAATACCTCGAAAATTTACATGAAGACATCAAGCTTCGAAAATATTTAAAAGATAAATTGAAACACGCTGGTGTTTCTAAAATTGAAATTGAACGAGCTCACAAAAAAGTGAAAGTTATTATTTCAACAGCTCGTCCAGGTGTTGTTATCGGTAAAAAAGGAACAGGCATTGACGCTCTTAAGGCAGACGTTCAAAAGCAAGCTCCCACAAATGAAGTATTCTTAAGCATTCAAGAAGTTCGTAAGCCAGATATGGATGCGCAGCTTGTGGCTGAAAGTATCGCGATGCAGTTAGAAAAACGAATCTCTTGGCGTCGGGCTTTAAAAAAGTCTATCGCTGCAGCTATCAAGGGTGGAGTTCGTGGAATTAAAATCCGCGTTTCTGGTCGCTTAGATGGAGCTGAGATTGCGCGTTCTGAATGGTACAACGAGAAAAGCGTTCCATTGCACACGCTTCGCGCTGACATCGATTACGGGACGGCAGAAGCTCAAACAGCTTATGGAATTATCGGTTTGAAAGTTTGGATCTACAAAGGCGATGTTATGTCTGCCCGCGAGGTTGAGGAGGCTGGCCGTGTTAAGTCCTAAGCGCGTTAAGCACAGAAAACAATTTGTTGGCAGAGCAACTGGCTTTGCTCGCAGAGGTAGTAATTTGGATTTTGGCGAATTTGCTCTCCAAGCCATTGAAGAGGGTCGCTTGACAGCTCGTCAGTTGGAAGCAGGTCGTATCGCAATTTCTAGAAGCATTAAACGTGGTGGTAAAATTTGGGTGCGAGTTTACCCAGATACGCCTGTTACTAAAAAACCAGCCGAAACTCGAATGGGTAGCGGTAAAGGTAATCCAGAATTTTGGGTTGCCCGTGTATTACCAGGAAGAATACTTTTTGAAATGAATGGTGTGACCCGCGAACAAGCTTTAGAGGCTTTCACTCGTGCGGCTCATAAGCTTCCATTTAAGACACGTTTCTTGGTTCGGGAGTAGTTATGAAATTTACTGAAATTAAAGATTTAACTGTAGTAGAACTAAAAAAGAAGAGAGCTAATCTTAGCCAAGAGCTTTTTGAAGCTAAGATTAAAAATTCAATGGGGCAGCTTGCTAACCCTATCGAAATCCGCAATCTTCGAAAAGATATTGCTCGAATTAACACAGCGATCATTAAACAGATCGTTCGGTAGAGGTAAGGTATGGAAACTCAAGAAACAGGCCGCGGAAGAAAAATCGAAGTTGTTGGCGAAGTTGTCAGCGATAAAATGGATAAAACCATTTCTGTGTTGGTGTACCGAATGGTTCGCCATGCAAAATATGGAAAATATCTTCGACGATCATCTGTGTTTAAAGCACATGATGAAAAAAATGTGGCCAAAACTGGTGATAAAGTAAAAATTTACGAAACTCGTCCGTTGAGCAAAACAAAACGTTGGGCTCTGGGCGAAGTTGTTGAAGCGGCTAAGGCCTAGGTGAGGGTGCTATGATTCAAATGCAGACTCGACTCAATGTTGCTGATAACTCTGGTGCAAAAGAAGTTATGTGCATCAAAGTTCTTGGTGGCTCTAAACGAAGATTTGCTTCGATCGGCGATATTATTATCGTTTCAATCAAAGAAGCTCTTCCCAATGCTAAAGTAAAAAAAGGTGATGTGGCTAAGGCGGTCGTTGTTCGTACCGTTCATAAATTACGTCGACCAGATGGTTCATATATTAGATTTGATGATAACTCAGCGGTTTTAATTAACGCTGCAAAAGAACCCATTGGAACCCGTATTTTTGGTCCCGTGGCACGTGAGCTCAGAGCAAAACAATTTGTAAAAATTGTTTCTTTGGCTCCAGAAGTACTTTGAGAGGTCGACCGTGAATCGTTTGCAAGATAGATATCAAAAAGAAATTGCTCCAGATCTAATGAAGTCATTGGCTAAGAAAAATTCAATGGAAGTTCCAAAACTGGAAAAAATCATCATTAGCGTTTGTACTAGTGAAGCTGTTCAAAACCCAAAAGTTTTGAATCAAGTTGTGGATGAAATTTCATCAATCACAGGACAAAAAGCTGTTATTACGAAAGCTAAAAAAGCGATCTCAAATTTTA
Organism: Pseudobdellovibrionaceae bacterium; assembly: GCA_043720615.1. Classification (GTDB taxonomy): domain Bacteria; phylum Bdellovibrionota; class Bdellovibrionia; order Bdellovibrionales; family Bdellovibrionaceae; genus JAYWDA01. Next base: position 78,459 of record JAYSSI010000040.1, on the reverse strand, counting down.
AGTTGCGAGAAGGAATTCCTTTGGGAGTTCGAGTCACTTTGCGACGAGAGCGCATGTGGTCTTTTCTAGATCGTTTAAATTCTTTAGCTCTTCCTCGAGTTCGTGACTTCCGTGGCTTACCAAGCAAGGGATTTGACGGACGTGGGAATTACAACATGGGTCTTAAGGAACAAATTGTGTTTCCTGAAATCAATTTTGATAAAGTTGATAAAGTTCGTGGAATGAATATTACTATTTGTACAACTGCAAAAACTGACTCTGATGGTAAGGCCTTGCTTGAAGCATTGGGCATGCCATTCAGAAAGTAGGAGATAAGATAAGATGGCAAAACTATCATCTATCGTGAAGAATAATAAGCGTAAGGAAAAGTCCTCTCGCTATTATAAATACCGCACTGAACTCCGCAACAAAGCGGTGAACGTGAAGGCATCTGACGAAGAGAAAATGGAAGCTCGTAAGAAATTAGAAAAATTGCCACGAAACACGTCTCCTAACCGAGTCATTAATCGTTGTAAATTGAGCGGCCGCCCTCGTGGTAACTATCAAAAATTTGGCCTTTCAAGAATGGCTTTTCGTAAACTAGCTTTGGATGGAAAACTTCCAGGCGTAACTAAGGCTAGCTGGTAAGAGGTATATAATGGATAAAATTGCTGAATTTTTAACTGTCATCCGCAACGGCGGAAAAGTAAAAGCTGAAAAAGTTGACGTTCCTGCATCTAAAGTACGTGCCGGAATTGCTCAAATTTTGGCAGATGAAGGTTACATCCGAAGTTTTAAAGTCGCAAAAGATTCTAAACAAGGAATCATGCGCGTTTACTTAAAATATAACGAAGAAGGACATCATGCGATTTCTGATATCAAGCGTATCAGCCGTCCTGGTCGACGACTTTATATTAAAAATGATAACGTGCCTGTGATTCGTTCGGGTTTGGGTTTTGCAATTCTTAGTACTAGTCAGGGAATTATCAGTGGTCGTACCGCAGCCGAGAAAAAACTTGGTGGCGAGCTTTTGTGCACAGTTTGGTAGGTAAAATATGTCTCGAGTAGGAAGATCACCAGTATTTTTTGACGACAAAGTTCAAGTTTCTGTGAACGCGGCTAACGAAGTGTTAGTTAAGGGAGCAAAAGCACAGATGGTTGTGAAGATGCGTCCTGTCGTGAAAGCTGAAATTGAAGGTAAAAAAGTAACTTTGGTTCGTGCAGATGAAACTAAAGAAGTTCGCTCATTGCATGGTCTTTACCGTGCATTGATCCAAAACGCAGTCACTGGAGTTTCTAAAGGTTTTTCAAAAGGCTTAGAACTTCACGGAGTTGGTTACAGAGCCAGCGTTTCTGGGAAAAAATTAGAACTTTCATTGGGATTCAGTCACTCGATTATTTTTGATATTCCTGAGGGAATTGAAATTAAAGTCGAAAAACAAACTGCCCTAAGCATCAATGGTGCAAATCGGGAGTTGGTTGGACAAGTGGCTGCAAAAATTCGCTCATTTCGTCCACCAGAGCCTTACTTAGGTAAAGGTGTTCGTTACGCTGGTGAACACATACGACGTAAAGCTGGTAAGTCTGCAAGTAAATAGATTTTTAAGAGGAGTCAGCTGCGCAAGTAGCGACCAGATGAGGTGATTTATGATGAAGTTAAAGATGGGAAAACATACAGCGGCCCGACAAGCGAATCGACTGAAAAAGAAGATTCGTATTCGTAAAACCGTAAAGGGTACTGATGAGAGACCTCGTCTTTGCGTTTTCCGTAGTGGTAAACATATTTATGCTCAAGTTATTAACGATACTAATGGTCAAACATTGGTGTCCATATCTTCTCTAACTGTTGAAGCAAAAGTAAAAGGCAAAGATCAAGCGAAGTCTGTTGGGCAAGGAATTGCGAAAGCAGCTTTGTCTAAGAATATCAAAAACGTTGTTTTTGATCGTAATGGTTATATCTATCATGGACGTGTTCAAGCTTTAGCTGATGGCGCTCGTGAAGCTGGTTTAAATTTTTAAGGAGACTCTGTGGAGAAAGCTAATTCGGAATTAGAAGAGAGAGTTGTTGCGATCAATCGCGTAACAAAAGTTGTTAAAGGTGGACGTCGTTTCTCCTTTGCAGCTCTCGTAGTTCTTGGCGATAAAGTAGGACAGGTCGGATTTGGATCTGGTAAAGCTGGCGAGGTTCCGGAAGCTATCGGAAAAGCCAGTCGTGCTGCTAAAAAAGGTCTTACAAATATTTCTCTCAAGGATGGCCGAACCATTCCTCATGAAGTGATTGGTAAATTTGGCGCAGCCAAAGTTATCATGAAACCAGCAGCTGCTGGAACAGGTGTTATCGCTGGTGGTGCGGTTCGTGCGGTTCTTGAGTCTGTGGGTGTAAAAGATATTCTTACTAAATGTGTTGGGACAAGAAATCCTCACAATGCTGTAAGAGCAACATTGGACGGCTTAAGACAACTTAAGCTGACCCAGGGCTAAGGATATATTATGGCAAAAGTTTTTAAAGTAACTCTAAAGAGATCGTTAATTGGTTGCACTCAAGATCAGAAGGACACTGTCCGCTGCTTGGGCCTTCGTAAGCCTCACTCGACCAATGAGGTTAAAGACAGTCCTGCAATGCGCGGACAAATTTTGAAAGTTCAGCATCTTATTGATGTTGAGGTTAAGGGGTAATTATGAGTCTTTTAGCTGAACTGAGCCCAACTAAGGGTTCTACACATTATCGAAAAAGAGTTGGTCGCGGAATCGGATCTGGTTTGGGCGGTTACTCTGGCAAGGGCGGAAAAGGCCAAACTCAACGTTCAGGTGGAAGTATCCGCCGTGGATTTGAAGGTGGTCAAACTCCTTTGCATCGTCGATTACCAAAGTTTGGTTTCACAAATGCTGCTTTTGCAAATGTTTTTGAAATTGTTAACATTGGAAAATTAGAAAAATTTAAAGGTGAAGTCACTCCAGAAACAATGAAAACTAATGGGTTTATTTCTGGAACAAGATTAAAAATTCTCGCTCAAGGTGAGCTGAAGACAGCACTTAAAGTAAAAGCACATAAAGTTTCAGAGGCTGCAAAAAAAGCCATTGAAGCTGCAGGTGGATCCGTCGAAATTCTTAAATAAGAGGTTACAACATCGTGGCGACTGTCGACAGCTTAGCGAAGAACACCAATTTACGAAATAAGATTCTCTTTACATTAGTGATGCTGGCTATCTATAGGATTGGTGTTCATATCCCAACTCCCGGAGTGAATGGCGCTGCAGTTCTAGGTTTTTTTGAATCACAAAATCGTGGAATTTTTGGATTGTTCAATACATTTACAGGCGGAGCTCTCGCGCAATTTAGTATTTTTGCACTTGGTATTATGCCTTATATTTCGGCATCGATCATTTTCAGTCTTTTGACTTCTGCTGTCCCTTATCTTGAGCAGCTTAAAAAAGAGGGTGAACACGGTCGTAAAAAAATTAATCAGTACACTCGCTATGCAACTATTGGATTAGCTATTATTCAAGGCTACGGAATCAGTAGCTGGTTGATGTCTCCGCATGAAGGCACCCAACAAATGGTGACTTCAGCTTATGTCGGATTTTTACCGTTCAAAGTAATGACAATCATTACTTTGACAGCAGGAACCTGTTTTGTCATGTGGCTTGGGGAACAGATCACGGAGCGAGGAATAGGTGTCAATGGAACTTCTTTGATCATTTTCGCTGGAATTGCAGCATCTATTCCTGCCGGAGCTAGCCAGTTATTTGAACTTGTGGCCAATGGTGAAATGAAATCAGTTGTTCTTTTATTACTTTTGATTTTCATGGTATTAATCATAGCGGCAGTGATTTATATGGAAACGGCTCAACGTAGAATTACAATTCAATATTCTCAGAGAGCTCAAGCTGGAATGCAGTCGATGGCAACTCCACAAAGCTACTTACCTATCAAAATTAACTTTTCAGGTGTTATCCCACCGATTTTTGCTAGTTCGTTATTAATGTTTCCAGCAACAATAACACAGTTTGTGGATGCTCCTTGGTTGCGCTCTTTTCAGGATTCCTTAAATCCAAATGGCGTTATCTTTAATATTTTATTTGTCGCTTTGATTGTATTTTTCTCTTTTTTCTACACTGAGATTGTTTTTAATCCTAATGACGTTGCTGAGAATTTAAAAAAGTCTGGAGCTTTTGTTCCAGGAGTTCGTGCAGGAAAAACGACTGCTGATTTTGTACAAAAGATTTTAGATAGAGTTAACGTCCTTGGTTGTATTTATCTTTCTGTTATTTGTATTATGCCCGGCTTAATGGCCACTCAATTAGGAGTTCCATTTTATTTCGGTGGAACTAGTTTACTGATTCTTGTCGGAGTTGCTATCGATACGGCTCAGCATATCCAGCAGCATATGGTTTCTGATCAGTATAAGAACCTGACGAAGGGAGCTAAAGTTCGAAGTCGGAGGGTTCAGTTTTGAACATTATCCTCTTCGGGGCACCTGGGGCAGGTAAGGGAACTCAATCCCAGCTTTTAATTGATAAACTGGGAATGAGTCAGATTTCGACGGGTGATTTGTTTAGAGCAGCGATCAAGAATAAAACAGATCTTGGTCAAAAAGCTCAGGCTTATATGGATCGCGGTGAACTTGTACCTGACACCGTTGTTATTGGAATGGTTCAAGAAGTTTTGAAAAGTGGAACGAAGAATTTTATTTTAGATGGATTTCCCCGCACGGTGGCTCAGGCCGAAGCGTTAGAAACTTTGATGGGAAAAATGAATTTGCGGATCGAAAAGGCTATTTTCCTTGAGGTTCCAAGGCAGATTTTAACGGAGCGGTTAACAGGTCGCCGAGTGTGTAAAAACTGCGGAACAGTTTTTCACACTCAATCAAAACCTTCGATGAAAGAAGGTATTTGTGACTTGTGTGGTGGAGAAGTTTATCAACGGAATGATGATAAAGCCGATGTCATAGAGAATCGGTTGAAAACATATGAAGAATTTACCAGTCCGCTTAAGGACTTTTACAGGAAAACTGGGAAGTTAACGGTAGTAGATGGCAACAGGGGAGAGTCTGAAGTTTTCGCAGAAATAAAGAAGTTGATTAGTTAACTTGGATTTTGTATTAATCCTAGACTTCAATATGCGACGATGTTAGATTTCCGTGCTTATTTATGTCTTTAAATTTTCTGTTTCGAGATGGGTGTTAGAGTATGAAAGTACGACCGTCAGTTGGAAAAATTTGTAACAAGTGCAAAGTGATTAAACGTCGCGGAGTTATTCGTGTTATATGCGAAAACCCGAAACACAAGCAAAGGCAGGGCTAGTACATGGCACGTCTCCTGGGGATTGACTTACCTAGAAATAAACGAGTCGAAGTGGCATTGACATACATTTACGGTCTCGGTCGTTCTCGCTCTAAGAAAATCTGTGAATTCGCAAGCGTTCCAGCTGAACTTAGAACTGATAATTTAACTGACGAAATGATCGCTAAAATACGTTCTTATGTCGAACAACATTTCAAAGTTGAAGGTGATCTTCGACGTGAAGTCGGGCTTTCGATCAAACGATTGATGGATTTAAATTGTTATCGTGGCACTCGTCATAGAAAAGGTCTTCCTGTTCGAGGTCAAAATACTCGATCAAATGCGCGAACTCGCAAAGGACCTAAGAAAACCGTGGCAAATAAGAAAAAAGCCGTTTAACTGGAGCTGGATGAATGAATACCGAGCAAAAAAAAGCTGCATCAGCAGCGCCAAAAAAGAAAACAAAAAGAAATGTCCCACAGGGCAATTGCTATATCCAAGCTGGCTTTGGAAATGTCATCGTTACGATGACAGATCCGAACGGGGGTACAGTAGCCTGGTCCTCTGCAGGTCATCTGGGTTTTAAGGGCAGCCGTAAAGGCACTCCTTTCGCAGCGCAAGTCGCGGCCGAAGACGCAGCAAAGAAGGCTCTTGATGCAGGTATGAAGTCTGTGGACGTTTACTTAAAAGGACCTGGTGCGGGTCGTGAGCCTGCCATTCGAGCATTGGCATCTGCAGGGATCAGAATATTGTCCTTAAAAGATGTAACACCAGTGCCTCATAATGGCTGTCGTCCACCGAAACGTCGAAGAATCTAAGAGGAGATATTTGTGAGTTGTGTAGCTAATAGCGTATGTAAGCTGTGTCGTCGTGAAAACACGAAGCTCTTTTTAAAGGGTGATCGTTGTTACACGGACAAATGTTCTGTTGAACGTCGTCCTTACCCTCCGGGTCAGCACGGCCAGTCTCGGCTGAAGTTTTCTGAATTTGCGCTGCAATTGCGTGAAAAACAAAAAACAAAGCGTTGGTATGGTCTGTCTGAAAAACAATTTCGTCGATACTTCAAAGAAGCCAGTCGATCTCGTGAACTCACGGGAACAGCGCTTTTAAAGTTTTTAGAAATGCGTTTAGACAACGTGATTTATTCTTTAGGCTATGCGAATTCACGTCGTGAAGCTCGTCAACTTGTAAAACATAATCACGTTCTTTTAAACGGCAAGCGCGCTAACATTCCAAGCATCCTTGTTGCCAAGGGTGATGTTGTTGAAGTGGCGACAAAAAGTCGTGAGCACATTCGTGTGCAATCAGCTATTCAGGCTGTAGCAAGACGTTCAGTTCCTGCTTGGTTAGAAGCTGATCACGGCGGTTTTAAAGGAACAGTGAAGGATCTTCCAACTAGAGAAGAAATCACTGTGCCGACCGAAGAGAACATGATTGTAGAATACTATTCACGATAATTCCTGGGGGAATATGGGCATGCAAGAACATTATTACAAGTTTTGGAGAGAGATGATCAAACCTAAGGGTTTTGAGATTGATCGTGAATCTCTTCGAGATGATTATGCGAAAATCATTGTACGTCCCCTTGAAAAAGGTTTTGGCGTTACAATTGGAAATTCACTTCGTCGTATTCTTTTGAGTTCGATGATGGGATCTGCGGCTTCAGCTGTAAAGTTTGATGGCGTTCTCCACGAGTTTACTACGATCCCCGATATTCTCGAGGACGTGACTGATATTATTTTAAATCTTAAAGAAGTTCGTTTTCGTCAGTACACTTCTGAGCCTTTATTGTTAAAAATTAACAAAAAGGGTCCAGGAAAAGTAACGGCAGCGGATATTCAAACAAGTGATAAAATTGAAGTTTTAAATCCAGAGCAGCACATTGCTACTTTGGGTGCGAATGCCAATTTTAATGCTGAAGTGATGGTGACTTTTGGACGTGGTTATGCGCCAACAGAAAACCGTGATGAAGAGTTACCAATTGGTTTTATTGGAATTGATGCTCTTTACAGTCCTATCCGTAAAGTAAACTACAGTGTTTCAAGTGCTCGCGTTGGTCAAAGAACTGATTACGATGCATTAGCATTAGAAGTTTGGACTGATGGTTCATTGAAGCCTGACGAAGCAGTGGCTTTGGCTTCTAAAATCATGAAAGAGCAATTGCAGATTTTCTTGACCTTCGATGAAGCGATGGAGCCTGCAGAAGAGAAGAAAGATTCTTCTTCTCCTAAATTGAACGACAATCTTTATCGATCTGTCGACGATCTCGAGCTTTCTGTTCGCTCAGCTAACTGCTTAAAGAACGCTAACATTCGTTATATTGGCGAATTAGTGACTCGTTCTGAAGCTGAGATGCTGAAGACTAAAAACTTTGGTCGTAAATCATTGAATGAAATTAAAGAGATTCTGTCAGAGATGGGACTTGGTCTTGGAATGAAGATCGACGGTTGGCCACCTCCAGGATGGGATCCAAACATTCCGCCACAAAAAAGAGAACATCAATAATAGAGGTCGCTTATGAGTTCGCATAGAAGAAGTACACAATATTTTTCACGCGCTTTCGGACCTCGAAAAGCTTTGCTTAGAGGGATGATGATTTCTTTGGTTGAACACGGTCGTATTAAAACGACTGTTCTTCGAGCCAAAGAAGTTCGTCGTCAAATTGAAAAAGCCATTACACTTGGAAAGAAGGGCGACGTCGCTACACGTAGACTATTGATGTCTCGCCTTCCTAATGAAGCAGCTGTGAATACGATCATCACTGATATTTCTAAAAGATTTGAAGCTCGTCCGGGTGGCTACACTCGTGTGATTAAAATCGGCAGAAGACCTGGTGATACAGCTGAAATGGCATTCTTGGAGTTCGTAGATTATGATTTTGAGAAAAAAGATAATTTGAGCAAAAAAGATGAAGCTGCTAAGAAAAAAGTAGAGAGCAAGGCACGTAAAGTGATAGCTCGAACAGCTGCTAAACATAAGAAAAATGTTTCTCAGATGCAGAAAAAATCTCGTGCGGCGAATGCGGCAAGAGCAAAAATGTAATCCGTCTATTTTTTTACTGGAAGCTGCGTGAGCAGAGTCCCTTTTAAAAGTTTATTGGTTTAATGTTAGGCCCGCTTGATAAAACTCGCGGGCCTCATTATTTTAGGGGTGTTTTGTGTCGGCTCATCTTAAAGCTTTAATGGGTGTTTTATTAACTTGTGTCGTAAGTGCGGGAATCTTTTTTGCATTTTTTTATGAAAAAGAACCCACTGCAGAAGGTCCAAGTATTGATCTTGTTGAGCAGATGAGAGCTCGGTCAATTCCAGACATTGAAGTTCAAGATCTCAATGGAAAAGATTTTGACATTACTCCTTTAAAAGGAAAAATTCTTATCATTAATTTTTGGGCGTCATGGTGTGAACCCTGCATTGAAGAGGTCCCTTCATTAGTGGCCCTTATAGGGCAGATGAATGGGCAGGTTGAGCTCGTTGCAATTTCTGGGGATAGTGAGATAGGTGAAATTACGTCATTCCTGAAATCATTTCCAAGCCTTCAGGGGCCGAACATCACTTTGTTATGGGATCAAAATAAAGTGATGGTCAAAAGATTTGGTGTTGAGCGATTGCCTGAAACGTTCATTGTAGGACGAGATTTGAAACTGGTGAAAAAAGTAGTGGGAAGCGTCCGCTGGGATCACCCAGAAAGTGTCACTTACTTTAAAGAACTGGTAAATAAACCTTAAGCTTAGAATAGGCGTGGGCGGGCGTTGTGGCCAAGCTCTTTGGCTTGTTCATTGAGATGACGCCATAGCCATTTGAAATGATTGAGACGTGCACGGTTGAGGGGCTGGCCACTTTTTAAAAAGTGGTAAAGAGTTTCGACTTCCGAGGTTTTTACTTGGGCGAATCCTTCCATCGCGACGGACGGAAGAAGATTAAAAAAACGGCGAGTTTCAGAGCCATAGACGTCGGCTAGAATTTGGCATTTTTTTTTGTATTGAGCGGGATTTACTTTTACAATGAGATCGGGATAACAATTCCAAGCTACACTATAAAGTTTTGGATGTTTAGCGAAAGCCTGATGGGCGGCGTAGCTAACATCTTGATGGTGAGGGTGGCCGTATTCACCAAGTATTCCGTGAGTGAAAATTTCTTGAGGGGCTGGCAAGTTTTTAAGATACGCCGTTAGCTCGTCGGTTTTTAATCTTTGTTCGTAGATGTCTGGAAATCCTAACCAATCGTGATGTTTGGCTCCTAATAAAAGACAAGCTTTTTCGAATTGTTTTTTTCTAAGGGAGCCTTGGCCATCGGCATTGCCGTCAGTGACACAGACTATTCTCCAGGGAAGTTTTCGGCGGGCCAGAATAAGAGCACCAAAAAATATGGTTTCATCGTCGGCGTGGGAAGTAACGACAAGATTATATTTAGAATTCGATTTTCGCGTGGACATGTTGGTTCGCCCCAGAGCACTATTAAATCATGGAATTTAAAATCTGCAAAGACCATGAAGAGCTAACACAAGAAACGTCGAGCTGGTGCCACAACAAAGTGCAAGAAATAGGAGCTCAATCGATCTATCTACCAGCAGGCAATACGCCCGTTCCTATTTATAAAGAATGGACAAAGCAACGACCCTCATTTTTGCAAAAACTGAGTCTGATTCAAATCGATGATATTTTAACTGGTCCAAAGGCAGGAATTTTTAAAAGTTTTTTTCTTCAGAATTTACCGGGTCATCAGTCACAGTTTCGTTGGATCGGAGATCAATATGATCAAGGCGACTTGTGCATTTTAGGCTTGGGACTTAATGGTCATATTGCTTTTCATGAGCCTGAGTTACCCAAAGATTTTTATTCAGGCTGTGTACATTTAAGTGAAAAAACTTGTCAATCACTGGGTGTCGACGCTTCGACGTGGGGAGTAACTTACGGAGCTTCGGCGTTTTTAAAATCTAAAGCTATTTTGATGCTGGTATTGGGTGAGTCAAAGCGTGAAGTCCTGCAAAGACTTATTAATAAAGATCCATCGCTTCCAGCAACAGCACTTTGTTATCATTCAGATTTTACAATTATAGCTGATCATGGAGCTAGCGGTCGCTAGGTCCATCAGAACTTGAGGAGCTGAAAAGGGTCTGCCACTTTATTCTTTTCCGAGCGACGTGGTGGTCACTTGTGATAGCTACAAATTCTATCATTTTTGGATGTCTGCTGCCTTATCAAGAGAACTTGTCAAAAATGGTTCGGATCCTGAATCCGCACTCAATGCTACTTACATTGCACAAAAAGCATATCAAATGAATCGTTCGTCTGTTCGTGGGAGCTGACGCCAGGGCCCAGCCTCATGAAGCAAAAAACTCCTAATTGTATAACCATTCCATATTGTTGATATTACTGTATAATTAGTGGTATTATAATAGTACTATATTGGGCGGATCCGATGAATGACATATTGGCCACAGCTTTAGCTGAACTTGACAAAGAATTAACGAATCGAGATTTAAACATTGAAATAGTTATTTGCGGGGCCTACGCCCTTCATTTATTTGGTTACTCTCCAACAGATTACACACTAGACGTAGATAGCATTACCAAACTTCAATCAAGTGAAACTAAGCAAATCATTGAAGACATCGGGAAAAAGTTAGGTTTAGGGCCACTCTGGCTAAATGATCAAGCATCGACGGTAAGCCTTCCAAAAGGAATTTTATCAAGAACAAAGCCTATTTTTCGATAGAAATCTATAAAAGCTTCCGTAGTGAGTCGTGTTGATTTAATTAAAATGAAAGCTTCAGCCTTTTCTATACGTCTTGATCATACTAACAAGGATTGGGAAGATCTTATCTTATTGGAGCCGTCAAAAGAAGAGATTGAAAATGCAATAGATTTTATAAAAGAAGAGAGCTCTCCTCCAATGAACAGCTTAATTCAAATTTTAAATGACTTCGAGGAGACCCTATATGATCTTAGAAAAATCACAAAATAAAATATCCGTGAATGAATTTAAAGAAATGGCTTATTACTTTGGAATCGCGATTCAACCTAGTTTTTCAAATTTAGAATTAAATAAAAAATTTATAAATTCATTCGTAGATATCGAGTGCTTTTTTATTTCGGCAACATATCAACTTCAAACTTCGAGAATAGCAGAAGGTTTTCTTTGCTGGCTGTTGAGGTTTGGCCACTTATTAAGCCCCTCAAAGACAAGGCGACTTATTCAGGCGGGACAATTTTTTGATTCCGCAGTGCTAGGGGGCCTTATTCAGTTTTTAACTGAAAATAATATTAAGCCTGCACAGTGGAAAATCGTAAAACCCTTTTGCAAGAAAATGAAGTTAGAAAAGCCCCTACTTGAGTGTCCTTATCCAAGATTACCCTCTTCTTATTTTTTAAAATATCGAATTGCTGCTCCACAGTTTGCTCTTGAGGTAGATAAGTTTTTACTTCCTACTGAAGCCGTTTATAAAAATTGTTTGGAACTGAAGTGTCGCGCGCTGTTTGGATCGATTGTTAATGCAGACGTTGTCAGCTATTTAGAAAAACATCCCGGAAGTACTCCGTACCAAATTGCAAAGAAAACGCATCATCATAAAGCTCGAGTTTTTGAAATTTTCGCTGATGTTTTGGCTGCTAGCTGAATTTAAAATTTGACTAATCCATAAGGATATCTATAATTTTACATATGAAGCTTACAATTATAATAGTTTTAACCTATTTTACAATGCCCGCATTTGCAGAAAACACTTGCTTAAAGTGGTTTCAAAATTCGAAAGTTAGTCCCACTAGTAAGGAATGCATTTTAAACTGCAATACTATTATTAAAGATATGTCGACTTTTGATTGCGCCAGTCGTTGCGACGATTTTTGTAAAGCGAATAAATGCAAAATTGATGGCTTTTGGGAAAAAATTTTAAATACGTCAACCGCATTTAATGCATTTTCTGATGATGAATTTAATAGCATAGCTACAGCGTTATCACGTCTACCTAAAGATTGGCGCCCCCAAGCTTTAAAAGGGTTCGTTAATGCTAATAAACCAATCGATTTAACAGCAATTCTAACTCCAGCCTCTAACACAGATGATCAGATATTTTTATTTAAACGGTCTTTTTCACTTTCAAATGACGAACTAACTAGAGTTATAGCTCATGAGGTGACTCATTTACTTATGGGAAAAGAATGGTCGAATATTTTATTACAATACAAACATGATTTTGGATGGAAAGTTGATAAGCATCGTCCAGGGAATTTTGTTGAGATAGATGGTAAAATGTCGGCAGAGGAAGATTTAGCAAATAATTTAGAATATTATATTTTCGATCCGTCGACTCTTAAAGCAAAGTCTCCAACAATTCATAAATGGCTGGGGAAAAAACTGCAGCATAGCTTAAAACTTCAAAAAGGATGTAAATATGAAAACTAAGATCCTTATTTTGTGGATTTGTTTATTTATATTTTCTTGTGAAACAAAACCTGTTCAAAATGATAAGTCCATAAATCCAATTTCAGATAGAGAATTGGGGATAAAATTTTCTATTTTAGAAAAGCAGATGGGAAAACCAAGTGAAACTAATATTGAAAAATATGGCTCTAACAGTTTTAAAGTTTTAGAGTACTATAATAAAAATCAACATCCTTCGGCATTCTACACTGTCGATCTAAATGATATTGTTATCAGTAAGTCCACTTGGATTCAGTCTGAACAAAAATCTGCTAACCTAAGCTGGCTTATACAAAATCAATTTCCTAGCCAGAAATTTAAAAATTATGTTCCTTGTGAAACAAGTGGTGATCAGAAGTTTTTAGTCGATCAAGAGCATGGAATTTTTATCGGCTATCAGGGATTGAAGGTTTTATTTATATCTCAATCTTCACCTGAGTTAACTACATTACGAATTAATCAATTTAAAACTAAATGTCCACAATTGCAGGAATAGCCAAAGTCAAATTTGAGGTTGTGATAAAATAAATTGTCAGTATTCAGTCTATTTGTATGTTGGTAGATAAATAATTTAAATGCCCATTCAAACCTGAGTGGGCGTGCTTTCATTTAAGAAACCATTTTTAAATCTGTTAACGATCTCTAGCCAGCTTGATGGAAAACTGTGTCTAGAATTGGCTCATTTGGAAACTTGTCTGAGAAACCACTGTCATACTTTTAGACAGTCATGAAATTTCCATAAGAAGAAAGTTTATTGATCTGGGAAATTTGCGATTTGTAAGTCAAAAGAGTAAGTTCACAAACATGCAAACACCACAATTGAAAAAACCAAAATCAAGTGATCATTCGCCCTTAGCTCATTTAGTTCGTTCTCGTATGAAACTCCCTGAAGTTCAGCGACTAAAAAAGCTAGGAAACTTATTGGAAGCTTTCCACGGAAAATACGCAGTCACTAGTAATGTTGATAAAAGAAAAATTGTATTGAACGGGAAAGAAGTCATTAACTTCGGTTCAGCTAATTATCTAGGTTTTGATTTCCACCCTGAGGTGATTTCCGCCAGTCAAAAAGCGGTCGAAGAGTGGGGAACACACGCCGGGTGTTCCCGGGTTTTTGCTTCTCATGGCAATATATTTGAGCTTGAAAAACAGCTTTCGGAACTTTTAGGTTCTGAAAAAACTTTGATAGGTCACAATATTTCACAGATCCATGCGGGAGTGCTTCCAGCCTTGTACAGCAATAAACAATCAGCGATTTTTATTGATCGACATGCGCATATGTCAATGTATCAAGCCAGTCTTATAGCTCAAGCCAAAGGTGCCAAAATTATTCCGGTTGATATTTCAAATGTCACTAAAGCGAGGCAAACAATTGTTGATTCAAAATTGCAGCATAATGTTTTACTGGTTGATGGCGTTTATAGCATGCAAGGGCATACGCCGCCTCTTCTAGAATGGGATCGTTTTTGTAAAGAGCAAAATACAGTTTTATATATTGATGATGCTCATGGCGTGGGTATTTTTGGAGATAACGGTGGCGGAGTTGTTGAGAAATATCAAATACCTTGGGGAAATATTTTGGTGACGGGCAGTCTTCAAAAAGCATTTAGTTCCTATGGTGGTTTCATTAGCGGACAATCTGCCATCATTGACTTGATTAGGTTTAGTTCTAAAGCCTATATATTTTCAGGAACTATTCAGCCTTCGGCAGTTGCAGGCGCCTTGAAAGCTGTGAGTATTTCCAGGTCACCAGAAGGTCAGGCCTTAAGATTAAAATTGAATAATAATTCACTTGAGATTCGCGTAAGACTAAATTCTTTAGGCTATAAGGTATCGATGGATCCCTCGCCTATAATTCCAGTGTTGATGGGCAGTGATTTGCTGACCATGATGGCAGGACGAAGAATGTTTGATCTTGGCGTGTATGTTAATTCAGTTGTTTTTCCAGCGGTTCCTCATGATGAGGGCGTTTTAAGGATTTCGGTGACGAGTCTTCATTCTCTAGAAGAAGTTGATACTTTGATCGAAGCCTTTTCTGAACTTCGTAAATATTTAGCTAAATATGAAAATCCTCTGCATTTTTATGCTCATGCTACAAAGGAAATTATAAAATCTAAAATTTTGTTAGATAATTATAAAGGTCTTTAAATGACTGAATTAAGTTTTGAAGTGTTTTCTCCTGAAAATCTTTATAGAGAGCACTATGAACTTTGGAAAAAAACAAAGGCTCATTATAAATCCTATTCAAATACGGACTACGTTTTTAAGCGACTGATCAAAAGTGATTTTTTAGTTTTAAAAAACTTCACAATGAAGTCGCTTTGTTTGAAGAAAAATAGGCAAACAATCATTTGCGCCCAAGTATTTTTTTCCAATGAAAATGCTCATATTAAGCCTTCTCTTGGCACTGTCGTCTGTAGCCACGACTTAACTGAAAGTGAAGCCTCATATTTTTGGCAATCATTGCGAAAAGAATTTATAGGCCAATCGTTTGTAGGACCTATGAATGCCCACGCATATTTGGGGCTTTCAATTCCAATAGATAATTTAAAAAATACTTTAGATTACAAAAAAATTGGATTTGCGACGGCAAGTACTCATCGAGGGCTTCAGGTATTATGGCAGAGCACAGAGCTAGTATTGCATCGAAAATATTTTAGCTTTGAAACTGATTTAACCTCGGAGCTTATTTTAAAAATCAAAAATGAAATGATAAGTTTGCCTCAAGGGTTTTCTGTCCGTCCTTTTCGACGAATAAGTTTTCAGAAAGAAATGAATATTTTGAACTCAATTACAAAATATTCATTTGCTGAGCACTTTAATTACACAATGCTGACTGAAGATGAAAATTGGGATATTTTTAAACTCAGTTGGATGGCTCAAACCAAAGGTTTTTGCAGTTTTTTGCTTAAAGACCAAATCCCCATTGGCTTTTGTATGGCCATGCTTGATTTTAATCAGGTATTAGACCAGCAGCAATCAGATGCGCACAACTTATTTTCTTTGATTTCTCAGCGACATCTCATCACTCGAGCTCGCATGATCCATATTGGAGTTTTGCCTGAGTACCAAGGAAAGAAATTGAGTAAGTTTTTACGACATCAGGTGATTCTAAATATGGCGAACTATGGCATTAAAACTTTAGAAAGTAGCTATGTGGATGAAGGGAATGTTAATTCTCTAAAAAATATTGAATCGACAGGCGGAAAACTCCTTCATGAGTTTTCACTTTTTCAGACCACCTAAAGAATTTTACCAGCCCATTTTCTTTTTTAATTCATCAGCAGCGTTCTTGACGGCATCTTCTGCTTTTTTCTTACCTTGGTTTTCGCCATCTTTTTTTGCGGCATCAACTTTGGATTCTACCATTTTTTTATGAGCATTGGCTTGATCTTGCATTTTTTTAAGTTCTTTTTCAACTTGGCCTTTAATTTGACTATATTGGGCTTCGATTTGAGCCTTTTGCTGACCGACTTGCTCGTTCACATACTTTTGCACTTTTTCTCGGGCTTCATTAATTTTTATCTGAATCTGTTTTTCAATACCTTTTGAGAGCTCTGTTCCAAGGTTAGAATTCATATTTAAAGTGAGGGCGGGAAGCTCGCCAAAGCCTATAGCCTCTAAGGTCACCACTGGAATTCCTGCAAAAATGGCTTTTAATGTTTGATCCACAATTTCGTTTTTAGCTTTAATATCATATTCAACTTGAGAAAAGTTATTATCTAAATCAAGTTTGAATTTTTTTAAGGCCTCAAGTTCACTGTGCAGTTTCATTTGGCCAGAAGCTTTTGCAAAGGCGATTTCAACATCATTTGTGTTTATAAGTTCTCTTCCCGCAATAGGGAAAGAGCCCAGAGAAAAATCAAAAGTGATCATGCTATCTTGCTTACGATTGTCGATCACAAGTTTTGAGTCTATGTCCTTAAGTTGAGCGGAAGGAAAGTCACCCGCAAAAAGCGCTACAGTAGGTTTACCAATCAAGGCTTGATTGGAAGTAATGTCATTGATCTCGCCTTTAATATTTCCGGCATAAGGTGATAATCCGGCTTGGGAGCTGACCGCCACATGTTGAATCCAAAATGCAGGATAAGAGTTGGCTTGTCCAAATTCGTAAACAATGCCTTTTTCGCGAGGGCGAGGTTGCATCGTAATATCGGCTTCATTAGTTTTGGTTTTATCCATTAAATTAGGAGGAACATATTTTTCTGACAATTTTTTATAATGATTAAATTTTGCTAGGTACGGATCCAAATATTTGTGAAACAAGGCTTGTGATAAAGACTTTGGATCGATTTTAGGAATTTTAAAACGTGATTCGAGATTTTTAATATCTAGATTGATCTGAGTTTCTAAATCTTTAATTTGTTTTTGGCTATTTTGTAAATCTTGATTGAGATCCGTGCTGGTTGTTTGAATTTCCTTATATTTTGCATCGGCTTCTTTAGTGACACTATCAAATTCTTTTAAAGAGGTTTGAAGTTCATCGGGAGATTTAAAATCTTTAGTTTTTATTTTACCAGCACGGTCAGATAGAGCTAGAAAATCTTTAGCTTGTGGAAGCTTTTTAAGACGTTCTTCCCAGGCCTGGCTTTTAGATTTCATTTCGGCTTCTAATTTTGCTGCCATTTCTTTGGAAAGAATTGTTCCTTCAATTTTTTCGAGCTGATCTTTGGAGTCTGTGCCGCCGAGCATACCGGCGATATCGCCCAGAACATTATTATTATATTTAGATTCAGTGGCAGAAAGGGCTTTGTCTTTTAATTTTTCAGCTTTGTTTTGAAGAGCACTCGGTTGATCCGAGTCTTCATTAATAACTACAGGTTCGGGTGGTTTTACTTTGCCTGGTGATTTACGAGGTTTTCCAAATTCGACTTTTTCAACGACCACTTCTTTAATAACAACTTTGCCTCGTAAAAGAGCGTCCCAAAGCATTCCGAAGCGTACATCTCCGATGCTGATGGAGTTTTGTGTAGGTTTTGCGGCGTCCGTCACTTCGATACCTTGGATTCGAATGGAGGCTTTTATAAAACTTGTCTCAAGCTCTGCAATATCAACTTCGGCACCGGCGACAATATAGCCTGCGTACTCAAGTCCTTTTCTTAAATTGTAATCAAAGAAAAGTTTAAAATAAAGTAAGAGAAGTAAAACAATGATTGTGAAAGGAAGAATGGCTTCCCAGCGAATAGGACCTTGTTCTTTTTTAATCTTTGGCTCCAAGGGCTTTGTAGTGTCAGACATCATCTTGATCCTTTAGCTATAGAGCTTTTCGTAAGTAGCGTACCAATTATAAAATTTAGTGGCCGTGATGGCCTTCCAGAGTTTTGTTTGGCGTATTCTTGCGACCACAGTCTCTCGATATTTATCAATCAGTCTTCGAAACAAGAAAAAGCCTGGAATTGTTAAAATCACTGACACTACTAATGAACCCATAACTATAGAATCATTAAAACGTGTGAAGGGGATGATGGGCATATTGTAAAGCTTAACAAACAAAGGTCGCAGGGCTTCAGTCTCGAGTACTTTTTGACCTAAAATATCGGCCACGGGATCAAAAAAGAATGCGATAAACTTAAAAAAGAAAGCCGAAAGAAAGGCGGCACCCATTTGAATTCTGAAAAAGAAAATCAGAATAAAAACCAATATTGTTTGCAGAGAAAAGAAGGGCGCAAATCCCAAAATAATTCCGCACGCAAGACCCGCCGCTAACTGATCGCGGCCGGTGTCGGAATTGAGAAGTCGAAAAAAAGCAAAAATCTGCTTTAGCAAAAGACTCATAATTTACCTCACTTTAGACTGATTGAATGTTAGTGAGGCTAAGGCAGATATTCAATGATGCTGTTTTTTGCAGCCCGTCTAAACAGGATTAAGTCTGGCTAGTTTCGATCTCGACGTAATCCATAGATCTTAGGGGTTGGCGGCGGCGTAGATAAATAACCGCACCAATAAGGCCCCAGACTAACTGGCCCACTTGAAATGCTGTAATTGTTGTTGGGCCCAAGGTTGAAGCCGTTCCAAGGTAAAGATTAAATAAAAAGTAGAAGGCGGCTTGTCCGACCCCGACGCCAGCAGGAGTGAGGGGCAGGCCAAGAGCTATAAAACCAAGGGGTGCGACTAAAAAGTAAGTCGACCAAGGCGCCGTTGCGCCAGATAAAGTACCTGCTAAAATCAAATAAAAAATTGAAAAAACCTGAGCGACCCAGCTCAGCAGAATCACTTTAAAAAGATCAGTGGGTGTATTTCCATACATATAAAAGGAGTCATAAAGGCGTTGCAGTCTTGAAGACTGAGGTAATTTTTGAATCAGTCTTTGGAGCTTACCCGTTTTATGAATTTTTTTTGAAAAAAGCAGAAAAAGACCAAGACTGGCAATAAAAGTGAGAACTGAAATAAGATAAAACAGAGAGTTCAGTTCAGGAATTTTTGCGACATGATCGTAATCGTAAATCATAACGAAAACGCCAAGCAATAACATGGAGTAAAGGCCTAGAATTCGATCAATCAAAACACTGGTGACCGAGATCACTTTAGAATTAGGATGATCTTTGTGAAAATAGTAAGCTTTTACAACATCACCGCCCACGCCTCCTGGCATGGCATAATTAAAAAACATCCCCACAAGACTGAGTTTCAAAGCTGCTAGTGAAGTGATATGGCGATCTTGGTTTTTTAAAAGAATGCGCCAGCGCTCGCTGCCAATAAAAAGATTTACGCCAAGAAGGAATAACCCTAAGAAAGCCCATCGAGGTTCTAAAAAATATTTTAGCGATGAAAAATCTAATTTTCCACTTTGCCAAAGCCAATAAATTAAGCCTACGGCGAACAGGATTTTGAAGATTTGAATGAGTTGATTTTTATAGCGTGCGATCATGATGAAAGGTGAATAGCTCCGATTTTTTGCAAGGTCCGAAGAAAGCCTTCAAGATCCTTCAAGGGCAACGAAGTTGGGCCGTCACAAAGGGCCGCATCAGGATTGGGGTGTGTTTCTAGAAAGATACCATCAACACCAACAGCCATGGCAGCGCGGGCCAGGACAGGAACCATTTCACGACGACCGCCACTGGAGTCACCACTTGCGCCTGGCAATTGGGTTGAATGCGTGCAGTCCATAATAACCGGGAATCCTAATTTTCGCATTTCTACGAGGCCGGTCATATCGTTAATCAATCGATTGTAACCAAAAGTTGTTCCACGCTCGCATAATAAAAGCTTGCTGTTTCCTGCATCGACGGCTTTTTGGGCGATTGATTTCATATCCCAAGGAGCTAAGAACTGACCTTTTTTAATATGAAGAACTTTTCCTGTTTGTGCGGCCTCAACGAGCAAATCAGTTTGCCGTGATAAAAAAGCGGGAATTTGCAAGACATCGGCGACCTCTGCCGTCGGTGCCACTTGGATTGTTTCATGAATGTCGGTCAAAAGGGCACAGCCGATTTTGGATTTAATTTTATCTAAAGATTTAAGCGCATTTCCAGCACCTGGGCCACGAAAGCTTTTGGCGCTTTGGCGATTGGCTTTATCAAAGGAGCATTTTAAAATCCAAGGAATGCCAAGAATCTTTGTGATTCTTTGAATTTCGTTTCCAACTTCTAAAACCATACCCTCATCTTCAATGATATCGGGTCCTGCAAAAAGGACAAAATTTTTGCCGTCACCCCAAGTGAAATTTTCTTGGTTGGACGCTTTCATGGTTACAAGTTTGGAAAGAGCATGAAAATCAGTCATAAATTTTTCCTAAGCCATCGCTTTTAAAACAGATTCAATCACCCGATCTTGAATATCATCAGTCATATCTGGATACAAAGGAAGACTGATAACATGCTCAGCCGCCCAGCGTGCATGGCTTAGATCTGCTTTGGGATCCGCTGTATGTTCTTTATACCAAGGCTGATCAGGCATAATGCGAGGATAATGGATTGAGGTGGGAACGCCAGCATCAGTTAATTTTTTTTGAAAAGACGTGCGATCCAAAACAGTTAAAGTGTATTGAGCCCAAACACTGGCTCGATCAGACTTGATCGTAGGAATTTTAAAGCCTTCTTTTTTGATTTCAGCAAAAGCTTGGTTGTAGCGATTGCCAATACGTTGGCGTTGTTCCACCTCCCAATCGTATCGATCCATCTTTGCTAAAAGAATGGCACACTGAAGAGTGTCCAACCGAGCATTAACTCCTAAGCGGGTGTGATAATAGCGAGATTCAGAGCCATGTTCGCGAACTTCTTTCATGGCTTTAAATAAGTTCTCGTCATTGGTAAAAATGCCGCCACCATCGCCGTAACAGCCAAGAGGTTTAGCGGGAAAAAAACTGGTGCCGCTGACTAAAGAAACATTGCCGCTTTTCTTGCCTTTGTAACTTGCGCCATAAGATTGTGCTGAGTCTTCAATGACAAAAAGTTGATGTTTTTTTGCTAGCGCATTGATTTCATCCATATCGGCGACTTGTCCGTAAAGAGACACCGGCATAATGGCTTTTGTTTTTGAAGTGATGGCTTTTTCAATTTTTGAAACATCAATATTAAAAGTCACAGGATCAATATCAATATAAATTGGTTTTGCTCCGGCTAGACAAATGGTTTCGGCGGTGGCAATAAATGAAAAAGCCGTTGTGATGACTTCATCTCCGGGGCCGATTCCCAGGGCCATTAAAGGAACAAGGAGTGAATCGGTTCCGCTGGCGCAGGCCAAAGCATATTTTGCTCCTGTATGGGCCGCGAGTTTTGTTTCTAATTCCTGCACTTCAGGTCCATTAATGAAGGCCCCGTGCTCAAGAACTTTATGAATGCGAGCATCTATAGAAGTTTTTAAAGCCTTATACTGAGTTTTTAAATCGATAAATGGAATAGTCATGAGGTCTCCACTGTAAAGAAAACGAATATTTTAATAATTATGCTTTTCGCTTTTTGATATGTCTATCTTCGGTGATGAATTATTATATGTGTGTCTTAAAGGGTTCATACAGTGATGACAATATGAGCCAAATTGTGTGTATTTGTAGACCATTGCCGCGCCATTTGGTGGTATGGGTGCTCGCGAAAGGAAACATATGATTCCGGTGGTTATTTCCGGAGGCAGTGGAACCAGGCTTTGGCCAGTTTCACGCTCTCAATTTCCAAAACAATTTTGTCAGCTTTTTGATCAGCCATTGCAGTCGATGACGTTAAAACGTTGTCTAAAAATAGGAACGCCATGGGTCCTGACCGGACAAATGCTAAAGACTCTGACAGAAATTAATCTTAAAGAATTAGGTCTATCTGAAGCTCGCACAATTTATGAGCCTATGGGGAAAAATACAGGACCTGCGATCGCAGTACTTTGTCAATTGATGAGCCTTCATCAGCAAAGCCAGGAAGTGGTTGGTATTTTTCCTTCTGATCATTTGATAAAGAATGAAAATGCTTTTACTGAAGCTGTAAGATTAGGAGAAGAGTGGGCTCAAAAAAATGCCGTAGTTACCTTGGGAATCACTGCGACTTACCCTGAAACGGGTTATGGCTATATTCAATCTTCTAAAATTGTTGGTGAAGGGCACGGCTTAAAAGCTTTTGCTGTGGAGCGATTTCATGAAAAACCAAGTTTAGAAAAGGCGCAAGAGTTTTTACGCCAAGGCGGATACTCGTGGAATGCGGGCATTTTTGTTTTTAAAGTACAAACGATGACAGAGCATTTTGAAAAACATCAATCAGCTCTTTGGAAGACCGTCGAAACTTTAAAAAAAGATTTATCAAATATTGAAGAAGTTTATCAAAAGCTTCCAAATATCAGTTTGGATTACGCGATCATGGAGCATCTTTCGAACAAGGATCTTGTTTGCATTCCAAGTGAGATGGGTTGGAACGATGTAGGATCTTGGGATGCGGTGGCCGCAGAAAATTCTCATGCAAGAAATCTATTGGCTGAAGTTGTGTCTGAAAGATCAAACAACAACTTTGTTTATACTCAGTCAGTTAAGACGGTGGCTTTGGTTGATGTCCAAGACTTACTCGTGGTTGATACGGGCGATAGTTTATTGATTGCAAAAAAAGGATCCTCGCAAGATGTAAAAAAAATTGTCGAAGAACTTTCAAAGAAAAATTCTTCAAAAATTAAAAATCATAACTTCGAAGATCGACCTTGGGGTCGTTTTGAAATTTTACGAGATACCGAAGATTTTAAGTCTAAAGTTATTTCGGTCAATGCTCAGCAACAAATTTCTTATCAATCGCATGCCAAAAGGGAAGAGCACTGGATTGTGACTCGAGGCGAAGGCGAAGTGGTTTTAAACGATCAAGTGATTCCTGTAAAAAAGGGAACATATATTCATATTCCTTTGGGTGCCAAACATCGAATTCGAAACACAAGTTCTGGACCTTTGCATTTTGTTGAAGTGCAATTGGGAACTTATTTTGGAGAAGATGATATTGTTCGCTATCAGGATGATTACAAAAGAATATGACAAGAAAAATCGCTCTCAACATTTTTATATTATTCGTCCTTTATTCGAATTCAAGTTATGGCGCCTTTTCTAATTATAATTCCATTTTAATTGGAGATCTTGTCGCCGGCATGGGCGGTGCCGGCACCGCAGTGATTGGCGACGTTGCAGCCAGTCCGTTTTATAATCCTGCGACATTAGGTCAATTAGACGCATCGGCTTTTTCGGCAGCAGTTGGAATTCATAAAAAATTAGACATTATGTATGGTGAAGAAAACGATTTTGCCAAAGCTTCAATGAAGGTCAGCGAAGGATATTTTCGGTCGCTTCCTTCCTCGGTTGGGTCTGCTATTAAAATTAAGGATTGGATTTTGGCATTAACTATCATCGTGCCTGATTACATTAATTTTAAAGGTGACCTTTTTAATAAAAGTAATAATACGACGACACTTTCTTATGTCGATCAATCACTATGGACTGGTGGGAGTGTGGGAAAGAAGATTTCTGATACGGAATCTGTTGGCTTTACCGCTTATTATACGGCGAGGAATTACGAACGCTCGATCAGTGATCGCAGTTTCCCCAGTGCCACTCGGGCGACTTTATTTTCATCAGAATCGACAAAAACAGATAATAGTTTAATTTTAATTTTTGGATATTTTCGTCAACTTAATGATAAGTGGGCCTCAGGAATTTCAGTTCGGCCACGGTCCTTAAAAATTGCTGGAAAATCGACCATCTTTGAATCAACAACCCAAGTTGATACGGCGGTTCCAACCTTAACTCAAGTGACTGTCAATGAACCCGCGGGCGGTTCCGACACAATAATTCCAGGTAAATTAGCCATTGGAGTTTCTTATAATCCAAATCCAACTTGGCTTTTATCGGCTGATGCTAATTTATACGAAGAATTAAGCTATGAAGACACGGATCGACAGAGTTCTTCTATTCTAGTCCGTCACAAGCCAGTTTTTAATATGCAATTGGGGGGAGAGCATCGGCTTTTGCCATGGCTCAAATTGCGCGGCGGTATTTATACAGATTTTTCATCGCATCCAGAGCCAGATGCCATCAATCGATTGCAAGACGATCATGTTGATATGTATGGATTTAGTGCCAACTTTGTTTTTATTGCGGGCAATAAGATAGCTTATACTTTCGGTGGTTATTATACCGGAGGAAAAGGCACATCTCGGCAACGTATCAATCAGAAGTTCGAGACAGTCACTAAGTCTCAGAATATTTTTACCATGCTTATGGGCACGGCTTTTTATTTTTGAAAAATATGAGTCATAAGGTACCTTGGTGGGGAATATTTCCACCATGTTCTAATTTGTTGTTAACTTGGATATGGCATTGAAGTTGAATGAGCATGAAGTCATGTCTTCTAATTCCTTTTCAACAAAAGAAAAATATTTTTTAGGTCTTCAAGATTATTGGATTCATTCCTTTGATAAACTTGATGAAATTAATTTAAAAAAAGTAAAAACTTTGCCATTAAGTTTAAGTATTTTATTAGAAAATCTTCTGCGCTATGAAGATGGAAAAAATATCAAAAAAGGTGATATTCAAGCCCTTATTGACTGGGATCCTAAGGCGAGTCCAAATTATGAAATTCAATTTACTCCAGGCCGTGTTTTATTACAGGACTTCACAGGTGTACCTGTTATTGCAGATTTAACCGCCATGCGAAGCGAGATTCAGCGAAAAGGCGGTGATCCCCTGGTCATCAACCCCATTCAGCCTGTGGACTTGGTGATTGATCACTCGGTTCAAGTCGATAGCTTTGGTCAGAAAGATTCAATCGATATAAATACAAGATTTGAATTTGATCGCAACTATGAACGTTATCAATTGCTCAAGTGGGCTCAGAAAAATTTTAAAAACTTTAGAGTTGTGCCACCAGCGACGGGAATTTGCCATCAAGTGAACTTGGAATACTTGTCGCCCTTGGTGAGCGAAAGACAATTACCCAGCGATTTATGGGCTTTTCCTGATTCTGTGGTGGGAACTGATTCGCACACTCCTATGATTAATGGTCTTGGGGTTTTGGGGTGGGGAGTGGGAGGTATCGAAGCCGAAGCGGCCATGTTAGGCCAACCTTGTTCGATGCTCATACCTCAAGTGATTGGCGTGAAACTGATTGGAAATTTAGTGGCTGGAGTAACTGCGACAGATTTAGTTTTAACGATCACTCAAATTTTGCGAAAAAAAGGTGTGGTGGGTCAGTTTGTTGAGTATTTTGGTTCTGGTGTTTCCAATTTATCCGTCGCCGATCGTGCCACTATTAGTAATATGGTTCCAGAGTACGGGGCGACCGTAGGACTTTTTCCAGTGGATCAAAAAACTTTAGATTATTTAATTTTAACTGATCGAAAAAAAGAAGCTTTGCGAACTGAAATTTATTTTAAAAAGCAAAATTTATTTTTTGATCCGAATCTAGAGCGAAGATATTCAGAAGTTGTTGAAATAGATTTAAGCCTTGTTCAATCTTCCATAGCGGGTCCATCAAAGCCCCACGATCGTTGGAATTTAAATGAGGGTCGTAAATCATGGCGATCATTTTTATCGACCCAATTGGCGGGCGAACTTCATTCCGTAGCTAGGCCTACGATTGATCGATGGCTGGCAGAAGGCGGAACTCCCGTCACCAGTCAGCCTCATGAAAACCATCTTCATCGCCCCATTAAAGTTAAAATGGAAAATCAAGAAGTTGTAGAATTGACTCACGGAAGTATTTTAATTGCGGCGATCACAAGTTGCACGAACACTTCAAATCCTTCTCTTATGATTGGGGCGGCCTTGTTGGCAAGGAATGCAAATCGAAAAGGACTAAAAATAAAGCCTTGGGTCAAAACAAGTTTTGCTCCAGGATCGCAAGTGGTAACAGATTATTTGGTGGCTGCTGGATTAATGCCAGAGCTTGAAAAATTAAAATTTAATTTAGTGGGATACGGTTGCACAACTTGTATTGGGAATAGTGGTCCATTGCTGGAGTCCCTGTCGCAGGCCATTGAAAAAGAGGGACTGATTAGTGTTTCAGTTTTGTCAGGCAATCGAAATTTCGAGGCTCGGATCAATCCATTGGTAAGTGCTAATTACTTAATGTCACCGCCGTTGGTGGTGGCTTATGCTCTTGCGGGACATTTTGACATTGACCTGACTTCTGAGCCGATCATGCAAACAGATGATGGACAAGCGGTGTATCTTAAAGATCTTTGGCCTGATCCTTCTGAAGTTGAAAGTTTAGTACAAAAATATGTCGATCATGAAAGATTTCGAAGAGCTTACAGTCATGTGACAAGTGGAAGTGAAGAGTGGCGTAGAATCGAAGTATCAGAAGAAATTATTTATTCTTGGAATAAGGATTCGACTTATATTCAAGAGCCTCCATTCCCGGGTCTTCCTCCTCAGGATCGGGATTTCTCAAAAGCTCGTGTTTTAGGATTTTTCGGAGACTTTATTACAACTGATCATATTTCTCCTGCAGGACGTTTTAAAGACTCATCGCCGGCAGGCCAATTTTTAATTAATTTGGGAGTTCATAAAGATAATTTTAATTCTTATGGGGCTCGTCGCGGAAATCATGAAGTGATGTGGCGTGGGACTTTTGCCAATGTCAGATTACAAAATAAATTAGTGCCGGAGCAAAAAGGTGGTTGGACTGTTCACTTTCCATCCCTAAAATTAATGAGTTTTTTTGAGGCGTCTCAGCTTTACATAAAAAGCAAAGTGCCGCTGGTGATTTTGGCTGGAAAAGAATATGGAAGTGGATCTTCTAGGGATTGGGCAGCTAAAGGCGCTCGTTTGTTGGGAGTCAGAGCCATTCTAGCTGAAAGTTTTGAACGGATTCATCGGTCTAATTTAATTGGAATGGGTATCGCTCCATTGCAGTTTTTAAAGGGCGAATCAGCCGATTATTTTGGATTGAAGGGCCAAGAAGAATTTTTGGTTAAAGGACTCACTTTAGCCAAGCCTCGAGAGAAAGTCATGGTGACAGCATCCAGAGGCAGCGATTTTAAAAGGGAGTTTGAAATGCTTCTGAGGATTGATACACCTAACGAACTTAAATATTTTCGATCAGGTGGGGTTTTGCCATATATGCTGAGTCAGCTCTCTCAGTCTTCCCTCAGTTAAGATATAATCCTTGCCAAAAGGTTGCCGCCGAGGGATTTTTTATTGATGCAAAAAAAAACTTCGGCGATTGTACCACCTGTTGAAATACCTCTTGAAGCCCTAAGCCCGCAGGCTTTAACTGGGGTTATTAACGAATTTATTTTTCGTGAGGGAACTGACTATGGAATTCAAGAGATTACGCACGAAAAAAAAATAGAACAAATTAAAAAGCAAATGAGTCAGGGTGATGTTAAAATAGTTTTTGATCCTAGTTCTGAAACAGTCACTCTGATGATAAACCAAGATTGGCTTCGTTTGAGTGCAATCCCAACTTTAAGCTAGACCAGTCAGAATAATAAAAAAACTATTCAGGTCTAGATTTTTTATACATACTAAAGTCCCAATAAGAATTTGCTATGGATATTAAAAAGCAATATGATGCATCCTATGGCGCTGTGACTGAGTCAGTGATACTCAAACACTAGACATTAGGCTGAAGAATATATTTTTAACGACTCACCAGATATCTGAAATCACTAAGAAAAATTAAGTTTATTAAAATAATCCCGATATAAAAGATGATGAATTATTTTAGGAACGAAAGACATCTTTACGAGTCTTTAACAATAGCCTTCGCTGTTGTTCTATTTTCATCGTCCGCATTGGCACAAAATAAAACAGATCCACATGAAATTTATAAAAAACAAAATCAATCTGTGACTCAAGAAAATACAAGGCAGATGTCGAAAACATTTATTCAATCTCCCTTAGTAACTCCACCTAAAAATGATTTGATGTGCTTAAACCCTAATGAAGTTTTGAATCGATTAAGAACTGATTTTAAATACGATATACAAATTAAATCTTATATTACTTATTTTTTAGAAGTTCGTGAGACGATGCCGACGGCGTTGATTCCACTTTTCAATTCTCCAGACGCATCTGGTGCTCAAGTGGGAGCTTTGCGATCGGGTGATATTGTTAAAATAGAAGAGTCTGGTTTAGAGTACGTGGATAAAATTCGAACGGATCGAAAAGAAGGCATCATTTGGCGTAAAGTTATCGTCAAAGATGAAAATTCACGCACAGAATTATGGTTTCAATATTCTTGGAAGAAGTTTTATACTCTTTCAGCCATTGATCAACCTATTGAACTGACTTTACGTCCGTTGCCTAATTTGCATTATCAAGCTTTATACAAAAAGCCAGGAAACTGGAACACAGATGACTGTCAGCTGGATAAGACTTTGTGTGTTGCATGGCCTGATATGTATTCAAAAGTATTTGTCCTTGATTTTAAATGGTTAAAATCTGCATCTGCCGTAAACCAAAAAGCGTGGTGGAGTCTATATTACAAGGTAGGAGTTGATAAACTAGACGAATCGATTTCTCGCAAGCAAGATTATGGATGGATGGAAGCGCGGTCGGCGTATCGTAAAATTGATCAAATCCCTTCGTATCTTTACACGGCAGGGGTTCCAACTATTGAAAACTTCTTACCTTCTGATGAAATTCAAAGAAATCAAAATGATTTATTTGTGTTTCAAGAAAATGGCAATGATTCAAGACAGCAGCAGAGAGTGATTGCTAGCCTTGGTTTAAATACAAATAAGATGAAAGGTTTATCTAGTATCTTTGATCTGACCATGGCTTTCCAAGGTCGGGTGGGAGCTAGCAAATTAGAAGTTAATCAAGACTTTGTAGACAAGCCATTTGTTTTATCAAGCGTTGTCGTTGGTGGTGAAATTTCAAGCAATCTTTTCTTAGATTTAAAAATGAGAGGAACGCTGGATGTTGGTATCGGAGTTATATCTAGCAATCCTGAATATGGAACAACTTATAATGTCGATGTGCAAGAGTGGTTTGAATACATAACACCTTGGCAGGTGAATGAAATTCCAATTCAAGTTGGAATCGGAGCTTATTATTTAGGAATGATTTCGAAGCAAGAAATTGGCGGAATTAATTCTTTCGTGGGATTGCACGCCAACGTCGCTATTCAGGGTCCAACTTTTGGAACATCGGTGCGCGTGGCTCCAGTAGGAACTGATTTAAATATAAGAAGCTCAAATCGACTGTTAGGAATCAGTTTAATTTATAATTCTGACTGGAAGGTTAATAAGGAGCCCGTGAAGCTATCGATTGAGTCGACTGATATAAATTATAATAATCCCAGAACTTCAAACACCACCGAATACCGCCAATATCAAATGAATATGGGTTTCTCGTTTTAAAGCTCGTATCGTAACAATTAATGTCGCACAAAAATATCTATAAACACCTTTTAGACTTCATACCAAATTAAATCCTATTATACATTGGCCTAAGAATAGCATCATATAGCTTCTGGCAGGGGTTGAGAATCTACTTCGAGGAGTTTGTTATGAAAAATGCGGGCATCATTATAATTAGTTTATTTTTAGGAGGTCATTCTTTTGCTGAAATGTCGCATTTGGATCTTAATCGAGGAACAGTTCTAAAGTGCGGTGGGCAAGTTGGTGAAATCAATAGCCTTGGATTTAAAGCCAAAATATCTACTCAAAGAATGAGTGATGGAGCTCTTGAATTAACGATAGCTTCTGAATTAGCCCAATGCTTAAAAAACTCTACAGGGGGTAAGTCATGGTCTGCTTTAGTCAAGCCAGAAGCTAGAAATGCATATGGTAAAATTGAACTGAGCCGGTTAAAGCTGTTGGTCTCGACAGAAGATGGCGAGTTAATTTCAGCGACGGATTTAAAACTAACTGATTTACAAATAATTAAAATTTCTCCTGCTATGGTTCGTAAAATCGAAGGTCGTAAGATCGACATTGGAGCGACTGGAATTAAAAATGTTATAGTCAATGGAGTGTCAGCTGATTATGGACCCATTTATTTTGGCTCTTATTTGACTTCAAATTACTAAACCAGCGCGAAATTGCAGACTGTCTCAAACTTAGACAGCTCAAACTCATTTTACTGGAGTCGAGGTCGGCATAAGCTTCGCATAGATTGAATATGAACCTGATTTAAGGAGAGTTATGAAAAAAATTATGACGATCGCAATGACTGTGGCTATTATTCTCGGCGCTGTGAGCTCTCGAGCTGATCAGGGTATTTCTGATGATTATTACGGGATGCAAGGAAAAATAGAAGCGGTTGAGTTTGATATGACTCGAGATCAAATCCGCAAACAAATTCAAGAGCTTGATAAGTTACAAACGGATTTAGGTGACTTGGAAGACTCTCATGGTTTGATCAAAGCCATTGGTGAAACAATTCATATTGCAAATTTAGAGTTGCAAACAGCAAGACGCAATTTAGATTTAGAGATGGCTAAAGAGCTTAGTAAGAATCTAACTGAAGCTTTAAAAGAATTTAAAGCTAAGGATCCTAGAGGCAGACTCTGAGATTCAAAATTTGATAATTTGGTCAATAAAAATTAAAGTGCCCATTAAAAAGACGAACCAGCCAAAGACTTTCTTTAACTGAGAACCAGTTATTTTTTTGGCTATTCGAAAACCTAAAAAAATTCCAACACTTGAAATAAAAATTAATGATATAAGCAAGGTCCAGTCCATAGGTCTTTTTAGAAAAAGATCTGCTGAAAATCCAACGAGTGAGTTTATCGCAATAATAAAAAGAGAAGTCCCAATAGCCGATTTCATGGGATATTTTAAAAAAATAGCAAGTGCAGGAACAATTAAAAAGCCGCCACCAGCGCCAAGAAATCCCGTGAGAATTCCAACGCTCATACCAAGAATTCCAACCACCAAAAAAATTTGTAACGAGTGGGATGGGGGAGAAACGTTTTCTTGATTCTTTGAAAGTTGCCCTTTTTTTAACATTGAAAGAGAAGCGACAATCATTAATAAAGAGAAGGCCGTCATCAGTAAGGCACTTTTAGTTATTATTGTAGTGCCGAAGGATAGGACAGGATCTGGAACAAACGGTAAAATAAATGTTCTAGAAGTATAAACACCAAGAAGGCTGGGGATGCCAAAGATAAGACCTGTTTTAAATTTTACAAGATTTTGTTGGGCATAAGAAGCTGTCCCAATTGCTGCAGTAAGGCCAACAATTAATAAAGAGTATCCAGTGGCTGTGACCACATCAATTTGAAAAAGATAAACTAAGATAGGGACAGTCATAATTGAACCACCACCGCCAATCAGCCCGAGCGAAATTCCAGCTAGTAAAATGGCGAAAGCACCTAAGAGAATCATATCATTTTCTCACTTTGCAGTCGGTCGACGTTTTTCAATGGCTCGTTCTATGGAACGATAGATCAGCATTCCCATAATCATAGCTCCAACAAAAAGAATCGGTTCTGGGGACAAAGAAGCAATTGCGGTGATCGCCGGAGCAGGACAGTAACCCACAAGTCCCCAGCCTAGACCAAACAGTATCGAGCCAAGAATCAATTGAAAAGAAATATCTGAACGAGAAGGAACTTGAAATTTTTTTGCAAAAACAGGTGATTGAGTTTTGCGAATCATTCGATAAAGCGGCGCATGCACAGCGAGTGCTCCGATCATCACGAAAACCAATGATGGATTCCAATCGCCAAAAATATCAAGAAATCCGATGATGCGCTCGGGATTGGTCATGCCAGAAATTCCCAACCCTAGGGCAAAGATGAGTCCGATGATTAAGGAAGAGATATTATTTTTCATAAGGACTCCGCAAAAAAGAGACGAAAAAATGTAGCTGATAAAATACCAAAACCCATAAATAATCCGGTCGCCACCAGGGACCGAATGGAAAATCGACTGAGTCCACAGATGCCGTGCCCGCTGGTGCAGCCGCCGCCCATCAGAGTTCCAAAGCCAACCAGCAAACCAGCAATCACGATAGTGCTATCGCTCCGATTGAGATTTCCAAAGAGGGACTCAGGGTAAATCAATTTTAAAATAAATCCTCCAGCGAGGAGTCCTGCAATGAAGCTCCATCGCCAAAAAGTGTCACCAGGTATAGGTCTTAACGTTCCACCAACAATACTACTGACGCCAGTGACCCGACCATTCAGGTACAGCATCAGCGAAACCGCTAGGCCAATAAGTAATCCTCCAAAAAGTGACATCAAGTACGAGTTCATTTTTTATTCCATTCTAGCATACCGCCCTCAAGGCTAAATACTTTGGTAAATCCCATAGACAGCCCCATGCTTGCAGCTTCTTCTGATCTGCGGCCCGACCGACAGACAAAGACAACTTCTTCACTTCGACTGTATCCTTCAAGAAATATTTTTACATCATCCCCTAAGGTGATCTGGTGGGCTTCTGAAATATGTCCAAGTTCGCCATTAAATTCTTCGGGTCCTCGGACATCAATAATGAGGACTTCGCTCAGCTTTTCTTTTAGTCTTTTGCAATTAATAAGCTGAACATTAGCTGAAGGATCATTGGGACGGTGACCACAGGCTAGATTTGCAGGTAAGGCTTCATCAATTTTTTTTGGGTAGGCAAGTTTTAGTTCATACATTATTTTGACAAATTGTTCTTTGGTTTTTCCGCCGCCAACCCGAGGATTGCTTTTAATTTCAACTTCAATTGTAGAAGCCGTAAAGCCTTGATAGTCATGTGCCGGATAAACTTTAGTGTCAGGCGGCAGCTTAAAAAGCTTTTGATGTATGCTGTCGTAAAGTTGATCAGAAGAACCGCTCTGGAAATCTGTTCGACCAGTAGCGCGAATTAAAAGAGCGTCTCCGGTGAAAATTAAACCCTCACAAAAAAAACTTAAAGAGGCATCGGTGTGTCCAGGAGTTTCGAGGACTTTAATTAAGAAGGGTCCAAAGGCAATTTCATCCCCTTCGCTGAGATTAAGATCAGCACATGGTACATTGGCTTTTTTTGGAACGGCTGTTTTAGCACCAGTTCGATGTCTGATTTTGCCAGCTCCGGTGACGTGATCAGCATGTATATGGGTATCAAGAACATAAATAAGGCGAAGACCTAAATCTTCTATAAGTTTAAGATCGCGATCTACGGTTTCAATAACGGTATCAATCAAAATGGCTTCTTTTGAAAGAGAGTCTGCTAGAAGGTAAGTGTAGGTTGAGCTTTCGCTTTCAAAGAGTTGATGAAAAATTAAATTTTTATGCATAAGCACCTCATAATTTCCTAGAAAAAGTTGCTTAAGCATATTATAATAATTTAATATGAAAAAGCAAGCAAATGTCTCAATTAAAGAAATGTCTAAGAACTGCGAGAGCGTGGCGCAAATTCTAAAGGCATTGGCTCACCCGGATCGATTGATGCTGCTGTGTCATCTTTCTTCAGGAGAGAAAACGGTGGGAGAGCTTGAGACTTTATGTGGATCATCGCAATCGTCAGTTTCTCAATTTTTAAAATTGATGAGGCTTGAAAAAATGGTAAAATTTGAAAAAAGGGGACTCTATGTTCACTATCGAATTCATGACGAAAAAGTGAAGAAACTCATATTATCTCTTCATCATATTTTTTGTACTTAGCTTACGAGCTATACATGAAAGTCAGTGTACACTCATGTTTCGCTCGAGGGCTTCCATTAACGCTAAGATCGTCAGAGGTTTCGTTAAGACCTCAGCATGTGTACAGGAATTAAAAGATGCCACGTCCTCTTCTCCACTCATGATGACAACAGGGATGTCCTTTAAAATAGGATCGGAACGTTGGACCTGGCGAAAGTCTAGACCGCCCATTTGCGGCATATTTAAATCAAGCAAAATAATTTGTGGCATTTTTGTCATAGAGTACAATAACTTTAAAGCATCTTCGCCATTTTGTGTACAATCAATGGTGTACCCTCGGGATTCGAGCAGAATTTTCAGAAGCATTTGTTGATCTAGAGAATCGTCAACG
This sequence comes from Pseudobdellovibrionaceae bacterium, assembly GCA_043720615.1. Classification (GTDB taxonomy): domain Bacteria; phylum Bdellovibrionota; class Bdellovibrionia; order Bdellovibrionales; family Bdellovibrionaceae; genus JAYWDA01. The sequence continues at coordinate 44,438 of JAYSSI010000040.1, read as the reverse complement.
ATGAGAACATGCTTTTTGACTTGATCTATTTTCATATTTAAGCAAGGAATCACATATTTGAAACTGTCGCAATAAGTAAACGAACGTAAGTAAAAAAGATAACAATTAAATAGTAATTAGATTATGAAGGGTGCTTATGATGTTACATGAATTCCTCCACGCGAATCGGAAAAAAATTCTCGCCCTCAGTGAAGAGAAAACTAAAATTCTCGCGGGACTTCTTGATGTATCTGAGCAGCTTAAGTTAGGCCTGCCTCTTTTTTATGACCAACTGATAAGGGTACTGGAGCGGCGGCTGATTAAACATGAACATGAACATGAACGACCTCCCGAGGACATGCTCATATCTGCGGCCTCTCACGGAAAAGAGTTTCTTTATCTGGGATATTCTCTTTCGCACGTTGTGCATGCATACGGAGCCATGTGTCAGGCCATTACTGAGATTGCGACGACTAAAGATGCTAGGATTTCAGCGAGCGAATTTAATATACTTAATGGCTGTCTTGATTTCGCGATTGCCTCAGCCGTTTCTGAATTTCAGTTTCAAAGTAATGAAGCGAACGAAGAACGCGAAATAAAGCACTTAGGTTTTCTTGCGCACGAGTTAAGAAATGCGCTTTCAAGTGCCACTGTGGCTCACGAAATGATTAAGGCCGGATTGGTAGGCGTTGGAGGCAGTACAGCCAGTGTACTTGACGCCAACTTGGTTCGGATGCGGAACCTAATCGATCGTTCTTTATCGGAAGTTCGGATGCGCGCTGATGCAGATTTATTAATTGAAAAATTTCGACTTCTAGATTTATTAGACCAAATTGTCATTACAGCGAAAGTCGATGCCGGCAAAAGAAAACAATCCCTTGTGGTTGATGCTGACTGGAAAATTGAAATTGAGGGTGATCGGCAGCTTATTTTGTCGGCGGTTGCAAACTTGGTTCAAAATGCTATCAAATACACAAAGTCCGGTGGGATAATAGGGCTGAAGGGGAAGCTTTTGGATGACCGAGTATATATTGAAATTGAGGATCAGTGCGGAGGCTTAGAAACTAATAAAATCAGTTCATTGTTTAAACCGTATGTTCAAAATAATTCAGATCGCAGCGGCTTAGGCCTGGGTCTTACCATAACCCAAAGAGCTATTTATTTAAGCCAAGGAAATATTAATGTACGAAACACTCCGGGTGAGGGTTGCGTTTTTGTCGTCGACATTCCACAAAAAATAAAATTGCCCCCAAGCAATAAATCGGCTGTGCCAGGTCTTGAATCAGTACAGCCTGCGTTTAGTAAAAAAACTTAAGTTCTATTAGATTCTTTTCCAGATTGAGAAGTTTTGTTTTAATTTCAAGTCCGCCGGAATATCCACCTAGCGATCCATCCGAAGAGATCACGCGGTGGCAGGGGATAATGATGCAAAGTGGGTTTTGACCATTTGCCGTGCCCACCGCTCGGCTTGCCTTTTTGTTACGAATTTTGGTGGCAATATCTTTATAAGACCGAGTGCTGCCGTAATTAATTTTACTCAGTTGTTTCCAAACTCTTTTTTGAAATTCAGTGCCCTGTACACGCAATGGAAGATCAAATTTTTTTCTTTGGCCATCAAAGTACTCGGTCAGTTGTAGCTGTGCGGTTTTTAATATTTTAGCGGCGGGAGTAAATTCAGTTGTCATCATGGGAGCTGACTGTTTGGTCCAATAGACACCATTCAGCGCTTTATCAGAGGCGATCAGATAAAGAGGACCAATTTTAGTGCTAACTTTTAGTTGGACTTGGGCCATTTGATCTCTCCTTAAGAGTGATAATTAAGCCACTATTAAGACCTAAAAGATAGTCCTTCCTGAAAAGCAAACAGGAGAATTGGTTAGATTCTCCTGTTACAGATTCAAGTTTTTTCTGATTTTTAACGAACACAGGAATATGTAACTTCGTAATTTCCTGCTGGTAAAATATCCGTGAATTCTACATTGAGACCATTTTGCATATGTGCCGCCGTGTAAGGAACCCCATCCTTCATTATTTTTACAGCATGTGTGGAATCAATTATTGGCTGACAAACCAAAGTAAAAGACTTCAGAGTTTTTCTAACGCCCTCTGCAATACCTTGTGCCTGGGCTGCGTAATCCGTTGCACAGACATCACCAATCACTCCACCTGTTAACCTCGATGCTTGTTCATATCTAAAGCCCGCCGTATACCCTTGACCGTTCAAACAAGCCTTATCTCCAGGGCGAGTGATAACAGAATGAAACGTTAAACTTTTTTGTCCCTGAAAACTATTCTGAACAAAAGAAATTAAATTTGCTGGATCATTTTTTACTCCACTGGCAGATTCATCTTCATCAGAAATAACGATGACTGCCAATTGAGAATCAGGACGAATAAAGTTTACGTTTGTACTCGTCGCGGCGATAGATCTTTCGATCGCGCGATAAGATGCGTAAACCCCTTGCTCACTACTACTTCCTATTTCGTATCTTTGCAAAGTCATGCCTAAAGCCTCACGAGCATCGGCATCGGCCCAAGCGGAAGTAATAATATATTTCCCTCTATTACTATAAAGTTGAATCAATCGACCATCACCCAAAGTGATATCTCGAGGATCTGTTGTCGTAACCGCAATCTGCCAGTCTAAACCTTTAATAACATCCAAAAAGTTTCGTACCCGAGAAGCCATGCTTTGTTGTTCATAAGCCATAGATCCCGAGTTATCGATAACAAATAAGATATCCACTTTTTTAGCGTCAGAAACTTTTATATTTTGTGCCATCTGTTTATATAATGACGAAACCTTGAAAGTGATCGACTTTTCAGAAACAAAACCAAAGTTATCTTTTGCTGTGACTGTCAAAGTATAATCACCCGCTGCCATCTGTGGAAAAGTGATCGTATTTTGACCGGCGCCACAGGGTTTAGACAAAGAAGAGACAGAGCATGCTACATCATGAACCCCTGAGCCCTCATCTGTTACTGAAAAAACGATTTCAATCTTAGAACCCTCTTCAACTGGCGCCGAAGGATATTTTGCAAAAATAATCTCAGGCCCCGCACGGTCAATATAAATGCTACGAGTATAGCAAGGACTCAGCGGACCATCAAAATCTCTAAATTGAACACTTAAAGAAAAATTTTTATTAGCTATCGCCGTTTCATACGATCGACCATCTACATAATTAAGCCATGGCGTGTCCATACAAACACTGCCTTCAGAGATACGATAGTACCCCGGTCGAAACGGGGGATAAAATTCTAGCTGCAAAAGACCCGAATCAGTTAAGTTCCGTCCTTGATTAATACGTAAACCATCTAAACTTAAATCAGGCTGAGGTAAAATATTAATATCTCCAGGAGGTGCCTGTGGTGGCGCTTGAGCCGGCGGAGCGTTCGCAGGAGGGTCTGTTACCACCGCAAAGTCAGAATTCGTATTTAGCTGACTTGGAACTTCTGTGGCCGTATCACTATCAAGACACCCCGTAAGAAGTGACACTACTATCAAAGATGCATAGACTAAGGATAAATTTCTCATAACTCAAAAGCCTCCGGTGTCTTGAGTTCATTCTGAACTAAGAGTTGTTAATCTTTCAAGTCATTCTCATTCTGAAATTCTACTGTGAAAACTCTCAACACTTCCTAAGACTTTGATGTCGAATTTTTCAACAAAAAATCAAACATTGTTAAATCGTAATATTTAAAAAAAAGCCCCACTTGTTTATTCATATTCATATTCATAGCAAATAAGCTAATCCGTCGAAACATCTGGATCTTTTCTTGCCATTGCGTAACTAATCTAGTCAAAATCAGATGCTATGATCCGAGCGGCGTTTATTTTTACAGTCGTGATCTTTTCACCCCAGGCCTGGGCGACGGAATATTTTCTTCTTCCTGCGGCGGTCCGCCTAGAGGGAGTTGGGGGAGTTTACGGGATTGCGGCTGGGGCCGAGAAAATCTTTTCTGAACGGACTAAGGTGATTGCGGGTGCTAGCTCTGGTGAAGTGCAGAGCGCGGGATTTTTGGTTTCCGATATTCCTGTGGGAATTGAGAGTCTTGGTTTAAATTTAGCTTTCGCGAGCGTACAAAAGGCTCGTTTTCAAACTTCTTATGCGCGAGGTCTTAAGCAGACTGACATCTTCGAGCAAGAAGTATCAGCGACTGCATATGGTGCAACTTTCGATGGGTCGCTTCTGGATAAAACACTAAAGGTCAGCGCGGGCATGGTATTGTCTGAAAGTAACCTTCAAGAATTTTACGTCGATGGCCAGCGCGTAAAACGACCTAATATCTCCGGGTATCATCCCATCAAAACCATTTCTAAGGTTTTATCTGTTGATTGGGAGAAGAGTGACAAAGAATATCGTGACGGCTTTAAATTGGGTGTAGGACTGGCGACAGCAGAGGGCCGCATAGGCCAGAGTGATCTGCTCGTGTCCAATTGGCGGGGTTCAGTTTATGTGCCCGTTGCGGAGCCACTGACTTTAGCTTTTCATACGCGCTGGAGTGATGCTTATTTAATTAAAAAGGAAACGCGGTATACCGATACCGCCAGTGTGAAAGCAGAACTGGGCACAAATTGCACAGCCAATGTCGACGCCACTGAAAAGGCACGGTGCGAGCGGCTCGAAAACTCAGTTGCAGAATATGTTGCTCAAAGCAATTCGTTTGGTACAGCGGCTCCGATTGGCGGCAGTAACGGCCTACGGGCTTACGATGAGCTCAGCGTGCGGGCGGCTCATACCCGACTTTTTTCAACTGAGTTGCGTTGGACATTTGCCCAGATTGGTTCCGTCTCTATGGCCGTCATGCCGTTTTATGATTTGGGCTGGAGCGCTGATCAAAACAGCAAAGTGTTTGATGAAGTCGCGGATTCCTACGGGATCGGACTGCGCGCAACTTACAAGACCATTCCATTTCGTTTAGCTTTTGCGGAATCGCAGTTCCAATCTGCTTGGTTTTTTAGCATGGGACAGGCTTTTTGATAATGGAGGGTGGCCTTCTTCCGGCAATTCTCTCGAATTGTAACGCGAGATAATGAGTTCTAATATACTTGAGGTAAATCAGGAGCGGCAAAGACTAATGAAAAATAAAACATGGAATGAATTTTGGGGCGAATTCTTACAAATTACTTTTCATGAAGGACATCCTGATCTTTGGCCGGCGCGTGAACGAAAAGCATTATGGGCAAGCAAACATTTTAAATTGTCTGCTGGGGATGCGATTTTAGATTTGGGTTGTGGAGACGGAATGCTGGACGTCTGGCTTTCGCGAATGAGTTTTAACATGACTGCGGTTGATAGGAATTCAAATGTTCTTAAGAGGGCCAAGGCAACGGATGATACCCAGAAAGTTAAATTTCTTTCCTCTGATTTAAAAGATATTCAGTTTACAGCACAATCATTTGATGCCGTCATTTTTATCGAAGCATTAGGACTTATGAGTAAAGAGGCAGAATTTCAACTTTTCGAAAAAATTTATTCTTGGCTCAAGCCAGAGGGGAAATTCATTTTGGACTGTCCCGAATCTGTCGGACTTAAGAACTCGTGGGCAAAAGAATTTCCTAGCGGATTAGCTCGAGGAGTTTCTGGCTTTAATGAAGCCACTCGAATTCAAGATATTCAGTTTTACTTTACGCCAAAAGGTGGAGAAGAATTTGGAGTTTATGACCCACAGGACTTGATTAGCCTCTTGCATGCGTTCAATTTTGGATTGATTAGAGTTTTCAACAATAAGAAACAGATTGTAATCACTGTCTGATTTTGCAGTTCCGTTGGCACGTGATCCAAAAAGATAAATTTTTAAAGGCTGAAAATGATCTTTCAATTTTTGAACGATTTCGCTTAGATTTTTATCGTTTTGCATTGATATTTGCATAAAAATGTAACCTTTCTAAGATAGATCCGGAACTCCATGAAGAATGGAGCTGGTGATGCCACTTCGATTCGAACGAAGGACCTACGCCTTAGAAGGGCGTTGCTCTATCCAGCTGAGCTATGGCACCATTTGAAAAAATAAAAATAACTAAATGTTCCGTCCAAGTCACCTGCTGATAATTATAGCAAAATCAGAGATGAGTCGAGCGACCCAATGGATTAGACTTAAACTATGCTGACGGGAGAGGTCAAAAGGTTTATTCGGCGTATTCAGGGCCGTAATTTTCAACCAACCATTTGCGTTTTTGGGTGCTTGCGCAGAAGGCAACTCCGGCCAAAATGACATACCATACGCCTAATATCCAAATGCAAAGCAATGGCAGCGCAGCAAGGCTGCCGTAGATTTTACTATGAGCAAAAACAGAGGCCGCAATCCAGGTGAAAGATTTCTTAAGTACCACTAAGGCAATAGCGGCAAGCAGGGCAGAAATAAGTGCTGGTTTGGTTTTAACCTTCAAGGACGGCAAAATCTTATAAGCCAGGAACAGAGCTCCTAAGAGCATTATAAAATCAGTGAAGCTGTGCACACCCTTTTTTAGTAATGGATTTAAAAAATCAGCGGAACGAAAACCAACGTACACCGCTAAACTGATAGGACATAAAATAAAAAGAAAAAGACTTATGGCCACTCTTCGAATAAATGGACGGACGTCTTGAACATTCCACACGCGATTAATTCCTCGTTCCATATCTTGTATTAATTTAAAGCTAGAAAAAAATAAGACAATAGCTCCGGTGGTGCCAAAGGCATTGGTCGAAATTCTTTGCAATATTTTGTGAACAAATAAAATGGCTTTGGCTCCAGCTCCTTGCTCAATATAGCCCAAAAGAAAAGTTTCTACTTTGGGGTAAAGATATTCAAGCCCACCAATGTTTTTAAAAATCGATAAAGTCACTGCCATAAAAGGCACTAAAGATAACAAAGTTGAAAAAGCTAAAGCTGATGCGACCAAACGAATTTCTCCGTCTTGCATCTGTTGAGCCATGTCTTTCAATGAAGTTTTAAAAAAACCATATTTAAGCTTGAGCATCGAGCCAGAATCTTTCTTTTACGGCAAAGTCAGGTCCCTTTTTTTCAATCAAAGCACTGTCGCAATAAGGATCATGTTCAAAAAATAAGTACCAAGACTGATCTGCTGCCATGCCCAAATATTTTTGTTTTTCTTCCATCAGCATTAAGGGATGTAAATCATATCCCATCAGCCACGGAAGTCTGACATGCGATGATGTTGGCACCACATCGCCACAATAAAGCAAAGTTGTTTTATCATCTGAGATTTTAACAATCTGCTGTCCTTGAGTGTGACCATTTGAAATAAAAACAGAAATACCAGGGATTAGATTTTTTTGTTCGCCATCTAAAAGAATTAACTGTTTTGAGTCCAACAAGGGTTGGAAGTTTGCAGAAAAATAACTGGATTTTTCTCGCAAGTTTGGATTTTGCGCGGTCTCCAAATTTTTTCTTTGTAAATAATATTTAGCATTTGGAAACTGTGGAACAAGTTGGCCATTTTTTTCAGTGGTGCCGCCGCCGGCATGGTCAAAGTGCAAATGAGTTAAAATCACAGCATTGATATCTTCTGGTCCCAGTTCATGATGCCGTAAAGAATTCAACAATGAGGGACCGTCTTTTTCGATATTATACATTTCAATAAATTTGGTTCCCAGTTTTTCACCGAATTTAGCTATGAAATCTTGGCCATTGCCACAATCAATTAAAATATTCATACCAGGAGATTTTAAGAGCAGACCCCGAGCTTCCATTTGAATGCGATTTTTTTCATCAGGTGGATTTGATCTTTCCCAAAGAACACGAGGAACAGTGCCAAACATAGCCCCACCATCAAGTCCAAAAATTCCCGTGGGAACAGGGCAAATCTGATAAGGACCTATTTTTAACTTTTTAGTTTCAAATTCCATTCGGACCTCTACAAAACATTAATTAAAATCATCAATAGCGTTTTTAGTTTCTTTGCTCGTGATTTCGGCAGTCATAGTGTCTTCCTCGCTAAAGGCATCAGCCGTGATAGTTATAACCCAATTTTTATAGGCCTGGTAGACTTCTTCAATAGGTGCTGGTGGATGCACCGGACCGACGTGAATGGTGAGTATTCCCGGTTTGGCAAAGAAGGCGCCTTTGGGCCACAGCTTTGTGCTGCCATCAATGTATAAAAACAAAATTGGAGTTTGAGTTCGTTCCGAAAAAATACTGATCCCGCGCCGGAAGGCATGAATTTTTCCGTCTTTTGACCTTGTGCCTTCTGGAAAAATAATCAACCAAATGCGCGGCATATTGCTGAGCAAATTAATAATTAAATTGATCGCTTCACCTTTGCGATCTTTTCGATCAATGGGGATCGCACCCAAACAATGCTGCGAGAGAAAAGTAAATACAGGATTTGAGAAAAAATAATCTTTTGCCGCTGCAATATAAATATCTAGCCAGTAGCGTTTTGGAATTGAAGCCGCAATCGAAGTGGCATCCAAATGACTGCCATGATTTGAAATAATAATAAGTCGGGGATTTTTTGCAAATACCTCATGATAACTTTGGCCTTTCACTTTAAGGCGAATATAAAAACGAAAAACAAATTCTTGTAAATAGATAGACCACAGAAAGCGAAAAAAAATACTGGTTAAATCAAGATGTCTGGTAAACAGCGGCAGATGTTTTAAATAAGTTGGAAGTTTTGTCCACTGCTCATTATCGTAACTCCAGTCCTTCATGGTTGAACCTTACCCAATCCACAGCATGATGTAGTAATAAATGGGAGCGACAAAAATTAAGCGATCCATACGATGCAAGAAGTCTCCGCGTCCTAAAATAAAAGCACCTACAATTTTAACTTCGGCATCTCTGCGAACAACCGTCATCACCATATCGCCGGCGATACCTCCCAAAGAAGCAATAAGTCCAGAGGCCAGCCAATATTTATCCGAAGGGTCAGGAAGAAGTTGCTTCATAACAAATGCTAAAGCCAACGTAAGGGCAACGGAAATACTCGTACTTCCTAAGGTCCGTTTAGAATCTATCATGGGAAATAGCTTCCATTTTCTAAAATATCTACCAATGGCTAAATTGGTGTTATCGCAAAATTCAGTCAGGACAATCAGATATAGAATCTGATAAATCCCGCTGGGAAGATTAAGCAATAATCCTAAATGCATAAATGACCAACCCAAGAAGATAAAGGCCAAAAGACTTAAGGAAATATACTGAATCATGCGTTTATAATTATTTCGCACCAAGGGTACGAGACAGCAGGCGCCTAAGACGATCATTGGCATCGTGTTGTAAATATCGACGCGGTTGTAAAAACAAGCCAAAGCTAAGCCAATAATTCCGGCATAGCATATTAAAACAAAATAACTGCGATGAAACATTCCGATAATTTGAAAAAAGGCTTTGGCGCCGTAAATAGCAAGAGCTGCTAATACAACCAGTGGCCACGGGGCGGGAAGTCCGAAAACAAAAAATAAAAGCGGAGCTGCAAAAAGCCAGCTTTTGATACTGGCCCAGGCGCTAATAAAATAGTAAGAGCTTTTTCTAAAAATCCCAACAATCAATCCTGAAAAGAAAATAATCCCAAGCACAGTCCAAACAGTCTGGCGGTAAACTGGATCATTCCAGGCGGCAAAGTCAAAAGTCATTTTAAAACCTCTTCAAGACGGTAGTCTTTAATTTTTTTGTACAAGCTGGATCTAGATATTTTTAATACATCTGCCGCTTTTTCTATATCAGGATTGGCTTTTAAGCATTGAATAATCACTTTTTCTTCAAACTCTTCAGTCAAAATATTTAGTCCTTTTGTGAGATCTAAAACTTCATGTCCTGATGAAGATAAGACAGGTTTAAGAATTCCATTGACATCTTCTTTACGAATTAAGGGAAGTGGTGCGATCAGACTTAATTGCTCACAGACGCGCTTGAGCTCTCGGATATTTCCTGGCCAAGGATAATCTTTAAGGGCTTGCAGGCCGTCTTCGGTGAAAGATTTATTCCTACGAGGTTTTTCCATGCCGATAAAGTGCTGGGCTAATTCAGAAATATCTTCTTTACGCTCGCGAAGTGGAGCGAGTTCTAATTTTTGGCTGCAAATACGAAAATACAGATCCTCTCTAAAAGTACCGTCTTGAATCATTTTTTCTAGGGATTTGTTGCTGGCTACAATCACTCGGCATTGCACCATCAGGGATTCTTTGGCCCCGACACGGCGGACTTCTCCGCTTTCTAAAAAGCGCAAAAGTTTAGCTTGGTGGCTGGGGGAAAGAGCTTCTATTTCATCTAAAAATAAATCTCCACCGTGGGCGGCTTCACAAAGGCCAACTTTATTTTGGTCAGCTCCTGTAAAGGCCCCTTTAGCATGACCAAACATTTCACTTTCAAAAAGATTTTCTGGCAGACTGGCCATATTAATGGCAACAAAAGGTCGTTCGCCTTCTTGTTGATTAAGCAAACGGGCGACGACTTCTTTGCCGGTGCCGGTTTCGCCTTCAAGTAAGACAGGATTTTTTTCGCCCCGAAGGCCTGCGATTTTTCGTGTGATATTTTGTGATACTTCAGAGCTGCCAACCCAGCGCACTTGTGAATTTTTATGATGAGTCTCGAAATTTCTAAGACTCCATAGCGCTTCAATTTTGTCTAACAACAATAAAACTTCATCTCCCATAAGAGGTTTACTTAAAAATCTTTGTGCACCTAATTTTAAACAAGACTCCATCAGTTCGCGGTTGAAGTCACCCGACATAGCAATGATTTCAAGATTCGACATTTTTTCGGTCAAACGTTTTATGACTTCAAGACCGACAGGATTTTTTGAATGCGGAGTTAAATGCATATCCACCATGGCGGCATGGAAAAAGCGATCAAAGGGAATATCCGAAAATTCTTTGGCGCTGACCAGTTTCCAGTGGCTAGGAACCAGTAAACGTAAGGACTGATGAATTAAACTATCATCGTCGACGACCAGAAGATGAAAAGCTTGAGATTTTGTCATTTTGCTATTGTCCCTGTGTCTTCCCTATTTTGAAACAAATATTGCAAGACGTTACAGACTTCATAAGTGACAAATCATCACAGGAATATTTGAATTAAGAAATGAACGAACAAATCAAAATTTTGCTAGTAGAAAATATCCATCCCGTCGCCGCTGAGACCCTGATTGCAGAAGGTTTTCTAGTGGATCGGATCAATGAATCACCGGATGAGGCGACGTTACTCAAGCTCCTTCCTAAATATCAAGGTCTAGGGATTCGCTCAAAAACTGAAATCAGCAAAAAAGTGATCGATCAAAACCCACAACTGTTTGCTGTTGGGGCTTTTTGTATTGGAACGAACCAGGTCGACTTGAAGGCCGCAAAAGGGATGGGGATTCCTGTTTTTAATGCCCCTCATGCAAATACTAGAAGTGTTGCAGAGCTTGTTATCTGCGAAATGATTTCTTTGTCCCGTCAATTGGGCGACCGAAATATGAAGGCTCATCTTGGCGATTGGATGAAAAGTGCTGACGGATCCCATGAAGTGCGGGGCAAAACCCTTGGCATTATTGGGTACGGACACATTGGTTCGCAGCTAAGTATTATGGCTGAAAGCATGGGACTTAAAGTTTTATTTTACGATGTCATTAAAAAGCTTCCACTAGGAAATGCCAGAGTCTGCAATTTTTTAGAAGAACTTTTGCAGCATTCAGATTTTATCAGTTTGCATGTTCCAGAAACGCCTCAGACAAAAGATATGATCGGCCGTCAGCAAATAAACACTATGAAAAAAGGAAGTTTTTTAATCAACGCCAGCCGTGGCAGTGTGGTTGTGATTGAAGACTTAGTAGAAGCTTTAAAGTCTGGTCAACTTGCAGGTTGTGCTGTGGATGTTTTTCCTTACGAACCGGCCTCAAACAAAGAAAAGTTTAAAAGCCCTTTGCAGGGAATACCGAATGTGATTTTAACCCCTCATATTGGTGGTAGCACTGAAGAGGCTCAATACAATATCGGACTTGAAGTGGCTGAAAGCTTTCGTCGGTATTTAAAAATTGGCTCAAGTGCCGGCGCGGTCAATTTTCCTAATGTGGAATTACCAGTAGGGCAGGGAGCTTCGCGGATTTTAAATGTTCATCGCAATGAGCCCGGTGTACTTCGTGAAATCAATGGAATTATTTCTGAAGCAGGGGCCAATATCCAAGCTCAGTATTTGTCGACAGATGAAAAAATTGGATATCTGGTCATGGATCTTGAAATTAAGGATGTCCACAATCTTTCACAAGATATTCAAAAGCTTGGTCGGAGCATTCGAACCCGCGTTTTGTATTAAAAAAATTCGCTGAAGCCAAAGCTGTAAAAACAATTGACAGGTGCTCGTAAACTTTTCACCACATGAACATGGAAAACTAAGTTTTAAAAAAATGTGTTAAGGTGTGATCTATGAAATACACTAATGTAGTTTTCGTTTTAGCTTTATTTACTCTTCAAATGGGTTGCACAAAGCAAAGTAACGATCCCAAAACAACTCCGCCAATGGCTACACAAGATCAACCTGTAAAAGCTGATCCTGCTACCACTCCGGCAAATGTAAATGCAGAGGTTTCAGACACGGAAACAAAGCCAAAACTTATAACTCGTGAAAAGTATTCAGCTGAAGTTGCAAAAATAATGTTGAAGCTTTCGCATGTTCAGCAAACAAATAGCAATTCATTTGGAAAAAGCAATTCATTTGGAGGGTCTCTCTCTGCACTTAAGACATGTGAAAACAAGGATTGTCAGAATAAGTTTATAAGTCTTTACATTTCCTCCCCTGGTGGAAACTCAGGGGAGTGCAGCGGTGTAGCTATCACTAAAAAACATATTTTAACTAACCTACATTGTATTAAAGGTCGCGCTTTTGACGAAGCCACAGGTGAACTTACTGGAAGTATTCTGGCTGTCAGCCCGTTGGTTGGTGAAAAACAAGGCGCCATCGGCTTAGTAAAAAGCGTTATTGCTCATGCTCCAGTTGATTACAAGGAAACGATCAAATACCAACTCGCCTATGGAATGGATTATGCCATTTTAGAACTGAACGATGACTTAGAAGGCTTCAGTCCGCCTCAGATTAATCAAAATTATGGAATCAATGATGGCGAAGTCTACACTGTGATGCAGTTTTCACCCTATAGTGATAGGACTCCTGAGGAAAAAAACACCGTCAAAGAATATAAGTGCACGGCAATGTACAACAGTATTATTGCACCTGCAGTAAAATCAAATCAGTTCCCAGTCGTCTATTTTACAAACTGCCCGATTGGACCCGGAAACTCTGGGTCGCCGATTTATAACAGCAAGGGTGAACTAGTGGGACTAATCGCCGGACAGATGAATCAAGAAGCCATTAGATTTTTAAATGGCATGGGATCTGCCCTAGGGTTATTAGATAAACAACTGGGTCATGTTGGATGGGGAAATACTTTAGCGTGTTTACCTAAAATAAAGGTTGGACGCATTACTTCCGAAATCTTAGACAGTTGTGATGAACAGCTATCGGATCTGAACACAAAGGACTTTATCAGCCTGCCAGACAGTTCAAAAAACAATTTAGAAAACTTACTTAAGAAGTCAGTAAAACAAAATGGGCCATTTGAAGTTGAACCTAAAAAACTTATTTTTAAGCGGGTTACAGTAGTTGATTGGCTTTATGGCTCAGCGATGGCGAATGTGCCTTCTTGTATAAAAAAACAGGATGTCGATAGCTTAACTGAAAAGCTAAGCTTAGACCTTCAAGCGGCTAGTTTGAAAATCAGCGTTTCTGGGGTATTTCAGTCTAAGGCAGTACCTCATACATTGCCTGTTCATCTGTTGATTACAGACGTGATAGATTTAAAATCAGGTAAAAGTGCAAAATTAAAAGTATACAATGCTAGTTTTGAATCGTCTGAATCAAATAAGTATGCCGATGACAAACTCATCTATTCGGCAGATATTGGAATTTGTAGTGATTTAAAGTAATTTAGTTATGCGATAAAGAACCCTCTAAAAAAGATCGACGAATGCTCCTGAATTATCAGGAGCATTCGTATGTTCTCCATATCAAATTTAAAATGAAAGCTGCTACTCGCTATAATAAAAACTAATGTTATGGGTCATAGCGAATTCAATATATTTCACACGCGCTAAGCCCACTATTTTCAAAAAAAGTCTGAAAGAATCGTAGAGTAAATAATATGACCAAAGAGAACCCGAATTTTCACCACCGTAGCCCCCTTTAAAAAAATGCGCTGTAAAACAAATAGACAGCGACATTTCGTGTCCCAGTTAAGGTGCCTTAGACAGCTATTATTTCTCTGCTCAAATTAAAACTACCTATAGCTGGTCATGCTTTTGCTATTTAAACCCTTATAACAGCGCTCAGTTCTTGAATAATGGAATAATTGCTCATGTTAACCAAAAGGTTAATATTTATGCAAAATTTTTACTAACTAGATCTGTTGCAAAAAGGGCGAAGAGTTTACCTTGCTTGAAAAGGTAAATACTTTAACAAGGAGATTAAAATGAAAGCGATGAAACAAATTTTATTTATTGGCCTAGCTCTAGCTGTAACATCATGTACACAAAGCGAAAAAATTATTGAAAAGCATTTTTCTGATGACAAGCCGGCTCAGAAAATCGAAGTGCAAGAAGATATGGATTCTGAACAGATGGCGCTTGCGGGTGAGCAGCTGATTTCGACGTGGAATTTTATGTTGGCAGATAAGGTTTTTAACTGGTCTTTAACTAAAGATCCAAACAATAAAAGGGCCCAATTTTATTCCGCACTCTTAAAACCATTTATGCTAACCAAGGGTTTAGGGGTCCGCTTACGTCCTTATTTAAGAAATAACGGCGGAACTGAAGGTTTAGAAAATAATTTAAAAAATCTTCCTGAATCTCCTCTTAAAGCTTTTCTCATGGATGGAACTGAAGATATCAATAATACCAAAGATATTCAGAAACTATTGGTTCAGACAAGGGATGCTTGGAATGATTTTAGAAAATTTTTAATTGCAAATCAGAGCATGAGTATCGTCTTGAATATGAATCCATCTACTTTTCAAGATCAAATTAGCAAAAATATCAGCAGTGGCTGCAAAATCGAAGAGAATACTGAGCGTAACGTCGTCGTTAATTGTGATTACGCCCATGCTTTCCAAAAGAAAGTGAATGCAGCTGATTTGCTGGCTTTAAGGCAGATGGCAGCGTCTTATGTTCTTTATCTTAGCATTTATACATCTTATTCTTTGGATGGATTTGATGCCTTAGCTAAAATAGATAATGGAAATATGACAGAGCAAGAGCGAAATGATTATTTCGAGCATCGCATGCCTGGAGCTGGTCAACTTCGCAAAGATAACAATCTTTCCTTAATACCAAATTTAGGTTCTGATTTTTTAGCAGCTGCTCGATGGGTTGTTCAATATCAGCAAAATCTTTGTCCTCAACGAACTTCAATTGGTAATAATAAGCGTCCTGGCCACTTAGTTGATGGATCTAGTTTTTGCGTAGAAAATGTATCAAAAGCTGAAAAAGATTTACAGATGTTAGAAGCAACCTTACGTGGCCCCATTGAGTTTGTAATGCCTACGAAAAAGGGTTTAAAGAAGTCTTCTCAAGTTGATTACATGGCATTGTTCAATAAGCCCGTTGAAGATTTGCGAAGCTTGTTGCCGAGCAGTTACAACTCATGTGGTAAAGCAGTGACTTTAAGAGACAAAACAGTGGGCGGCTTATTTCCTTTGGCTGATGCTGAAGAATTTATGATTGAGAATTGCCGGTAATTTTTGTGAGAAAATACACCTCTTATACCTTATTATGGGTCTTCTTAATGAGCCTGGGATTCACCGCTAAAGCGGTTGAATCTCAAGGCGAGTTCTCAGGGTTTCAGTTGTCAACCTGCACCGAGAATCGTTCTCGGTGTCTTATCTTGGGTGCAGAGAAAGCAGTGGGAAGTAATTTAAAGGCTTTGTATGTTCTTACCAATCCTTCTGTGCAGATTTTAATTTCAGAAAAAGTGTCTGCCCTCAAAGAAAAAGCAAATTCAGGATACATTGATTTTGAACTTCAAAGATTAGTCCTGATGACAGAAATAAAAACAGGCTTTTTTCAGGAAACAATTATTGACCTTAAAGATTTGAAAGCTTCATCAACGGTGATGAAATGAAAAATCAAATCAGTATTTTAAAAATAGCTATTCTTATTGGTGCAATAGTTCTTACAGGATGCCAGCAAAATGAAAAAATAATTATCAAAGAAGTAGGAGCATCGCCATCCCCGTCATTGCCTGATTTAAGTCAAGAAGGCGGTTCTGATACAGGCGGTGAAAACGGTATTGGGTGCTCTGATAATAAGACTTGTGGACCTTTAGAGTCTTTCCAGGTGGATGTTTATGAAAGAGAAGAATTTAAAACATTTATTGATCCCATCATACAAAAATTAGGTAAAATTTATCGACCCTTGGCGGCTGACTTAATACATCTTTCTCGAGAGCGAAGATGGTATTTTGTTCCGGTTGAGCTCAATAAAATTCCAGCACAGAAAATTGGAGTCAGCTTTAAAACAGATCAATTGGCGCTTCATAAAAAGAAGGAAATTTGGATTTCTTCTGTTTTTTACGATAAAATGGAAATGCGAAAAAAAGCCATCCTTCTTTTGCACGAATTAGTGATGGGTATTAACTTAATGAAGTTTCAAAATCCGGTGGATCAGTGTCTAGCTGAGGCTGCGAAAAACTTAATTGATCCAGGAAACGAAAGTGATTATCGTTTTGCACGAACTGTATGTATGCGAGATTCTGATTCGAATATTTTAGATCCTCGAGGAATTTATTTAGATGGTGAAGATCATTCTAATATTAGAGACCTTACCAAAATATTAATGGATGAATTAGATAAGGTTGATGAGGCTGAATTAAAAGCGTGGCTTAAAAGTCGAAAATTCAGGACATATAAAGATCTTTAGTATTCGTACCAGTCAATATTAAGACATCGAACAACTTCAGATTTTGAAGGATGAACTTTCACTAAAGTTTGCTGAATAAACTCTGGGAGTTGTCGCCTGATTTCATCAGCGACTTCTTGCGATAAAACCATGGGGCCTGTAAAAAACAAGTTACTAGAATCATTTAAGATCATTTTATTGAAGGCCTGTAGGCGCCAATTTTGGTGATGCTTTGATAATAATAAGGAAGAGGTTCCAAGGTGCGTGCTGGTTGGCCCCATCTTAAGTTGGCCACTTTGTTTGATACATAATTTATGCTCAACTAAGAAATCGATGACTTTTTCGACTAAATTTTTTTCAAGATGCAGTCGTTTTGCGATATCCAAAGAATTATTAAGTTCGGCAATATCACTTAAAAGTCGCACGCCAGAGTAAATCCAACTTGAATAAAATACGGCTTTATTTTCGTCACTGAGATCAAGATCCTTTTTGATACGATTCTCAAGTTTTTGGGCTCGAGTTTGACTTTTGGTTAATTGTTTTTTTAGACGGTGCTGTAATTTATAACTTCCAGCCTTTTTGTATTCTAAAGATAATAGTAAATATTCACTTTCTTCTTCTGTTAAATTTAAATAATCACAAAGTTCTGCACCCATTTCTAAACTGAGATGCTTATCACCTTTAAAAACTTGACTGACCATGGTGGTGGAGACTTGAAGATGCTCTGAGATACGACGGTATTCGCCATGCCCATTTTTGGGCTGTTGAGAGATCCAGTGGTTTATAAATAACTTATAGTCCAGAAACTCGTAAATCGATTTTTTCATAGAATTAGAAAATTTTTCCGGGATTCAGGATGTTATCTGGATCAAAAACTTTTTTGATCCCTTTCATCAGTTCGACCTCAGCGCTTGAGCGGGTGTAAGTTAAAAAAGATTTTTTTGTTAAACCCACACCATGTTCTGCCGAAATACTGCCGCTAAATTTTTTAACAGTGGTGAAAACTAAATCGTCAACTTTGCGGCATTCGTTAACAAATAATTCTTTGTTCATGCCATCTGGTCTTAAAATATTTATATGTAAATTCCCGTCACCGATATGGCCAAACCAAACAACTTCCCAAGTGGGATAAGCTTTTTTTAAAATTAAATCCAGCTCGGTCATAAAATCAGGAACTTGCGAAATAGCAACTGAAATATCGTTTTTATAAGGGGAAAAGGGCGATAAGGATTCACTAATATCTTCTCGGTAGCGCCAGAAGTTTTTTGCTTGAACTTCAGACTGAGCCAAAGCTCCGTCAGTCAACCAACCATTCTCGAGGCATTTTTCAAAAAGGCTTAAGATTTCTTCTTCGTCTTGAGAATTTCTTTTTTCAACTTCTGTGACAATGTAGAAAGGCGAAGCTTGTCCAAACGGCGCAGGAAGTTTGGTGTTGGCCATGACTTTATCTAAAGCCAACTGCGAAAACATTTCGAAAGCGACCAGGCTTAATTGAGTTTTAAATTCAGAATATATTTTCATCACAGAAGCTAACTGCGGAACGGCTAAAATTAAAACCTGCAAAGGCGGGGGCGCAGGAGCTAATCGAAAAGTAATTTCTGTGATAAATCCTAAAGTTCCTTCGCTGCCAATAAAAAGATGGCGTAAATCATAACCTGTGGCATTTTTAATTAAAGATTTATTAAGTTCTAAAACTTCACCAGTGCCAGTGACAACAGTTAAGGATGTCACCCAATCACGGGTTAGACCATAGCGAACAACTTTGATTCCACCGGCATTGGTAGCAACATTTCCGCCCACTTGTGAAGATCCACGGGCCGCAAAGTCGACGGGGTAATAAAGATTTTTTGAAATGGCAAATTTTTGCAGATCTTCTGTCACTACTCCAGCTTGGCAAATCACAGTTTGATCGATCTTGCTGAAATTTTTAATTTGATTCATTTTTTCAAAAGAAACGACAATTTCATTTTGGGTCGCGCAAGCGGCACCACTAAGACCGGTTCTTCCACCGGAAGGGACTAAGGCCTTTTTATTAACACAAGCCCATTTGACAAGAGCCACCACATCTTCTGTGGATTCAGGAAAAAAAACGGCTTGGGCTTTGATATCAAAGTAAGTCGTCCAATCTTTACCGTAATGTTGCCTTGAGGCTTCGTCGCAGCGAACTTTTTTAGGTCCTAAAACTTTTTCAAGCTCTTGCGGCTTCATCGAAGCGTCCTGACCTTAAGAAAGGCATAGAAGAAACAAAGACCCCAAGCGGCGGTAAAAATTAAATACAAACCGATCCAAGTCCAAAACGGACCACCGGCCACCGCGTAGGTCAGTAGGATCACTCCTAACATAAACCTTAAAGCGCGATCCCATGCGGCCACGTTGCATTTCATGAATTTTCTTTCTTGAGCATTTCTGCCAGTTCACCGGACTGATACATTTCCATCATGATATCGCTGCCGCCAACCAATTGCTTATTGATATAAAGCTGAGGAATAGTGGGCCAGTTGCCATACTCTTTAATGCCGGTGCGAATTTCTTCGTCATCAAGAACATTGATATCTTTAAACTCAACTCCCAAATCTTGCAAAATATTACAAGCTCGACTTGAAAATCCACACATGGGAAAGCTTTGCGTGCCTTTCATAAAAAGAACCACTTGATTGGATTTTAAAAGTTCTTCGATTTTTTGTTTCACGTCACTCATGGATTACTCCTTTAATTTTGTTTTGATTGATAGAGCATGGACTTCGCCGGTTTTAAGTTCCGGTGCAAATGCGCTCATCACATGTTGATGTTGTTGCACTCGCGATAAACCTTTAAAAGCAGCACTGGTAACGCTGACTTCATAGTGATCTTGAGTGCCGGTAAGGTCCAGGACCTCAACCATCGAATTGGGATATGCGTTTTTAAGGCGGTCATTCATTTGATCTGGTGTCATAAGACTTATAGGCTTACCAAAAGATCAAATCAGGTGCAACTTTTAAGCAGCGTTAGCGAGCTTAGCTCCACAGTCCCCACAGAACTTTTGCTGAGGAATCGTTGCCGCCGAGCACTGAGGGCAGGTTGGGCCATCAGGTTTTTTCTTTTTTTCTTCTTTTTCGTTAATATCGACAAAACCCTTTTCATTCCATTTATCGATTTCACGAATAATTTTCCAAGTGAAGAAGATATTTCGATATTCTTTGATTTCAAATTCTAACTTAACACCTTGGCCTTCGACATTACGGCGCTTAGCCATAATCCCTTTTTGCTCTAAACGCAAAAGGTGGTCGTTGTTTAAATTAACGTTTATTTCATTTTTAATTTGCTCTTGAACTTTGGCAAAATCTAAACTGACAACGCCGAAACGATCGGGCTCAGTTCCAGTCGCACATTTAATAAACATTTCCAGAAGATTGGCGCAAAATTCATCATACTTAATCAAATCCCCTTTACCGGGCTTATAAAGATAATATTGAAAGAACTCAAAAAATGCTTCGACCACACTGATGTCATAAAATAAAACTTGTTGAATAACATCGGGTCCCTCAGGATCTTCTGGCAATTTTCCCATGACATACTCTGCTAGCTTAAGTTTGACTAAGATATTGATCGCTTGCTCCATGCGTTTTGGTGATTCACCAAGAACGCGTTGAACATAAGATTTCATCACGGTCCATTCGACTTCTAATTTGCCGTCTTTTTGTTTTTCGCCTTTATGATTTCCTGCAAAAAAAATGGCGGCAAAGACTTTTGGAACGCCTTCGTCTGGACAAGGACTTGAGTCTTTTTCCATGCGAGAGCTGCGAACATCACTGATCGCTAACTTCATGCGGTCAGCTAAACTTTTTAAAACCATTTTTAAAAACTGAGGAGCGGCTTCATATTGTTGCTTAAAAATATCAGCAGGAATTTCAAGTACAGAAGTTTCAACGGTAGTGATAGCAGCTGTCGTGTGAGTGGTTTGGCCAGCGATAATTCCCTCGCCCAAAACTTGATTTATACCCAATTGAAACAGGTCGATATTTTTTTTCCCGCGAATAAGGCACTGACTGACAGCCCCTTTTTGGATGAGCACAATGTGCGATATTTTATCGCCGTCACGAAAAAGCACTTCGCCTTTTTTATAAATTTTTTGACTCGACACAGTTCACCTCTAAGATTGACATGCTTCTCTTCGGAAAAACAAAGTCAGTAACGCAGAGCCAGGAAAGGAATTCTGGTCAACAGGCTAGGTCTAGGGTAGGCTTTGAAAATTCATGGAGTACTACTTTAGTCCAGCGTCCCCTGAACATCAAAAAAAGGAAAAAGCCAAAGCTCGCGATTTGCGCCAAACCCAATGGTGGAAAAATCAAATTGGAAGGGGTCTTTGCTATTACTGTGAGCAGAAATGCAAACCTTCCGAACTAACTATGGATCATGTGATGCCCGTGATTCGAGGCGGTAAGACAGATCGAAAAAACTGTGTGCCTGCTTGCAAGGCATGCAACACGGAAAAAGGGTACAAAACCCTAGCCGAATGGACTTTTGAAAAAAATGAGGGGACTCCTCTTTAACGCAGGGCTCTACATGGAATCCTTGCTAAAACTCTTTCAGGTCTTGTTAATCTATTGGAATCGCAAGTTCGGTCATAAGGTTAAAAGCAAAAAAAAGGGATCGGTTCAGTGAGTAAGATTACCAAAAGCAGTACAGCGGAGTATTTTGCCAAGAATCTTCAACAGGTGGGTTTTTCATCTCCATTAAAAGCCGTGCTGACGACTTTAAAGGAAGCTGTTGATAATTCTTTAGATGCTTGTGAAGTCTCTGAAATCCTTCCCGAACTTTTAATTGAAATTTCAAAAGTGGGAATTGGGTCGACCAAAAATACAGATCTGATCAAAATTATCGTAGAAGACAACGGGCCAGGAATCGAACCCGAAGATTTAGCCAAGGTTTTCGGAGAATATTTAGCCTCTTCAAAGTTTGGCAAAGGTCAGTGCTCTCGAGGTCAGCAGGGAATTGGAATTTCAGCTGCGACAACTTGGGCGCAAATGACCAATGCTCGCGGTGTGACTGTTTTAAGTAAAACTCCAAAAATGCGAAAAGCAGTTAAAGCTCAAGTTGATGTAGATATTAAAACCAATACTGGAATTGTTAAAAATAAAGAGACTTTGGATTGGAATAAAACAAGCGGCACTCGTGTCGAATTCATCATGGACGGACGAGTTCAGTTGAATGGTGACGGTGGTATTGTGACCTATCTTGAAGGCACCGTGCTCGTGAACCCACATTTATCTATTAAGTATAAACTCGTTGAAAATGATTGGGTTAAAATTGACCGAGTTAGCAATGAAGTTCCTGAAATTCCAGGCGCCACTTTGCCTCATCCACACACATTTAAATTAGGTGAATTTATCACTCACTCTCATTTGTACGGCAAAGTGACTTTATCAAAGTTTTTAACCACGGGATTTTCTAGGGTGAATGATCAAGCGTTAAAGGATTTTGTAAAAAGTGGACTACCAAAAGGTTTGCTTGAGAAATCAGTGACAAGTCTTTCTGAAGAAAACTTTAAAACAGTCTATTCGGCAGTGCAAAAAACAGAATTAATTTCGCCATCAACAAAATCTGTTCTTACTATTGGCGAAGATGCTTTATCAAAAAGTATTCAACGACTTGGAGAGATTGACTTCTTCTCCGTCGTGGCAAGAAAACCGACGATTTGTGATTTTAAACCAGTTTCAGTCGAAGTGGCATTAGCTCGTTTTAAAAATCGAAATCTAGAGGCGGATGAGCCCGTTCAATTGTTGCGATTTGCCAATCGTGTGCCTTTGCAATTTGATAAATCGGGCTGTGCGATCACGGGTGCTATTGATTCTGTGAATTGGAAATCCTACGGTCTTGCGCAACCTAAAAAATCATTACCTCTTGGCCCCTATGTTTTTGCCATCAGCGTGGTTTCGCCATTTATTAAATTTAAAAATGCGTCCAAAGAAACTATTGATGCTTCGGATGATTTGGTCGAAGAAATTCGTAGAGCTGCGATGCAAGCGGGTCAAAAGTTATCCCGACATATTAAAAAAGAATTTAAAGAAGCTGATTTAGAAAGAAAATTAGCTCATATCGAGCAGTTCGGACCGATCTTGGTGGATAAATTAGCTGAAATTGTGGGAGCCAGTGAGGCTCGAAAGAAGCGGGCTCAAGAAGGCTTAAAGAAAATTTTAGGAAGAGATTCTAAGGAAGCCATCAGCCAATTTGAAGATGCTGTTGGAAAATTAGATGCTCAGAAGAAAAAAGAAGCTAAAAAATCTGGTGGCGGGGAAGAGCCTTCCGAAGCCGATATGATGGATGAAGTTGTTGTCGCTAGTAAAAGCAAAAAGAAAACAGCTGACAAAAAAACATCCGATAAAAAAATAACAGCCAAGAGAGAATAGGTAATTAATATGGCGGGCGGTCACTTTATAAAAATTCGAGAGCTAAAAATTGATATTCCAACAGAGGCTAAGCGTCTGGCAGATAATATGCTCAAGGATTTAGAAAACTCGAAAAGACCCTATTTAGAAGCAGTTAAAACCAGTCTCGACAATTCTTTTTACAATTCGAAAGTAGGATTTTTAACCCCTGGAGATAAACGTGTTCGGACCGAACTGAATGTTTCTAGTGTGCAAAAATTAGCTCGAGTTGTGTTTATGCTTGAGATTTTACTAAGAAATTTAGATATCGGCGCGGTCAATACTAAAAGGGAATTGTATTATATCTGTAAAGGTCTGATTCGAAGTGATAAGTATTATCGACCCTTGGATTTTGAAGATCAAACCGAGTCCGATTCAATCATCGATTTTATTGGTGATATGATGCAAGTTTACCGTGAAGAGTTAAATTGTTTTGCCAATGATCGTGGTGGACAGACTTATTCTTCACAATTAGTGGTTGAAGAAACTATGCCGGATAAAACCAAAGCAACGATTGATTTAGGGTCTTTAGGAACTTCGCCTTTTATGCCAAAAAATCGTCCGCAAAGTTTAAAACTGCGGGTTAAAAAGAAAGTCGACTTTGCTCTGATTATGGAATCAGAAGGTACGGCAAATACTTTACACACCATGGGATTTACTAAACGAAACAATTGTATTTTGATCGGTGCGCAGGGGGTTCCCTCAAATGCCGTTCGCGGTTGGTGTAAATTAATCCAAGATCAGCTGAAGATTCCTATGTATTTTTGCGGAGATCTGGACGCCTATACTTTACAAAATATTTACAGAACTTTAAAAGCGGGCTCGGCTGCATCTTTAATTAGAAATGCCGATTTTTCGGCGCCTGAAGTTAAGTTTTTAGGTGTACTTCCTGAAGATGTTAAAAAATATGATTTGTTCACCTATAAAGTTCGCGAGAGCGATGTCGGGGAAGCTCGGTCTTTGAAAAAAGCTAAAGATGCTTTGGAAAATGATCCGTTTTTCTTGGATAAAAAGAATAAAGGTGTGGCTGATATCCTGCGCTGGCTTTTAAAAGAAAAAGTCCGTTGCGAACAGCAGTCTTATTTTTCTGTAAATCCTAAAGATCCTATTTTCTTTGAAAAAATTATTCTCGATAAAATTAAACGAGGCGCCTACATTTAAGATGAGATTAGCCCTTCGTGAAGAGATGCAAGAGATCGATCAAAGAGCGGCCACCGAATATGGTCTTTCCGCAGATAAAATGATGGAAAAAGCAGGTTCCTTAATGCTGGATCGGCTGCTTGGGATTTATGGTTTTAATCCCTCCCGGCGTATTGGAATTATTTGCGGACCTGGCCACAATGGCGGAGATGGACTGGTTGTAGCAAGAAAACTTTTTGAAAAAGGCTTTTCACGCTCTGAAGTTTGGGTTTTAGCGAGTTTAAAAACGTCTGTTCTTTTTGAATTAAATCTTCGCCGCTTTAAAGAAATCGGCGGATCAGTCCGTCTTTTAGATGCATCAACATTAGACAAATTTGATTTCAATAAATATGAAATATTTATTGATGCTCTTTTTGGAACGGGTTTATCAAGGCCTTTAGATTCAACCATCTGTCGCTTTATTGAAAAAATGAATCACCATGACATCATAGCATTAGATGTTCCCTCAGGCCTTGATGCCAATCGAGGGATCCCTTGGGGCGCAGCGGTGCGAGCCGTGCGAACTTTAACTTGTGGCTTAGCTAAGCCTGGATTTTATTTACAAGTTGGACCGGCTTGCACGGGTCCTATTGAAATTTTGAATTTGGGTTTTCCTAAAAAACTAATCGAAGAAGGGGCCCATTCCACTTATTTAATTGGAAAAAAATCAGCACAAAAAATCCTTCCGCCTCGTAGGCTCACAGCCAATAAAAGT
This sequence comes from Pseudobdellovibrionaceae bacterium, assembly GCA_043720615.1. Lineage (GTDB taxonomy): Bacteria > Bdellovibrionota > Bdellovibrionia > Bdellovibrionales > Bdellovibrionaceae > JAYWDA01. Next base: position 19,287 of record JAYSSI010000040.1, on the reverse strand, counting down.
CATTTTGGAAAACTGCTTATTTTAGCAGGAAGCGCGGGCATAAAAGGCGCTGCTTTTTTAGCGAGTGATGCCGCCGCCCGTATGGGCGTTGGATATGTGACGGTAGGATCTCCGGATGGAAAAATATTAAAAAAATTGGCGCCTGATTTTTTGCAAACAGAATGGCGTGATCTCTCTCAATTAGATTTTGAAAAATATTCTGCAGTGGCGATAGGTCCTGGCTTAGGCTTAGGAAAAACCACTCTAGATCTTTTGCAAAAGTTGAAATCAAAAAAAATAAAAAAGGTTTTATTAGATGCTGATGCGATCACAGTGGCCGCTCAAAATAAAATTTGGCCGCTGCCCTCAACTTGGCTCTTAACTCCACATGCGGGCGAACTTTCTAGAATCACGGGACAAAAAGCTCTAGAAATTGAATCAGATCGATTGTCTGCTGTAAAGCTGGCTCAAAAAATAACGGGAGCGCAAGTTTTACTAAAAGGTTTTCATTCGGTTCTTTGCAGCGGTGAAAAATCTTATATTATTGCCTCGGGAAATGTGGCCTTAGCAAAAGCTGGGACGGGAGATGTGTTGACCGGATTTGTTAGTTCCTTGATGGCGCAAGGTTTGCCCACCGATCAAGCGGCAGCTCTAGGCGCTTATTTACATGGACGTATTGCAGATCTATGGATTCTACGTGGAGGCAGTCCTCGAACACTCATGGCTTCAGATCTTCCCAAACTTTTAAATTATGTTTTACGAGGGATCGAATAAGCTTCGACTTTACGAATGCAATTGTCAGCCCATTGCCAGTCCCAGCTTGCCAGCTTTTCACATAAAGGACGGAAGGGTTGCTCTTCGATACGAAGAACTTCTAAATTTTTTCCTAAATGATGAATTTCAAAATCAGAAAGAACTAAGGATTCACAACCAAATGATTGGAGCCATTGCCAATGTTGAGTTTGAATTTTTCGAGCCCATAGAATTTTTTCTTTTTCTGACATATCCGTATTTTTTGCTAAATACTGCAAAGGGCAGATGGGAAGTTGCGACAGCATATTGCATGAAATAATTAAATCATTAGGATGAATGGAAAGCGGTGGAACCGAAGGACTTTTAAGTAAGATTTTTTGTAAGGGCGAAAGATCATCAAATCCAGTGACGTCTAATTGGATCAGCTGGATATTCGAGAAAGGTTTAACTAATTTTTTAACCCTTGGCGGATGATAAACATCAATTAGTTTAATACGATGACCAGCTTCAGCTAAAAGTTTCCACGGAGTTTCATAAAGACTGCCGCTTCCCAAAACCCAAATCAGTCGATTTTTTCCATAAATTTGACTTTGAGCCAAGGCGGTGGACCAAATTAATTCTTGGCAGTTTTGAAAATGACTTTCCCACAACTTCCATTGGCGCTGGGCTCGGGCTTCAAAAGCGATGGATTCTTTCAGGTAACCGAGCACTCGGGCGTAGGGAGAAGCCGGTGCTGTAAGGTATTTGGCGTATTCTGCGAGCATTTCTTTATTATGCCTTAGAAAAGGGGCGAATAAATACTGCTTTTAGGTCCCGACGTAATGCAAAATAGACCTTCAGCCACTGACAGCTAATTGAAAAGTCATTAGGATATCAAAGTACAACAAATTTAAAGCAGTCCATTTTAGAAGGGAATCCCATGGCGAAAATTGAAACCACGCCCGAATTAGCTGAGGCCGTTTATAAAAAAACCACACAAAATTTAACCGTGATACGTCAGCGCTTAAATAAACCTCTGACTTTGGCTGAAAAAATTCTTTACGGACATTTAGAAGATCCCAAAAACCAGGACTTAGAGCGAGGTCACAGCTTTCTTTTGCTCCATCCTGACCGCGTGGCCATGCAAGATGCGACGGCGCAGATGGCTCTTTTACAATTTATGCTTGCGGGTAAAGATGAAGCCGCTGTTCCAACCACTGTTCATTGTGATCATTTGATCCGTGCTCAAGTGGGAAAAGAAAAAGATATGTCGACGGCGATGAAAGAAAATGAAGAAGTTTTTAATTTTTTAGCAACAGCTTCATCCAGGTACAATATTGGATTTTGGAAACCTGGCGCTGGAATCATTCATCAAGTGATCCTTGAAAACTATGCTTTTCCAGGTGGACTGATGATTGGTACTGATTCCCACACTCCTAATGCCGGAGGTTTGGGAATGGCAGCCATCGGTGTTGGTGGTTCTGATGCTTCCGATGTGATGGCGGGGTTAACTTGGGAAGTTAAAAATCCAAAATTAATCGGTATTCACTTAAAAGGAAAAATGCACGGATGGACTTCAGCAAAAGATGTCATCTTACGACTTTGTGGAATGCTGACGGTCAAAGGTGGAACGGATAAAATTGTTGAGTATTTTGGAGAGGGAACTTCTTCGATCTCTTGCACAGGGAAAGCAACAATTACAAACATGGGTGCAGAGCTTGGGGCGACTTGTTCCATTTTTCCTTATGATGATCGCATGGGAGCTTATTTAAGGGCCACAAACCGTGCCGCCTTGGCAGAAGTGGCTGAAAAAAATAAAAATTTATTAACAGCTGATAAAGAAGTCGCAGCAGATCCTAAAAAATATTACGACGAAGTTTATGAAATTGATTTATCAACTCTTGAGCCTCATTTGGTGGGACCTCACTCTCCAGATATTGCTCGGCCCATCAGTGCTTTAGCGAAAGAGGTTAAAGAAAAAGGTTGGCCGGCCAAGTTGTCATCGGCATTAGTTGGTTCTTGCACAAACTCTTCCTACGAAGATATTGGTCGCGCCGCTTTTGTTGCTCAGCAAGCTATGGCCATTGGTTTAAAAATGGAGCAGCCATTTTTAGTGACGCCAGGATCCACTCAAATTCAAAAAACAATTGAACGCGATGGTCAGATGAAAACATTTAATGATGTTGGTGCCACGGTATTAGCCAATGCCTGCGGACCTTGTATCGGTCAATGGAAGCGGGAAGATGTTAAAAACGGTGAAATCAATACGATCGTCACTTCGTTCAATCGAAATTTCCGAGGACGTAATGATGCAAATATTGAAACTTTGGCTTTTATTGCTTCACCCGAAATCGTGATGGCCATGGGATTAGCGGGTCGAATTGATTTTAACCCAATGACCGATGAACTTAAAGGTCCCAAGGGCAGTATCAAATTAAAATCTCCTGAAGCTCCTGATCTGCCTTCAAACGGTTACGTTATGGACACTGATGGTTATCAAAAACCAGGTGGCAAAGATGTGAGTGTTGTGGTCAGTAAAACTTCGGATCGCTTGCAGCGGCTTGAGCCTTTTACCGCTTGGGATGGAAAAGATTTTAATGATTGTTTCGTATTAGCAAAAGCTAAAGGTAAATGCACAACAGATCATATTTCTCCAGGTGGACCTTGGTTGAAATTCCGCGGTCACTTAGATAATATTTCTGATAATATGCTTTTAGGCGCTGATAATTCATTCACCGGCGAAATTGGTAAAGGGATCAATCAACTGAATGGACAAAAAGGACTTGAGTTCACAAAAATCGCCCGTGAATATCAAAAAGCCGGAAAAAACTGGGTGATCATTGGCGATGAAAATTACGGAGAAGGTTCTTCGCGTGAGCACGCAGCGATGTCTCCAAGATTTTTAAGCTGTAAAGCGGTGGTGACGAAATCATTTGCTCGAATTCACGAGACGAATTTAAAAAAACAAGGCGTTTTAGCTTTGGTTTTTGAAGATGTATTGGATTACGAAAAAATTCGCCAAGACGATCGCTTAAATTTTGTGGGATTAAAAGATCTAATGCCAGGAAAGCCTGTGAAGATGGAAATCAAACATTCTGATGGTACAATGGAAGTGATCGACCTAAAACACTCCTACAACGCCGAACAATTAAAATGGTTCCGTGCGGGCAGTGCATTGAATTTAATTCGCGCGGGTCACGCTTAGTAATATACTTAGGGAGTAGGTATAGGAAAAAGATAGGTAGTTTCAAGATGCTTGGGATCGATCAATTTATAAAGTTCGATCACAGGTTCAATGATACGTATCTTTTTCTTGTCAGCGACTTCTGCGACTTTTGAATACACTTTGTAAGGTCCCAACCACGGTGAACCATCAAACCGTGCTAAAATATAATTTCTGGCTGGGATCACAAGACTTTTTATTTCTTCTGGAGTTTGTGGGGGGATGGCTGCTAAAACGCAGCCGCCTCGGCTTTTTAAGCGCTCGTGTTCGACAATGCTGGGATCATCTATAAATTGACCAAAAGTTAAATTGCAATCAAGACCTTGAGCTTCAGCCCAGCTTTGAACATCTTTAATTTTTTCTGCAATCGTGTGATAAGGTCCAACGTGATCTTTGTAAATCAAATTCATTTCCGGATAAGCACCTTCTGAAACTGTGACCTCTTTAAAAAACCCTAAGGTGATCGTCATATAAATTACTAATGTGATAAGACCTATAAAAATCACAAGCAGCATTGTTTTCATTTTATTTCCATTTAATATTGCAGCCCATAGTAGGCGTTTGAGGAATTTGAATCGGTTTATTAGCTTCAATATCAAGGACAGCTTGATAAAGCTCTCTTGTTTTAACTTGTGCTGGATCTTTCCAAGAATCATCAAGACGTCCACGGTAGGCAAGCTTACCTTTGCGATCATAAACAAAAAAATCAGGGGTGCAAACGGCACCAAAGCGTTGAGCCACATCTTGTGTTTCATCAAATAAATAAACGAAGGGATATTTTTTATCGAGAGCTTTCTTTTTCATATTATCAAATGAGTCTTGGGGATAATTTTTAACATCATTGGATGAAATGGCGACCACCGAAACGCCTAGTTTTTTTAAATCAACGGCCAATTGGACCAAGCGATCTTCAATGGCGATCACGTAGGGACAGTGATTGCAAATAAACATGACAAGAAAACTGTGATCAGATTGAAAATCAATTTTAGAATAAACGCGGCCATCAGTTCCGGGTAAAGCAAAATCAGGACATGGGAGGCCAAGATCAGGATCTGGAGAATAAGTTAATGCCATTATGTGCTCCTACCATTTAGTTTACAGCTCAGACCAGGGAATGGTTCGCAAGTTACTTATTAAAGTGCCATCCGGCGAGACCGAAGTATAAGTTTCAGCGTCTAATTCTGTCTGATGCATTTTTAAATTTAAAGCATGAACTAGCGAGGCCCCTTCGGTTTCATTCAATAGATCGCTTTGTTTTTCAATCACAAGACTGAATTCAAATAATAAGCGATCCAAAAATCCAATATAATCTTCCCCGTGCAGTGGTACACCTGTTGGTAAATTTTCAACAAGGCTTGTGGCGGTTTCTAAAGTTTCAACATGGCTTGTGATATTCATACCAAGGCCAATAATAAATCGAACATCGTCACCTTGGGTGATGGTTTCTAAAAGTAATCCTGCCACTTTATTTTCACCTAAGTACAAATCATTGGGAGCTTTTAAGCTCCAAGGCAAAAACGGCCATGTGGCAGAGGCCGCTTTAAATAAAGCCAAGCCCGTTCTTGGTGAAGAGACAGGCACCGGCGCATCTTCCATAAAAAAAGACCAAGAAGAAAGAAGGCAAGTGCCAGGGGCCGAATTTTCCCAAGTGTTTTTATTGCGACCACGGCCTGTGCTTTGATGTTCAGTCACATACAAAATAATATTTTGATCAAAGTTGGTTTCATTAAAAGCTTCTTCCTTGGCTAAATCATTCGTGCTTCCCATTTGCGCTTTATAAATTGTATTGATGCCACGAGCTTTGGCCCAATCTGCTGTAAATTTTCCCATTCGAATATCTATTAAAGGAGAATCTTGCACAATATCACCATTCAAAAGTTAAGCTGACATCCGCGACCGGAGCAGAGTGGGTTAAGGCGCCAACTGATATAAAGTGAACACCCGTTTCGGCGACAGATCTGATACGTTCCAAATTCATATTGCCGCTGGCTTCTGTTTCAATGTCTGTAGGGATCATGGCTGTGGCTTTTTTTAAAGTTTCTAAATCCATATTATCCAAAAGAATGCGTGAAGCTTTGACCGCAACAGCTTCTTTGACTTGATCTAAAGTTGAAGCTTCAACTTCGATGGGTAATTTGGAATGTTCACGGACTCTTATGACTGCATTTTTAAGACCTGCCATTAAAGCAATGTGATTATCTTTAATTAATATGGCTGAACTTAAATTCATTCTGTGATTTGTACCACCGCCATCAACCACGGCGCGTTTTTCAAGCTCACGCAAACCAGGCGTTGTTTTTCGAGTGTCGAGGAGTTTAGTTTTTGTACCTTCTAATTTTTTAACAAATTTTTTGGTGAAAGTGGCAATTCCCGAAAGATGTCCTAAGAAATTTAAAGCCACGCGCTCGGCTTTTAAAATTTGGACAAGATCGCCTTCGATAGCACAAATAATTTGTCCTTTAAGAATTTCTTGCCCGTCTTCGAAATACCACTTAATCAAAGCATGAGGCTCTAAAATCATCACACATTGTTCAAAGGGAGAGGTCCCTGACAGGACAAGATCTTCTTTGGCTTTTAACTTGGCTGTTCCCTGCCGGGGCGTCACGGCCATGGATTCAGTGGTGACATCACCTTGAGGCATATCTTCTTTGATCGCAGCTTGTATAAGGTCGACAAGGTTCAATCGGTCCTCCAAAGGTAGGACTCATGAATTAATCTGATCGATCGGGAATGACAAGACTTAGTTGGGGAGAATTAGATTTCTTTTTCGGCTTGTTTTAAGATTTTAGCGATCTCTTCGCGCACGACGCGCTCAGCGATTTCTGGCATCATCTTCCAGCAAATGCTTTCAATGATAGCGCGAGCTTCTTCACGGGCCACGCGCTCTAATAAAACGGTTTCTGTGGCAGACATCGTTTTAGGAGCTTCGGTGATGATTGATTTTTTAGCAAAAGTGACTTCTTCAAATTCGCCATCAGTTCGAATACTGATTTCACCCAAATCACTGCCTGATACCATAAACTGATTAAAATCAGGATTTTGATCTTGGATGAAAGGTGTGACAGGAATATTTTGTAAGTTCTGCTGGGTCCAGTTGTCTTCGCTGATGGGAGCTTCCGACTTCTGAGGATAAAGAGGCACTTGCGCAAAATCTTCTTCTTCAGGATCATTTTGTAAGCTTGGTGCCGAATCTTCAAATTGAGGCATTGGTGGAAAACTCAAATAAGAACTGATGGTATTGGTTTGCGTGCGAGGAACGTGTTTTCGCACAAGTCCTCGGAGGATATCGGCATCGAAAGGCTTTTCAAGTCGATCGTCAGCCATAGCAGATTGAGCTCGGACTTCATCCAGTTCCATAAATCCACTCCACATTAAAACCACAGGAATTCTTTGAGTTTGAGGATCCGTTTTTAAATCTCGACTGACATCGTAGCCGGATCTTTTTGAAAGCAAAACATCGGCGAAAACAATATCTGGCATGTAAGTTTTGGTCACAGCCAAAACATCAAGTCCCACGGGGACTGATTTAACGTCGACACCATAATCTTGCAGTGCTAAGAGCATCACTTTTTTAATTGTGGAACTCTCATCAGCCAATAAGACGCGTAAAGCCATACTCCAAGTTAATAGGGATTTTTTCGGAGTGTCAAGCGGGATTGAAATAGTCTAAGATCATAAGAACCCTCAGCGGAGTTTCTAGTGAATCGAATTGACTTCTACACCTCTAAATTGTTTTGGGGATATTTTATCGGGGCCCTGTTGGTCTTTGTGACAATATTTTCGGCCGTTGATGCCATGTCTATGATGGTCAACTATAAAGGCGTCGAAACTTCGGCGATGTTAAGATATTACGCTTATGCTTTTCCGGAAGGCATTCAGAAAATGCTGCCTGTGGCATGCTTAATGGGCACCGTGCTGACACTTTCTTCACTTAATAAGGCCAATGAATTAGTTGCTTTGCATGCATCAGGAATGAGTCTTTTAAGAATTTCAGCACCTTTGCTGAGTTCTGTTTTTTTGATCTCTTTTATTTTTTATTTTATTGGCGACCGAATTGGTCCCTCGATGACTCGGGAAAAAAATTATATTTTTTATAATGAAATTAAAAAAATGCCTGGAATGTATTCGGTCGTGAAAACTGATCGAATTTGGTATCGATCTAAAAATTCGATTTTTAATATTAAAACTTTAAATCCCGAGGCTTCTAAAGCTCAAGGTTTGACGCTTTATCTTTTTAGCGACTCTTGGGATTTGTTGCAGATGATGACGGCACAAGAAGTAGAGATTAAAAGTAATCAATGGAAATTATCCAATGGTTCAGTCACATTATTTGCAGCCGACTCAAGTTTCCCGCTGACGTCTTCTTTTAAACAAAAAAATATCACGATGTCAGAGGACTCAAAAGATTTAACCAGCACGGGGCAAACTTCCGATATGCTCAGTCAAGGCGAGCTCAGTCAGTTCATCAGTAAAAATAAAGAAGCAGGATTAGACACCATTAGGTATGAAGTGGATTATCACGCTAAGTTTGCTTTTGCCTTTGCTGGAATGGTCATGTGTCTTCTTGGAATTCCCTTCAGTGTTAGTCGCAGTCGAACCGGTGGAACTTTTATTAATATTGGTATCTGCATGGGTTTGGTTTTTGCTTACTGGGTGCTTTACAGTTCCTCATTGACCTTAGGTGGACATGGTTATTTACCAGCGGTTTTAGCAGCCTGGATTCCCAGTCTGCTGATGGGTGGATTTGGGCTGTATCTTTTAAAACGTCTAAAGCGTTAAGTTTTGCTTTTAAAAGGTATAAATTACATGTATTTACACAGTCTTTGCTGACTAAAAAAATTCTGAAAAAGGCGTTTATAAAGTGTATAATATAGGATAGTTATAGGCGCATTCAGTTGTTTAAAAATGCAAGGTGGTCCTTATGTCAGTTCTTAAAATTCTCACATTTCCCGATGCCAGACTTCGTGAAGTTTCTAAGGTTGTGGAAAAATTTAATAGTGAACTTAAAACGCTTTCTGAAAATATGATTGAAACAATGTACGAGGCTAAAGGAATTGGCTTAGCTGCTCCGCAAGTGGGTGTGCTTAAGCGTATGGTGGTGATTGACACTCGTCCGCGGGATGAAAAAGGTCGACGTTATCAGTATGATGAAATGACTGAACTTGAAAAGGCCGTGACTCAACCTTTGATTTTGATCAATCCAAAAATCACCAAGGGTGATGGTAAAACCACATTTGACGAAGGTTGCTTAAGTGTTCCAACTTATTTTGAAACGGTGGAGCGCTTTAATGAAATTGAAGTGACCATGCAAACCTTAGAGGGAAAACAAATTTCATTTAAAGTGGATGGTTTGCTAGCAATTTGTATTCAGCATGAGCTTGATCATTTAGAGGGAACTTTGTTTATTGATCATCTTAGCTTTATAAAAAGCCAAAGAATTAAAACACAAATTAAAAAACATGGCTATCCAGCCAAAGAAGAAGAATCCGACGATGGCAAGCCCGCTGAAAAACGAGAGAAATTAGAAGTGTGAGCAAAGTCAGAGTTTGTTTTTTTGGAACGCCTGATTTTGCAACAGTGGCTTTAAATACTTTATTAAAAGATGAGCATTTTGAAATTGTTGGTGTCGTGACACAACCCGATCGCCCCAGCGGCCGCAAACTTCAATTGAATCCCAGTCCTGTGAAATCTCTGGCTCTCAGCCACAATTTAAAAGTGCTAGCCCCAGAATCTTTAAAAAACAATGTGATGATCACTGATGCTATTAAAGGTTGGGGCGCCGAAGTCGGAATTGTCGTCGCCTTTGGCCAAATATTAACTGAAGATTTTTTATCCATATTTCATTTTGGCTGCGTGAATATTCACGGAAGCTTACTGCCCAGGTGGCGGGGAGCAGCTCCCATTCAAAGAGCGATTGAAGCTGGCGAAACTGTCACGGGTGTGACTTTGCAAAAAATCGTGAAACGACTTGATGCCGGAGATATGATCGGGGCACGCAGACTAGAAATTGCGGATGATATGGACGCACTAGAAGTTCACGATCAGCTCGCAAAATTAGGTGCGGATATGTTACGAGTCGAACTGATGGATTATGTGCGTGGGCATCTTGCACCGATTCCGCAGGACGAAGCTTTAGTGAATTATGCTAAAAAAATTGAAAAATCTGAATCCTTGATTGATTGGCAACAGTCAGCTGTAAAAATTCATAACAAGGTGCGAGCTTTTGTCATGGGCCCTGGCACTTTTATGATTTTGAATGGCAAGAAAATTAAAATTCATAAAACAAAAATATCTAATATAAGCATCCAAAAAAATCCTGGTGAAATGATAGTACAAAATAATCAGTTGTTGATGCAAACCGGGGATGGTCTTTTAGAGCTTTTAATTGTACAGCCAGAATCTCGCAATCGAGTGACGGCGGAAGAATTTCTTAAAGGCTATCAAACTTAAAATCGTTTGGCGCTCAGCCAACGTGGAATTTCGCGACCATAAATCATATCGACAGTGGCTTTCGCCGTGTTAAAAGCTAAGCCCATACCATGGCCCGTATACCCGCCCAGAAAAAAAACATGATTGTCATTCGGTAAAGAGCCAACCATGGGCTGACCATCTGATGAAAAACCCATAACCCCACCCCAGCGATGTGTTACTCTTTTATCTTTATATTGAGGAAGATGTTTTCGAACAAAATCATGTAAGGCACTTTGGATAACTTCGGTGGTGTGATCGGAATATCCAACTTCGGTGGCTTTTTCAAGCTGCCGAAAACCTCCAATGAGAAGTTCACCAGACGGAAGTTGTCGAAAATAATCTAAATAAGAATTGGCGTAGCAGGGGCCATCCATAAAACGATCGACTTTTTCCATCATTAAAATTTGACCACGAGTGGGAAATATTTTTTCTTTAAAATAAGGATTCAGCGCCATTGAATAACCATTGAGAGCATAAATAATCATGGATGCCTCTAGTGGTCCCGCATCGGTTTTAACCATTCGAGTGCCTGTGCCAGTGGATTCGTAAGATGAAACTTCGGTGCCCTCAAGCAGAGTGGTTTTTTTAAGTCTTGAAAAAATTTTTTCAAGCAATCTGTGGGGATGAATAGAAGCATCATCCATATACCTAATGCCACCACAAAAATCTTGTGTTCCTACCGCTTTTAAAAGTTCAGGTCCTTCGTAAACACGCACGTGAATTTTTAATTCATCCATGGTTTGAGCGACTTTTTTAAGTTCTTCGTACTCGGCATCAGCGGCAGCAAGGGAGTAAGAACCTTTTTTTTCAAATTGCAAATCCGTCGGAGAATGCTTTCCGGGACCGCGAATAATATGTTCTTCTAAAAGTTTTAAATTGGTTTCAGAAAAACGCCAAATTTCAACGGCCTCATCGCGACCATGTTTACTGATCAGTCGATTAAAATGTTCGACGGATCCGCAGGTCACAAAGCCTGCATTCCTGCCGGTCGCACCAAATCCCAAGCGGCTTTTTTCAACGAGGGCAATGGTCAGCTGAGGATCTTCTTGCTCTAACCAAAAGGCGGTTGAAACTCCCGAAATTCCTGCGCCGACAATAACAACGTCAAATTTTTTAATTTTAGAATTTGAACTTCGATCCAACCAAAAAGATGTACTCATAATAGGAGTATCATTTCTTCGGCAGTGCACAGGCAAGGTTTTCCACACTGAGGGCACACATAATCGACATCTTTCCAGTACAAAAGATGAAGTGCAATACTTTGAAAACCTAAAGATCGAAGATATTTGCCCGAAGAGTCATGGGGAGATTGTTTCCAAGAGTGGGTGACAATGGCTTTGGCGCCCAGGTTTTTTAAGATATCGATGGCGGTTAAGGACATTTTTTTACCCCAACCTTGTCCGGTTACGTTGGCATCAATAAAAAGACTCTGGAAGTAGGCGACCTGACTTTGAGAAATTCCCCAAAGTTTGGGACTCAGTCCGTGGCCTTTTCCGTGCTGCCATTGGCCCGGGGGGAAAGTGATACGAACTCCTCTAATTTTAAAGTCAGCATCTTCAAGAATAAGGCTGCACTCTTGTCCACTTTTAATAGACCGCTGGTAAAAATCTGTGAGTTCTTCTGTACTATAATAGTTAACTCCAATCGCCTGGTCGGTAAACTCTTTAAGCTGAGACACATCGGAAAGCTTGAAGCTGCGAATTTTCATCATGAAACGATAAAGAGACCTTCCTTTTTTAGCAACTGACAAATGCAGTGCATCTCAAATCCTAGGCTCTTTGGCAGTTCTTTGACTGAAATTCTCTCTCCAGATAGGTTGGGGCCTATGACAATGACATGGAGAAAACCCGTTCAAAAAATCATCGCGCCCAGCATTTTGGCGGCAGATTTTGCAAACCTTGAAGCGGAAGTTAAAAAAGTCGCTGAAGCCGGAGCCGATTGGATTCACGTTGATGTGATGGATGGGCATTTTGTGCCAAATCTGACCATTGGCGCGCCGGTGGTAAAAGCTTTGAAAAGAATCAGTCCGATCCCTCTTGATGTTCATTTGATGATTTATAATTTAGATAAGTATGTGCCGGAATTTTTAGCGGCTGGAGCTGATATTTTAACCATTCATGTTGAGTCTTCAAAAGAGCCCGAGCGATGGCTCAGGGAAATTCGCAAAGCGGGTCGAAAAGCGGGAATCACTTTAAGACCAGGAACTGATGTGGAAGAAATTATTCCTCTGCTTGAAGAAGTAGATTTAGTTTTAGTGATGACAGTGGAGCCTGGCTTTGGAGGACAATCTTTTTGCGCCGATCAAGTGCCGAAAATAAAACGACTTCGAAAAGAAATTGAAGCTCGCCAGCATGCTATTTTACTAGAGGTGGATGGTGGTGTTAATGATCAAACACTTTCTATGTGTACGGATGCGGATGCTTTAGTCGCAGGATCTTATGTTTTTAGTAATAATTATCAGCAAGCCATTCAAACGCTGAAATCCTGATATTTGAACTGATGAGGTTTTATGCAAATTACCGGTGATGATCTAAAGATTGAACATATTTTTCAAGTGGCATATTCCCCTGAAAAAGCGGTCACGCTTTCGCCCGAATCGATAAAAAAAATTAAACAATCTAGAGATTACATTGAGGGCCGTATTGCAAAAGGTGAAACCATGTATGGAGTTAATACTGGTTTTGGTGCTTTTTCCAATGTGAAAATTTCTGATGCAGATATTGAAACTTTGCAAAAAAATCTGATTCGCTCTCACTCTTCTGGAATTGGCGAGCCTTTTACAAAAGCAGAAACTCGGGCAATGATGCTCTTACGAGCTAATGCTTTAGCGCGAGGACACAGTGGTGTTCGCGTGGCTGTGGTTGAAAAAGTATTAGAGTATTTAAATAACGACATTATTCCGATTATTCCCTGCCAAGGCAGTGTCGGCGCAAGTGGTGATTTAGCGCCGCTATCCCATTTAGCTTTGGCTTTGATTGGTGAAGGAGAAGTTTGGGAGTCGGGAGTAAAAGCCGTACATCATTTACCAGTTCAAGCTCGGCTGAAAGATTTATCCATTTTGCCTTTGGAATTAAAAGCTAAAGAAGGACTTTCTTTAATCAATGGCTGTCAGGTGATGACGGCATTAGGTGCACTAGGACTTTATGAAGCGCGAAATTTGGCGTGGTTAGCTGATTTATCAGGAGCCATGTCCCTTGAAGCTATGAAAGGATCGCGCAGTGCTTTTGATCCTTTAATCTCTGCTGTTCGTCCCCATCCAGGAGAATCAAAAACGGCTCGCAATCTTTTAAAAATTCTGGGCGCAGAATCTGGAATTTCTCAAAGCCATTTAAATTGTGAAAAAGTTCAAGATGCTTATTCTTTACGGTGTATGCCAGCAGTGCATGGGGCGGTGAAAGACACCTTAAGATATGCGGCTCAAGTTTTAGAAACAGAGGCTAATTCTTCCACCGATAATCCATTGGTATTTGCCGATGATAATAAAGTTTTATCTTGCGGAAATTTTCACGGTGAGCCCGTGGCTTTTGCTTTGGATTTTTTAGGAATTGCGATTGCCTCTTTGGCTAATATTTCTGAATGTCGACTGACTTTGATGATCAATCCCTCCATGAGTGGCTTACCTGCGTTTTTAACCAATGAAGGCGGGCTTAATTCGGGGCATATGATTGTGCAAGTGGCGGCGGCTTCTTTGGTCAGTGAAAATAAAATTTTAGCTCATCCGGCATCGGTGGATTCATTGCCGACTTCAGCTGATAAAGAAGATCATGTTTCGATGGGAACAATTGCGGCTCGCAAATTTATAATGATTTTAAAAAATGCACAAAATGTGATTGCTATGGAAATGTTGTCAGCCTGCCAAGCTTTAGATTTGATCCAACCATTAAAACCCACAGCAGGTGTCAAAGCAGCTTACGATTTAATTCGTCAGACGGTGCCTTTTGCACATGCCGATCGGGTTTTTTCAAAAGATATTCAAAAAATTCGACATATGATTTTAGATGAAACTTTAATTTTAGAATTAAAAAAGAAAACTGGGGAATTAGAATGGTAAGAACTGTTAAAGCTCCCACCGGAACAAAGCTTCACTGCAAAGGCTGGCAGCAAGAAGCAGCTTATCGCATGATTCAGAATAATTTAGATCCAGGCGTTGCCGAAAAACCCGAGGATTTAATTGTCTACGGAGGCATTGGCAAAGCAGCTAGAAATTGGGAATGCTTTGATAAAATTTTAAAAGCATTAACAACTTTAGAAAATGATGAAACTTTGCTGGTGCAATCAGGTAAGCCCGTGGGAATTATTAAAACCCATGAAGATGCGCCAAGGGTTTTGATTGCGAATTCAAATTTAGTTCCGAAGTGGGCCACTTGGGAACATTTTCATGAGCTCGATAAAAAAGGTTTAATGATGTACGGCCAAATGACAGCTGGCTCTTGGATTTATATAGGGACCCAAGGAATTGTTCAGGGCACTTACGAAACATTTGTCGAAGCGGGACGTCAGCATTTTGGTGGAAATTTAAAAGGCAGAGTTATATTAACCGCGGGCCTAGGTGGCATGGGTGGAGCTCAGCCTTTGGCAGGAGTTTTTGCGGGAGCCATTGTTTTAGCTGTCGATATTGATCCTAAAAGTATTCAAAAAAGAATTGAAACTAAATACGTTGATGAAGTGGCTCATGATTTAAATGATTCCTTAGCTCGAGTTCGAAAATATCAAAAGACGGGTGAAGCAAAATCAATTGCTCTTGAGGGCAATATGGCCACAGTAATTCATCAGATGTTAGAACTTAATTTTCTACCTGATATCTTGACCGATCAAACATCGGCTCATGATCCTTTGGTGGGATATTTGCCGGAAGGATATTCGGTTGAACAAGCTGAAATTTTCCGTAAAGCCGATGAAAAAAATTATTTAAAAAAAGTTTACGATAGTATGTCCAAGCACGTGCGTGGAATGCTTGAAATGAAAAAGCGCGGTGTGATTACTTTTGATTATGGTAATAATTTGCGAGCTCGTGCTTTTGATCACGGAGTTAAAGAAGCTTTTGATTTTCCAGGATTTGTTCCAGCCTATATTCGACCTCTTTTTTGTAAAGGCAGTGGACCTTTTCGCTGGGTGGCTTTATCGGGAGATCCTGAAGATATCAGAGTCACCGATAAGGCTTTAAAAGAATTATTTCCTTATAAAAAAGATCTTCTTCAATGGCTTAAGATGGCAGAAGAGCGCATTGCTTTTCAAGGCTTACCCGCTCGAATTTGTTGGTTAGAATACGGAGAAAGGGCAAAAGCTGGTCTGCTATTCAATCGATTGGTCGCTGAAGGAAAAGTGAAAGCTCCTTTGGTTATCGGTCGAGATCATTTAGACTGTGGTTCGGTGGCATCTCCAAATCGAGAAACTGAAGCCATGAAAGATGGTTCAGATGCAGTTTCGGACTGGCCACTTTTAAATGCGATGTCGAATGTTGCTTGTGGAGCTACTTGGGTTAGTTTTCACCATGGTGGTGGTGTCGGAATGGGATACAGTCAACATGCTGGCCAAGTGATAGTTGCTGATGGAACACCGGCGGCAGCAAGAAGATTAGAACGTGTCTTAACAGCTGATCCTGCGATGGGTGTTTTTAGACATGTTGATGCAGGCTATGAAGAGGCTGCACAAGTAGCTCGTGAGCGCGGCGTTAAAAGTCTTTGGTTAGAATAATTTTTAGCGCTATTGACAACTGCAGTGCAGATATTGGCATGACAGAGTTTTTTGATCTCCGACCATTTGAAAATCTTTTGGTTCACCATTGACCCATTCAATCACAAGCGGAGTCTTGCTATTAAAATAAATAGTTTCTTTCATTTCATCATAAGTGATGGTGGAATCTATTAATAAATTTTTTAAAAATTCGGAAGTGGGATTTGTAGCAAGGGTTGGGTCTAAATCAACCGGTACGGGCAACTGATTTGAATTTAATTTAAAAAGATTAGCTTCGCGAATAACGCCTTCGGCAGTTGAAAGAGCCGTGATGAGAAGTCGCTGTTCAGATTTTAGTGATGGTGATCTCTGCTGATTTATAAAATGAACCGTTTCAGAAGTAAAAACACGTTTTTTAATCCCGAATTTTTTTTCAAGATTGTGAACTAAGGCCTGAGGTGAGGAGCTGGACTTAAGGTCGGGGTCTGATAAACAATTTTCTAAAGCTAAATTAAAATTATCAGAGCCTACTTTTTCTAAAGGTACATATTCAGTTTTTAACCCCGATGGCAAGGTCGAGGTAGTGATTGAATAAGATGGGGTTTCAAAAAGATTATCGAGGAATATTTTTTTCTTATGGGGAAACAAAATGTGAACAAATAAATAATCCACCGCCAAAACCAGCAGGGTTAAACTTAAGATAGTTATAATCCAAGACTTACTTTTCATTTTTCACCGCCCTTAGTCTAACTCATACTTTTGACAAAACTCTACTGAAATTTTCTATCCCCTGGTCGGGTAAAGATTAATTGATATTAAGCGGATAAGCATAGTGATGAAGACTGTCTTTTTCGCGCTATTGCTACTTTTAATGATCCTAGGTGTGGGACGAGCTTTTCAATATGAAGAATCGAATGTTAAATTACTTTCAACGCGACAAAAAATTGAAATCACTTATCGCAATGCCACGACATTTCACTCAGATGCTGAAACTTTAAAATTAGCTGAAAATGAAATCAATGAGATTGTTAAGCGCGATCCTTTTTTGAAGAAAAAAGACCGGCTTTGGGTAAATTTAAAACTAAAAAATCTGAGAACTGAAAATCCAGGATCACTTGCTATGGGGTCCGAGCGATGAAATATTTTGCGACAGCACTGGTTATTGCTTTACCAATGGGTGTTTTTTCTTGGGTTTATTGGGGTCCCTCAACAATTGATCTATCCTCAGAATCAAGTTTGATACGTCCAAATTTTGGAGCCCCTAAAAAAGTAACTGCCACAAAACAACAAAAACCTGTTCAGCCCGTGCTGAGCAAAAAGACTGTTTCAACGCCGCTTCAAGAAACAGATCCGATGGCCAAACTACCTGCAGAGCCAGCAACGGATCAAATCAGCAGTTTGTTTATTGCAGACTGCAATTGTCAACTTCCTGGCTCTGAGCCTCGAGCCATCACTTACGAAGATGAAAAAGAGTGTGGAACTGATCGAAATTATTTAACTGCCAGTCTTAAAAAATTACCCGAATCAATGCGGGAAGTGCGAGAGTTCATGCCTGAAGCGCAGGTCGGCCGTGAGTGTATTGCTCTAGTTATGCGTTCTTTTTTATCTTCTGGGCAAAAATTTAAAAGTCAGTCTTTTGCAAAATGTAAGAATTCAAAAGCAAGACCAGAGCGCGGAGTAAAAATTCATTGTATGACGGAACCTTACGTTAATACCGTTTATAATTCTTTGGTGGATGTTTCAGACTGCCTAAATATTCCTCAAGCTGATTTGATCGCAAAGCTTTCTAATGAAAGTGGTTTGCACATGAATACTTTTGGAAGTAAGGGAGATACGGGAATTGGCCAGCTGACAGGTTCTGCGATAGACGCAATCCTTGAACCTTACTGGTTAGCAGGCGGTCGAATAACAGTGCGTGAATACTTTATTGAGAATATGCAAAATAGCACTAAGGACTCTTGTCGTCGAGTGATGCAAAATCCTTCAGCGTATGAAAAAGTAACTTCAGTTGTAGGGCAACGTTGTAACCTAATTAATACACCTGAAAATCCATTAAGAAATTTGTTATATACGGGTATGTATTATCGAATTCTCAAAGATCATGTCGCCGGGATTAAATACGTCAACGGCAATGATATCATTAGTAACACTGACGGCCTAACACCTTTGCCTGAAGATAAAGATTTTAAACCTGGCGGATTGATTGAAAAGTTTGAAATCAGAAAAAATTTAATAGCATTGGGAATTAAAAATCCAGATATGCATGCTGTAGAACGTGCCATTGTAATGCTGGGTTATAATGCGGGACCTGCAAAGGCCGCCGAATATTTTAGTGTCTATTTAAAGAAAAGATTACAAAATAAAAAGTGGCTTAATGAAACCGACGTTGATTTTTTATCCACAGATTTTATGAAAACTTGGCAAAAAATGGTTGGCGGTATGGCGAAAACGGCCAGCAGTCAATCACCCGCATTGGCAAAAGCCAGAAAGACAGCTCATACGAAATCTTTACCTGAGTTCCTGATGATCATTCAAAATTCAGGCTCGCCAGGTTATCTTAGTAAAGTAGCATTAAAACATAAAGAATTATTAGAACAAATGGGTGATGAACGATGCGTTTCTCCAAACTTTATACATTTTTAATTTTTTTCGTAGCAATACAGTCTTGGGGAGCTTCTTACAGAAGAACTCAGGGTAATCTTGGTGTCGTAAATCTTTCACCCATACAATTTGCTGGGAAAGTTGATTTAAACGCTTTTGATTTAAAGATTGAGATGATGAAAAAGCAGATTGTTACTTTAAAAAGTCCAGCTGAACGTTTAGATTTTGTACGAAAAGTTCTTACCGAAATTCAAAAAAGTAGAAGTGTTTATCCGATGCTAGAAGATGATGTTGAGATTTATATGAATTTGATTATTCATTCTGTCGATGATCTGCCAGCGCGGGCTCAATTTAATCCCATCTATTGTTCCTATTATAAAAAACAAATGCTGAGTAATTATGAGCCCACAGCTCTAGGAGAGATGGGCGAAGTTGGAACTCCCGTTGATCCCGCAATTATTCAAGCTTTAGATATTATAAATAAAATCTGTCAGCCATAAAATCACATTGAAACTCCTCCACCCAAATGTGCGCCATAAAGCTCAAAGTCCACCCCAGACAGCTATAATCCGAAATTTTAATTATGTTTTTATAGGTAATTATTTAAT
>JAYSSI010000039.1:0-8976 GCA_043720615.1 Pseudobdellovibrionaceae bacterium | reverse complement strand
CCAGAAGATCTAATTTGAATTTTAAATTGAGTGTTATTACTGGTGACCGGCGTATTATCAGCCTTTAAGATGCGACCTTGCAAGGTCAAGCCGACCCCAGCACCGAAAGCTGTCGTATAAAACGACATGAAAATTATAATCCCCACCACGTGCTTCACGCTTGATTAATCGGAAGCAAACAATCTGAACTTAAGGTCAAACTCCAATATATTTAGTGCCATACAATGAAGTCGCGAATAGAGACACATTCAACTAAAGCTTTGTGCCTGAGATAGATTTTGAGACACTTCCTCTTTTTTTGCCCAGCCGGTGTACGACATCCATGTCGAGCGGGTCCAAATAAACTTAAAATCATCGTCAACTTTTCCATAAAAAAGCATTTTTAAAAAAGAATAATTAAGCTGAGGGCGAAGACCTCGTAAGTCCCTGAGCTTAAATCCTAGTGGATTCATCATTTTCATAAGTTCACTGGGCTTAATAAACATCTCTAAAATATGCAAATGCTTGGGCGTATTTTTGACAAACCACTCAACACCTTTGATCACCACTAACCAAGCTAACCAATTTCGATTAAAAGTATGAAAAAAGAAAGTGCCCCCAGGCTTTAAAACTCTGGAAATTTCTTTTAAAACAACTTCTGGCTGCGAAACATGTTCTAAAAAATCCATACACGTGACCACGTCAAAACTTTGATTTTCAAATGGCAGTGCATAAGCATCCCCGTAGACATATTTTGCTTTTTGACTTTGATCAAATTGACGAGCGACCTCTAAACTTTCTTTCGACAGATCAAGTCCTGTTACATCCAAACCTTTTTCAGAAAGAAAATTTGATAAAAAACCACCTCCGCAACCGACATCTAAAACCATTGTCGAAAAATCAGTTGAGACATTAGCCGATAAAATCGATTCATAAACCCATTGATTTCTTGTTTTCGATTCAGCTCTCAGCAACGCGACAGGGTCATCTTGTGCGGAATACCACTTCTTACCGAGGTCATGGTAGTAATCATTATTAATTTTTTGACGGTCAAGATCTGACAGAAGAAGATTCATAAAAGTTCCAATACAAAAGTTGGTAAATTAAAAATAAACCGACAGGAGGCAGGGCCCAAAGAAGAATTTCTGGATTTTCAATCTGAGTTTGCCACGCAAAAATCAAAACTAAAGGATGCAAAACAAATAAAATAGCATGCAACCAATTTTCAAAAGGCTCACAAAATTCACTATGAACCCACTCGTCTTTGGTTATAAAAAGACAAGAAAAAGCTGCCACCAACCCATACACCCAAAGAGATAAATTGGGCACAAAAACTAAAAGGCTGAGTGGCAAAAGCAAAAAGAAAGTATCTAAGGGATGCCCCCACCTTTCCCAGCGAGGAAGCTTGCGACGATAGTGACAATAAAATTCATCCACTAAAATCACCAGGGCCTGTGCGGTTGCAACGGCAATAAATAAAAACGTCATAACTTCTTCATCCAAGTCGCCGCGACCGTAAGACCCGGCCCGAAAGCGAAGGAAATAATATCTGTTCCACCTTTAACTTCAGAAGACTGAAGTATAAGTTCCCAAATATGAGGCAAAGTGGCCGAAGACATATTTCCATGGCGAAATAAAACATCCCGACTGAATTGCACTTGATGGTCTTTCAAATTTAAGGCTTTTTGTGCAAATTCGATAATTTTGGGACCCCCTGGATGAATCGCATAAATTGTTTCCTCAGAAAGACCTTGAATCTGAAGGTCTTTCTTCCAAGTCTCAAGAAAACTAGAGAGATTATTTTCAATATACTTTGGAACTTCTCGGGACAAGCTCATTTTCATACCAAAATCTGAACACAACCATCTCATCGCGTCGTCTGTTTCTGGTATAATACGCTCGCGCGCGCCCAAAATTTCAAAGCCTTCGCTTGGTGATGATGAACTTAATCGGTAAACCGCCGCGCCATCAGCAAATAAACTTTGGATCACCATTTGCTCAAGACTCTCTTCAAAAAGATTAATATGCAAAGTGCATAATTCCGTGTGAAAAATATCAATGGATCCTTTTAGACCTTGCGCCATACGAATCGCAGGAACAGCCGCGTAACATCCCATATGATAGGCATGAAGGACTTGAGTTTGTCCTTGCCATTTATGAGCTGAAATTTTTTGGGCCGGACTGGGGGAAGAGTAACCCGTGCACGTCACATGAATCAGATGATCCGGAGCCGTGCGATTTTCATAAGTTTCGTTGAAGACCGTCTGCATTGACTCAGAAAAAAATTCGCTACGAGCTTCATGGCCCTGGTTCTTTCCCAATTCAAGAATTCGCCAATCGATTCCATCAGATTTAAATTCCGGCAAAAAAAATGATCGGCGCTGAATCTGCTCAGGAGCACACCCCACCCTTGTAAATAACTTCTGTAAATCCTTGGGCGACTTATTCTGCTTTTTAGCCCAGGCATTGGCTAACCAATCCAAAGACTCCTGCTGAGACATGGTATGAGGGGCTTTTATAGTCTTAAGATCGTGTAAAAACATGCTCTGGATTTAGCATTTAAGAAAATAATGAGGTATTAAAATTTATTGATATTACAAAGACACTACATTTGACAATTTTTATTGAATTTTCTGCAGGAAAATGGGCAAATCGAATCTGATCAAGGAGACTTCGATTTTGGAACAACTTTTGAGTGTTAACGCCATCATTCCCTTTCTGACACTTTTCGCTCTAGAACTTGTGCTTGGAATTGATAATATAATTTTTATTTCGATTATTTCCTCAAGGCTGCCAGCTTCGCAGCAGCAAAAAGCTAGAACCGTAGGCCTCGCTCTCGCTGTGATAACCCGCATTGGGCTTCTGCTTTCATTATCTTGGGTCATAGGACTTACGGCTCCTCTTTTTAATGTATTAGGGGAAGAGATTTCAGGCCGGGACCTTATTTTACTTATTGGTGGTTTATTTTTAATTGCAAAAAGCACGCATGAGATTCATCAAAAACTTGAAGCCGAAGAAGAAGGGACTAACGCTAAGGCTGGTCTTAGCTTCTGGAACAGTATTATGCAAATTCTTCTTCTAGATTTAGTCTTTTCTTTAGACTCGGTCATCACGGCGGTTGGTATGGTCAGTTCTGTGGCCATCATGATAGCTGCGGTATTAGCTTCGACTTTAGTTATGATCTTCACAGCTCGCAGTATTTCTGAATTCGTCGATCGGCATCCTACTATTAAAATTTTAGCTTTAAGCTTTTTATTGATGATCGGGGTCACTTTGATCGCAGAAGGAATGGAACAACATATCTCTAAAGGATATATTTATTTTGCGATGGGATTTTCACTTTTTGTCGAGACTTTAAATATTCGATTGCGCAAAAAAGTAGAACCAGTTCATCTAAAGAAGAATTGGTAGAAGAATTGGTAAATCTGAGGATGTTTAAGGATTTATTTTGATTTTAAAAAATCTAAAACATCAATGACAGAATAAGAATTTTTTCCGTGAGGAATATATCGTTTTAAATTAGCAATTTCATCGCCTGCTGTCATGATTTCCATTTCATGATAACCGCTTTCCTGGGTTTGCGCTTGGCCAACTGCTGAGAAAAGTCCATTGCAAAGACACTTGCGACCTTTCGTCTCTTCAAGTTGACCACCTTTTTTTAAAAAAGTCTCAATCGGTTCTGCGGCACAACGAAGTCCCACTTTGCCATCGTCTTGACGATAAGCCGTTCGTAAGTAACCTAAATCACATTTACGAGGCCGTGCTAAATAATTTGTTTCTTCAGATAAAGTATTTTCTTTTTGTACAACTTTGAACGGAAATCCCGAAGGAGACGCCAACGGATCTGTAAAAACAGTTGGAATTTTACCCGCCACGACGTCCGCTAAAATATCTTGCTTAAGTCTTGGAGCAATTCCCGATTCCTGCGCAAATGCGAAAGCTGTTCCGACTTGAATACCAGTGGCTCCCAAGGCAAGAGCTTCCTTTAATTTATCTGGAGTTGCCGCCGAACCCGCCAACCAAAATGGCATTCCTAATTCACAGAATTTATTAAAATCAACTTCATCCCTCTCAGAATAAATCGGTTCACCCATATCGGATAACTTCATCGGACCTCGAGGAGGAGCATTATGCCCTCCTGCGGTCCAATGTTCGATAATAAACCCATTTACTTTTCCAGAAGATTTTTTGGCTAGACTCATAGCCAAAGTGGCAGAAGAAACAATAGCCAAAAAATCAGGTCGCTTTAAGTTTGTTGTAAAATCAATTTTTAAAACTTCTTGAGGATTAAAAAAACTTTTAAACTCTTCATCAGGCAAGGCGCCTTCAACATAAATTTTTAAAGCTGTTTCTTGATGCAAAGATAACTTATCCAAGGCTCCTGGAATTTCGCGCGGAATTCCCGCCCCCATCAAAACATAATCAACACCCGCAAGCATGGCCCCATAAAGGCTGCTTAAATTCGGGAGCTGAATTTTTTCAAGCAAATTAATTCCGATTTTTCCAGAGTGACCTTCTTTGGCTAGCCAAACTTCAATAAAGTTTGCCACCACCGTCAGTCGCAAAAGAGCCAATGATGACTTCATCATAAACATTGGGCTTCGTTTGTAAGGAGTTTCAGGCTTACGACCTTCAGGAATAAAATAAGTTTTTAAAATTTCATCAGCGACAGCTTGGTCAGGAAAGTGACCTAAGGCCCTTTGCATATGACCACCTGGATCACCATCTTGAAGTCTACGAACGACAACGGAATTTAAAGAGGTTCCAGAAATAACTCCAAGCTCACCATTTTGCGCAACGGCTTTTGCTAGGACCCAGTTCGAAACGGCAATTCCCATTCCACCTTGTATGATCATCGGATGTTTCATGCTCTGGTAAGATATATCTTTTGGTCCTCAGTGGGAAGTCGAAATCAGCTAAAAAATAGCAATTAACCATATCCTAACCCAGAATTTAGACCCTAATTTAGACCACAGAGTCGAAAAGATTGCCCTGAATTAAGCTCAGTCTCAACTCAAGCACAACCGACTGCATGACCACAATTGGGGCAACGGTAACAGCCACTTTCTAACTTGGTGTCCATCTGACATAAAGGACACTTCATGATGAAACTTTTTTGATTTAAAGGCTGACTTCGCTTGCTGTTATCACGATAAATTGCAACGGCTTTTAATCCCAATTTCCATGCTTGATGAAAAATATCTGCAATTTCTTTTTCTGTGGCAGTTTCTGGTAGGTTTACAGTTTTTGAAATAGCTCCACTGATAAATGGCTGGACGGCAGCCATCATCAAAATATGACTTTCAGGCCTCAAGGCCTCCGGCCCCATAGCTCCTAAAAAAACCTCAGCGTGTTTTTTTTGAAAATGGGGCGCATCTTGTATGCGGTGATTTTTTAATACATACGCGGAAATTTCTTCAATCTCTGATTTTTTATAACCTAAATTTTTTAGTGCTAACGGCAAAGCTGAATTCAATATTTCAACTTCACTGCCACCGACCATTTTTTTAAATTTCACTAACGCAAAATCAGGCTCAATCCCCGTTGTATCGCAATCCATAAAAAGCCCAATTGTCCCCGTCGGAGCAATCACTGTGACTTGCGAATTTCGAAACCCTAACTTTGAAAATTCACTATTCACATCTTGCCATAATTTTTCTGCACAAAATTTAAAATCTTCTGGCATATAAGACCAATCAATGGCCGACAAGGCTTTTTGGTGCTTCAGCATAACCCTATTCATCGAGTTTTTATTTTTTTGGTATCCCAAAAAAGCACCCTTAACCGCTGCGATTTCTGCACTTGTTTTATAGCCGATGCCGCCTAATACAGCACTTAAGCTCGCGGCCCAGGTCCGACCCTTTTCAGAATCATAAGGCAAGGTTAATCGCATCAGCAGCGATCCTAAATTTGCAAATCCTAAACCCAAAGGTCGATACTCGTGACTATTTTTTGCAATCTGTTCCGTCGGATAACTGGCATAGTCCACTAAGATTTCTTGAGCGATCAGCATCACGCGCGCGACGTGCGAATATAGATCCAAATTAAATTCGCCCTCAGAATTTAAGAATTTCACTAAATTGATTGATGATAAGTTGCAAGCACTGTCATCCAAAAACATATATTCCGAGCACGGATTGCTGGCTCGAATTTTACCACTTTCAGGACAGGTGTGCCATTCATTGATAGTATCATGAAATTGCACTCCAGGATCCGCGCAGACCCACGCCGAATGCACTAATTTATCCCATAAGTCTTTCGCTTGAATTTTTTTAATTTCTTTTTGGTCAGCTCGGGCTAGCAGCGACCAATCTTTATCTTGCTCC
Source organism: Pseudobdellovibrionaceae bacterium (assembly GCA_043720615.1). Classification (GTDB taxonomy): domain Bacteria; phylum Bdellovibrionota; class Bdellovibrionia; order Bdellovibrionales; family Bdellovibrionaceae; genus JAYWDA01. The sequence continues at coordinate 2,671 of JAYSSI010000039.1, read as the reverse complement.
ACGGCTGTCATAAAAAGATCCGTCAGTCTGACTGAATTATTGGCATTTTGCCCAGCAATTGTTTTATAAGCAGGTCCTTCAAAGTCAGCAGAATATCCGGCTGAAATTAAAGCTTGTGCTTTTTTCTCTTCATCCATTTTCCATTCGATAAATTCAATAATTTCTGGATGATCGATATCCACACAAACCATTTTAGCAGCACGGCGAGTGGTTCCCCCCGATTTAATGGCCCCAGCCCCACGATCTAAAACTTCCAAAAAAGCGATCAGCCCCGAAGAAGTTCCTCCAGTTTGCAACTCTTCATATTTACTTCTTAATGAGGAAAAATTAGTCCCCGAACCTGAACCGTATTTAAAAAGCTTGGCCTCATTTTTTGCTAAATCAAAAATACTTTCAATACTATCATCGACGGACTGAATAAAACAGGCCGAAACTTGCGGTCTTTCAAAAGCATTTTCAAAGCTTAAGACTTTTTTATTTTCAAAATCCCAAGCCCACATTTGGTTTGAAGATTGCAATTGATAGGCCTCAAAAACTCCTGCATTAAACCAGACCGGAGAATTAAATGCCGCCATCTGGTGGATTAAAATATATTTTAATTCTTCGCAGAAGTTTTTAAGATCGGCCTCAGAGAAAAAATAATCGCCCTGCCTTTTTGCACTCAGCTCGATCGCATTGACGACCCGGGACACCAGTTGTCGAACCGATGATTCATTTCCAATTCGAGGTAGCTTTCGTCGAAAATATTTTGAAGCCGCAATTTCTACAGCTAGTTGTGACCATGGCGCAGGGGCTTCAACTGAAGCTTGCTCAAAAATCACTTCTTGATTGCGATTTTTGATCAGGCAGTTAAATTTTTTCCATTCCACCGCATCAAAGGCGTCAAGACTTTGAGATAATTTTCGCGAGACTTTTAAACCTTTACTCATCAATTTTGATGATATTCTTCTTGAATCCCAACGCAAGCAAGTTTACTAACAATGAATGCTGAGCTCTCGACCCATTTACCTCGACTATAACGCTACCACTCCCATGGACCCAAGAGTCTTAGAAGCTATGCTGCCTTTTTTTACTGAACACTTTGGCAACCCCTCAAGCTCCCAGCATCATTGGGGCTGGACCGCCGCTCGAGCCATTGAGAAAGCCCGGCACCAAGTGGCAGGACTAATATCTGCAAAACCCACTGAAATTTATTTTAATTCTGGCGCCACCGAAGGCAATAATTGGGTTTTCCAAAGTCTATTTCATCAATGGCAAGAGTCTGGGAAAAGTGGGAAATTCCATATTCTCAGCTCACCGGTTGAACACAGTTCTGTGTTAAAAACCTTAGACCATCTTAAAAAATTAGGCGCCGACATCGAGTATGTTCCGGTCAATTCCTATGGTCAGGTCGAGGTTTCAGAGGTCAAAAAAAGACTGACATCAGACACTCGTTTAATCAGTTTTATTTGGGCTAACAATGAAGTGGGAACCCTTAACCCCATCAATGAGCTTTGCGAACTTGCTCATGAAAACAAAATCTATTTTCACAGTGATGCCACGCAGGCTGTGGGAAAAATTAAAGTAAATCTTGAAGTTTCGAAAGTTGATTTTTTAACTTTATCAGCGCACAAAATTTATGGACCAAAAGGCAGTGGCGCTGTGTTTGTAAGATCAAAAAATCCACGCATCGAGCTGCAACCCTTAATTTGGGGTGGAGGTCAGGAAAAGGGCGCTCGCTCGGGAACCGTCAATGTGCCTGGAGTGGTTGGACTGGGATTGGCTTGTGAAATATGCCATCAAGAATTGAATGAACCCACTCACCCCCTGCTGAGCCTTAGAAATGATTTCCTCAAAGCCTTGATGAATGAAATTCCCGGCACAAAATTAAATGGTCACCCTGAAAACCGAGTCTTCACAAATCTCAGTCTAACGATGCTAGGAAAGCGAGTCGAAGAGGCCTTGCCATTATTAATGCGCTTGGGGTTTAGCACGGGCTCTGCCTGCTCCTCGGGAACTCTGAATGGCAGTTACGTTTTAAAAGCCATGGGCCTGTCAGAGCTAGAAATGGCCTCAACCATAAGGCTTTCCGTCGGCCGCGCGACCACTTCTACTGAGCTTAAAGAAGCCCTTGAGCTGTTAAAAAAAGCTTTTGTCGGTTCTCAGCCTTTTGTAAATAGCTAATATTTTCAGTATTTTGCCACAATTTACGAACAAGTTAGTAGAAGGTGCGCGAAGTATATTTTTGTGGTATCTTATTGAACATGATCCAAATATCAGAAACAGCTGCACAAAAATTATCCAACCTTAAATCTGCTGAGGGAAAACCTTCAGAAGCTTTTTTACGAGTTGAAGTAAAAAAAGGCGGCTGCTCAGGATTATCTTATAAAATGGATTTCGATACCGACGTTCGCGAAGGCGATAAAACATTTGAATCTAATGGACAAAAAATCACCGTTGATCCGCAAAGCTTACTTTATCTTTTAGGACTGACCTTAGATTACTCGGGTGGACTTAATGGAAAAGGGTTTGTTTTTGATAATCCCAACGCCACCAAAAATTGCGGTTGCGGCTCTTCTTTTAACGTCTAGGCTTTAATCTTTAGAAACTGCTTCACTTGAGTGTGCTTGGATTAACTCGCGCGTCGAATAAGATCAGTGATCTTAGAGGCTTATCCTCTCCTTGCGTCCTT
>JAYSSI010000038.1:0-3491 GCA_043720615.1 Pseudobdellovibrionaceae bacterium | reverse complement strand
TAACAATTTACAACACATTGCAAGCAAAACCAAAACCGACGATGTATTAGATAATCTTATACATTGAAACCTGCGGACACATAAAAAAAGACGCTACCCAACGCAAGTGAAGCGATAGAGCACCGTCAAATATTTTGAACAGAGTGTGAATGCCGAGACTGTATTTTATGTGCGAAGGCAACACGCAAGCTTCTGGAAGAGGAAGTAGCGATTCACCGGTGTCCGAGAGCGTGGCATGCAGCTACTAAGCTGTGCCAGGAACTTGGGAGATCCATGAAAGGTTAAAACGGATGTTAAAGTCGAAGTCAAATTTTAAAAAAGTAAGATCAGACGCATTCTTTTCATGGAAGTCAGATGAATTCATAGTAGCGATGAAGTGCGGTAACGTGCATGGAGCGAAGGGGTTCACAAAGGTTGAACTGCAGACACTTAATTTCATAACGGACATCGAGCCACGATTATGGAAAAGCCAACGATGAATCAAGAATTCAAATTGACGAGTCCAAGTAATAGTTGGATGCAGATAGGAAAACTTGCGAAGAGAAAAGATGCTGTGATCAATAATTTATTTCGTCACATGAACGTCGAAAATCTTCGCGAGGCATACCACGCAATCGATGGAATGAAAGCCGTGGGCATAGACAGGATTACCAAAGATCAGTACGGAGTTGACATCGATGTTAAATTGCAAAACCTGGAAGATCGCCTACACATAGGGACCTACAGACCGCAAGCAAAACGTGGTGTTGAAATACCGAAGGCAAACGGAAAGACACGATTAATCGCAATTGGAACATTTGAAGATAAATTGGTCGAATGGGTGGCAAATAAAATTTTAACAGAACTTTACGAACCACTCTTCATTGATAATTCTTATGGTTTTAGGCCTAAGCGAAGTACTCACCATGCAGTGAAAACGATATTCAACTCGCTATTTAATAAAAAGCAAAACTATGTGGTTGATATCGATATAAAAAGTTTCTTCGACACTGTTTCGCACCGAAAACTAATCAAAATGTTAGAAAAAAGAATCTGCGACAACAAACTGCTCAGTCTTATTTCCAGGATGTTGGAGGTTGGAGTCCTTGTAAACGGGGTCGCATCTGAAAGACAAATGGGAACTCCTCAGGGTGGCATTGTCAGTCCGATTCTGTCGAACATTTACTTGCATCATGTTTTAGATCTGTGGTTTGAAGAAAACTACATAAAAGCAGGTGGTGTAATTTCAAGATATGCAGATGATGTTGTGTTTACATTTAAAACTGAAGAGGAATCAAAAAGATTTATGACGGAAGTCAGAGATCGGTTTAAGCATTTTAACTTAGAATTAAATGAAGATAAAAGTAAGTCGATAGATTTTAAACCAAAAAGTGGGAACAGTTTTCACTTCACGGGTTTTACGTTTTACTGGGGAAAAGATCGAAGTCGACAAGTTCGACAACTGAAAGTTAAAACCCAGAAAGAACGTTTACATAAATCAATCAATGAAATAAATCTGTGGCTCAAAGAAAATCGCAACAGCTATAAGCTTGATAAAATATGGTCTATGATCAGTGCGAAGCTTCGAGGACACTTTAATTATTTTGGTATAGACTGCAATAGGCCAAGGCTTGTCCATTTTTATTATGCAACAACGAGGCTACTTTTTAAGTGGTTGAATCGTCGTAGCCAAAAGAAAAGTTTTTCGCCTGAAAAATTCAGTCGAAGATTGTTGAATAATCCACTTCCGTTTCCACCAGATGTCAGAAAACTGAAACATCTTAAAACTCATCGATGGGGTATCTATGGATATTAAACCGAATCAACACTTTGAAGAGCCCGTTGCCTTAATAGGGCACGGCGGGTTCTGTAAGGAGCTTGCTCCGTTCAGAAAGACGGAGTAGGTTTACTCGATGAAGTTGTTACACATCTTAATAGTTTCTGTCTTTGTATTTTCAATTTGTTGGGCGCAAACTACAGTGCCAAATAAAAGGGTACAGCGTCAGCAAAAAAAATCCAGCGAAAACTATCTAAAATTTTCATTGGATTTTTCGCCGACGTATAATTTACAATCAGAAAAACAGGCGGATGGAAGCCAAGCCCGGTATTTATACTACCAGGCTTTTTCTAAGGTTCAAATTCCCGATTACACATTTTCTGGATATTTTTATTTCTATCAGAACATTGACGATACAAGCGATAATGAGTGGGATGATTCTTCACTTAGTTTGAATCGAAAGGCTTGGGATTTGGGGGATTATTTTTTGCTTACACCTTATGTAAATTATGGCTTACCTCTGTCAAAAAAATCACGTGAAAATTCCTTTTTGAAGTCAACACTTGGCACAAGTCTGGCTGTCAGTTTAAACGGTAAAAATTTAGAGCATCCGGAACTGAACGTAACCTACAGTCTAAACGCTACAAAAATGTTTACTAGCTCCACGGAGAATTCGAAAGGTGAACCTAATATTGATTGGCGGCTAAGGCAGCGACTAAGCGCATCCTACGAGTTTTATAATAGTTTTTCATTCAGCACCAGATTCCAGTTTGATTCTGCGTATGATACCGAAAGTTCTGTTACAAATGCATTTTTGCATTTTGAACAACTAGAGTATTATTTCAATGATTATCTAATGGCATTTGCAGGACACACTAATTCAAATGGCTTGTTTAACCCAGAAACATACCAAAATAACTTAAAGCTATATGACAACAATAGCTCGGAATATTACATGGGATTGACGTTGAACTTAAAAAGCAATTAACAGCCCTAAATTTTGCAATTCCTGTCATACTTAGGAAATAGCAAACAATTAGATCTATGCATTAGCTGGATTTTGTTTTTTTCACGGATAGGGCCAAGGGGCCATGCATTATACTTCTGATCAGAAACCGCACTGTCAATTCACTATTAGAAAAAAAAGTGGCTTTTTCGGATCTAAAAAAATAAAGTTGAAAAAAATTAAGGGCGCTCGCCAAAATCGAACGCCGTTTGCATTTGTAACGAGTATTATAGATTTATTTATAAGTGTGTTCGATAACCAACATTATCTTGCAAGTTGATTCTTTTATTGGTTATTGTTTTTTTTGAGAAAAGATGATGCTCGACAATTAGATCACAAGACTCTGGAAGAGTTACGAATCAGATCCATCAAGCGAGTTCAATCTGGGGAAAGTCCAGAAGCTATTTCAATAGCCCTACGCCTCAACCGATCTACAATTTATACTTGGCTTGCGCTTTATCGCAATGGCGGCTTGGGTGCTTTGAAATCGAAGCCCATACCTGGTGCAAAACCAAAAATTGATGGTAAGAAAATGGTATGGGTTTTTGATACTGTGACACAGAAAAACCCACAGCAAATGAAATTTGAGTTTGCGCTTTGGACGAGAGAAATGATCCAGAAATTAATCAATGATAAATTTCAAATAAAGTTAAGCCTGAAAGCAGTTGGGCGACTGTTAGCGCAACTTGGACTGACTTGCCAGAAGCCGCTTTATAAAGCCATACAAAA
>JAYSSI010000037.1:0-29870 GCA_043720615.1 Pseudobdellovibrionaceae bacterium | reverse complement strand
TGAAATGGCTCAGACGCAGCTCCGACCCTGGATAAACCTATACCTAAGGGAGCCTTAGATACAATTTGAACAACTGAATCAAAACTACCTCGCGATCGATTTTCCCATACAGAAGAAAACTCTGATAAGGCTTTAAGTCTCTTTTCTGAAGATTTAAATTTGGAATCATCAAATTTTACAAAAAATCCCGCAGTCACTGCTAAGGTAATGAGGAAAATAAAAGAATACATCACTTCTCGTCTATTTTTTGCCATCAAAATTAAAAACATAACACTGCAGCCTAACAAACTCTTAATTAAAGCCGCTCTTACTTGGGAAATAAATAAAATGTATGTGACTCCTAAAAGCAGCACTCCCCCCCATAGCACAGCCCATTTTGCATTTTTTCTTAATAAAAAAGCTATGCTTAATGGCGTCAGCAAATAAATTAAATTACTTGCTCCTCCCGCAACATTTGAAGTTCCAAAAGGTCGAAAAAAAAGTCCTCGAAATCGATCACCCAAAGCTGTTTGATAGTTTTGCGACCACCTTAACATTCCGGCTTCACCGACTTGAAATTGATAAGTTGACGTGACCACTTGTAAAACAACCAGACTTAGGGCTATCCAACAAATAACTTCTACATCTTTAGGCTTCTCGATGGCGGCATAGGCCAAAAAATAAAGAAGTAATGCTGAAATATAAACTTTGTAAGCGGCTAGACTTGGCAAAAGTCCTAAGGCATGCGGGTTACAAAATTCGACCAAAATCCATCCAACATGCAAAAAAAATATAATTGTATAGGGCGCCTGAAATACCTTTCCCCCACTAGAATCCTTAAGTCGAATATGAATGAGTCTTAAAAAAAGACAAATTATTAGAATGTCGACAGCCAGACGTAAAAAAATATTATACTGAGTGAAAACTTTTAAGGCACCTTCGATACTCAAGTATGCTACAACGATTCCAAGACCATCTAGAACCGATGACCTAAAAATTAAATGAATTCCCAGGATTAAAGGTAAAAAATAGAACCAAGTCAAAGGAATCCAGGGCGATAAAGCATAGGTTAAGAGACAAAAAGCAAGATACAATAGTGGCTTGGGAAGACTTCGAATCATCTCTAGCAGTTTGCCACAATCCAACTGATTAACCAGACTAGTTTTTGTTCCTTTCACAGCCTAATATTTCTTTATGCGAAGAATTTTATTTATTCATGTTTCAGCTATTTTAGGAGGTTCAGAACGTTCATTTTTAGACCTTATAGAAAAAACATCATCTGTAAATCGTAGAAATTTTTTAATCATCCTTCCTTCTTTTGGTCCCCTAGAGCAAGAGTTACAAAAAAGAGCTCCAGAAATCAAAGTCATTCATATTCCTTTTCCCCATTTATTTTCAAAAGGGACTAGAAAATTACCACTCTGGACCTTAGCAATCACTTTATTAAGTCTCCCCGTCATTATTATTTATCTTTCGAAACTTGTAAAAATTATAAAACAATTTTCACCTGATATTATTTATAGCAATGGCTTGAAGTGTCACTTGCTCAGCTTAATAATAAAAAAAATAAAACCAGTAACAACCGTTTGGCATATGCAAGATTTTTTTCCTGATCTTAGATATCTTAAATATTTTTTTACATTCATTAGAACGCAACCTAATTTAATTATTTGCAACTCAAACAATGTAAAAAATAATCTAGTTGAATTTATTCCGACATCTTGGACATCCAAAATATTAACAGTCCATAATTCAGTGGATATTCATCAGTTTATACCCAGGGTTCCTTTGTCAACTGGTCCGATAGTTATAAGCATGGTTGGAATGATCACTCCCTGGAAGGGACAAGATATTTTTATCGAGGCCATCAAAGAACTTTACCAGTTCAATCCAGATTTTCAATTTATCTGCCAAATCATAGGCGATGAAGCCTACCAAACCTATGGAGAAATGGGATTTAAAGCTCAACTTATAAAGCGAGTCGAATCCTTAGGTTTATCAAATAAAATAAAATTTCTTGGCCTCGTCAAAGAAGTTGAAAAGATATATCAGACTTCAGATATTGTCGTCCACTGCTCTACAAAACCTGAACCCTTTGGGCGCGTGATCATCGAAGCCATGGCCTCAGAGTGTTGCATGATAGCGACTGAAGGCGGCGGAGTGAATGAAATTATCACTGATGGAGTTAATGGCCTCCTCGTTGAACCTTCAGCGCCTTCAAGCTTACGAATAGCTTTGGAAAAGATTTATAATAATCCTCAATTAAGAAATAGCCTTTCTAAAGCCGGCCGCAAGACAGTGGAAGAAAAATTTTCAGCTGATGTCTTTTCAAAAACCATCTTTTCACAATTAGAAAAACATAGTCTTTTATGATTCGTGTTGGTTTATTTTTACCTTTTAAAACAGATCACTGGCACAGCATCGAAAGATTTGCAGGCTTATTAACAGATAAGATTTTAGGATCCGCTGATCATATTAGAATTACACCTATTCGCCCCAATGAAGTCTGGAAAAAATTTGGAACTAGTTTTGCTCGCAGAGTTTTATACACTAGCTCAGTTGCTTTTAAACAATATGATGCTTATCATATTGTTGATCAGTCCTACTCTCATTTAAGTCAGTTTTTACCTTCAAAAAAAACAATTATCACTTGTCATGACCTTGAGTTCTGGCGACGGCGTGAACAGCAAAACTCGCTTGTGCGACGTTGGATTGCAAACTCATTGCTGAGTGCAGAACAAATTACAACTCCCTCAAAAATGATTCAGTTGGAATTAGAAGAGTTGGCCCTGGAACTTAAACGAAAAAACCCAATTTTGAGCGTTATATCTAACGCTTGCGGTGATGAGTTTTCAAAGCCTACAGATAAAGAAGCTCTGGTAAAAAAATGGAATCCTCACCAAAGACCCTTAATTTTAAATTTGGCAAACACGCTTTGGCCCAGGAAAAATTTTTCTTTTTTACTGAACCTATTAAAAGTTCTTAAAAAAACAACCCCACAAATTTTACTTTTTCAAGTAGGCCCCTCTTGGTCCGAAGAACACAAACACTTTATTTCTCAAAATGATCTATCCTCTAATATTAAGCATTTTGAAAATTTAGAAACCTCAGACATTGTTGAACTATATCAAACGGCTGACCTGTTGCTCCATCCAAGTACTTACGAAGGTTTTGGGTATCCACTCTTAGAAAGTGTTGCCTGTCAGACTCCATTTTTAGCATCAAATATTGATGTTTTTACTCAACTATTTCCAAATCAAGAAGGACTGATCCGTTTAGACACTGAAATATGGAATCAAAAGTGCGAAGAGATTTTAGCTGATAAAATTAAAAGAAAAAAATTATTAGAAAATCAAATACAGATACTCTCAACCTATTCTTGGCAAAATCAAATATTAGCCTATGTGAAAATCTATGAAACCCTTGCGAAAAATTAACTTAGCTTTTAATGGAAGCAGTTTAAATTCGCCTTTTCAAGGAGGCTGGAGTCGCTATACTTCGGAGCTGATTTATCACTTAAAAGAAAGATATAGTGATCACTTAGAAATTACTATTTTTAAAAATCTGACCCACCAACCCCATTCTATCTGGGAGCAATTTTCACTACCTAGTCTGTGTCATACAAATAACATAGATATTTTGCATGCACCCGCCAATGGGGGGCTTCCCGTTTTAGGTTCTTTTCATAAAATATTAACAGTTCATGATTTATTTTCAGAAAATGATTTTAAATTAGGGTCTCATTTAAAATCATTTAGTAGTTTAAAATCAGCCCTTCGATATAAAACCGACTGGCATCTGTCTCTCAATGCAGCTGATTTAATTATCACAATCAGCGAATTTTCAAAAAATGAACTTATTAAATATGGTATCAAAAAAGAAATTATTCCTATTTACGAAGGAGCAAATTCACTTTTTAAAGAAACCAAGACGCCTTACCGTCACTCGCGCCCCTATCTGTTGTACGTTGGCTCCTTTGACTCAAGAAAAAAAACCGATTTACTGATAGCAGAGTTTTTAAAAACTCCTCACGAGATGGATCTTATTTTGATTGGAAAAGATGCAAATCAAAAAAGATATTTATACTTTTCAGATAGAATTATATTTTTGGAAAATATTAATGATAGTCAATTAGCCGAATACTATCATGGAGCCTTGGCCTTTATTACCTATTCCCAGACAGAAGGGTTTGGATTGCCTTTGGTCGAAGCTATGAGTGCTGGAAAGCCTATATTGTATCGAGGCACCGGCGCCATCCCTGAAATTGTGGGGCTCGGTGGTATTTATATCGATAGTTTAGGTCTTAGTGCCAGCCTGGATAAACTTATCAAATCATCAGATTTTTTAGCTGAAGTCAGTAACAAGGCTTTAAAACAATCTGAAAAATTTAATTGGTCAAAGACGGCACAAGAAACTTACGAGATTTACTTAAGACTTATTAATTCTCGCATAAAATCTTTTACGACTTCTTCGTAATAAAAATATTTTACATACTCTTTAGCATTTATAGAAATAGAATGTGCCCTTTCAGGCTGATTTAATAAATTTTCAAGTTCATTGGCAAAGTCTTTTGGATGATCAGCCAATACTATATTATTCTGATGGATGAAACCTAAACCAGCAGCACCCAATGTTGTTGATAGAACTGGTATATTACATGATGCTGCTTCAAGAATTTTACCCCTCGTTCCACTGCCCGACAATAAAGGGACTATCTCTAAAATACCTTGCTCTAAAATCGGTTGCATTTTTACTGGCGAAGAAATTAAAGTAAAGCCGTTCTTCTCACAAATTTCTTTAACCTTAGGGCCAGGGTTTCTTCCTGCCACCAACAGTTGATACTTAATTTTTACTAATGGGTGCACGTGGTCTGAGTACCACTGCAAGGCTTGAATATTTGGGAAGTAATCTAAAGCACCTACAAATAAAACCTTATCTTTTAAAGATGGCTCTGCAGGATTAGTCTTTAAAAGCTCAACTCCGGCTCGTGTCAGGTGAATTTTTTTACCACCTGACATCTGAACTAAGCGATTTCTATCTTCTTCGCTAAATGAAAAAATGATATCCGCATGCTGGATGACATTTTTTTCAAATTTTATTAAATTTTCAAGTCTCCATTTTTCAATAATATGACTTTGTACAATTTGCTTATAAAGATCAGATTCTACATTGTGAGCGACATAAACAATAGGCACCTTTTTAGGATTTAAAGCCTTTAATGCAAAACCTGTGGGACTTAGCTCTTCGGAAATAATGACATCAAAGTTATTTTCAAAAATGACTTGTGAAATATGATCAGTGAATTTTTGACCTGCAGATCTTTGATGATACGATTTAGTAAGTCCATTGATTTTTTCTAATATATTTCGAGGCCTCAATGTCTCATCAGGAAAAATACACTCAACTTCGTGCCCTTGTAATTTCAATTGCGTTAAAAAATTTCGTGCTCGATCCGCGGCATGGCCGACTGAGGTTTTGGGATTACCCTTAATAATATATAAAATTCTCATTCCTATCACCTAATTTTTTAATCTCATAATTTTTAAATATATATCTATATGACTCTGCGAAATTTTATCCCAAGAGAAATTTTCACTGATCTTAAGTGATTTTTTTTCATAACTTTCACGCAAAGTAGGGCTTTCTAAAATCTGAATTGCTTTACGAGACCACAAAGAAACATCCTCGGATGGTATGAAGCAAAGTCCACTCATTTCAGGCTCATCCAGAAGTGGCTGAGACGTGATTAAAGCTTTACCCAAAGCAAGACAAGCCTGCAAACTTCCTCTCCGAGGAGATGCCCCATCTGAAAATGGGAGGATCATCAATTGGCATTGCTGAATCAATTCACTGGCCTTTAAGGGGTGACACGCCCCTATCCACTCAACTGAATGTTCAAGCTTGTGAACAAGGGTCCATTTTTTCCAATTAATAATTTCTGCGTCGATTGTGTTAAAATCACCGATCAATCTTAGTTTAGCTAAGGGGAACTGCTTATGAATTAATCTAAAAGTTTCAAACAAAATCTCTAGACGTTTGACTGCATTTATAAAACCAAAATACCCTACCAAAAAATTTTGAGGAGTTATCAGAGCTTGAGGTGTCGGCAAATTTGACCCCACCGATAATGAGTATATTTTATTTTTTGAATCTGATGATAATGCTAACAAGCTTAAATATCTTCCACGATCATTAACTATCGCCGCTGAACAGTTTTTTAGAAGTTTCTTATCCCGCCAGATTTGCATCGAAGACTTTTGAAAAACTTCATGAAAGGTGACTATTAAAGGCTGAGAACGTTGCATTAAATAAATTGGCAGGAGATAACTCTGATTGAAACTAAAGGCTTCATATTGCAAATGGATCATATCAAAATTATTATTTTTTAAAATTTTATGAATTAAATATATGATTTTAAAACTTTTTAAAAATCGAAACAAAGGATTACTTTTCAAACCTATAGTGACAACGTCAATGCCTGATTCTCTAAGGTTTTCACTTAATACTTTCGTATAATCCCCGATTCCACAAATAATTGGTTCAGAATGTGCAGATATAATCAATACCTTCATTACTTTTTAACCTTGCGAATCAGAATATAAATATTTAAACCAAGATCTTTTCTAAATACAACTGAGCCTATTTCCAAAAATACTGATGTTGTTTGGACTATCACATTACGAAAAATACGGTAGAAAAGGGACCGTGGAGCTCCTTGCCATTTTAAACTCCATAATTCAGACTTTGAAAAACCACTTTCGAGAATTTCAAATCCATGATTGATAGTAAGAGTTGATAAAGATCTTGGACAAAAATGGTTGATATGAATATAATCTCCCATCATTCCTTCATTAGATAATTTCAAAAAATTCAGGATATTTTGCTTAGCCACTTGCATCTTATAGTTGGGTACTTTGATATATAGCAGTCCGCCGATTTTTAAAACTCGATGAATCTCAGACATGGCAGCTTTGGGATCAGGCAAATGCTCTAACACGTCTATGATGGTTACAACATCATAAGACTCTGATGGGAAAGGTAATTTTTCAACAGGCGCTTCATAAACTTCAAATCCAATGGATCTTGCATACTCACGAGCAGAACTTCCAAGTTCAATTCCAGTTGTTTTAAAATGAGTTTTCATTTGATGCAAAAAAGCCCCGGTTCCCGTTCCAATATCTAATAATGTACCCGCTGTTTTGTACTTTAAGAGACTTGTTTTAATTTGATCAAATATGGCAAGTTTACCTGAATATTTAAAGTCTATGGAAACGTCTCGAGTCGAGTCCGCATAAATTGACGCATAAAATTGATCATCATTTGGGATACTTTGTACAAAGGCCATGTGACACTGCTTACAAGACACAAGAGTAGAGTCTTTTTGCAAATAGGGTTTTAAAAAATCAATTTCAATCATAGAATTTTTTTCAGTTCGAATGATTTTTAATTCATTCCCACCACAAATAAGACAATGATCACGGAACTTCCATTGGGTCATTTTACTCTACCTATTTTCCCAAGTATTCTATTTTGCCAATGCTTTCGCTCATCATCTCTTAGTAATATGAACCATGCAAGAAGCAGGTAGGCTACGTTGGTACAAATGCCAAAAAGAACTAAACTTATCCAATTAAGTTCTAAAAGATTTATATAACCTCGGATAAAATAGACACCAAAAAAATAAAATCCAGCAAAAAAGAGCGGCATCAAGGCGATTTCCACAAAATTCATGAAGTAAATTTGAATTCTAACTTTAAGGGCCTTTATAACCCATATCATTTTAATCAGTCCGTATCCCAACAATGAACCTAAGAGAGGACCTAATAATCCAAAATAAAAAGTTGAGGATATGCCAATAAATATATTTGCCAAAGAACTAACCAAGGAAGCCTTAGCAAACTCATTTTCACCATGAACGGATGTCAGCATCCATCCAAAAAATGAAATTAATGAAATTAAATAGACATTCATTCCTACGACAGCATTAAAAAATATATTCTGCTCAAATCCTCGACTTAACCAAAGCTGAAGAAAATCAGAGTTGAATATAAAGATACTTCCACCGCAGGCGCTAGATAGAATAGCCACTGCCTTGGTTAATTTTAGAAAAAGCCCTTTAGCATCGCCACCCTCTTTGTAGACTTGCGCAAATCCAGCCCATACGGAGTTTCCTAAGCTCATCAACTGTCCAATAAATAGTGAAGGCAAACGAATTAAAAGATAAAATTGAGTGACGTAGTTAGGACCCAGAATCATTGAAATAATAATCGTGTCAGCTGACATTCCTAATTTACCAGCAGCCTCAATTTTAACAAAGGGTAAAATATTTTTCCAGTGACTCGCCTCTGTACTGGTAAAGTTAGAATTGCTTATATTTTTAAAAAAATTTATTCCAATTTTTGACTGTCTAAAAATAATTATAAAAAATATAATTTGGCCAAAAAGAAGGACTAAAAACTGACTTTCTATATTCTGAAATTGTATTGCTCCTAATACACTCAATAAAATCACTGCCAGCCTTTGAAATACCATAACAGAATTAACCACATATGAGTGGTTATCAGCTTCGAGCAATGATTGAAAAATTAAACATGGAATAAAAAGTAAACTTGCGCAGGCGATCAAACTTGACCAGCGAACATTTGACCACAACTCAACCGGCGCACCCATTAAATAGGGAGAGGTAAAAATAAAAATGCAGCTTAAAGGAATTAAGTATAAAACTAGCTTTAATCCGAATAAAAAATAGGAACGCAAAGAATCAAAATTTTTTTGTGCTAATTTGTTCTGTCGGGATAATAACTGAGAAGAAAATGATAAATAAGAAACTGATAAAATTGATGTAAAACCAATCCACTCATAAATTGTTCTAAAAAGTCCGAAGCTTATATCTCCAAGAGCTGTTAATATAATAGGAGTTGCTACAAACGAAGCCAATATAGTGACTCCATTTAATCCAAGTGAACTTATCAAATTTCTTAAAGACCGTCTTGATCGATTCACTCTGCTGACCTCAATTTTTATTATTCAAATTTAAAGATAGTTGATATAATTTTTGTGCTATTACTTGATTTGTATATTTTTCACCGACGATTTTTCGTGCTTTTTTTGCCATGGCAGCTACTTCTAAAGGATTGCTTAGCATTTTTTCCATTTTTATTGCTAAATCTTCACTACTTCCTTCTTTGAAAGAATATCCACAACCTTCAATGATTTTATAAATTGGATCTGAATCTGACCCCAGGCAAGGCCGCTCACAAGACATAGCTTCAATCAGCACATGACCAAATTGCTCCCGCCAGTGAGGACGTATTAAAGAAGGAAGTACCAATACATCCATAGCTTGCAAGTACTGAGGCATTTTTTCATGCGTTGGGGCACCAACAAAAATTACTTTTTGCTCAATTTTAAGATTTTTTATAAGTTCTCGAAGTTTTTTTTCATAGGGACCTTTGCCTACTATTAAAACCTGAAATTCCCTCTTCTTTAAAATTGCAGCTGCTTGCAAAAGAACTTGAACGCCCTTTTCTTCAACCAGCCTTCCCGCAAAACCAAAGGTTTTCATATCGTTGATAGAAATATTTTTCCGCGCTTGACTGGCTTCTTTGACCTCGAAAAAATCTAAGTCCACTCCAACTTGCGGTAAAATATGAATTTTTTGAATAGGATATCCCTTATTTTTCCAAACCTCGGCCGCCGATTCAGAACCCACGACCAGACCATCAGCCAATTCCAAGCATTTCTTTTCCACCCATGAAAAGGGTTGCGGGTATTTCTTATAAATATTTTGAAATGAATAAAGGAGAGTTAGAACACCCATTTTTTTCTTTTTTAAGAGAATCTGCAAAGTTGAAAGACTGTAGGGCTCTTCTTCGATAATCCAAACATCACTTTTAATATTTTCTAAGGCTTTCGATAGCTGTATAGGATTATAAATTCGAGTGGAATTATGAAAATCAAAATAGGCGTTGATTTGGCTGCTTTTAAATTTTGCACCGTGCATTTCAACAAATTTCATTGTTCGCAAGGTATCTTTAACCATGGAAGGAACAACTAAGTGAACATCGGTAAAAAAATCAGTCATCGCTTGTATTTTAGCTTGGTTCATCGGTGTTATATAAGTATGAGAAATAAGCGTTGCTTTCATAAATTATTTTCCAATACTTCTTTGAATGTATTTTCATACTTTAATGAAATTTGAGGCCAATTAAAATTTTCAACAGATGCCCGAGCTTGATAGCGCATTTCTGAATGAAAGTTTTTTTTATCAAGAAATTGAAATATTAAATTTGCCAGAGCTTGAACATCACTAGAATCTTCTAAAATAAATCCATTCACTCCAGGATTTATAATTGATGAGCATCCCGATGATCTGGATAAAATTGAAGGACAGCCACTAGCTAATGCTTCAGCGCCGACGAGGCCAAAAGGATCATAATGAGAGGGTAAAATAAATAAATCCGCAGCTTGGTAGTACAAAGAAACATCGTTCCGAGATCCCACAAAAATAATTTTTTCAAGTAATCCCAGTTTTTTAGCAAACCTCTTCATTTCACTAATAGGTCCCGAACCCACAACGACTAACTTCCAAGAGACTTTTTTAGCTTTCGTGTCTTTTATTATTTTTTCTAGAGCCTCAATCAAAGTTCTTAACCCTTTTCTTTCAAAGGCCCCAACAAAAAGAATAACTAAGTTATTTTTAAGCTCAGGATGACGATCATTTAAGACTTCTTTTGATTTTAATTGCTCAGGAAAAAAATCTTTAGTATTCACACCATGCGGAATAACAACAATATCCTTTAACCCATATAATTTTTTTAAATCATGGCCAACTTGGTCTGAGATGGCAATAAATCGACGATTTTTATTGAGAGAAAATATTAATATCTCCCACATGCAATCATGCCATACTTGCAATCTCTCTTTAATTCCATTTAAAAAAGAAACATATTTAACCTTATGAAGCTCTTGCTTCCATCTTCTTTGAATAAATTGAATTGTGAATACATCAGCAAAAAACACACAAGTCCCTGTTGCATGATGAAGAGATCCTTTTGCCTTTGTTTGGATATAAATTAAAGATAATAGGCGAAAGAAAAAATCTTTTAAAACTAAAGGTCTTCGAAAAATAACTGGCACGGAAATAGTTTTAACTGTTTCCGGAACATCTGAGTGTGTCGAGGCGCAAATGCTAATTTCATTTCGAGGAGCTAAGTTCTTGATAATTTCAAGAGTAGATCTTTCTTGACCCCCAGTTTTATTAATATCATGAATCACAAAATTGAGTTTCATAGTTTTAAAACTTCTTTGTAAATATCAACATGCTGTTCACCAATTTTAGCTAAATCAAATATTTCTTCATATCGAATTTTGGCGTTCTTTGAAAATTTATCCCAAGTCTCTGGATTTTGTAGAATATTTTTTATAGCTTTTGCTAATGAAGATGAGTCCATTGGGGGAACAACAAAGCCAGTTTCTTTATCCTGATTAACATAAGAAACACCTGTCATAAGATCTGTTGTGACAAGGGGTCGACCCAGAGAAAGGGCTTCAATAAGACAAATCCCTAAGGCCTCTCCTTCATTAATGGAAGGTAAAGCTACAACTTTTGCCGCATTATAGTAACTTGGAAGATCTTCATCACTCACGGATCCTGCAAAAGTTATTTTTGATGCTAGATTTTTATCTCGGACAAGCTTAATTAGATTTTTTTTTATTGTGCCTTCACCAACTATGATTAAATGACCATCTATTTCTTTCATCGCTTCGATCAAAAATTGAAGTCCCTTGTATGGCACTAACCGGCCTACAAATAAAATTAAATTTTTTGAAGTTATACGAAGCTGTTCAGTGAGTTCTAGGTTTTCATGCACTAACGAAAGA
This sequence comes from Pseudobdellovibrionaceae bacterium, assembly GCA_043720615.1. Lineage (GTDB taxonomy): Bacteria > Bdellovibrionota > Bdellovibrionia > Bdellovibrionales > Bdellovibrionaceae > JAYWDA01. The sequence continues at coordinate 18,008 of JAYSSI010000037.1, read as the reverse complement.
GGAGGTACTGATAAGGAAATAACTCTTAATTTTTTTTGGTAAAGCTTTAATTCAGAGGATTTAGTTAATTGAGGAGAAGTTGTAATAACTTTTAAGCATCGCTTTAAAAACAACTTAAGTATGGGTGCATAAAACTTTTTTAAAATATTAAAACTAACAATATCACAGTGATAAGTGGCAATAATAGGAGTCTTTACGGCGCTTAATAAAAGCGTGACCCAAGGATTTGGCAAATGAACATGAATGATATCTGGTTTTTCAACTTTTATGATTTTGTAAAGCCCGGTAACAATGGGCGTAGAGGCCAGAGTCCACCAAGTTCTAAGTGATTTTATTTTAAATTTCTCATTATTTTCAACTTGTAAGCCAATCCCATTAGTACCAACTAATACGACTTCAATTCCATTTTTTTCTGACAAATTTCGACAAATATTTATGATGGAATTTTCCATCCCACCTTTTGCCGGTGGTAAATATTTACCAATATGCATCACTTTCATATAAGTTACCGACTGCGTTGATAGGTCAGAGCTGCCAATGTGATTGTCGCAATACTGCCGATAATACTAACCCACAAGGCCGTTCGAGATAGTTGATCTTTTTCAACGTTGATCTGGATGATGTCGCCATTGTTTATTTTAGGATATGGCTGATCTGTGTTTTTAGATAAACTTGTAAAGTCATAAGATTTAAAAACTCCCTTATTGCCCAAAACTGAACGAACATGAATTTCTTCAAGCTCCGCACCATCAACGGCTCCACCGGCATAAGAAAGAACTTCAGCTAAATTTGTATCCATGGGAACATGGTAGACCCCTGGAAGGCGAACTCCACCGACCATATTAACTTTTATTAAAGGTTTTCCTTCTATGCGGCCTGCAAAGAATTCGGCGCCACCAGACATTAATTGATTTGAACCTAAGGACGGCAGTTGTGCTTGAGCCGATGGCATAATTAATAATATCGAAACGAATAATTTTGTCATTCGGGCTAAATTTTTCATAATTCAACTTAGCATGACTGAAAGATTCTTTTTAACTTTAAAATTCGTAACCAAGACCTAAGCCATAGCTAGTGTAAATATCACCGCGAAGTACTTGTAAACTAAAATCAATACTTACGAAAGCGTCAGTGTTTCGACCAAGTAAAATATCAGCCGTAAATCCACCCCGAGGCGAATAGTAACTGATAGGTAAAGTAGCATCGATGCGATCAGTAACCTTAAAGATCCCTGTATGCAAAAACGTTTCTACTTTCCGCGTCCTATGCCTTTTCCCATAGGTGTTACCCTCGGAACCAAGAAGAAAAAATCCAGGCATAGAGGAACGCAATCCCATACCGAAATAATTATAAGTCTGATTAATCGCAGCACCGCCAGTTATATCTAAGGTCCAGGAAGGAGCTAATCGAAGTTGAATTTCTCCTTCAAGTACATCAGTAAAAAGCTGTGTATTTGAGGCTACAGACCCATTTGCAATTCTAGTAAATTTACGAAAAGTTCCAATAGTACTTACAATTCCTGAAGAACTAGACCCCGCCTCAGCCTGGACGTTGGTCATAATGCTCATTAATAAAAATATGCCATTAAAAATAGACAATAGTCCAGACTTTCAAAAAGAAGTTAAAACACAATCATGTCCACTTATTAAATTTACCACTATGCCGATGTAAACTAAAGAATTAAAATGGAGTCCATTATAGCTTTATGACAAATAATTCTGACGGGCAAGCAACACCTAAAAATGAACGCGGAACGCAGTTTCGTCCTCATCATCATCCTGCACCCGACTTTCGTTGGGCTTACCGAATTTTAAAAATTCATAAATTCTGGATGTTTGCAGGAGTTATTTTTTCTGCAGCCTTAGCTCTCTTCGTTCATATCTTTGAAACCAACAGCTATGTTTCGACTTCGATATTATCCCTTAGCAGTCGTGATCATATGGCCCCATTGAGTGATTCTTTAGGTATCACGAACAGCGATAATTTTGTTCCGAAAGTATACGCTTTGATTGAACAGTTTAAAAGCCAAGAAACTTGTGATTCTTTAGTTAAAGAAGTCGGAAGTGTCACAGGGCGCCCTGATTTTTCCATTTGTGGTAGTTTATCTTTTGAGCCTGATGCTGAACGATTACAGATCAGAATTCGAAGTCGAATGACGGATCCCAATCTTTCTCGATTGATCGCAGACAGTGCTGGAACAATTTTTATTAACAATGACCAAAAAAGACTTCGTCGAAGAATATCTGAACTGAAGCGCTTTCTTTCAATGCAAGAAAAAGAACTAGGCCGACAAGTTCGACAGATTGAAACAGAGAAAACATTATTTCAGGCTAATTCTTCTATTATATCTGTGAACCAAGCCGAACGATCAATTGTTGAACGACTTGAAAAAGCAGAGCAAGATTATCTTGAAATTCAAATACAGCTAAAAAATAATGAGAATCTGATCCAGCAATCAAAGACAAGCTTACAAGAGCTTAAGAAAGCTCTTGCCAACTCTGAATCCTCACTTTCTTCATTGTACTTAAATCAGGTTCAGTACCGCCTAAATATGTTGCAATATCGAAAGTCTTTACTAAAAACTGAAAACGATCCTGAAGCCCTTCGTAAAGTTGATATTGAAATCTCTCAAATTATGAAAGTTTATCAACAAGTTCTAGATGGCCGAGGGGACCCTTCACTAGCAACCGCTGATCCTTTGGACTATCTAAAAGCCCTGAAACTTTCCTATGGTTCATTGATCAAAGATCGCGAGCGTTTACGCGCGCAGGCCTCATCATTAGAGACCAATATTAAAAAGAAGGGTTCAGACTTAAAAGAACTTGCTTCAAGTATGCAGCGCTTAGGTGAATTGACCCGAGAAAATGATATCGCCAACAACCTCTACTTAGTCATAAAGAAAAGACTTCAAGAAATAGAAATTGAAGAAGCTGCTGCTGTGAGTGATTTCGCTGTCCTTAGTAACGCAGGTCTTGGATCCCATGAAAATACTCCTCTTTCTAGAAAAATGGTATTTTATATAGGCGTAGGTTTGTTTGTTTGCTTGGCTGCACTCTTTCTACAAGATTCATTAATACCCTCCGTAAAAGATTTAAATGATCTTGAACAAATGGGAGTTAATCCAATTGGATACATTCCACTTGTGCCTCTGAATCCATTGGCAAAAATGCCCGTTTTACTTGAGGAATTTCCTGATTCCTTAGAATCAGATTCCTTTCGAGCCCTGAGAGTTCGACTGCAAGGTTTTAAAAATGTAATGGGTCGAAACAAAGAGGCTTTAGTTATCTTAGTAACAAGTCCTCGTCCCAGCGTTGGAAAAACCTTTGTCGCTTCAAACTTAGCTTCGGCCTTCTCTAAAGGTGGACTGAAAACATTAGTCATTGATTTTGACTTACGACAACCTGCCGTCAAAGCCTATTTTAACAAAGAAAAAATTCAGGGAAATTTAACAAGTTCCACCACCGCTGAACTTCTTAAAAGCTGCATAGAAAAATATGATGACAATCTTGATATGTTAGTTTCTGCTTCAATCATTGAGCATTCCGCTGAATTTATTGAAAAAATCAATCTGCCCGAGACAATTAAAAGTATTTCTTTGAAATATGATTTTATCATTATCGATACTCCCCCAATCTTGTCTGTTATTGATCCTTTTTTAATTAGCACCTTAGCTGATCTTCATATTTTGGTAGTTGAACATCGAAAAACACACCGAGAAGACGTGATCAATTCTCTTGAAATGTTATCGGATTTAAAAACCGTACCTGTTTTAGGAGTGATGAATAAAGCCCATCCTGATATCATTTATGCTGATGGTGGTAGATATTATAAAGTGATCAGTTCCAAAAACCGTAAAGCGGCTTCCTAATTTATATTTTTATAATTCTGTGTAAATTCGTTCCACTTTTTTGACCCATGCTTTGGCTTCAAATTCTTGAGCTTTAGCTAAACCCTGAGTTTTAAACTTTGATCGCAACATTGGCTGCTCAACCAGAGTTAAAATAAGTTTTTTTAAATTTTCGATATCACTGGCAGGATTTAAGAACCCATTTTCTCCATGCGTAAGAATTTCTATTGGCCCTCCTAGATTTGCTGCAATCACAGGTGTTCCACAAGCCAAAGCTTCAAGAATCGATAATCCTAGAGGCTCTGGAATTTGCGAAGTATGAATAAAAATATCCGCCGCATAAAAAGCTTCATACACCGAATTTAAATGCCCCGTAAAGTGAATGACTTTTTGAAGTCCTTTTTCTTGGACATAGTTTTTGAGCTGTTGTTCAAAATCAGTGTGGCCTAAATTAGTTCCGCCAACGACAAGTCCTTTAATTTTTGGGTTTCTTTCATAAGCTAATTCAATGGCTTTAATGAAATTTTCTTGCCCTTTCCAAGGATCTAATCTTGCAACATGCACGCAAATAAAATCATCGCTTGAAAATTTAATTTTTTTACGAAATTCATCTCTTATGATATGAATAGACTCGGGGTCTATTTTTTGGATTTCAACCGGGCCATAAATAACTTTTGTCTGTGATGATGATAATCGATTTTGAAGTCCTTCAGTGTATTGAGAATTGCATAAAATTAATTTTGTAGGAACTAAGGCCGCTATTTGGTCCCATGATTTACCTACGGGTCCATGTTGAAACCAAATTTCTGGAATACCTAAAGATAACGCCACGGGGCCTGCGAAAAGATGCCCATAGGACATTGTGCTGTGAACCAAATCGATTTTATTTTCAGACAGTATTTTTCTTAGTATCCACTGCTTGTGTAACATCTGGCCCAGATTTCGAAATCGAAAAGGTGGAATTTTTAAGACCTGTACACCTAAATTTCGCCATTTTTCTTCTAAAGAGCCTTCTCGTAAGAAAACAACAAAGACTTCAAATTGTTGCCGATCATGATGCTTAATAAAAGTTTCTAAAATTCTTTCAGCCCCACCGAGTTCCGCATTGGGCGAAACATACAATAGCTTCATGAATTTTTCCTAACAACAAGCATGACATGATCACTAAATCTTTTACCGCTCAGCAAGTCCATAGAAATTTTTTGCCAACTTAAAGAGGTCCATACCGGTAGGGTTCCCCTCCCTGAGTACTCAAGATGAAAAAGTTCAAGACCACACTCTTGCAAAATTCTTTTCATATCCATAAGAACCATGGGCGTGATATGAGCTGGATAACTAGAATCAAGAAAATCTATAAAATGGCCGCGAAAAATAAATGAAAGTAATGATCTATAACTTTCTACATTAGGAGTTGTGAGTAGAAGTTTTCCGCCGGGTTTTAGCATTTCAGAAATTCCACGCAAGATTTGACGTGGATTTTCTAAGTGCTCAATCACTTCAATACAAAGAATCCAATCAAATTTATTTTTCAAAGATTCAAATGGAAAAGAATTCAGATCTTCTTTCCTCCATTCAAAGCGACCTCCACTGGGATCAGACAACAAATCAGCGCCCCAAAGGTTTATTATTCCAAGCGTTTGAAGTGATTGCAGTAAAGTCCCTTTGCCCGCTCCAAAATCTAAAATAAACCCATCTTGATTAAATCCTTGTGACTGGATTAATTTTGAAACCCACTGAATGTGAAAATCAGAGCTTTGCCCTTGAGCCATCTGGAGGGCTTGTTCTTTTAGTAATTGGCTTGAATCTTCGGACATGATTTGACTCCAACACAGTCCTCATAAAAACTCAAATGATGGTCCCAGAAAATGCACCTGTGCTTGAATTGCACGGCTTAAGTAAAATCTTTCAACAGCGAGCTGTTATTAAAAACTTCTCAATGAAAGCCTTTGCCGGCGAAAGAATCCTGCTTAAAGGCAATAATGGTTCAGGGAAAACCACACTTCTAAGAATTATGGCGGGCCTTATTTCGCCCGACCAAGGGCTGGTTCAGTTCTTAGGCCAATCTCTGAATTCAAAAAATCATAATCAGCATATTTCATGGATGCCTGTTTGCGAATCAGGCTTTTGGGCAAGACTCACCGGACTTGAGTGTCTAAATATGTATGCAAAACTTTGGAATATTTCAGACGACCAATTGAAACAACATCTTAATTCTTGGAAGAAGCTTCCCGCTTTTTCCGAGAGTTTAAATATGCAAACCTTCAGCTTGTCCACGGGTCGCCGTCAATTACTACATATGTGCCGCTTGCTTATGAATCAACCAAAATTGATTTTAATGGATGAGCCCTTTCGCAGTCTTGATGAAGACAATATTCAATTTATTGAGGAACAGTTTAGGACTCTAGCTCCCACTTCCACAGTTATTTGGAGCTCACCTTCCGAGCTAAAAAATGTCAGCCCATCTTTCCAATCAACTTTATGGAAACTTGAGATGGGTGCGATATGATTCATCTTTTTTGGCTTATGATAAGCTTAACATGGCGGGATCGTTATCCTAAGAAAATATTTTTTATCACAGATATGCTCAGCTCTATGCTTGATGTGATCTTTTATTATTTCACATCGGAAGCATTTGGTCGTGCCTTTTTATCTCATAATTATTTTCAGTATGTTATTTGGGGGGAAATCGTTATTGCTATTCCCATGGCTCTTTTCTTATCTTCAACAAAAGCCTTGCGAAGTAGTTTGATTGAGGGAACCTGGGAAATTCTTTTAATGAATCCAAGTCCTATTTATAAAATTTTATTCAGACTTCAATGGGGCGAATACTTTCGTGAAGGTTGTCGATTGTGTCTTATGGTGGGCCTTGCGAGTATCTTAGGGGCTCAATTTCATTTTCAGGACGTGCTAAAAGCGATGATATTAATAATCTTAAGCTCTCCCCTCTTTTGGAATTTGGGGCTTCTTAGCGTCTCTCTTTTTGTCTACACAGGACGCGGACTAGGGGCTGTTCAACACCTTAGTCATTTTGCGACAATTTTAGCTGGAGTTTATTTTCCACTGACCGTGTTTCCCTCGTGGCTTTTGTATTCAAGCCTCGTGTTATCACCGTGGACATGGCTGATTGAAGCTTCCAGAAAAGAAATTTTTGATTATAAAATTGCTTTTATTTTTATGGGAGCTTCGTTGATCTTAGGTTTTTTAGGGCCCTGGGTATTCTCCAAAGGTCTTAAAAATTTAGCTAAGACAGGCCGAAGACTACAGCTGATCAACTAATTAGAAGCTGTAGTTCGAGAAGGAAGCTTTTCCTTTGAGAGCAAAAGGGAATCAAAACTTGTTTGAGTCGTCTTTTTATTTTTACTCTCAATCGTCCATCTCCAAACCGGCTCTTCAATATTTTTATTAAGACTGAGTCCTAACTTTAAATTCACTTCTTCATCGGCAATCACTAATATCGGAGTTTCCAAAGGAAAAAACCACTGTGACCAAATATGTGGCGAAAGCTGCAAAGGCGGCCGAGTCGTAAAAGAATGCTCATCGGACAATGTGAATGTGTACCAACCTAAAATTCCATGCACGATACCACTTCTTAATATTTTAAAGTTTTTTTGCCATTCATAAGTCCGATCAAGTGAAACAGATAAGTTAAATGGCTCTAACTCTTTCATGGGTCCGATGATGTTTTTTAAATCCCAATTGCCGTAGAAAGGTCGACTTGTGGCAAAAGGCTTCATTGCTGATAACTGCAAATCCCAAGCTGAATTTGACCAAAAACTGACGTGCTCTTGGTAGAATTTTTCATCTTCAACTAAAGTGCAGCCCAACTGAATTTTTTCAGGAATCAGCAAGCCCTCTGGTTTTAAAAATTTCTCGACAATCGCAGGCAATGATTTCATGGTTGAAAGAAAACCAATATTTGTAATGATCACATCGACTTTTTCAGGCAACTGCAAAATTTCACTATGCGACATTATAAATTCAATACGATCAGACATATTGTTTTTAAGCGCTAATTCTTGGGCTGCTTTAATCACAAGTTCGCTATCGACGGCATAAACTTTAGAGGCCCCGGCTTGAACGGCAAAAAAAGCATGCAAACCTGTTCCTGTTCCAAGATCTAAAACGACATCACCAGGTTTTACTTTTTTTAGAATGGCTGCACGAAATTGCTCTTGAACTTTTGTATCCTGCAATAACCAGCGATGTTCTTGAATAAGTGGGGGAACGGAAATACAATTCATGACTCTATTCGAGGGCGCAACTCCACCGTCAGCACCCATGGTGGCTGTGATCGCTTGAGTGAAATCATTGATCAAACCAAATTCGCGCAATTCAGGTCGAACGTAAGGTTTTTTTTCACCTTGGTTTGTATTGGGTTTAACTTCATTCTGTTGATGATCTTTCTTTAATATGTTCATGTGAACCTCGCTCAGTTAGCTTGTCATATGTATTAGCCGTGCTCAATATATTTTCAATAAATTGAATCTTTAAGACTGTATCAGATTGGTCATGGGAAGGAATATTTAAATTGATTTGGACTTTATAGCTTTCGGGCAGCCATCCGCGACGAACAAGATGATGACTGCTCAACCATAAATTCTTTTGACGGTCCACCGCAGCAAGCGTGAAGTCACTGTAATCCTGGAACTTGGGCTTCCCCCTTACCTCATCGCTCAGTAAACCTTCTAAGGATTTACGTAAAATTGATTTTTCAAGATCCATGTCGATTAAAAACTCTAAAGGAAGGGACAAAGAAAAACGAATAAGATCCGGATCAAAGTAGGGCAAGTAGCATCGCAGACCCTGTTTCTCACAGAGTAAAGCATGAACCTCTGCAGAATACTGCAATCCGCCAACAGTTCGCAACCTCACCCACATATTTTGCCGTGCAATATCTAACTTTTGCGACGGTCTTTGACTCCAGCGTTCGATCGCTGCGCTGTAAAATTTTTTCAACATCGGATGATTTAAAAAAGGCTGTGGAATTTTTCGATTTTTTTTGAACTTTCGCAATTGATCCCTAAGTCCTCGTGGGATTAAAGGCTTTAGTAACATTCTTGGCAGCAAAGCTAGCGGCTCATTATAAAACTTTTTTCGAATGATGTGATGCCATAAGAGCTTCCAGCGAAAGTTTTTTAATAAATCGGCTAAAAAAAATAAGGGTGGAGTTAGCTGTTCGTCGGCGCCATAGCCAAATAGAACCATTGAACAGCCATCTTTTTTAGCTTGAACAAGCAAGGGCTCATACATTTGAAAAGTAGGAAAATATGGCAAATCCCATGCTGTTTCTTCTTTTTTCCAATTGATTTGGCTAGAGTCTAATTGCAAGTTAATACAAAAAATAGGGAGATTGAATTCCTGAGCTAATTTTCGAGCCAAGCCCTCGGTATTTTCTGGCCCTTGTAAAAACTCGAGATGATAAAGATTAATTTCACATTTTAAAATATTATTATTTTTCAAATGTATTAGAAGTGCCAATAAGCCTGAGGAATCAAGCCCACCACTAAGAATCAGACCTATCTTTTTTTCGTGACTAACTCCCCTCTCAAGACTTTGTAAAATTAATTCTCTCCATTTTTTCCCAGCCTCCGTTGAATTTTCTTTAAATAAAGCGGGGGCTGTTTTTTCTTCAAAAGGCTTTGATAGAGTTGTTTCATTTTGTATGGTTGTAATTGTTCCTGGTGAAACTTGTGTCACGTTAAGACAAAAGGAGCGATCTTTTAAACTAAAGTCATCCATCAAGAAACAAGCAATGACCTCTTCATCAAGTTGCTCTGCCTTGAGATCCGTCAATTCGGATTGAAAAGAGGCCGCCGTCACCTTTTGATCGTCCTGACAAAAGTAGAGGGATTGAAAACCATAATGATCTCTGGCTAAAATAATTTTTCCATCAATTCGAGCGGCTAAAGCCCATGAGCCTTTGATGTGAGTAAAAAAATATAGCCCATCATGGGTCCAATATTTTAAAAAATGAGCCAGATTGACGGCCTCACCGCTTGGAAATTGTGGATTTCCCCAAAAAAAAATCTCATCAGCACCGGTTTTTTTTAATTCAATTCGCATGCGAGTCCTTTATGATTTCTAAAAATTGAATCTCAGAATGCCAGGTGCTAGCTAAAGAAAAAATTTGACCCTGATATTTAATGCCGGCGTGAGCACTGAGTAAAGACTCATTTTTTTTCACATAAATTAGCAAGGTGGTTAAGGGAGGACTGATTGTAAATAATCCGATCGCATGACAAAGACAGGGGGATACAGACGGAATCAAACGACATAAGACGCGCAAGATCCAATCGATATGTTGCCAGTCTAAGTTATTTTCAACCGAGATGTTTTTATCCTGAGCCCTTTGTAAAGTTGATTTTATCGGCAATGTCGAAAGATCCGTTTTAACCGAAAAAAATATTGCAATGGCTTGGTAAGTTAATAACGGTTTTAAAATAATTCTAAAAACTTTTGTTATCATAAAAGCATGACTTCGCTAATTTTATAGACCAGATTTTCTCTTGATTCCCATTTGTGCGAGTATTTGACTTCATATGCAGGAGTTCGACTTAAGAGCTGCACAGCTCCTGAAATTTCCCTCGTCATAGAACTTTGACTTTGGAGATCCCACCTAAAAAGACTGCGTAATAAAAATGGCAAAGCCGCCATCGGCTGAAGAGAATTTATTGATACTTCTGTATCTTCAGATTGAGGATTTAAACAAAAAATACCCGCCAGCGGCAGAGCTTGAAGTTGTTGGTGCGGCAATTTCAATCGCATTTTATGAATAGCTTCAGAGAAATTTAAGGCTTCTGGATTTTTAAAAATTTTTCCTATACTTTCAGAAAACATTCGAATTTCTGGAGTGCCTGGATAGACCTTTATAGAATCAAACGAAATATCCACTCGCAAAGAATCATCAGATAAAACTTTAAAATCTCTTTCAAAAAAAGAAGCTGCCAAGGTGGATTTACCAGCGCCTTCAAGTCCTAAGAAAGCCCAGGCTTGACCAAGTTTTTCGACCCCACTGGAGTGAAGCATTAAATCTGCCGTAAAACTAAAAGCCATCGGAATGACTTGGCTGAGCAACAAAGTATCCAGATCACTTTCTGATAAAGAAGTATTAAGAACACTTAAAATACTTTCAGAAAATAAAAACTGAGCTTGATTCTGAAAATTCAAAATAAAACCTAAGTCACAACAACCTAACCACGCCACTTCATGGCCTTCACTGGAACGTAAAGGATGCATCAACTGAGGCTCTTTTATTTGAATATTAGAGTGCGTGATAAAAAGATCTGCCTTTTTGGACAAAGCCCTAGAGCTACTCATTGGCAGCGGCCAAGCACATTCGATTGCGTAACCATGAAGTTCGTAGCTATACATTTTAGAATTTTAACACGGAGAAGAGTTTTGACAAGCTCCTTAAGTCACGTGAAAGTAAGTTCATGGATACAAACACAGTTTCAGATACCTCTCGCCTTGCCGTTTTAGAAGAGGTTTCACGTCTTGAATTGTGTAAAATGATCGACATCCTGAATCATGCAAAAATTGAATTTTTAATTATCAAAGGCTCTGCATTAGCGTATTCGCATTACACAAAACCCTGGGATCGACCTAGACTAGACTCTGATTTGTGGATTTCACCTCACCAAAAGGAACAAGCCTCTACCCTTCTTAAAGAATCTGGATTTACTCTGATTCCAACCAATCATGGTTCCTTGGTTCACACGCAGATGATTTTTTATTCAACCGACAGGCGTGGCCATAAGCATTATTTTGATCTGCATTGGGGTTTACTAAATCCAGTATTTTTTAGAACCCTTTTAAGTTTTTCGGAAGCTTGGAATAATTCTCAATCCCTTCCCCTTTTGCATCCTAACGCTCGAACCCTCTCTAATCGACACCACTTTCTGCACGCCTGCTGCCATTGGGTGGGACATCATTTTATCGACCCATCTCCAAAATGGGAAAAAGATATCAAGCTTTTAAGTGCTGGAAAAACCTATGAATGGTGGATAGAAACGCAAAATTTATTGATTCAAAAAAAAGTGGCTGCCATTGCAGTCGCTATTTTAAACACGGTGAGCGAAAAGCATTCTTTAAAAGTTCCTACAGAAGTTTTAATAAGACTTAATGCCGTTTCGGGAGAAGTTTCTAATTATTTTTTACGTTCAGATCGCAATCGCTGGCGGGATTTTATTTTTGATATGAAGTGCTTACCAACCCATAAAATGAGACTACGACTTTTACAGGAACATCTTTTTCCCAGCTCTGAATACATTTATGCAGTCGCTGGATCGAAATCAAAATTTGAAATTTTATATTTTTATTTAGCTCGGATTTTAAAAGGTTTTAAAAAACTCAGCAGCGTCAGTCGGCCCTAGATTTAATTAAACCTTTTTCCTGCATGGTCTTAAAAAGAATCGTAATATCCTTCATCGCTTCTTCTTGGGTCACTTGATATTCTAGGACTAGCTTTTCAGCGATCTGGTCAGCGTTTTTATTTTCTAAGAAAAGTTTCCAAATCAGACTGCCCGCCTCATTAAGTCCAAAGTAAGCCCCATTTGTCATATCCAACAAGACCTGCTCTTTTTCAAGCTCACGGGAAACTACGTCTGGAGAAACTATAAAATCTTGGGTCATAAAAAACCTCCTTTATAAAAAAACCACGGGCCTTCGATGATGTCAACTTGTGGGATGATAATCGCTTTTGACGAAGTGCTGCAATCACTCTGATTTTTGGATTTTTTTTAGGTAATAAAAAATACCTGGGTTTAAAGCCAGGCTCTTAAAAAAATATTTCTGTAAAACTACTTCCACAAATCAATGACATAAGAACCGCAGTCAAAATTGACTTCAAATTCATAAATTCTCAAACCTTTTCTGTTATATTTAGAGACAGACAATCTGCCACAGAATAAAGAGAGCGTCGTCACCCATATCCGACTCGATTTTAGTGAGTCGGTGACGAAGCTTTATTTTTAGGAACACGCTTGCTAGGCTTCTTAGAAGCTCTTTCAAGAAAAAAGCTCAGAGGAGCTAGCAATCGATAAAGACCGATTCTTACTGTAGACAGTAAATCATATTCCAAGATATGTCGTTCAGTTAAATAGGATGTCACGGGACCCCATACTACATTCCATACAATAGGACTGACGCCTTTACCCGATAAGCCCTTAACAATATCGCAGAGAAAAACTGTATGCTCTAAATTATTTAAATTCTTATGAGAAAATTTAATTTTAGTATCACGAAATCCTATTCGCAAATACATCGGCAGCAGCTGATCTGTTGCACAACCCAGTATATACCGACGGCCTGATTGGGCCACTGTAATACCTAGAAATCGAAATAAACCTAAAAGGATTTCTGATCCCCTAAATTCAGGATGTAAGCAAACTCTTGTGATTTCACAAATTTCATCCTTTCTAGGAATAAAATCTGGAAATGAAACGAATTGCTCATGCTCCATCTGATCAGTTTGTTCATTAAAAATAAGTCTTGTGCTTGCTATGACTTTACCTTTGTAAGTGCCAATGACAATTCTTGATCTAGCATCATAGATATCAGAAACATCTTCGCCTGATGTTAATTTTCCAGCACCACCGTAAGCCAGTCGTCTAAGGTCTAAAACTTGATCGTATTCTTCTTTAGTTCGTACATATCGAAATTCAATTCCAGAAATAGAATTTGACGGAACTAGTTTATTATCTTTCATCTCTTTTAAACTTATGGGAGGACCAAATTGAAAAAGATATTGCGAAATCACCTCTATAGCCTGCTTACTGGGTCTAATAAATTTACAACCCAATGATAAATACTCGCGCCCATCTTCAGACTTCATACTTGAATTAATCGTTTCAAAAAATATTCTAATTTGTCCAGTGAGTGGAAAACTCACTGTTGCTTCTAATCGGATCCCTGGAACAATAAATTTATTCCTTAAGCTTGTTGAAATTTGCATTCCACCGCCTGATATATTTGTAATTTTAAAATAAATAAAGTCGTTAAATTTTCCAGGATTTGCGCAGACGCCAGAAGGCATAAATTCGCGACTGGTCATCCATCTTTGTGTATCGCGACGCTCGTCTCCGCGCCAGCTAGCCTCTTCTTTCATACACAATCTTAAACCTAAAATTTGTCGATCCATTTCTGTATGTTTAGCTGTTGCTGTAATACCTTGAAGCTTTGAAACCACTCGACCGACGGTCAATTCAACATCAAAAGCTTGTCCAATTTGGACATCTTGAAATTCAGGCGTCAGCACAACTTCCACACCTAGAGGACTGATTCTCCAAACCCTCACTTCTTTAGATACGATATCACTATTAATCACCGTTGAAAGAACCGCTCGTATCGGTTCGCCAGCGCGAATTTCTGCTGGTGAAATATTCCCGTGCACTTCAGTACTATAATTTCCATCTAATTCAGCCACATTTTTTAACCACGAAAGACTCACGCTGCACCTCGGGAAGAATCATTATTGAATGAAATTTGAAAGCTTTGCTCAGATAATTTAAAATAAATCAGTTGTTTTACTTCTGGAAAATCTTTTATTGATAATTCTAAATCCGGCAAATGAATACGACTAAACGTTAGGCTAGGGAAAATCTTTTCTACGATGAGACCATATTCTTCGGACATTAAAATTGCATTTTCACCTAGAATGTCTGCTACTTTCCTTTCTTTGGTCACAAGATCAATACGACTGAGCCGGTTGATACAACTACCCATGGCTGTCACTTCACGAGCAGAATTAATGCCACCAATATTACCCACCAAAGCTTGGCCGCAGTCTAAAAGAACATATCGGATCACTTTCAAATCAATAGGCGCCGCAAAATTAAGTCTTTCATTCATATCTAAAATTTCAGCTGCGGCCTGAAAAGCATCCCGAATATTTCTAGAAAAATTATCGTCATCAAAATAAGAAAAAACTAAGTCTCCAATTTGTCTTGAAATACCATTATTTTTTTCAGCTAATTCTGTCACCATTTTCATATTTGGTATGGCAGCCGAACTTAAATAATCTGATTTTTTTGAGCCTTGCGTAAAGCCTCTAATATCACTAAAAAGGGCTGCAATTTTAACATTTTTTTGCCTGAGAACTTCATCCATCGCATGAATAATATCTAATTTATTTGTTACGACTTGATAATTTAATCTTTCGCGAATTTTTTTGGGCAAAAAAGCTTGAATTTGTTCGTTCAAGGAATGTTGAGAAACTATTATTTTTGCCTGAAGCTCAAGCTTTTCTTGCCCACCAATAAAAGATAATATTTCAGACTTAATATTATACTTAAAAATCATAACCATGATAATACCAACAGAAAAAGCACCCAGCAAAAGAGCGGGATTATTCCCGGACTCAATCAAAAGATTCCACTGTATTGCAAATCCCAAGATAGAATATAAAATGGCTGGAATAAAAGAAATAAGAGAAAAAAATGAAAATAGGACAACAAACAAGATTCCCCAGAAATAAGGTACGCCATTATACCAAGTTGTGCTTCGCGCCTGCAAATAAGCTATGATAAGCCCAGTTGAGATAAAATAAAATTTTGAAATAAATGGACGATCTCTAAGACCTGTAAAAGTCGATATAAAGCCAACAATTGAAATAATTGTTAGCCCCCCTCGATATAAAAGCCATCGCTGATCACTGACTAAGCCTAATTTTGAGTCGACAAAAAAGTAGTGCAAAGGGTAGCCTATGATTAAAAGTCCATAGGTAAACCGAGCAAGAGTTATAAACTCTTCATGTCGTTTCTCTTTCCAAATAGAAACCCACGGCGTACTGTTCAGCAGCCATTCAGGAAATAACGTATAAATCAGTGATTCAAAGCTTTTCACTATTCTTTAAATCGTACTAAATGGTTGAAACATGAAGACCAATTTTTGAGCCTTCAGGTCTTTTGTTGAGTTAAAATCAAAAAAATTGACCTAATTTCATATGTAAAAATGAAATTACCTTCTCAGAATCTTAAAAAGTCCTATACTAGACTCCGATGGTGGTAATTATGCATTATTTGGCAGTGGCCTTACTAGTTCTCAACTTTGGCTCTTTTTTTTGGTCAGTCTTTGGTGTGTTTTCAAGACATCCCGACTTCGATCGTAAAAATTATCGACTCCTCCAAATTAACAGTCTTCTTCTTTATTTTTCATGTTTATACTTTTTATTCATTGCTAGTCCCTCTACTAAATCCTTGGTTGTTTATAATTTTATTCTTTCTTTGTGTCTAGTAGGTTTTTGGTACAATTCAAAACTCGTTAAAAATTATCAATTTAGTATTGTCTTTAGTCGTGATTTACCTAAAAAAATATTAAAGCTAGGGCTGTATCGATTTATTCGTCACCCCTATTATTTAATTTACAACATTACTTATTTTAGTACGGCTTTAATTACCAAAAACATATTTGTTCTTTTGCTTTCTATGAGTATGCTTGCTTTGTACTACAAGGCGGCAAAATTTGAAGAAAAAAAAATTTCTATGAGCCCACTTAAAGAAGAATATTTAGATTATATGAAAACAACAGGAATGTTTTTACCTAAGATTTACAAAAAGATTTCATAACATTGAAATCTTTTAAAATTTGTGTTTCTAATATCACGGAGATCTTTTCTTAAGTTCAATTTAAATCTAACATAAAAAGTAGCTTTAATTGCGATATGGACTCAAAAGCCAGATTACTTTTTGGCACCTGCAAAGTAAAACAAATAATGCCGTGATGGTTCATGGCCAAGGTATTAATCAAAAAATAAACGCAATCTACGAAGAAAATTTAAAGGAATCTGCTGAACTCATAGAAAAACAAAAGCTCACTTTCTGGAAGCAAATGATCATCAAATTTGCTGAGACAGAATTATAGTCCGATAAAATAATTTTTATAATCAGAACAAACTTCTGGGCCAAATCTTTTCTCAACTTCTAGAGCTATTTTAGCTAAGCCGCTGACATACCCAGGGCCACCATGACTTTGCCAAACTAGTAGCCATTCAGGAAATGAATAAAACGAAGCAGACACATTTTTAAAAACCTTATGAAGCTCAACTTCAATCTGCGAATCAGTGAGTTGAGGATTTTTTTGTTGGATTTTAATTTTAAAAATATTTTTTTTTCATAGAAATTTTCGAGTTTATTTGTAAAATTGAAATCATGATCAGTAACATAAGACAGTACGACAACCTTTTCTGCATAGGATAATTTTTCCAAGGCAGAAAAATCGTATTCTTGACTCTTTCGGCGTACGTAGTCAATACGACTCAATAAAAACTGTTCTAGATTTCTAACGGCTACGGCGCCTCCTGTATTATACCCCAAAGCTAACAGAATCTTTTTTATATTCGTATGATCATGTCCAATATAGCCAGCTTGTTGCAACAGTTTCGATATTTGTTTTTTTTCAAATTCTGCACTAACATATTTTTCATTCAGTTTTTGAAATATACCAGAATACAACAGATTGCGAAGTGGAATCTTATTTTTTTCTAAAAGGTAGCATTTACTTTTTCCATGGATTGGGTTCCAAAAGTCAGTTTGCCTTGATGACTGACCCTTGATCCATTGGCAGGATTTTCGACTGCTTGTAAATATTTTTTGCTTGTAAGATATTATAACTTGGTCGACATCACTAATCGCCGCTGGTGTCAGCTGTCCGATCCCAGCATCTCCACCAGGATTTTGAATTTGAGGATGGCATCCACTTTCTAGCATTAACTTTGGAAAAAACCACTGAGGATTGATATCCCAGCAGTCAGAAACAGATTCAAAGGTATAGGCTATGTTTTTGATTTCCAAATCACTGTATTCAGGACGTTTTTGTCCGCGTATGGGTTGGCTCGATTGATATGGGCATTTAACAAAAAAATTAGAAATTTCGCCAGGCGCTATTTTTGAAAATGAACTGTTTTGTGCGTATTCTACACAACGTTCAAATGATTGCGCCTGTGCAAACAATGGATAGTTAATAGACATAAATAGCACAAACTTAATCGCTATGGGTCTGTAGATGGTAAGATAGGCCTTCATATTATCCTTTGATCTCATTAGATCCACTTTTGGTTTGTTCTTTAGAAACTGCTTCACTTGAGTGTGCTTAATGCTAACTAACGCCTCAAGATTGCTTCGTTTTTTTAAGGGTTTAAGTGCTTCGTTGTTAACTTTCGAATTCC
>JAYSSI010000036.1:0-30666 GCA_043720615.1 Pseudobdellovibrionaceae bacterium | reverse complement strand
ACCATGATCGTAGTAGTGCGACTTCGTTCCTCTTTGCTTCTAGTTTAGAACGACGGATCTTGCATTCCGTAGGCTCCTTTCGTGCTTCTTGGCGCACATATGATCAACCTGAATTTGAAACTTCGAACCACACCGACTTCCGCCAGGGGTCTGATATTGACAGCAACCGTCGGCGCGAGCAAAGACTTTTCTTTTGAGATCAACTGATAGATGTGCACGCTTGGAAGTTGATGCCAGCAATGAACGAGCGGCTAAAGGAGAATTTATCGTAGAATCCTCTGTTCCAGAAGGTTTCATCAAAGAAACATTTAAGGAATTAGATAATTTAACCTCCGTAGCGGAGGAAAATCTAGATTTCGTAGATGTCCTTACACGTAATTTAGATTTATTATGCTTTGAGGCTAAAGCCGAAATCACATCAACCCATGATCCACTGTGCGCAATGTGGGAAAGTAAACTCTTTGCTTGTTTAAGTTCTTCGAACTTCTCTTTTGAAAAAGTAATCTCAAGGCGGACCGATTCGTCTTTTTGAGGTCTAACAATTTCTTGGATTTTAACTGGCATATCGAACTCTTGAGCTAGAATTTGACGGGTTTCAAAACCGTTACAGTTTTTAAGATTTTCTAGGATTTCTTGCGATCTAGATTCAGAAACAAGTTCCCCCCTCTTTGCTTCAGACTCCAAACATTTTTGAAATTGAACAGCCTGCGATAAATTTAAAGTTCCTGATTTAAGCCTATCAGCCACTTCAGGAACTGCTCTTAAAAGTTTTGCTGCATCAATCCTTCGTAAAGCTGAAGTTTCAGAATACCCATATTTTTTAATCATCAACGTATACATGCTATCAAAGCCAAGATCAGCATAAAGACTACGATTCATAATCTCTAATAAATGAGTTAAAACCAAATGCATAACTTAACGTTCTGTTTGAACTAAATTTTCAGTTCTAAAAATCAGATCATCATTTGAGATATATTTTAGATTTATAGATTCATCAGCATGAGCATTAATATCAAATTGCATTTCAGTCTCCTTTTTTAAAAACTGAAAGGAACATACCATGGAATTTTAGAGTTCATTTATAGGATTTTTTCATTTAGCTGTGAATCCAGATAACACAAAAATATGGCACCTTGTGTGTCCACAAATGGCTTCTAGGAAGTTAATAAAAATTAAATTTTCGGGAACATGTCTGCTTAAGTAATTAAACAGAGTTTAAGTGTGAGCTACGAAAATTACCCGAAAGAAGTATTTTCAGAAAACTAAAAATAACTAATAAAGTAACGCAAGGCTTAACCACTAAGGAGTTTAAAAATTCAACTTACAAATGTTTTTTAACTATCATTTGCTTTTCGGAATGCTTATACTCCTGTGCATTTCAAAGAATGTTCATGCATCGCACCACTCCCAACCCATTTATCTAACTTCCATTTTTTAAATTTCATTCACATATATTTTGGAGCTTGCAAGCTCCTTAAGACCTAGAGTAATTTTTAAAAATGATTATATTTTTAAATGGTGTTTCTAGCGCTGGAAAAAGCTCAATTGCCAAAATACTTTTGAACAAGCTTAAAGAGCCTTATTTTATTTTTGGGGTTGATCGATTTCTTGAACCTTCATTGCCCATGAGAATAAATATGGACATACCTAATGATTTAGAAATCATTGAAAGATCTCTTTCTGGATTTAATAAAGCTTTGAGATGTTACGCTCAGGCTATGGATTTTATGATTATCGATCATGTGTTACACAATCCAAAATGGATAATAGAAATTGCTGAAGCCTTGCAAGAATCAGAAGTTTATTTTGTAGGTGTAACTGCTCCATTAGAAATTATTGAAGCTCGAGAAAAACTTCGCAATGACCGACAGTTAGGAACGGCACGATCTCAGTATGAACAATTTCGTAAATATCAATACGACATATTAATTGATACCTCAAAATGTACTGCTGAAGAGGCTGCCGATAAAATCATTGCTAACCTTAAACGTGGAACAGCACTTAAAAGCTCCGCAAAATTTTAACTTTAAATCCAATTTCCCTACAATTGACCCCTAAATTTCCCCATCCCAAAACCAACACCTAGTCGATTACAAATCAAACTAGACCTTTTAACAGCACGGCGTAATTTTTCTTTTTATCAATCGGACCAATAACTTAGCACCTACTTCAAAAAATAATAAAAAAATCCAGACCTGTTTTAAAAAATACATTCTTGTCATTACGGTAAAGTTACGGTTACTCTTTGTTACGGTATTGTTGCGGTTTCGACTCCAAAATCACCGCGACTTAACAAGGAGAATGAAGTGATGAAAACAAATCAAGATGCGGCCCTCACCCCTAAGCAAAAACTTTTTCTGGATTATATTCAAGATTACAGCCGCGAGCATGGATGCAATCCCAGCCAGACTGAAATTGCCAAACACTTCCAACTTAGCTCCCTTGGGTCGGTGCAAACTTATATTAAAATTTTGGAAGAAAAAGGCTTTATCTCAAGGGAACAAAATGCCATTCGGGGTCTCAAGATTTTGCCCAAAAATCGCATGTTACCCCTTCTCGGAAAAGTGGCCGCGGGTCTACCCATCGAGCACGCCATTCATCACGAAGAAATCGAAGTCCCCTCCACCATGGTAGATACCGAGTCTCCGCATTTTGCATTAAAAGTAAAAGGCGACTCCATGATTGATGTGGGAATTTTAGATGGTGATTATATTGTCGTGCGGGAACAAGCACATGCGGATTCAAAACAACTTGTTGTCGCAATGATTAATAATGAAGCCGTGATTAAGCGCTTAATAAGAAAAAAATCTCAAATTGAATTACATTCAGAAAATGAAAAATATAAACCCATTCTCGTCGATCCCCAGGATGAGTTCCGAATCTTAGGCGTTTTTGTTGGCTTGATGCGAATGAACTTACTCCGAAATTAATTTGCGTGATCATTAAAATAACCCCTTCCCAAAGGAGATTCCTATGTATGCAGAAAATCTTAAAACTTCAGGATCTTATTTTTCTCAGTCTATAAATTTTTACCAGCGCCAATCTTTAGAAACTCCTCTATTAGAGGTAGAGGCAGGCCTTCCCCAGGGCGCTATCACCCAAATCTGCGGCTTCGGAAAATCCGAAGCCGCCCTCCAAATCATTAAAGATAATTCTGAGTTTAAAGCGGCGTGGATTGAATCCGACCAAGAGCTTAACCCTTTAACTTTGTCCGATGAAAATATCGACATGGCTCATTTTGTTTGTAAGGAAACTGGTGAACATATGATTGGACTGTGTCAACAGCTGATAAAAAGTAATTTATATCCACTTATTATTTTAAAATCAGCACCGCTGGATGATTTCTTACTTCGCAAACTACAATTGACCGTTGAAAAATCTCAGACGGCTTTGGTAATATTAACTGAGGATTTTTCATCTAGCTGGCCCATCAGTTTAATGTTGAAAGCTCAACGACATCAGAATACCGAATCCATTTCAATTGAAGTTCTAAGACAGTAGATGAAAAAAAATTACATCATAATGCGGTTAACGCCGATGATGCCTTTGATTTTTTGCAGTTCTAAAATGGCATCTGTTAATTGAGAGGCATCTTTAACAGCGACTTCAAAGTTACATATAGCTTTTTTATCTTTGGTCGTTCGAACTTCAGCGGATTCGATATTAATCCCTTTGGTGGCAAAGGCCTCACTCATTAATTTTAGTAAGCCCGGAATATCTTGCGCAATCACGCGCAATCGCACCACGCGCTCTTGCCCAAGTGATGCCTGCTTCGCAGTCCACTGCACATCAACTTTTCGCTCCTGATCCAATTCAAAAGATTTTGGACAATCTCCGCGGTGAACTGACACCCCTCGACCTCGGGAAATAAATCCCACAATGGGGTCCCCAGGAATAGGATGGCAGCATTTAGCATAATGAACCAAAACATCATTAATGCCATCCACAGAAACCAATGAA
Source organism: Pseudobdellovibrionaceae bacterium (assembly GCA_043720615.1). Taxonomy (GTDB): domain Bacteria; phylum Bdellovibrionota; class Bdellovibrionia; order Bdellovibrionales; family Bdellovibrionaceae; genus JAYWDA01. The sequence continues at coordinate 26,706 of JAYSSI010000036.1, read as the reverse complement.
TGGTTTTTCTTAAATTTTTGAGTCGCAGCCTTTAAAACTTTTTCCATAAAAGTGGCGTCACTTTTTGCGACACCTTCAGGAACTGGAATGCCTTGCGGTAATAATTTTTCTACCAAATGTTTTGGTTCTAATTTTCCATACCCAACTTTAACATAAAGCTCTTCTAAGTTAGCAATGCCTCCATCAGAAATAAATTTTTCAAATTCGGGGCCTTTTAAGTGTTTTACGGCGGCCGCACCAAATTTACGAAATTCTTTTTCAACTAATTCTTTGCCGACAATGATTGATCTACGACGTTGCTCTTCTTTAACAAAAAATCTTATTTTTGATTTAGCCTTATTCGTGACAACAAATTTTAGCCAGTCTTTCGACGGGTGCTGAGTTTTAGATGTATTAATTTCGATCGTATCACCGTTTTGCAGCTGATACTTTAAAGGAACCATTTTCCCGTTCACACGGGCTCCGACACAGCGATTTCCTAAATCTGTATGAACTGCATAAGCAAAATCCACCGGCGTCGCTCCATCGGGGAACTCTTTAACATCGCCATTGGGTGTAAAAACATAAATTTCTGACTCAAACATTTCCGTTTTGACAGTATCTAAAAATTCATCGGAATCACCGACAGTCTGATGCAGCGAAACCAAGTTTTGTAACCAATTGACCTGCTGGGAAGAATCAACTTTAATTTTTCCCCGCTCTTTGTATTTCCAATGAGCTGCAATTCCCCGCTCGGCAATTTGATTCATTTCTGTTGTTCTAATTTGAATTTCAATTCGTTCACCACCTGGACCCATCAAGGTCGTATGAAGACTGCGATAATCATTGGCCTTGGGCATCGCAATGAAATCTTTAAACCGACCCGGAATAGGCTTCCATAAAGAATGCACATGACCTAAAACTTCATAGCATTCACTGATCGTCCCTACGATCACTCGAAAAGCTAGAATATCGAAAACTTGTTCATACTCGATGTTTCGATGCTGCATCTTACGATAAATCGACCACAAATGTTTTGACCTGCCATAAATCTCGCACTTGAGTTCACTTTTATTTAAAGATTTGCGAACCAAAGTTTTTACTTCTTCAATATATTTAACTCGCTCACCTTCAGTTTTTTTTATTTTTTGAATTAAGTCGTAATACACATCGGGGCGATAATAACGAAAGCACAAGTCTTCCAATTCAATTTTTAACGAGTTAATACCCATGCGCCCAGCTAAAGGCGTATAAATTTCTAAAGTTTCTTGAGCAATGCGGGCTTGTTTTTCATAAGGCATGTGGTGAAGCGTTCGCATATTATGAAGTCGATCGCCTAATTTAACTAAAACGACGCGAACATCTTTTCCCATGGCGACAATCATTTTACGAATATTTTCGCCCTGTTTTTCCATGGAATTTCTAAATTTCATCTGAGAAATTTTTGTAACTCCATCAACAAGCATAGCCACGGTATCGCCAAACTCACGGCGAATGTCTTCAAGTGTGACAGGCGTGTCTTCCACCGTATCATGTAGAATTCCAGTTACGATCGTGTCTAAATCCAAATGGAGATCGGCTAAAATTCCCGCCACGGAAAGAGGATGGGAAATATAAGGTTCACCACTTCTGCGGAATTGTCCTTCATGCGCTTTTTCAGAAAAATAATAGGCTTTTTCAACCACACTCAGATCGGCTTGTGGAAAGTACGATCGTATTTTTTCAAAAAGCTGTTCCAGAGTTTTAGCAGGCTGTGAGCCCCATCCCGGTTCAGTGGTTAAAAATTCTGACATCTTTTAATAGTAAACTATTTTGTTTAAAGCATGAAGAAATGTCTTCGATTAGACAAAGGTCCTTAACTAATAACAATATTGTCATTAGGAATAAACTATTTGTTGAGATCTTTTTCGATTTGTAATCGTACGTGCTCAGCTTCCATATTGCCTTCAAAGCCGACGTTACCGATGGCAACTTCACGAAGAGAGGTCACGATGTATTTATTAGTTCTCATAGCCACAGTGGTTTCAGCACCTTTCATTAACTGCTTTGTTCGTTTTGAAACCATCAAAACCAAAGCAAAACGATTAGGAACCTTTTCCAAACAATCTTCGACCGTGACTCGAGCCATGCAACCTCCGGGAAGCTTGTAGGTTTAACACTTAACCCAATAATTTTTCAATGATTTTCTTAAATTCAGCATAAGAAGTCTCAAAATTATCATTCACAATCTGATAATCGAACTTCCCGGCTTCTTGAACCTCACGCTCGGCATTTTGCATGCGAAGTTCTATGTCCGCAGGAACGCCCCCATCTCGCTTGATGATTCTACGACGCAGCTCATCAATAGACGGTGGCAGGATAAAAATCGACACGGCATCAGGAAATTTTGACTTAAAAGTTTTAGTCCCTTGAACATCTATATCCATAATGGCGCACTTATTCTGTGCCCAAACCTTCTCTAATTCCACATGGGATGTCCCATACATACGGTTATGCACATGGGCCCACTCAACAAAAAAACCATCGCCGATTTTTTTCTTAAAATCGTCTTCAGTGATAAAGTAATAGGGCTTCCCTTGGCTTTCACCTTTGCGCATCGGTCTTGTTGTACAGGTGATAATATCCACCAGCCGCTGATTTTCCAGTGAAACTCTTTCCACAAAACTACTTTTACCAGCCCCACTGGGAGCTGCCACAACAATGATTTGAGTGTGAGTTGGCTTTAGGGAAGTACTCATTCGATATTTTGAACCTGTTCTCTCAGTCGTTCGATCATAGTTTTTGCTTCTACCACAGCTTGAGTCAACTTGGCCACTTGAGATTTAGAACCAATGGTATTCACTTCCCGTAATAACTCCTGAGTGTAAAAATCCATTTTTTTACCTTCGGACGTCGCGCTGACTAAAATCTTTTTATAATTTTTTATATGCTCTTCTAACCGCTGCAGCTCTTCATTGATATCACTTTTTTCCAACTGCAAAACAATTTCTTGCATCAGGCGCTGTTGATCAATTTCTGTGGAAGTGGCTTTCAGTCGATTTTCGATTTTTAATATAAATCTTTCTTGTAAAGTTTTATTCGCTTCTTCACGAAGACTTGTAATTTGCGCCACATGCTCTTCAAGGTGGGCCAATATTTTTTGCATTTCTTTTCTTAAGGCTAAACCTTCTCGGTCACGCTCAACCGCACACGCATCCATGGCTTTGTGAAAAGCTTGCAGCACCGTCTTTTTATCTTTTTCCAAATAATCCCCGGCATCTTCTAGTCTAACAATATCTAATTGTCTTGTTAGCAGTTCTACGGTTGGCTGAAATTTAATTTTCAGTTTTTTAGATAGCTGAGTGAATTCTTTTAAATATTGTTGAGCTAAAGCTGTATTGATAACAACTTTTCCGGTGGCAGAAAGTGTTTTCATCCGCCGACTGATAAAAACATCGACAGTCCCTCGCATAAATTTTTCTGATAATAATTTTTTAAAATCGGGTTCTAAAAAAACCATTTCGCGAGGGGCATGAAAACGCACTTCTAAAAACCGACCATTGACGGTTTTAATATTCACTTCGTAAATTGATTCTTCACCTTGCAAGCGAGCTTGCCCAAAACCAGTCATACTTTTCATAGAATTTAGTATGAAAGCTGTAGATTAAAGAATCAAGCCTCAGCCTTTAACTTGGGCTTTCTCTGGCCCTCTTAAAAAATCGTGAATCTGCTGTTTAAATTTTTTTAAATCTGACTCACCATCAAACCAAGCAATCTCAGAATCGCGCTTGAACCATGTCCTTTGTTTCTTTGCTAGTCTCATTGTGTTTTGAATGATTTCATCTTTCAGCCAGCTTTGGTTTTTATTTTCTGCAAGCATCGTCAAAACCTCTTTGTAGCCCACACTTTGTAATGGTGCCCAGGACTCAAGTCCTTGCGCTAATAAATCTTTAACTTCTTCAACTAGCCCTTGTTCCAGCATCTTTGCCGTCCGTGCTTTCACTCTGACCTCAAGTTTCTCTTTAGGCCAGTGCAATCCTAGTTTTATGTAATCCATAGGATAAGACTCAGTTTGCGATTCAAAAGATTTTTTTATTTCTGAAAGCGGTCGACCTTCACGCCTGATCACTTCAAGCGCCCGTACTAATCGATAATGATCATTTTTATGAATTTTTGCAGATGTTATTTGATCTGTAAGCAGCAATTCTTTCCATAAAATTTCTTCGCCTTTTGGCTGTGCAAGTTCAGCTTCAATCAATTGTTGAATTTTTTCGCTAGCGGCAGGAGTGGGAAACATTCCTTTTTCCAAAGCTTGAAAATAAAAACCAGTTCCTCCAACAACAAAAGCTGTGGATTTAAGCGTCTTTAAAATTTCCATGTGAGTGCGACGATATTCACCAGCCGTCGCTTCCTGCGGAGGACTGACATAAGCAAAAAGATGATGTGGAATTCGAGCTTTATCCGCGGGTGAGGGCTGAGCTGAGCCAATTTTTAAACGCTCGTAAATTTGAATGCTATCACAATTTAAAATAGCTCCAGAAACTTCTTCGGCTATTTCTAAAGCCCAGTCTGATTTTCCTGAAGCTGTGGTTCCCACCACAAAAATCGCTTTCCTCTCGGACATCAGACAATTCTTCCAAAATCTTTTTCTAATTGATAAAAAGGATATTCAACAGAAACGGGTCTGCCATGCGGGCAAAAACAAGACAATGGAAATTCATCCATCTCTTTTAATAAATTGACCATTTGGTCGTGACTTAAAGCTTGACCAGCGCGAACGGCAGAATGACAAGCAAGCCTTGCGCAAAGATCCGCCAGCATTTTTTCCATGGCAAAAGATCCTCCATGATCCAATAAATCATCGGCTGTTTTTTGCAATGCTTCTGCTAAGGCAGACTCTTTAATCATGGCGGGAGCCGCAGTCACCCCTATAGTTTTAGGACCCAGGGACTCGATAGAAATACCCAGCTTTTGCAAATCTTTTTCGCACAATGAAAGGGCTTCCATCTGTGGCGCGGTCAAATCTATGGCCAATGGAAATAAAAAATCTTGGATTTCTATTCCGCCCGATTGCCAACTTTTCATAAGTCTTTCAAACATGACTCGCTCATGGGCTGCGTGCTGATCGACAAAAACCATCTGATCCGCAGACTGACAAACCAAATAAGTTAAATGAGCTTGTGCTAAAACCTGAAGTCTTGACCAAGTTGAATTTACTACTTCAGTGGATTTTTCTGGCTGATAGTTTGATCTTGATTCGGCCAACTGCGACAACTGATTTAAATCTAAACTTTTTTTAGCGTATTGAACTTGAGAAAAAGAAGATCCTGAAAAACCTAAGTTTTCTGGTTCTGAAAAATTGGCATAATGAGGAGTATTTGTACGACCCGTAGTGCTGGCAGAAGAACCCAAGGTCTCAAGCCAAGGCGCTTGCTCTAGCGCCTCGCGTAATGTGCTTTGCACAGCTTTAAAAGCCATTTGCGAATCTGCAAATCTCACTTGTGATTTTGACGGATGAATATTGACATCAATTTGATCCGGCGGAACTTTGACATCAACCACCACCATCGGATATTCACCATGCATCAGTAAATTTCTGTAAGACTCCATCACCGCGGCTTGGATTGTGCGATCTTGAACCCAGCGACTTTGTGCAAATAGCCAGATATTTTTTGAAGTCCGACCGACATCATGAGGCGACGCAAAGGCCACTTCAATTTCAAAATTTTCTCGAGTTTTTTTATGAAAATACATTTTCTTTAAACCCAAAATTTGTTGGGCTCGCAGAACTTGCGTATCTATGGCTGTCCACATTTCAATCAGTTTTTGATTTTCAAAAATCTGAAATTCCACATTCGGATGACTTAAAGCCAAAGCTTTTAAAGTTTGCTTAATTTGAGAATGCTCGCCAGCTGCAGTTTTCATAAATTTTAAGCGGGCAGGAACATTATCAAAAAGATTTTCTACAATAATTTGAGTTCCAAAAATTCCACCCACATTTTCTACGGAACTTTTTTGGCCAAACTCAGAAATAATTCGAGAAGCTAATTCGCTGGTTGGTGGTCTTGAACTTAAAGTCAGTCGAGAGACCGCTGAAATACTGGCTAAAGCCTCACCCCGAAAACCAAAACTAGAAAGTTTCCAAAGATCATCTGATTTTGATATCTTACTGGTCGCAAAACGCTCCAAAGCAGAAGCTAACTCGAGTGCCGAAATACCCTGACCATCATCTATCACTTTAATAGATCGTCCACCCTCGGAAAATTCAACGGTGATTTTTTTTGACCCGGCATCCAAACTGTTTTCAACCAGTTCTTTAATTAAATGCGCCGGTCTTTCAACCACTTCGCCAGCCGCTATTTGATCAATCACATCATTTGGTAGAAGTACTATGGGCATTGATTCTCCAGGGATTTTTCCCAGAGTGCATAGTCTTAAAACTCAAATTGAAAGGCAAGCCCTATCGACCAATATTTCTGCTTCTCCCAGGAGTATTTGGTATCCAAACGCAGCGCATACTCTTTAATACGAGTGACCATGCCTGCATTAAATGCCGCCCCCAACACCATATCATCCAAAGCATACTCTGTTTTCTTGGTTCCTATCGTCAATGTCGACGAAATATGAGAGTAGCGAAACATGGGTCCCGCTCCAAAAAATGTCATCACATTTTTAGATTGCTGCTGCATCGACTCCCACAACATATCTGCAAGGATCAAAAAACCACTCGCCGAGTTACCTGTTGTATCATTATAATAACCGGGAACTCCCCAGTGAATTAAAATATTAGCTTCTGTATTTGTATCATCTTCAAAAACTGTTTGTGGTCCCGAAATTTTAACACCATAAAAAGGTAAATACTGATGTCGAACTTGATTGATCGTATTTTCTGTAAAATCCGTCATCTGTAAAACTGGTCCCCAATAACGAGCATTTTTAAAGGACTTAGCCCGGCGTGGTTTGCGCCCTTTTCTTTTTTTGTCAGCTTCGGGCTCTTCTTTTTCAGAGTCTTTAACTGTATTGCTTTCAGTCTCTTTAGTCAGAGTTTTATCTTTAGAGTTTTTAAAAATTCGAATATCAGAATCTAAAACGTAACCTGTTTTTCCAGGAGCTAAGCGAATTTTATAAAAAGGTCCCCACTTACCGCTTGAAATAAAATAGACTGTCTTACTAGGAGTCAGAATTGTTATGACTTCCGCATCAAAGTTGGGTTGCTGAAATATATAACTCTGCTCACCCGTGATCAGAGCTTTCTGCGCGGTATTGGGATTAGCCACCGATTTAACGGCAGGAGTTTTAATCTGAGCCAAAGCCCAAGAATTTGAAAAGACTGTCAGACAAAAAAGGACTTTCCATAAACTACTTCGCACGTAGCAGCCACACCCGATAAAATGCTTCGATGACAATTTTAAAAGACATTTTACTTTTACCAACTCTACGATCCTCAAAAACAATGGGAGATTCGGCCCCCAGATAACCTTTTTTCAAAGCTTTGTATTTTAGTTCAATTTGAAAACTGTAACCATTCGATTTTACCGTGTCTAAATGAATTCCCTCAAGCACATGTCTTTTCCAAGCATTAAATCCGCCGGTCCAATCATTGAGTGGAAAACCTAAAATCATTCGCGAGTAAATACCCCCGCCCCGAGAAATAATTTTTCTTAACATTCCCCAATTGATGGTTCGACCACCTTCGATGTATCTAGAACCCACCGCGAAATCGTGATCTTTCAATTTGGAAACAAGCAGTCCTAAATCCTCTGGTCGATGGGAAAAATCCGCATCCATTTCAACTAAGGCCTCATAACCTTTATCAAGCCCCCATTTAAATCCCGCAATATAAGCGCGACCCAAACCTTGTTTCCCAGGTCGTGAAAGCAAATGAACTTCTGAATTTTTCTCAGCTAATTTTAGGACAATGTTGCCGGTTCCATCCGGCGAGCTGTCGTCCACAACCAAGATATGGTGCCCCTGCTTTAAATTAAGCACTGCTTCTATCAGATTCGCAATATTTTCACATTCGTTATAAGTAGGAATGATAATCAGGGTTTTCATAGATAGAATCACGGTAGCTGAGAACCCTAAACGACTCAAGATTTTATATTTGTCGCGAGATCAAACGGCCACGCGCGGGCTCACCGGGCTGCTGAGGTGGTGGCACTCTTCTCACGGGTAAATTTAATGGTTCATACAAAAGATATCGTGGATCCATTTTGCGACGCTGCAAATGATTCTTCACTTTTTCCACAGCCACTTCTTGGTTTTTTCTATAAATGACCGGATCAAAACCACATTGCCTGCAGCTTAAAGACATGCGCCAGCGGATCTGTACAAAAACTTCTGCCATCGCTAAAAAAACAACAAAGACAACTAAGGCCCGAGGGTCAAACTCTCGCCAAATCAGAACCATGATTAAAACAGAAGCCAAAATTGATCCTATGATATGTCTTAAACTAATGCGCTTAGATGTCGGCACGCGACGAGGACTCCGACAAAAAGCACAAAAAATATTCTTAGTATGACGAAAAACTTGCACGGTAGAACCTCTTATCCTCTTATTTTGCCAGATTAATGGTCTAGACTGAAAGACGAGTTTTGCAAATTCAGGGTAAAATTCGGTAAAATAAAAGAATGACATATAAAATCTTAAAAATTCTAAGTGTTTTAAGTGCTCTTTTTATCTCGACGATGGGCTGGGCCAATGATTCCTACGAAGAAGTCAGCTACGACGATCTTGTCCGCCAAATCAGCACAAAAAAGAAAAATATGGTTGATCAAAGTCAGCCCCATCCATTCGATCAAGTTTTGATTCATACAGGTTTTGGCTATGTTAATTCTTTTACAGTGATGGAAATCAACAACCGAGAATCGCAAAAATATCAAAACGGAATCGAACTTTCCCTGGGTGTCGATTTATTTTCTGAAAATTGGTACGCCGAAACCAGCTTTAGAAACTTTGGAATCACCAGTTATGGAACTGAAGAAATTATTTTAAAAGAATTGGATTTAAAAATTGGTTACAAAGAACGCTTAAAAAAACCACTCATTTTTAAAATTGATGGAGGACTTGCCAACCGATACTTAAAAATCAGCGACTCCGATCGAGAGATTTCCATTAATGATACAACCCCCATGTTGATGGGAACCGTCGGACTGGCGGCTGAATTTAATCCTTACACTTCATTGGGATTAAATCTTTCTGGAAAATCTGCGCTGATCAGTCGCACGGCTGATAAATCGGCATTTGATTTTAGTCTTTGTTTTAAAGCCTCGCTGTAAGTGGGGATGTAAGGTCTAGGCTTTTAAGATTCATTCTTGAAAAGTCTAGTTATTGATGATGCCATAAGGTATGCGCGACGTAACACCTGAAAACTCCTCTATTCCAAAAGAAATTTTTCTTTATATTAAGAAATTTGCAGTGCATCCCATTCAAGAGATAAGGCATCTTCCTGACTGGAATTGGCCTCGCGTATTTACTCTGCAAGTGGCTCTTTCCATGGTTTCAGGAATTCTTTCCGCCATGGTACGAACCGAGTTTAGCACCTGGAAGCTTTTACAAGCTGTGATCTTTTTCCCCTTCGTTTCGACGCTGACAGGAATTATTTTAGCCAGCTTTTTTTACTACTACTTTCAAGTTTTTGAAAAACGCACAGTTTCTTTTATTAAATTAGTGATCGTTGTCTTTTTATCAAACACTGTTTTTTATCTTTTTCACTCAATAGCAGGATTATTGGTTTTCTTTGATATTTTAGGAATGATTTTTACGGGAATTTTATTAGTTGTAGGACTGGCCGAAAATTTTCAAATGGCAAAGAAAAATTCCATTCGCTTGGTCGGAGCCTTATTGCTGCTTATTTTTTCAGTTTGGGCCGTCGAAAAAATTCAGCGCTCAAGCTTAGGAACTTCGATCAATTCAAGCCCTCTTGAGACGACTTTATAAATAGCTTCTAAAATAATGCTTATTAAGATCTTCCTGTTGAGCCAAATCCACCAGCGCCACGTTCGGTAGTAGACAATTCCCCCGCAAGTTCAAATTGAGCTTGATAAACAGGACACAAAACCAACTGAGCAATCCGCTCTTGATCATTCACTTCAATAGCCTCGTGACCTAAATTAACAAGAATCACTTTCACTTCGCCGCGATAGTCGGCATCAATCGTTCCCGGTGTATTGAGGACCGTTATTCCCGCCTTGGCCGCAAGTCCACTCCGAGGACGACATTGAATCTCAAACCCCAGTGGGATTTCAAAACTTAATCCTGTAGGCACCATGGCGCGCTCACCGGGCTTTAAAAACATGGTCTCTGTGACCTGAGCTCGAATATCAAAACCACTGGCCCCTGCCGACTGATAGCTTGGCAGTTCGCCTTTAAAGTTTGTCAGTTTTTGGATTTTAACATTTATTTTTTGCATTCATTCGTCCATTCGCTTTTCGTTTAAAACTTCCACTCTTCCCACCAAGAACTTAATGATTTAAGCCCTGGGCCCAATAAGACTCCGGCCATTTGCTCAGGGTTAATTTTTTGATCAATAAAATCATTCACCGATTTCACCGTCACTTGATTAATTTCATCAACCACGGATTCAACCGATCTATACTTCTTAAAAACCATTTCATTAACACCCAGGGAGCTCATTCGATTTTCAATATCATCAGATCCCAAAAGTAAACTTCCAACCACTTGTCTTTTATAAAGCTCAACTTCTGATTTGGTTACACCAACTTTTTTAATTTTACGAATTTCCTTCGCTACAATTTCGATCAGTTCTTTTACATTTTCCTGATCGGCTCCGGCATAAATAGAAATATGACCAGTATCCACAAAGGTATTGAGCGAGCTATAAATTGTGTACACTAAACCTTTTCTCTCACGCACACTTTGATAAAGCTTCGAGGTCATTCCTCCACCTAAAAGCGTATTCACAATAAAAGATTCAAAACGAAATTTATCTTTAAACCCACCGGTCGGAAAACCTAATAAAATATGAACTTGTTCGCTATTTTTTTCGACAATCTTACGACAAGGAGTCCAACGAGCCGCTTTGCGGTTTTGCTGAAAGCGTGTTTTCTTTTTACTTTTTAATTGTTTTTGGATTTCACCAACTAAATCCTGATGATCTACATCCCCAGCTGCACTGACAATAATATTTTGTCCCGTGTAAGTGGTTTTATAATAATCCACCACTTCTTTTTGATTCATTCCCGTAATGCTTTTCATGGTGCCTAAAATCGGTCGACCTAGAGGATGCTTGCCATAAACTTCTTCAAAGAAAATATCGTAAATCCACTCTTCGTGGTTGTCGTCACCCATTGCAAGCTCTTGAACTATGACGCCTTTTTCAAGCTGAAAATCTTTGCGCGACATTTTCATATTGCAAACTAAGTCCGCTAAAATTTCCATCGCTTTAGGCCAGTGATCTTTTAAGACTAGAGCATGATAGCAAGTGTACTCTTTGGTGGTATAAGCATTGAGCTCACCACCCAAAGCCTCTAAGGATTTAGCAATTTGATACGCACTTCTTGATTTTGTTGCTTTAAAAACCATGTGCTCTAAAAAATGAGATATTCCAATATGTGATTCCGGCTCATCGCGGGTGCCGGTTAAGACCCAAACACCAATCGACACAGCCCGAGAAGCCGGATGCATTTCGCTGACCACTCGGATGCCATTTTTTAAATCTGTTTTTTTAAAGTGAACCAATCGCCACTCCTCAAAGTCTGAAGTCCAGAAACGGTGAAATCACCGTTTCTTTCAGAACCCATCTGACTATTTAGTTCGGCAGCAGCAACGCTTTTCGAGATAACTTAATTCGTCCCGCTCTATCTACTTCAAGAACTTTTACGTCGATGGTATCGCCTTCTTTTAAAACATCAGAAACACTGCGAATACGATCGTGTGCAATTTCAGAGATATGCAGTAAACCTTGTGTGTTCGGCAAAATCTCAACAAAAGCTCCAAACTCAGCGATTTTCACAACGCGACCAGAATAAGTTTTACCCAATTCAGCTTCAGCACAAATATCATGGATCATACGTAAAGCTTCTTTTGTTGCATTCGGATCTGCTGATGCAACGTGGATTGTTCCATCATCTTCAATATCAATTTTAACGCCTGTTGCTTCAGTGATACCGCGAATGACTTTTCCACCCGCACCGATCACTTCACGAATTTTTTCAGGTTTAATTTTGATCGTTTCAATTCTTGGCGCGTACTCAGAAATTTGTCCACGAGCTACTGAAATGACTTTTTCCATTTCACCTAAAATATGAAAACGGCCTTCTTTGGCTTGCGCTAAAGCCGTTTCAATCACTTGGAAAGAAACAGAATCAATTTTGATATCCATTTGAAGAGCCGTAATACCCTCACGAGTTCCAGCCACTTTAAAGTCCATATCACCTAAATGATCTTCATCACCTAAGATATCAGAAAGCACCGCAAAGCGATCTCCTTCTTTGATCAAGCCCATGGCGATTCCAGCAACATTGGCTTTTAGCGGAACGCCTGCATCTAAACAACCAAGGCTTGCGGCGCAAACTGAAGCCATTGAGCTTGAACCATTTGATTCAAGAACTTCAGAGACAATTCGCAAAACATAAGGAAATTTATCGTAATCAGGAATGACCGCTTTGATCGCACGTTCAGCTAAATTACCGTGACCTAATTCACGACGACCTTGAAAGCCAAATCGACCGACTTCACCGACTGAATAAGGAGGGAAATTATAATGAAGCATCAAGCGACGTTTTTCAAAAGAATATAATGAATCAATCATTTGTTCATCATCACCAGTACCTAAAGTCACGGCGCCTAAAGCTTGAGTCTCACCACGTGTGAATAAACTTGAACCATGAGCTCTTGGTAAAATTCCAACTTCACAACTGATGGGTCGAATTGTTTTTACATCACGACCATCAACACGCATTCCGTGATCTAAAATCATGGCCCGCGCGGCTTTGTATTTTACGTCTTCAACAATTGAATTTAATTCTTTCTTACGAGCTTTTTGAGCTTCTTTATCGCCAGCTGTTGCTACGAATTTCTCAGCAGCACCGGCTTTGGCTTTATCAACCGCTGCATAACGCTCTTGTTTTTCTTTGATTTTAAAAGCAGCTGCAATTTGCGGAGTTAACAAGGCTTCAGCCGAAGTGCGGAAAGTTTCATCAATCACGGCTGGTTTGAAAGCGCGTTTTTGCTTAGAACCAAATTTTTCACGCAATTCATCTTGTGCATTTAATAATGGCATTAAAGCTTGGTGACCAAACTTAAGGGCCGCCATGGCATCAGCTTCAGTGATAAACTTAGTTTCACCTTCAACCATCAACAAACCATTGCGAGTTCCTGCAACGATAATATTAAGATCTGATTTTTCAAGCAATGAAGGCGCCGGATTAGCCACCAATTGCCCATCAATTCGACCAATTTGAATCGCGCCTGTTGGACCATTAAATGGAATATCAGAAATATGAAGAGCGGCAGAGGCTCCAAGACTTGCTAAAATCTCTAATGGAAAAGTTCCATCAGCACTTAAGACTGTCGCAACAACTTGAGTTTCAAATCGGTAACCTTCAGGAAAACTAGGACGTAAAGGTCGATCAATCAGTCGTGCATTCAAAACCTGATCCGTTGAGGGCTTACCTTCACGTTTAAAATATCCGCCGGGAATTTTTCCAGCGGCATAAAATTTTTCAATATATTCTACAGTGAGAGGGAAAAAATCTAAATCTTTTTCTTCTTTCGCTGACACAGCAGTTACTAAAACCAAATTGCTGCCGCAGCTGACGAGGACTGAACCGTCTGCTTGCTTAGCCATGCGACCTGTTTCGATCGTAATTTGTCGGCCACCAACAGAAGTTGTCACGGTCGTTTTCATCTACACTCCTTAGTTCTTACAGATTTTTTGATGAGGAAGAATTTAAAAAGGCCTGTTTTTGACAGGCCTTGAATAATTATTTACGGATTTCTAATTCTTTGATCAGAGATTCATATTTTTTAACGTCAACGCGTTTAATATAATCTAAAAGTTTACGACGTCTGTTCACCACGCGAACCAAACCCCGACGACCATGATGATCTTTTTTATGCATATTAAAGTGCGGCATTAATAAAGTGATTCGCGCCGTTAAAAGCGCTACTTGCACTTCTGGAGATCCCGTATCTAAATCCGCTCGTTGAAATTTTTTAATGATGTTCTGAGAAAGTTCTTTTGTGACTGCCATTAAAGCCTCCTAAAAATGAGTGTTCCCACTCGTAAATCATTCGCTTTTTTTTATAAACTCTAAAAGCTAAATGCCCGCCCCAAAATCGTCATGGCTGTCGAAATAGGAGCTAGGAAAATTGAGTCTTTTTAATACCTTCTAGCTCGCACTGGGTCAAGAGGCATTAAGGCCTTTTCAACAATTGAACACGCGGCGAATAGTGAAACCTTTGCCAGGTTCAACCCCGACAACACCCATAGGTTTTTGGGTTTCACTAGATAGAATAAAGACGTATTGGTCCTTTTTAGGATCAAATCCTTGGATCAGCCTTGTTCTTAAATCGAAACTAATTTGGCCATTTTGAAAAAGCTTGGCATCAAGGCCCCGCACCTGAACCCGCTTACTAGCAGATAACGCGTGCTCAAGCTTAACTAAAGCCTGACAAGTCTCGCCACTGGCTATCTTTTCACTGATTTCTTCAAGGCTTGCCGCTTGATCGATGGAGAATGGAGTTGAGCTGGTTCGTTCTAAAGTTTCCATGGTGGCCGAGCTTCCAAGGGCTTTTCCAAGCTGATCCACCCAAGTACGAATAAAACTTCCTTTTGAACATGATAAATGGAAGCTTGCTCTGCGACCCTCTTGATCTGATTCGATATAATTAACATCCCAAAATTTCATTTCTTTGGTGGGAATTTCTACTGCTATTCCTTCACGAGCGTACTCATAAAGTTTTTTACCATCGATTTTTTTGGCTGAGTATTTAGGAATGGGCCATTCAAAGGCGCCTTTTAAACCAAGGCCCTGTTCTTTTATTGTTCCAGTTGATTTTGGAATATCTGTCGTTCGAGTGATTTTACCGGTGATATCAAGGGTGTCTGTTTCTTGACCAAACAACACTCCCACGAGGTAGCTTTTATCACCTTCTAAAATATACTGACTGATTTTTGTCGCTTCGCCCACTAGCAAAATTAATAAACCCGTTGCTAAGGGATCAAGAGTTCCGCAGTGACCCACACTGGGAGTTCCAAAAGTTCTGCGAGCGCGCGCCACAACATCATGACTGGTCATTCCGGCAGGCTTTTTAACTAAAGCCAGTCCGTGAAATAAGGGGCTATTCTTCATCCAGTTTAGTTTCATCATCAGAATTGATTTTTTTTTGATCTTGAAGCTCTTTTAAAATGCGCTCCACTTTAAGAACACTTTCCGTGGTGGTGTCAGGAAAAAATGTCAGCTTTGGGCAGTATCTCATACGTAAATGATCGCCTAAATGATTCTGAATAAATCGAGACTTATCTTGCAGAATTTCCATCACTTGGTCTCTTTCATTCTCACTACCAAGGACGCTGATAAAAACTTTAGCCGATCTTAAATCAGCCGGCATTTTCACATGAGAAACTGTAACAATCCCAGGAAGGCGTTCGTTCAGGCCATGCAAAATATATTGCGCGACAGCTAATTGAACTTCCTTTTCTGCACGGGCAATTCTGCGTCCATCAGATCCAGAGTCCGCTTTCATATTAAGTTTGCGCTTCCAGTGGAGTCAGCTCACGAGCCACTTCCTCTTTAATAAAAGCCTCAATCTGATCGCCGACTTTAACATCATTAAAGTTTTCGATCCCGATACCGCACTCAAAACCTGAAGCCACTTCTTTGGCGTCATCTTTAAATCGCTTAAGGGATACTAACTTTCCTTCGTAAACAATTTTTCCATCACGAAGCAAGCGAACCATATTTGATCTTTGAATTTTTCCATCGGCCACAAAACAACCCGCAATCATTCCAAGCTTTGGAACGTTGAAAGTATTTCGAACTTCGGCACGACCCATAACTTTTTCTACGACGTCTGGAGTCAAAAGTCCGGCCATAGCTTTTCTAATATCATCCATCATTTCGTAAACAATTGAATATGTTCTAACATCGACGCCGATTTGTTTGGCTTTAGCTTGAGCTCCCGTATCAGGTCTGACGTTAAAGCCTAAAATAATTCCTTTAGCGGTATGAGCGAGAAGCACATCGGATTCAGAAATTCCACCCACAGCCGAATAAATCAGCCGAGTTTTAACTTCTTTGGTCGCCACTTTCTCTAACATTCCACGAATCGCTTCAACCGATCCATGCACATCAGCTTTAAGAACAATGGCTAATTCTTTCACATCACCTTTAGTGACTTTTGCGAAAATATCTTCCAATGAAAGTTTCTTCGTGGCAGAAGCAATTCTTAGTTGCTCACGGCGAATTGCAACAACTTGATCGCCGGCAGCCTCATCTTTAACAATGTCAAAACGATCGCCCGCTTGCGGAACTTCATCAAGTCCTTGAATTTCGACAGGCATTCCAGGACCGACTTCTTTAACTCGCTCACCTTTGTCGTTCATTAATGATTTAATTTTACCCATGGCCATTCCAGCCACAATGTTTTGACCAATTCTGACTGAACCATCTTTGACAAGGATCGTGGCCACAGGGCCTTTGCCTTTTTCAACTTTGGATTCAATCACGATTCCAGTTCCAGGTTTTTTAGGATTGGCTTTTAATTCTGCAATTTCAGAAACTAATTTAATTTGTTCTAAAAGTTCTTTTAAGCCCGTTTTCTTTGTCGCAGAAACAGGAACATAAATCGTGGTTCCACCCCACTCTTCAGGAACTAATTCAAACTCAGTTAATTGTTGTTTTACTTTTTCAGGATTAGCGCCGGGCTTATCCATTTTATTAATCGCAACGATAATAGGAACACCTGCAGCTTTAGCATGCGATACAGCTTCTGCCGTTTGAGGCATCATACCGTCATCAGCTGCGACAACAATTACGGCAACATCTGTCGCATTAGCACCGCGGGCTCGCATCGCTGTGAACGCTTCATGGCCAGGAGTATCTAAGAAAGTGATTAAACTTCCGTCTTCGAGCTTAACACTGTAAGCACCAATATGCTGAGTGATTCCACCCGCCTCGCGGCCGGCAACATCAGTTTTTCGAATGGCATCTAGCAAACTTGTTTTACCATGATCGACGTGACCCATGATTGTAACAACAGGAGGACGAATAATGGTATCTGCGCTGTCCATTTCTGTGGTGTCAGCAAGTTCGGTGATCAATTGCTCTGCAGATCTTTCAATATTTTGTGCTTCCCAGCCAAACTCGGTGACGATCAAAGCAATCGTATCAAAATCCAAATCTGTGTTCGGAGTTGCAGTCACACCATTTTGAATTAATGCTTTTGATAATTGTCCTGCTTTGATGCCAATCTCTTGACCCAAATCAGAAACCTTCATTGTTCCAAAAACTTTAACCACTCGTTTAGAAGCTTTTGATTTTGTGATTTCAGTTTTTAAAGCTTGTCGATTTAAAAATTCTTTTCTTTTCTTAGGTTGAAAAACCATTTCTCGTTTACGGAATTCAACGGCATTAAATGTAGAGACAACTTCTTCTTTTTCACGAGCCGGAGCGGCCGCAGGAGTTGCGTCCATTCGTTTTCGTTTATCAAAAAGTCCTTTTTTAACTTTTCCATTTTCATCCAAAATCGGCATATCAGGCTGAGTCGTTGCCGACACAAATCCTGGGCGAAGACTTCGATTAGGTCCACTGCGAGAAGGTCCACTAAAACCGCCGGGCCGAGAAGGTCCACCCGGTCCCGGAGGACCACCGCTTGGTGTAGGCCTTGTTCCCGCTGCTCCACCACCTGCAGAATTTGGAGTTGGGACACCAGGACTTTGCACGCGACCCAAATCCATACGACCAATAATATTTTTTCTTCCTACCTGCGCTGCAGGTGTGCTTAAGCTCGCAACGCCACTGCCGCCAATAGATACTTCTTTTTTACGAGCAGGACTGCTCACGATAGTGGTTCGAGCTACCACTTCTACTTTTTCTTCAATAGGTGCTTCTTCAACAGTATCAACATCTGATGCTGCAACACTTGGAATAATTTCAGCAACTTCTTCAGCCGCCTTGTGACCAACAGTCCCCTCTTGACCTGCAAAAGGTGGAGCGGACTCTTGTGAAATAGTATCTTCAGGTTTTCTGCGGACAACTTTTTTAGCTGAAACTGTTGCTCCCGTAGGCTCTGCGACTTTTTCTTCTTTAATCACTTCTGGAACAACCTCTTCAGCAGCCACTTCAGCCGCCGTTGGTTTTCTTCGTACAACTTTAGATTTCGTAGCGACAGGAGAAGCTTCAGCCTTCGCTTCGACTTTTTTAGTTTCAGTTTTTTTAGCAGGCGCTTTTTTAGCAACGGCCTTTTTCTTAGGAGAATCAGCTTTCCCCGAGGCAGTTAATCGCACTTTTATTTGCTCAAGAAGTTCCGGCTCAAGTTCTGCCATATGGCTTTTCACTGGCAACTGCCATTCTCTGATTTTATCCATCAGCGCTAACGGCGTCATTCCGACTTCTTTTGCAAACTCAAATACTTTCGGATTACTCACTCAATCTCCTTTTAATTCTCTCTAAAAAAACCACCACTCAAAAAAATCTGACTAATATTACGACTCCGTCGTTTGGACTTTGGCGTCACCGTCTTCTTGAGCTTCTAATTTTTGTAATTCTTGTTTTAATCTTTGATCAGCTTGTTCTTTAGCTGAACCCGAAGTCGTTGGACGACTTTCTTTTAAAGTATTTGGAGCTACGGGAATCGCAGTTCCTTCTTTCGCATACTTAGCAATCAGTTCTTTTGCATCAAGCACCAATTTGTCGGCCTTATCAGCTTCTTCATAACCTGGAATGCTTGTGATATCTTCATGGCTGGCATTTGCCACTGCCTGAAAAGATCCAAAACCTGATTGAAAAATATTTTGCGCCATCGTTTCTGTCATACCAGGAATGAGCATTAAATTAAAAATAGCTTCCGCTGTTCTGTTTGAAGCTGATGATTCAGACATAATATCAATTTTCCAAGTGGTCAATTTTGCAGCTAAACGAACATTTTGGCCTTTTTTACCAATTGCAAGGCTCAGCTGAGAATCAGGAACAACGATTTCCATCTCTTTATTGTTTTCATCAACAAACACTCGCGAAATCTCAGCGGGTGCAAGAGCATTACAAGCAAATCTTGTCACATCTTCATCCCAAGGAACGATATCGATTTTTTCACCGCGAAGCTCTTGAACTATATTTTGAACACGGCTTCCCTTCATCCCTACACAAGCTCCCACCGGATCAACGGCAGAATCTTTAGAACGAACTGCGATTTTAGCACGAGCTCCAGGCTCGCGAGCCGCTGCCATAATCTCGACGATGCCGTCGTAAATTTCTGGCACTTCCATTTCAAAAAGTTTCATTAAGTACTGCTCAGAAGCCCGAGACATAATGATCTGAGGACCACGAGTTGTTTGTCGAACTTCAAGTAAAAAACCTTGAATGCGATCACCAGGTTTATACTGTTCACCAGGAATTTGTTCGCGCAAAGGGATAAACGCTTCGGTGCGACCCAAGTCAACAACGATAGCACCCTTTTCCACACGACGAGCAATCCCTGACGCGATCTCGCCTTTTCTCTGTTCAAATTCGTTAAATATAATTTCGCGTTCGGCATCGCGAACTTTTTGCATGATAATTTGTTTTGCTGTTTGAGCCGCGATACGACCCAATTCAGAAGTATCCATTTTGATTCCAAGAGAATCGGCCAATTGCGCAGCAGGGTCTAACTTTAAAGCATCGTCCAACGGAATTTCAACTTCTTCATCGATGTATGCTTCACGAGTCACAACTTCTTTAAATTCAAAAAGTTCTACTTCGCCGGATTCTTCGTTATATGAAGCTTCAATCTCTCGGTAAGTTCCGTATTTTTTGCGAGCGGCGACAAGCATGCCTTGAGTGACTGCTTCAATTACGATGGCTTTATCGATGCCTTTGTCTTTGCCCACTTGCTCAATCACACGACTGAGGTCTGAAAATATATTTTCTGCCATAGGACCCTCTTTGGTTACTTTTTCTTTTTCTTCGTTTGCTTTTTAGCCAATCGAGCCGCTTGTTGAGCTGCTTTATCGAGCTGTTTTATTTCTTTAGCTGCTTTTTTTGCCTCATCAATCACTTCTTTAATTTCAAAAACAACTCTCGATTTATCCACTGCGGAGATTGGGATTTTAAAATTTCCCTCTGCCGTTTCAAAAAGCAACTTTTGATCTTCGAAACCTTTTAAAACCTCTTCAAAGTTCTTGGCATTTTTTAAATGCTCAATCGCAATGCCCATTGATTCCATGGCATCAAAAGTTTTGATCGCAATTTTTTTGCCGATCACTTTTTGAAAATGCCAATCTTTTTTTAAAGGTCGGTCCACACCGGGAGTTGAAACCTCCAAATTATACGGGCCACCCGGAATCACATCATCACCATCGAGCAAATTGTTTAATTCTCGAGAAACCTTAGAACAATCATCAATTCCTGCTCCGCCATCTTTGTCTACGTAAACACGAAGGGTTCGTCCCCTTCCGGTTCCAAGAAACTCAAGGTCATACAGAAAACAGCCTTCTTGATGGCAGATTTCTCCTGCCATCTTTTCGACTTTTTCTAACCATTCTGGTGAAGCAATCATGAACACCCTCAAAATACAAATGGGCCTTGCAGGCCCATTTCGAACAGCCCGAAGCTAACAAAAATGATCAGCCAAAGCAAGGGGTTAGAAATCTTTTCTGATTAAACTCATAAGCACTGCGGAAGCGCCATCAGAATAGTAATTTTTACGGATGCCCGAGGGCTGAAAACCCAGGTGCTGGTAAAGCTTTATGGCTGCCGTGTTCAATTCGTGAACCTCAAGCCATACCGCCTTTTGACAACCCGCAACAAGGTGTGAAAGCAAACTCTTCATCGCACCCTTTTGGCGAAATTCGGGGGCGGTTCCCAAGGCCATAATCTCATAAACATCAAGTCCTTCCCGCCATAACACAAAAGCGCGAAGATCCCCACTAGTCCACAATCCCCAAGCTTCCGAGCTTTTAAGTTCGTCTTGAATTTTTTCCGCCGACCACGAAAAACCAGGCCCCTTTTCGAGAGAGTCCACAAGCTTTTGAAGTTCCGAATGGTGTATTTCCAAGAGAGCTTGGATTTGATGATTGCCCACACAAACAAAATAGCACAAAGGTCCTGTGATTCTAAAATCATTTAAAGTTAATTTAATAGCCTCATAACAAAAAAAGTTAACACCCGATATAAATAGTCCAGATTAACCCCCTACTGATCCACAAATCACCAGAGGTTTTATATAGTTATTTATATGAAGAACAGTGTGAAGCTGCTCGAGATTGCAGATATCGACAGCGCAGAGAACGATCATTCAACAGCTGATATTGTTATTGCGGATCACTTTTCTCCTGCGACAGTGCTTTCTCTTTACACCAAAAGAAATATCAAACATGTGATTCAAAAATCCAATATTTCGTCTGAAATTGAAATCAAAGCAGCATCAACCATGTTGATCGCACCTCAGCAGTTTATTAATTTTCCTCTTTCAACAATTTTTGGTTATGAAAATCCGAATCAAACCCAAGAAAATTTACTAGCTGAATATTCTTTTGATATGTCAGATGTGGATCAGAAAACGGGCTATCTTGATCTTTTGGAAGAATATGTCCAAACCCACTGCCATTCTAAATCAATATCAATTGAAGTTCGTGCTGTCGCCGATGAAGTAATTACGAACTCTGTTTTCAATGCTCCCTTTGTTGATATGGATAATTCTTTTTCAGGGCCGACCCGAGATAAGGGCAAGGTCATGATTGATCCCCTTAAGCAACCTCACTGTTTTATGGGTCGCGATAGCCAGCGTTTGATTTTTGGCTGCAAAGATTATTATGGGCGACTGAATGTTCGAAAAATTATCGCTCGAATTCAACTTTGCTATTTAAATAATCCAGGACAATTAATAAACTATGGGCCTGGTGGCGCCGGCATTGGATCATTTATAATTTTCGACTCCTGTGTGAGTCTTTATATTGCTGTAGACGCCAATAAATCAACAACAATTTGCTGTGCCTTTCCTTTGAATATGTCGGCAAGACAAAGAAACCTGGTTCCAAAAAATTTGCATATTTACTTTTAAAGAGGGTTCAGATGGATTCAAAAATTGAAGCAAATGTGAATGGCGAAACTTTGATGATTTTAATGTCCGGAGAAATCACAGGGCAAACTCAATTACCCAATACCAAAAATCTAAAAGCTCGAAAGTTGCTGATAGATCTTGCAGGCTTGAAGTATATTAACTCAGGCGGCGTGCGAAACTGGATTTTATGGATGGCGCAATCTAAAGAAAATCATCCAGATGCGCCTTTTCAATTTGAAAACTTTCCAACAACTTTTGTCAGACAAGTTGCTTCGATCCAAGGATTTTTGCCGCCAGGCTCAAGCGTTAATACTTTTTTTGTTCCCTACTTCTGTCCTCACTGCGATCACTCCGCCGAACAATTATTTACAAAACAAAAAGATTTGATCAAAAAAATTATGTCTATTCCCTGCGCTCAATGTGGAAAAGAGATGGATATTGATGCCGTTCCGGAGCATTACTTAGAGCTCTAACGAATACTAATGTGTAAATGATTGTTCTTAGTGATGTTCTTGCGACGACCTTCTAAAAGAAAAGTACAAGCTACGATCGATCGTTTTCTCCGCTCTCCGAACATATAAAAATTAGCTGAATTTTCAATCATGACCTTAAGACCCATTCCAGTTCCTGCTGTCGACATTTTAGGTAAAGCTTCTCTTTTTCCAAAAATAGCGACAAGTCGATTTAAAATAATCGAACGATCCAATGATCCATAGGGATCTTGGCATCCAATCACCACTCGTTGCGAAGTGTAGGATGAAAAAAGTTTTACTTTTTTACCCCCCGATAAGGTCACATCCTGGTCACGTGGAATATTTTGATATAAAGGCTCACCCGTAACGCCAACAGGAGCATTATAAATGGCATTACTAATCATTTCATCCGCGGTCTGTAAGCAAATATCTTCAATGCTTCTAAGGGCCCTTTCATGTTTAAAAAAATCTCCAAGTTCTTTGATTAAAAATGGTTTTTCTTCACTGCTGTTAAAGTGACGCAAAAAATTATTTTCTTTCGCCTTATCACTTGGCAAAGGAACAAACCCATGAAAAAAATAAGGAATTGGATTTTCGGTAAATGTGTCGGGCCTTTTACTCATTAAACAAGAAGCAAAAAGTTGAGACCCAAAATCCTTCCTGGAGGAATACAACACATGCTCATAACCCTTTAGCAAAAACTCCATGGGATTAAGGTCTTCTCCTTCAGGATCGATCACTACTAAAGTGGATTTTTTATCACCTTGTCCAACAAAAGCTAGATCAGAAGGAACTCTTAAAACTTTAATATTTTTTAAAAGAGATCCTAGGGCATGCTGCCGTGAGGGGGGCCAAAGATGAGTGAATTCTTCGTAGAGATTTCTCATTTTTTAATGAAGGAAAAAAACCAATCCGCGACATCAAGCTCCATCGCGTTTCCTTTCGAATCCTTTAACTGAGGTAAATTAAGCATACCTTCAAAATTAAAATCTCGTCCCTTGACCATGTGAACTTCCGTTGTCTCATGATTTTCTTCACTATAAAATGGAACGAAAAAAGACATCACTGTCATATTAGGTTTTAAAAAACCTTCGATGGTCGTAAAGTTTTTTACAAAAATAGCGGGGCAATTTTCAAGTCGAATGGATTTCAAGTGCTGGTGCTTATCACTCCACACCAAAAAATTACGAATTCCTATCGAATTGATATTTGTCACACGTCCAAGATCAAGCCTGATAATTGAAGCCTCTGTTTTTAGAGGAATGACGGCCTTTTCATCAATCGTGCCGATCAATTCAAGCTTGGTCTCGTTAGCATTAATAGTTTCTTTCACATCAATGGGCATAAGAAAAATATATACCTAATAAAGGTGACTGTCAGACGAGGGTTGAAAGTTCATACTTTTGTCTAGGGATTTATTGACTGATAACTTACTGCGGAGCCTTGGCGCCTTCAATCAGCAGATTTCGAATTTTGTATTTCTTTTTTAAGAGTTCAAACCATGAACGCAATTTTTCTTCCTTTTGCTGTTGAGCGAGAAAAACTTTGATATTTTCCTTAAAGCTTTCAAACGTCGCCGTCCCAAACTTAAGCCTATTTTTTTGAAAATAAGCCTGAGCTTCTGCATCGGTCATTATTCCTGTCATAGACTCTGATCTTAATTTAATAAAATTTCGAGAAATTAATTTTGTGGCCGTTATTTTTTTGACCGTTTCCGAATCTGGCTCAAGACTCTGCCAGTAGGATTTCCCTTGTGTGGCTTTTTCAATTTGAGCAATAGCTGCTTTAATTTCATCCTCGATCACGAGTCCTACGGAAAAACTTTCGCCCTCCATCACGGCCGCACGCTCTAAAAGATAAGTCGTCGTCAGTTCAGCAAAACGAGGATCTTTGGGTTGCACTTCGAAAAAGGAATTTATTTTAGCGGATCCGCTGGTGTTAATAATTTTATCTATGGTTGAAGCCATTTGGACTTCGCGACTGGTGACGACATCTTTTCCCACAAGCCCTACGGATTGTGTGATTATTCCTGCCGCAAAGCTAAAAGCTAATAAAAGAAGCACCATGATTTAAAGATTTCATAGTTTAGCTAGGATAGAAAGTCACATATCATTAAAAAAAAGAACCCAGACCTTTTAAGTCTGGGTTCTTACGTCATTCCTGATGACTAACGAAGATCAAATTTTTAAATTAAAAACTAACTCGAGCCGCTAAAGATAAGTTCCAGTATTGCAACTTCTCAATCGGAGTTCCATAAGCTGGCGTATTTAAAAAACCACCATTGCCTTGAGAAACCCGGCTGCTCATATTAAACATATATCTGAAATCAGCGCCCAAAGTAAACTTGGGAGTGAATTCAAAATCAGCACCAGTCACAATTCCTAAATCAATCGCTTGCGAGTTTGCATCGCTGCCACCTTGAGAGGAATAGCTTCCATAATTCTCAGACGACCAACTAAATGTTCGGTAAGAGTACTGAGCCGCACCACCAAGAATCGGACGAACCATACCATCTAAAAGATAATACTTCACAGCCATGGCTAAGCCATACTGCTGAACGTCCACTAAAGTGGGAGCATATTGGTTCCCATAAAAATAACTAGCACCATCTACTTTTGCGACAGTGTAGTTTGAATAGATGAAAGAACCCTCCACGGCGTAGGCATCCTCAAACTTTGTTCCAAACGACGCTCCCAAAACATAGTTCCCCCGAACATTTTGAACGTCTGGATATTCACCAACACCCGCAAGTGCTGAAAAATATTTTTGATAAGTTGGAGCCGTAAGCCCTTTTTTCTCTGCATCTAATACTGTTCTGATTTCTTCACGGACGACATCACGTGTGTCTTCAGGATCAACAGCTGCTACATGCGTTGGCTCTGGAACAACAGCGACAGGCGCTGGCTGAACCGGAGTCACAACGACAGGAACAGGAGTGGGCGCTGGTGCGATCACAACAGTTTGTTCTTGTTGTTGCTGCTGCTGTCCTAATTGGTTGAACTTTTCACCAAAAAGAACGTCAGCTCTTCGCTTCTCATCTTCCATCCGAGAAACTTCAAGTTTTTCAACGATCTTAGATTCAGTATCGGATTCGACTTGTTGTCGAGCTTCACGAATTTGATCTGCACGAGACTTCTTCAGTGGAGAAGCTTCGATATAGGTCGTTGGTTGTTTTTGAACTTGCGATTGCTGACTTAAAGCTTGGTTAGAAGATTCGGCATTAGCTGTAGGGGTCGCTTGGTTCAATATATAGATAGGCTGACCTTGCGAAGATCCTTGCGTGGAAATAGTTCCCGCAGAAGTGCTCGATGGCGCCTCTCTATTAGAATACATTTGATCGATCTCTGCATCGACCTCGCTGTCCACAGCTTGGGATCGCGCCGCAAAACCCGGCGTGACCATAAGACTTAAAACAGCCGTCAATAAGACGCGCTTTTTCATATTATCTCCTCGTTAGTCAAAACTCATTCTTTGATCTGCATGCTACTTAAGCAATGCCTATGCCACTGGCATCTCTTCCGATAGAATTTCCTAAGAGCTGAATATGTTTAAGTTTATCTGGGTGGTTCCAAGGGCTTATTTGACACCACTGAAAGCAATAGTGACCACAACTGTGACAAGCTATGAAAAAACTTCTTGAGTGAGACCTGTCCTCTAAGTTAGAAACAAACCTCCAATTTTGATTATTATACAGATGGCTCTGTGGTGGAATTGGTAGACGCGCCGGACTCAAAATCCGGTGTCCGCAAGGACGTGGGAGTTCGATTCTCCCCGGAGCCACCATTTGTCAACCTATCCGAACTGAAAAGTTTTAAACCCTGAGCCGAGAAATCGACTAAGGGTTTTTTGCTTTTAAAGTCAGTACAAATAAAAAAAGAGGCGCCAGGGCTAAGCCCCAACGCCTCTTTGTAATGGTTATCACCAACGTTAAAATAAATTTCAAAACCAGTCGGCTTAATCACGATCTTATGAACCACTACTTTTATTATGGCCGATCTGATGTTGTGATCTGATTCTGCGGTGGCGATATAATTTTTTAGTTTTTGCTGAAAA
>JAYSSI010000035.1:0-3546 GCA_043720615.1 Pseudobdellovibrionaceae bacterium | reverse complement strand
ACAAATCAGACTAAAAACGACTCCAAATATCGGTGAACTAGCGATTGGTAATGACAGTTTTAAAAATGTGCCTGTGATATTTTTTATCGATGAAGATCGTTCTGTAAACCCAGCCAATCCGTTTTTTAATAGTATTGAAGTTCATGCTAATTCGGGAAAAGTAATTATTGATGAAATTTCGCCAGGTCCTTTGGTGATAGTATCCGGTCGATTTGAGGGGGCCTCTATGGCTTTACAAATTCCTCTAACAACGGTTTCAGGATCTTTTCAAGTTTTGCTCTGTGACGAAAATCACCACTAGAGAGCCCATTTAAGTCCTTTCTTTTTTACAAAATCAGCCAGCGAAGCTTCCTATTAGAATTGGTATGGGCACAAACTTTGTAATTGGTATCGCTGCATTCACGTTTCTGGAGAATTAAGATGTCGAAATTTTTATTTTTTTTAAATTTGATTTTAATGGCCTCTCCGGCCTTTTCTAAAGGTATCATGCTTAATAAAGCGACTCCCCAGGTCAGCTCCTTACGTACAGCGCCTATTTCTTCTTTTAGGAGTTACCGTGAATGGAAAACCGAACAATTGGCGTTTTGGCATTTTCGAGGTCAGGCAGAGATGGCAAAGGATCTGACGGTCGCTGATTATTTTGCTGGCTATTTAACCAAGCAAAAAAATCAAGCCCAAGCCATTAAAGAAGTTTCAGGTCGATTAAGTGCAGATGAGGTGGCCGAATTGATGACTATTTATGCAAACTCGGTCTTCGGGACTCACGCGCCCTCAACGCCTCTTTATGGCGAAATTAAAGACAAATAAACGATACTAAAGCCTTAAGCGCACCGCCCCATAAATCCTAGGAGCCCTTCTTTATTCAAAATCAGCAGTCCTCACCTTGACATGGTTTATTTCCCCTTCATATTGACCTCGATCACACAAATTAAACAATAGCGTCTATAAGAAAGTACAGGAGGTCACTAATGGCAAAAACACAAATTGGAGTTCGTCCTCTGCACGATCGAATTTTGGTTCGTCGTATGGCAGAAGAAGAAAAAACAGCGGGCGGTCTTTTTATCCCCGACACAGCAAAAGAAAAACCTCAGCGTGGTGAAATTATCGCGACGGGAAAAGGTCGTATCACTGAAGACGGAAAAGTTCTTCCTTTAGAAGTGAAATCTGGCGATCGTATTCTTTTCGGCAAATACTCTGGCACCGAGCTCAAGCTTGATGGTGAAGAATATTTGATGATGAGAGAAGAAGATATTTTGGGTGTTTTAAATTAATCTAACTGGAGGTTTCAATGAGTAAAGAATTACGTTTTTCTGAAGATGCACGCTCGCACATCCTTAAAGGTGTGAACGTTCTTGCTAATGCTGTGAAGGTGACATTGGGACCTAAGGGTCGAAATGTTGTGATCGAAAAATCTTTTGGTGCTCCTTTGATCACTAAAGACGGTGTGACTGTGGCTAAAGAAATCGAACTTGAAAACAAGTTTGAAAATATGGGCGCACAGATGGTGAAAGAAGTTGCTAGCAAAACAAATGAAGAAGCTGGTGATGGAACAACGACAGCAACGGTCCTTGCTCAAGCGATTTACCGAGAAGGTGTTAAAATCGTAACAGCTGGTCACAATCCAATGTCTATCAAGCGTGGTATTGATAAAGCTGTAGCAATTATTATTTCTGAGCTAAAAACGATGGCAAAACCTATCAAAGGTTCTAACGAAGTTGCTCAGGTTGGATCGATTTCTTCAAACAACGACAAAGAAATCGGTCAAATGTTGGCTGATGCTATGGATAAAGTTGGTAAAGAGGGCGTGATCACAATTGAAGAATCTAAAACAGCAAAAACTGAAGTGACTGTTGTTGAGGGGATGCAATTTGACCGCGGTTACCTTTCTCCTTATTTCGTAACGAATGCTGAGAGAATGGAAACTGTTTTAGAGAACGCTTACGTTCTTGTTTACGACAAAAAAATCTCTTCAATGAAAGACATGATCGGAATTTTAGAAGGCGTTGCAAAACAAGGCCGTCAAATGTTGATCATTGCTGAAGATGTTGACGGAGAAGCATTAGCAACTTTAGTTGTTAACAGACTTCGTGGCACTCTTCACGTTTGCGCAGTTAAAGCTCCAGGCTTTGGCGATCGTCGTAAATCAATGCTTGAAGATATCGCTGCATTAACAGGTGCAAAACTTATTTCTGAAGATATGGGTTCAAAACTTGAAACTGCAACTGTTGCTGAGCTAGGTGTTGCAAAACGTATCGTGATCGACAAAGACAACACAACGATCATTGATGGTGCTGGTAAAAAAGCAGACATCCAAGGTCGTATTTCTCAGATCAAAGCTCAAATCGAAGAAACAACTTCTGATTATGACAAAGAGAAACTGAAAGAGCGTTTAGCTAAACTTTCTGGTGGCGTTGCTGTTATTCACGTTGGTGCTCCATCTGAAGTTGAAATGAAAGAAAAGAAATTTCGTGTTGAAGATGCATTGAATGCAACTCGCGCGGCGGTTGAAGAAGGTATCGTTGCTGGTGGTGGAACGGCTTTACTTCGCGCTTCTCAGAAAATTGATAAAACAAAATTCTCTGAAGACGAAGCTTGGGGTGCGACGATCATTAAACGTGCTTGCGAAGAGCCTATTCGCCAAATTGCGACCAATGCTGGTCTTGATGGCGCGATCGTTTTAGATCGTATCCTTCAAAATAAATCCAATTCATATGGATTTAACGCTTTCACTGACGAATACACTGATCTGATTAAAGATGGTGTTATTGATCCAGTAAAAGTTGTTCGATGTGCTCTTGAAAATGCAGCGTCTGTATCTTCATTGATGCTAACGACTGAGACGATGATTGCTGAAGCTCCAAAATCTGATAAAGGTGGCGGCGGCGGTGGCGGTGGTCATGATATGGGTGGCATGGGCGGAATGGGTGGTATGGGCGGCATGATGTAATTTTGCGCTTCGGCGCAAACGCATCTTCGTTTTTACACATTACGATATTAAAAACCCGGGAGAGATTCCGGGTTTTTTTATGTCTTTTTCTCTGGATCTTGCTTGCGCCCTGGGGAGTGGGAAACCCACGACTTGGGGACGCGGGCTTCCTGCCCTCGCCGGCTTAATACGCCTTCCAGGCGCGCCGGAGGTCCCCAAGTCGTGGGTTTCCCACTCCCCAGGGCGATAACTTGATTCAGTTTTTTCCTTTTTGGAATAACGGATTCTGACGGGATTAGTAATTATCTTTGTTTTGATAATATGAGTGGTTTCGCCAGCTCGATTTTTTTGACTTGGTCCTCTTGGGGTTGGGTGCCCGGTCCTTGGGCTTGAACATGTTGGAACAACCCCTTCTTTTAATTTAAAAGATCCTTTATTTTTTTGAGGGCGATTAATAATAAAATAATTATTTTAAAAAACCTCTCAAAAAATTTTAATAACTGCCGACTAGCTTTACAGTGTGTGTTGTAAAGATCCGACATTGGGACCGCCTTTCATAAGAAGGAGGACCTTGTCTGTGTAAAGCGAAACTGGCGAAACCGGTTTCGCTTTTTGCATTT
>JAYSSI010000034.1:0-93390 GCA_043720615.1 Pseudobdellovibrionaceae bacterium | reverse complement strand
ACAACAAACGGCACAATATCACTTGCTAGCACCACAGTCACAGCGGGAAGTTATGGAACATCAACAAGCGTTCCAGCCTTAACAGTGGACGCGCAAGGAAGATTAACCGCAGTTACAAATATCGCGATTCCAACATCGGACACAACAACAACAGGACTTTTAACATCTACTGATTGGAATACGTTTAATACTAAACTTGGTACAACTTCAACTTTTGCAGGTGACGTGAGTGGTGTTTACAATACAACGAGTGTTGATAAAATCAAAGGCACGGCTGTAACGATAGCATCATTAGCATCAGGAAACTTTTTAAAATACAACGGTTCAGCGTGGGTGAATTCAAATCTTGCCTCAGGTGATGTAACAACGGCTTTAGGTTACACACCAGTGAATCGTGCCGGAGATACAATGACTGGTGCATTAGTTTCGACAGCGGGAACTGCTGCTGCGCCATCGGTTGGAGTGGGAGCAAATACATTAGGTTTATTTAATGCTGGAACAGATCTCTTAGGATTTTCAACTGCAGGCACTGAAAGAATGCGTGTTGATGCTACTGGTAACGTGGGTATTGGGACGCTGACTCCCGGAAATCTTTTACATGTCAATGGGGCAAGTCAAGCGACTACTTTCCTTACTGGTAATGGATCTTCGGCAGCGCCTTCAATTTCTTTTGCGAGCGCCACAAATACCGGTCTATTTAATAATGGAACGGCAGGGACTCTCTATTTTACATTTGCTGGAAGTCAAAATCTGACGGCAAACGCTGCCACCATGTATGCTATTAATGGAGACTTAAGACTCAAACTGAGTGGTGCTGTATCAGCAGCCGCTCCAACATATAGTTTTCAGGGTGATTCTAATACGGGAATGTTTCGTTCGGGAGTTGGTAATTTAGCATTTTCAACTTCTTCAGCTGAACGCTTGAGGATTGATGCTTCTGGCAACGTCGGCATCGGAACAACTTTACCAACGTCAACTCTCACAGTTAACGGTAGCTTTGCTAGAAAACTTGTGACCGTTACCACCTCGACATACACAGTGTCTGCAACTGACACTCATATAATTGCAAATCTAGCAGGTATAGTCACTCTTACCCTGCCTGCAGCGGCCTCTTTCAATGGGCGTGAAATCTCTGTGCGAACAATCACTGCTAATACGGTTGTTTCAGCAACAGCTAATGTAGTCCCAATGGCAGGAGGAGCCGCGGGAACAGCTATTCTTGCTGCCACTGCTGGAAAGTGGGTTCTTTTAGTGAGTAACGGAACTAACTGGCAGACTCAGATGGGCAATTAATAAAATTTCAGGTCTTAAGACATCATCTTAGAAATATAATTTCAGTGGATTGTACAAAAGCTCGAGCAAATCAATCAGATTTTTTCGGTGGATGGGTTTTGTTAAAAAATGGGAAAATCCTGAATGCACAGCTCGCTCGCGCTCGTCTTTCATGGCGTGCGCCGTAAGGGCAACAATAGGCCTAGTATATCCTTGGGCGCGCAATTTACGAACCGCTTCATGTCCATCCATAATTGGCATCTGGATATCCATAAGAATAACATCATACTGATGAGCCAAGGCCAACTTTGCGCCCTCAGCGCCATCGTTAGCCGAAGTGATTTTTGCGCCAGTTTTACTGAGCATTTTTTTAATTAGAAATTGATTATCAGGAGAATCTTCGACCAAAAGAATTTTAAGATCCTTCAGATCAGCTTCATGTAAATCCATTCCGGTAAAAGAAGTTGAATCAATTTGAAAATTTTCTGGAGGAATAAGTTTCACATTTGGTTGGATTGTGACGGGAATAGAAGCCTCAAAGGTGCTGCCTTTACCAAATTCACTTTCAATTAAATTAAAGTCACCGCCAAGTGCTTGGGTTAATTTTTTAGTAAGAACAAGTCCCAATCCGGTCCCACCGAATTTTCGAGTGGTTGAAGAGTCGGCCTGCGAGAAAGCTTGAAAAAGATGTTTGCGTTGTATGTCAGATATTCCTCGGCCTGTATCTTTCACTTTGAATCGAAGAGTCTGATCCACATATTGAACCGCAAATTCAACCCGGCCTTTTTCTGTAAATTTAATAGCATTTCCAACAATGTTTAAAAGAATTTGGCGAACTCTTGTTGGATCTGAAATCACAAATTCAGGAATTAGAGTTTCTGGCTTAAATTCAAAAATAATTCCATTTTCTCGAGCTTTTAAATTGGCAAGGGAAGAAAACTCGGCCAGGAATTCGATCAATGAAAACTCAATTTTTTCTATGACAACTTTACCGGCTTCTACTTTTGCAAGATCCAAAATATCATCGATGATTCTTAAGAGATGACGGGAATTTCGGTCAATGATCGAATGGTATTCTAAGCTATCATCAAGGGACAATCCTGCTTCTTTCAGTAACTCTACAAAGCCCATGATAATACCAATAGGAGTGCGAATTTCGTGGGACATATTTGCCAGAAAAGCAGACTTGGCTTGATTCGAGCGTTCAGCTTCAATTTTTGCTTCTTCAAAATCCTTGGCTTGGATCGTTTGGCGTTCACTTTCAAGATTAGCATAAGTGCTGGCTGATCTTGCAATACTTCGATCAATAAATTCATGGACGAGCTTACGCGATTGTAAATCCATAAGACCTTCCGGCTCCATTTTCGTAATAATCACGGCCCGCAAGATATGGTACTCGAAAATAACTTCTTCTAAAGTGTACTCGGGTTGCTGCGCACGATCCTCTCCATGCTCCTTAGCTAAGTGGGCATTTGTTTCGAGTTGATCCTTTGGATTTGTACAACTTAAAGTGAGGATTAATTGGTCTAAAATCTCTGGTAAAGAATCACGAAGAGCTAAACGAGTTTGAGCCCGAGCCGCAGCAACTCTTGCGCGGCACTGCTGTTCCCAATCAGTAAGAATAACTTCCTTTAAACTCGCTAGGAGGTTGGCAACACTCGTACGATCTAGAGGCGTATCAATTATCATCATAAGGATGTCTTTGTAGCAAAGTTACCGGCCGTATTCAATGGCTACTATAAAAATGATAAATGATCGAAAATACTAACGATTATGAATTTTATTGAAACATAAAACTCATCAACAAGAGGGGGGAGTATTATTTCAAACCTAGATCTTTTCAAAAATATGAAATTGATACACGCTGGTGCCATCAGTCTTTTGAGCCCAATCCTCTTTTTCTTTCAAAAGCTTCCAACCACTATGATTAATTTTTGTCGGAGCTTTCATAAAAGATCGGATCACTATTTTAGACCCGCTAAGGGTCTCTTTGTGAAGAGTTTGTAAAATTTGATTGGCATTTTCTGGTGGCAGATATGAAATTGTATCCGACAGCGAAATAAAATCATAAGAATTTTTTGGCAGAAGATCTAAAAGATTTCCAACATGATAATGTATTTTAGTATTTGATTTTTTAGCATCGGCAAAAATTCTAGTATGAGCTTCTAGCGGAAGGCCTTCGCTATAGCGGATTTCGCCCAAAAATAGAATTTGCATGAAATAGTTTTTTCTTGCCATTTGGGTCTTAAAAATTCGTTCAAATTCTTCACCGACAAATTGATAAGGAGGTCTTTCTTCTGTGCGATGTTCAGATTTTCCCGAGAAATGTCCTTTATAAAGATATTTATTGAAAACATATTCACTGGCTAAAATTCTTAAAAAAGATTTCCATCTTAGATGCGGCCAATGCTTATTGTAAAGTTCAATCTGCTCTTGAAGCGATTGGGCTTTAAAGATAGCAGAAAAATCACACTTTAAATAATTACGAAAAATAACACCTAGCTTTTGAAAATGCGATTCCCATCGCCCCAGAAGAATAAAACCTTTTGGTTCCCAAAAACGCCTTCGTTCTTGCCAAAACTTTTTTGTATCTAAGGTCATTGTGATTTTTTGAAAAAGATCCCAGCGACTGTCTCCGTCAAGTTTTCCATTTTGCAGCCCGCCCACGTAGCCCATAAAGAAAAGCCATTCCTCATGGGTCAGACTTCTTAAAGCTTCAAAGCGCAATTCACACAAATGAATTTGGGCAGGGCTCATATCAATAATAAATAATTCTTTTGGCGAGCGCGCAATCAGCGGAAGGCACCTTGCACCAGATCCAGCAATACTAAACACTTTGTCGGAATTTTTGGTTAAAAGTTCAAACTCGATTTGGGTGTCTTCATTGGCTAAGGAATAATTAAGATCTGAAAAGTACTCTTGGGCCATAGCTAATCCTTTTTAAAAAAAACGGTGGTGAATTGAGCTCGAAAGCCCACTAAGAAACCACCGGTTTCGGTTTGAATTTTTCCAAGTAAACTTTCCGGAAAGCCTGAATAATTTTGCACCAGGGCACTCAACGACCATTTTTGTTGAATAGTATAAGTGTAAAGTCCGCCCCAAAAAGAAGATTTATAAATGCTATTGGTAAAGGATTGCCACTGCCATTCATGTCGGCCTGACGTATAGAGGCAGGATAAGTATGAAAGAGCTTGAGCATCATTTTCATCCAAATAAGGATTGAGTCCATCAAAGGCTGTCACTTGCGGAGTCAGGGTCAGTTGTCCGATAAAGATATCAGCACCTAAGCTTGCAAAGCTGAGTCTTCTTCGCACAAGGGCATCATCTTTTTGTTCATTTTGCGTGATTCCTATCTCAAATTTAGGAACAAATTCCTCAAAAGCATAACTTGCGGCATAGCCGAAAGTATTTTTTCTTAAAACACGAGCAGCTACTAATGTTGACTGGAAACCACTCACTTCAAATTTTGTTCGAAGGCCCATATTTAAAGGCTCTTTTTCCTGAACAGTTAGCTTTTTATGAAATGGTTTTGGAAAACTATCATCGGCGGCTTCGGGCATTAAAGCTAAATCAGCAGACCATTCTTCTTGAGCCATTGTAAAAACAGCCCCTGCTGAATGGGAAAGTTGTTGAGGCAGAGGGTCAACAAAGATTCTTTCATAGCGGCGGGCGGTCCAAACATCAAGAGAGGGAATGATCCAAGAATCACTCCAGCGCAAAGCTTGCTGGCCTATTTTCATAAAAAAAATATCACCTGTGAATTCGACGTAAGCCTCTTGCAAATAAGCACGATTTTCTTGTCGGCGCCATTCTCGTTGAGAGCTAGGCGCACCTTCGTATTCACCAAAGCCATCAATATAAAATTTAGCTCTCGAGGACTGAGCTAGAAAATGGGATTGAATCAGCGTTCGATGGATTAAAATTTCTTTTCCGGGTTCATTTTGTCGGATCACTTCGTAACGTGGATTAAAAATAAAGTCTGCTGCCGTAGCGACAGAGGCGGCTTGTAAATTAAAAATAAAAAGCCACAAATTCAATTTCATTTTAATTTAAAGATTCCAT
Organism: Pseudobdellovibrionaceae bacterium; assembly: GCA_043720615.1. Classification (GTDB taxonomy): domain Bacteria; phylum Bdellovibrionota; class Bdellovibrionia; order Bdellovibrionales; family Bdellovibrionaceae; genus JAYWDA01. The sequence goes on along the minus strand of JAYSSI010000034.1, from coordinate 88,056 downwards.
ATTTCTGACGCTAAAAAAAGAATCTGATAAATCTTTGTTGTTCATAGAAATGATTTTAACAAAAGAAGTTTTTTTATTCGTGTCTTCAATTCGTAAGGTTGAAGGCCTTATGGCACCAGCCAGGCTTTTGAAATCTTCAAAGTAGGCATGTTTTAAAACCGTCTTACCATTAAGTCCTAAATATTCGGCTCGCAAAGGTCGGTTGGTCTTCTTCTCAACCCACAGTCGAATCCAAGCATAAGTTAAATTTTCTTTGCTGGCTTTTAATAATAACTGAACCTCAGTGGAGCTTTCTGACTCTTGGGTGACAGAATAATCGCCATGCCACCGAGTTCTTGAAATATCTCCGTTAGCAACTTGGCCTGAAAGTTTTTGCGCTAAAGATAGACGCATCGAGCGCTTAAGATTTGGCACGTAAGCTTGAAATTCGCGGCCCAGCATTAGCATATTTCGACCCTTATCTCGAGCCGGATTTTTAGTCACTATAATGGTTTTATCCTGACCTTTCAGAAAAACCTGAAATTCAGATTCGTCATCTTCATTACTGACTTTTACAGTCATTTCAAATGACTGAGAGGGGTTTCTAATATCATCTGCTTTTTTAACCCAAAGTGCTGGATCTGAAGCCCTCGCAAGTGGGCTGATGAAGCTGATTTGTAAAGATATCGCGACGAAGCAATTAAAATAAAATTTCATGATGACACCTCAATTATTCTCTAGAAATATGAAAATATGAGCTCACTTTATAACTTAGCTGGCGTCGAGTACAGTTATGATTGGAATCAACAGAAAATTTCCGTGCTTAAGGGGATTACCCTAGAAGTTCCCCATGGTTCCTTTAGTTGTTTAGTGGGACCCAGCGGCGTCGGTAAAACAACCTTATTAAATCTCTTAGGCGTGATTGATCGCCCCACCAATGGCCAAGTCGTTTTTTGTGGCCAAGATATGGCCCTTTTAACTGAAACTGAAAAAGAAACCTTAAGGCTTAAGAATATTGGCTTTGTTTTTCAATCGTTTTATCTGATTCCAACTTTAACTGCGTTAGAAAATGCCGCTTATTTTTTACCATCACTTGGTTTGAGCAAAGAAAAAGCCAATTCTTGGGCTTGCGAAGTTTTAGATCTATTAGGCCTTGCGGATCAGCGACATAAAAAACCTCTTGAACTTTCAGGGGGTCAAAGACAACGAGTCGCCATTGCGCGCGCTATGGCAAAAAGACCAAAAGTTATTTTAGCAGACGAACCCACGGCAAATTTAGATTCAGTCACTGCCGATCGAATTATTAAAGCCTTTAAAGAGTTACAACGACTGGAAAACACCAGTTTTATTTTTGCCACACATGATTCTCATCTTGTCAGTTACGCACAAACGGTTTGGCCAATGAGTGATGGATTGGTGACGGCATGATGGAACTTATAAAATTAGCCTGGAGAAATTTATTTAGAAATCCTCGCAGGACCTTAGCCTCTCTTGTGACTGTGGGGTTTGGAGCAGCGGGTTTGCTTATTTTTCAAGGTTTCAACACGGGAATCATGAATCAATACAGAGAAAATACAATTCATGGTTATTACGGGTATGGACAAGTTTTTCCTAAAGGTTATTACGGAAAAGTTTTAGAAAAACCCTGGCAAGCCTGGATTGAAAATTGGACCGAAGTAGAAAAACAAATTAAATCTGTTCCTTCGGTGAAGGAAACTTTCCCCCGCCTTTCTTTTTATTCTTTCTTAGTCAAAGGCGGAACGACTCTAGGTGGAAAAGGAGAAGGAATTATTCCTGAAAGGGAAAACAATTTTTTTAATCAGCTCAATTTTATTAATGGCGGAGATCTTCACGGAGAAGATGAAATTGTTCTTGGTAAAGGATTAGCCACAAGTCTTGATGCGAAGGTTGGTGATACAATCACGCTATTAACTCAGACCATTCATGGGCAATTAAACGGGATTGATTTAAAAGTGGCTGGTGTTTTTCATATGGGAATTAAGGCCATTGATGATCAGTATTTTAGATTGAATTTAAAAGCAGCTCAAGGTTTGTTGAATACAGATCGTATTGAGTCTTTTTCTTTAGATACAGGTGATGTTGAGGCTTGGACTGCCGTGGCCGCAGGAATCTCAGAGAAAAATTCAAATTTAGAAGCCATTGGCTTTGAGGTTTTAGATAAAGTTTATTATCAAAATTCGATCGATTTTCTAAGTGCTCAGTTTTCATTTATCAGATCTATTATCTTACTGATTGTTGCTTTGGGAATTTTTAACACCATTGCTGTTGGACTTTTAGAGCGCGGTGGGGAGATGGGGGCGCTTCGCGCCAATGGTGAAAGTCGCTTAAGACTTTTTAAAATTCTATCTCTCGAAAGTTTAATGGTGGGAGTGTTGGGAGGTCTGCTAGGAGTTGTTATGGCTTTAGTGGCTTGGCTTGCCATGAGTCAAGGAATCGCCATGCCACCAGGTCCCGGAGTGACAAGGCATTATCTTATTTTCTTAGAAATGCAGCCACAGCACTTTATCCAATCTTTAATTTTACCTGCAATGACTGCGGTCCTTGCTAGTTGGTGGCCAATTCGAAAACTTTTGAAGAAATCAATTCCTGAACTTTTAAGATCGACGTAAGTTTTCAGCTCTTCGAGACAAGGCCAGTTCACGGGCCAGTCTTATTTCTAAATCTGTCAGTGTTCCCATATGACCTTGAATAGAGGCAAGCTTCACGCCATGCTTGCGTGACAGCTGATAAATTTCCTTTACCTTGTTCCAATCGATATCACGACCTAAAGTAAAGCTGTCGTATTTTTCTTCCATCGCTAAAACACAGGTTTCAGCAAGACAGGCGTAGACCGTATTTCCAGGTAAACCCATATCGCAAGTGATCTCATAAGGACCAGGTAAAATAAGCTCACCAGATTCTATAATAATCACATCAGGTCGTTTCTTGGCATCCTCTTTAGAAAAATCCAAAGGGCGCGAACAATCACAAACAACGCATCCAGGTTTTAATTTCATGACATCAACAATTTTTTGATCAACAGCAGAAGTGGCCGTCACCAAAGCATCAGCAACGCCTGCAAACTCATTAGCATTGGAGGTGCATATAATTTGGCAATCAGGATTGATCAGTAAAAGTTCTTGAGTAAGTTCGTGCAGGCGATTCAGCCGAGGAGCCACCAAATAAACTTTTTTAAATACCATACAAAGAAGTTTCGCTGAAACTTTTCCTATTGATCCCGTCGACCCAATCACCATGACGGATCCATTAAATTTTCCAGTGTTAGGATCTGTTTCAAGTAAACCCATTCTTTTAATAACATCATGCAGACCCCAAAGTGTGGCCGATGCACTTAAGCTATTTCCTGTCGTGACAGGCAGGGGAGAATTTTTATTGATCGTCACCCCTGAATCACCTACGACTTTTGTGTAAGCCCCAAGGCCAATAATTTTAGCTCCACGTTGGGCCGCATCCTCACAACACTTCTGAATCTGCGCATAGGTAATTTCAGGATCCTGCATTTTTAAAACTTTAGGAGTGGCAAATAAAGTGTAAATGATTCCATTGACTTCTTTCCCTGTCGCTTGGGAAATAACATGCTTCACTTGACCATAAACAATCGGCGGAAGGCGAGCGACCATTTGATCAAAAGATTCATTTAAATTTTTAGGTAAAGATTTTACTAAGGAACCTACACCTGGAACTCTTTCAAAATCTCGGTGTGATAGCGCATGCACAACAAAAGCAAAATCAGGTTCTTTGCGATTGGTCAGTTTGCTTTTTGTCTTGTGATACATCCTTGAAATCTTAACTTGTGAGGAGTCCCTGCGGGGCTGCGAATATTTTTTAACAATTTGAATCAATTCATTAGGAGTCGATAAAAGCTCCTGCCATTCTGTAAAGTTTAAACTAGATTCTCGTTTATGTGTTAATCGTAAAGCCGCCTCGAGCACAGGGTAATTCATATAAGGCTGACTGTGCAGTTCTTGTGGGAGAAGTTGGTGAATCTTATTAATGCCAAAACCTTGAATATGTTTTTCAATTCCTTTGTGCTTAGACCAGATAATAATGTCTTTGCCTTTAAAAAAATCTAAATTTTTTCCAAAGTGAGTGATCAGAGGCAAGTCCGCAACAATGGTTTGATAATTAGAAATTTGCGAATGAAGTAAAGATTTACCCATTTCCTGCAAAGGATAAATAGATCTTTGCGAGGGACTTTTAATTTCTTTAATGGTTGCAAGATGAAGACCTAACTTAGTTAAAGACATCAATCCCAAAAAGGGCTTCACAACAAATGGGAGACCAAAAATAGAATAAAGATCACCAAAGGAAATACATTTTCTATCGTGATGGCGCAAAAATTCAGCTAGCTCTATATTTAACAAAGCGGCCGGAAAAAATATTCCATTTTTTGTTTTTAACTGATTTTTATCTAACAACTCAATGATCGATTTGAAATTAGATATTTCTCGTAAGCCTGTTCCATCACAAATAGGCACAGAACTAGGAGTGTTCATAATTTGAAAATATTGCCGATGGATAAAACTTTGATTTCCAAAACACATGGTCGGGGGCATTGACGTCAGGGCAAAAGCGTCGACTTCGTTTTGCAAATTTTTAATTAAAAACTGAGCCGCAGCCACTGAAAAATTACAACCAAATCTTTGCACGTCAAATGTTGTTCGATCATAAGTAAACTGAAAAGAAGCATCCCAGTGGGACGAGCCAAAGCTGATCTCAGCGATTCGAAATAAACTTTTCATAGCCCTCCCAAAACGTCGATTGTAGAGACTGAAATTCTGGACACCAATTCGGACCCAAAATTTTTACAGTTTCTCGCGAGTGATAGAGGGGTAAGGAAAGAGCATAACGTAATTGCTCCTCCGGAAAGCCTAGGGCCATAGCTCCTAAAGAGGGATGAATATAAGGAACTAAAAAAGGGCGTGAATATTTAATCTTTAAAAAATCTAAAACAGATTTATAAAAACTTAAAACGCTGACTCCTTCTTCGGGAACAATATGAAAACTTTTATAACCCGTAACTTTAGTTTTTAAAGCCCAATGACAAAATCTCACAACAGCTCCGGCTGCGATATCCACAGGAACAAAAGGGAGCCTGACTTCCGGATTTCCTGGTAAAGGCAATGGACCCGGCCAGGATTCAATTAAATTTCTTAATTTTTTAAAAACTCCCGCAGTTAAATAAGGCCCGTCAATTCTTTGAATTTTTCCCGACTGACTTTCGCCAGTTAAAATTCCTAATCGCAAATTCACTTTTAAAGTTGCGCCATCTTGCCAATTCATAATTTGCGTTTCTGTCAAAGCTTTACTTTCACCGTAGGAGTCATGGAAAGTTCGCGAGGGATCAAGATCATAAGGTGAAACTTCAGCCATTGATAAATTTGTAACAGCCGCTACAGAACTGGTATTTATAAAATTAGGAATATCCAAATGCTGAGTCAGGCTGAGTGCCATATTGGTTCCCATAATATTATTTTTCCAAAGCTCTAAAGGGGAGGCCTTTAAATCATAAAGTCCCGCCATATGAAGTAATATTTTATATTTTTTAGATTTTATTTTTTCTAAATCTAAGCCGGCATTCCATTTTCCAAGATGTCCTGTTAAATTTGAGTTTCCTGAGCGAGAGAGGATATCAAGATCAAAATCATTTTTTAGTTGATCGGTGACATACTGGCCTAAAAAACCAGTGCCGCCAGTGACTAAAATACGAGGCTTGATAATTGGGTTCATTCGGTCACCATGACTGACAAAAATCGTTTATGGCAGGTGACATGCAGTTCATCGACATCTCGAAACAAAATTTCGCCATCTCCAAAGAAAGTGATTTTTCTAAATTTGTTTTTTGTTCGAATAACAAACCAAGGAATTTCGTAAATTTTAACAACTTCATTTTCTCTGATTTGCCCGGCAAAAACATTTACAATCTGAGTCAGCTGTGAAAAGAGAGAATCTGTCTCAAGTAAAGTTAAATTCACATGACCGTCTGAATTTGAGGTATAAGGTGCGGTCATAAATTTTCGAGCTAAATAAGGCTGATTATTAACAAGAATAAATGGAGCTATCGTATGAATTCTTTTAGAATCTGGAAGCTCAACCTCAAGACTCCAGCCCTTTTGTTTCCACGACATCAGTGTATTGAGTAGAATTGTTGAATAGATCGCAGATCCCATTTTTTTAACGAATTGATGGGCTGTCTTAGAAAAACCTCGGACCATTTTTTGTTTCTCAGTATTTAACGACACATTTTGTAAAAATGAACGAAGCTGATTGGCGCTATCTGCAGTGATCGCTGGGATTCCTAAGCCTCCGTTAGTGAGCATATATTTTTTGGATATCCCATCAGAGATTTCAATGACGTCAATTTTTTTTTCTTTGCCCTCAAGAATCAGACGGGCGGCCACGCTGATTTGCTGACTGATCCCAATTTCGTGAGCCAGATCATTGGCAGTTCCAGAGCAAATAATACAGATAGGTGGAATGGATTTAGTAGTTTCACGATGCTGCATTAAGATTTGCAAGGTGGCATTTATGGTGCCATCGCCCCCGCAAGCCATCAGCATATCTGTTTTATTTTTAATTTCTTCACTGATAAATTGGTGCATGGATTCATGGGATAAGGAGTGCAGAATCTGCAGATCACAACGGAATAAAGCTTCGCGAATCTTAGTTTCTAAGATATCGGCTTTGACGGTGCCAGCTTTAGGGTTGATCACAACTGAGACTCTCATTTCGCCTCGTCAGTTAAAATTTTAATTGTTCCGGCTTTGCCATCAATACGGACCCGCATTCCTGATTTTAAAACTTTGGTTAATCCAGGAATTGAAACCACCGTGGGAATACCCATTTCCCTTGCAACAATAGCTGAATGGGACAGAAGACTTCCTCGCTCGACCAGCAGACCACTGATGCTAGGATAAAGCGGCACCCAGCCTGGATCTGTTCGGTCAGCAACTAAAATCTCTCCGTTAAGTTCTAAATTATCTTGGGGAGATGAAATATGCTTTACAATACCCTCAACAATTCCGGGACAGCAAGGCAGTCCTTGAAGATCAAAATCTTGACCTTCAAAATTAGGCAGATCGATCTCACGAACAAATTCGTTTTTCCAGTAAACCGGACCACGCGTCATAATTCGAGGATCCGGGTCGGCAAGGTACGATTCATAAGATTTTTTTCGCAGATCAATCAGATTAATTAAATCATAGGAAGGAAGGGTGCCGTTAAATATTCCTTGAATTTCTTCAATGGTCAGCCAAAAAATATCTCGAGGCGCCGAGATGACCCCGAGTTGCGCCAAATCCTCACCCATAGCTTGAAAAATCGTACGCGCAACACCATAAATACGAGTTCTGGCAAAACGGGTGTTTTCTCTGTTTTTAACTGCTTTACGGGCATGTTTCAAAACCCAGAAATAAATAATTTTTTTCCACCCGTTAAGACTTTGAGAAACTTTTTTCTCGGCCTCATGACGAATCGTTCGCTCTTGACTGGCATCGTGAGCTGTCAGGTCTGCGTTTCTTAAATAATTTTTAAGACAAACAAAAAGATAAGTAGGATCCGACATCAGATCAATTTCTTCGAGCTTCATTTCACTCATGCATCTAAAACCGAAACGATCGATATAGTTTTTTACTTGAAGATAAAAATCTTCAAAAGGACTTTGATTTAAAGCTTCCATGATATCAATTTGATCGATATTTAAAATAAGAAATTTCAATTCGGGTATTTTTGAAGCGGAAAGAGCCAATTGGTGAAGAGCTTTCATGGGCTCAGCACTTTCTAAACCGCCTTCGCCCGAGAGCAGATCATTTTGCAAAGTCGAATCAAAAGAGTTAAGCCATTTAAGGGTCATCTTTCTTAAGAGTCCAAAGTGAACCATGCATAAAAAGTCATTGATAATGGGAGCTTTCCAGCGGCCCATCATATTTGTTTCTACATCATTATAGACTTGAATCAGTTGATCACCGCGCATCCGCCGTAAAGGGAGGCCACGGAAATGCAAATAATCTTTATTAAATGTCTTAAGAAAAGATTCCACCGAGTTTTGAATGGCGAAGTGATAATATAGAAAACTGATGCCAGTGACAAATTTTCTGATCTTTCCAGAAAAAGTATCCCAGGAAGGATGGGGTTTAATTCGATCTGCGATTTCATCTGTTAATCCTTCAGTAACACCCATCATGGTTTCCATAAATTCGCGATTTTGTTTAAACCCCGGAAGTACGCCCACTAATTTGTACCAATTAAAAAGATTATAATAAACACGGCCATCAATGCAGCCCAACATATGACTTAAGTAGGAATCCATCTCTTTGATGATTTTTGCAGGCACATGTAAGACTTCACAAAACTGCACGTACACATTTTTATAATTCCGAAGTGCAAAAGAAAAACTCAGCGGTGAGGTCAGCCCTCCGTAAGATTCAATAATATTGGAATTATCCCATAGATTTGGATAGCCCATCAGTTCTTCAGGAAGACTCGTTACGGGTCTGGTTTGTAGAATATAAAGCTTTCCTTCTTTCATGGCCCATTCGATATCTTGCGGTCGATTGAAGTGCCGATGAATCTGTCTCCCGATTTTCCAAAGTTTTTGCAATTCACCAGGAGTTAAAGAAGGTTCCAGTGCCAACTCAGGTGGTAATGGATAAATTTCACAATGCCCTCCGGAAGATTTTTTCATCAATCCTTTTTTTTCAACAATATCAGATTTAGTCAAAGCTCCCATTTCGGAGCTCATCCAAAATGAATCTGCTTCTAAGGCTCCAGAGACAATTCCTTCTCCAACGCCGTAGACACTGCTGATAACAAATTCATTAATATTTTTTGCCACAGGATCTACTGTAAACATCACGCCTGACTTTTCTGGATCAATCATTTCTTGTAAAACAACCGAGATAGAAATTTTACTTAAATCAATATTATTTTCGACTCTGTACACCAAAGCACGCTCCGAAAAACCTGAAGTCCAACAAAGTTTAATAAATTGAATAATATCGTCTTTTCCGCTGACATAAAGGTAACTTGAAAGTTGACCCGCAAAAGAGTGAGAAGCTCCATCTTCATCAGCCGCGGAGCTCCGTACCGAAAAAACGGTGCCCTTTAAAAGTTTTAATCCTTGATCGACATAAGTGCTTAAATAATCCGTCACAGGGCACTTAACGATCATTTCTTGAATTTGTTTTTCGGCCTCTTTGGCAGATATTTTATTTTGACGGAAATTTTGCAAAATGCTTTCTAATAAAGGCGCTAATTGATGCGTTTGTATAAACTCAGAAAAAAATCTTTTCCCAAAGGTCACCCAGGATGGAACGGGAAGGCCTGCTGCTGACATCAAGTAAAGATTGTAGCCTTTGCCGCCGGATTCATTTTTTGCAAAGAATGGGGTGGATTTTTCAGTGACGAGCATATGATCTCCAAAGGTTCCAAGCTAGAAGGCTATAAAATAAAATCAAATAAATTCCGGTGGTAGTTCTTAATAGCTTAGCATTTTTTTGAGTAGGTCGAAGCGCATATAAAAAAAGAAAAACAGTATATAAAGCCGAAAGACACATTAAATTAAAAGTTAGCTTCGTACCAAGAAAATATATAATAACAAGCAAGCCAAAAATCACTTGTGAAAAGCTTAAAAATGCTGCTCCCCAAGGGCCATACAATGAGGAGTAGGTGTCAACACCTTGGCGTTCTTCATTTAGCGAGTAAGTTTTTCGAGCAAATTCAAAAAGATTAAAAAAAGCCCAATTAAAAATAAAAAAGATTACATAGTTTCCCGCTAAATTCGAAGTTATTGTTTGAGAAATAAAAACAGCCGCAGAAATTCCTAAGAATGAACTACTGATAGTATGAGTGACGGCATAAAGTGTAAGTTTTGGGCTTAGCCAATCTCCAATAAAAAACTCTTCATACATCAAAAGAGAATAGACGATAGCTAAAGTATGAATCAAAAATAGATCAAGTCCCATCGACAAAGTCAGAAGGATTTCTAAAAAAATAAGCAGACCAATTATTTTTTTAACTTGAGAAATTGATATAATCCCTCGAGCTAACGGCCGGGTGGGATTTATTTTAAGATCAACCTGGTAATCCTTGATTTCATCAAAAAGTCGCAATCTAAAAAAAGCAGAGAGCATTAATAAAAGAGCCCCTAAAAAATTAATAAGGGGGAACCCTTTATCAGGAAGCTTAAAATAGAGTCCATTAGCTAAAGTAAATACAAAAATCATTGGCAAGTAGCTAGCCGGATGAAAACGTTCTAAAATAAGACGTCTTATTCCCTTAAGCAAGAATCACCTCAGGATCCTCAAGTAAAGATTTTCTTAAAGTTGCGTACTCAACTTTGGAATGATGACGTGGATCCATAGGTATTTTTTTTACAAACTTAATTTGATCCACCGGAATATTATTTTTTTTAAAAACTTTTTGAATTTGATCTTTAGCATTTTGATAATCAAATTTTAAAGGATCAATGGAATCTTTAAATTCAATCGCAACGCAAGTCTCTTGATTGTGTTCAGATTGCACGCTAGGAAGACCTAAGAAAGCACATCGACCCGTAAAAGGAAGTCGTTTTAATAAAACTTCAGCTTGAACAGGAAAATAATAGGCGCCATTTCTTTCAATGGCATTATTCACACGTCCCACAATCCAAAGATTTTTTTTCTGATCAACGTAAACTAAATCTCCGGTGCGGTGCCAAACACGGTTGTCAGAGCCTAAGATCTTTGTCGATTTGAAAGCTTCGGGATTATTATAGTAATCTCTGCAAACATGATCTCCTGTACAAATAAATTCACCCACTTCGCCAGCGGCGACTTCCATTTTTGACCAATCAGTTATTTTTTCTTCAAGAGGGCCATTATGAATATGAATTAATTTATAATCGATATCTTCGCTGATTTCGCCAACATTCACACCGCTTTCAACGATTTCTGTATCAGCAGCTTGACCGGTCACTTTATGTTCATGAAGCATTTCGCGTCCTTCAATGTGAGCCATAGGTTCTGCTTCCGTCGACCCATATAAAATCCAAAGCTCAGTCTGTGGAGCAATTTTGTAAAAAGCTCGCACATCATCTTTACTAATAGCGGCGCCACCAGTGACAACTCGTCTTAAGCCTGACAGCTGAATATTTTTTTCAGCACAGAGCTGCGCAAGCCCGACCAGCATCGAAGGTGATAGTGTTGTGCAAGTTATTTTCTGACTTAAAATCTGAGACGCTAAAATAGCAGAGTCGGTGGGTGAGGGCTGGGCTAAGTTAATCGCAGGTAAAATTGTAGTGACTCCCGTAGCTAAAGAATTCAGTGAAAAAATTGGAAACGCTGGCATATCCAGATCAGTTTGAAAATAGGGAATCACGTGAGTTAAAGCAAAATGCTGAGCTACCAAAAACCGATGGGTGCGATTGGCCCCTTTTGGCTTTCCGGTGCTTCCCGTGGTAAATGTAATCAGCCCGGTGAATTCGCTTTCAACGCTTGCGATTTCAGAACGGGTAGACTTAAATAAATCCTGATAGCGATGGGTGAATTTTTCACCCGGTCCAAAAAGAATGCGAAGGGGCATCGCATAGAACTCAGGAACTTGATCCACCAATTTAAAAGCGGCCTCAAAACTGATCATGGCTTTGGGTTGGACACACTCAGCCGAGGCTCCTAAATGATGACTGCGGGCCCAGGAATCTAAGAAAACAGCGATAGCGCCAATGCGTTGCACGGCAAACATAGCGGTGTACATATGCACACTCATGGGTAAAAAGATAATCACTCGGTCGCCTTTTTGAATTCCAATCTCCAAAAGGCCTTTTGCAAATTTAGCAATTCGATCTTCTAATTCAAAAAAAGTAATTTCATCATGTTGAATGGGACTGAGTGGATTTCCATCCCAAGATTTTAAAGACTCACTTTGAGTCCATTTAAGTGCGATTTTACTGCCATGTTCCTGCACATGCTTTTCAAGAAAATTAATCACATTGTTTTTTATTGAAGATCCAGGATTGTAGCCAAATTTTTCAACACTTGCTAAAATATCCGGAATCAAAGTAGCAAGGTCCGACCATAAAATACCGTGACCTGAGTTTTTTAAATGTCTGATCTGTAAATAAGGAAATTTTTCCATAGCTTTCAATTGCAATTTAATATCACAAGAAAAGTCTAGATCCCCAATGTAGGCAAATCCTAAAACATTCGACATCTCTTTGATAGGATGCTGGCCTTGCATTTTTTTACCAAGAAGAGCCTTCTTCCAAGATTGAGGATCAGATAGATTTTCTAAGACAGTCTTGTAGTAAGGATGATCTTGAACAGATTTTGGCGAGATCATATTTTCAAAAAAAGATTGGTAGGATTTTTGATGAGTGCGTTTTAAAATAAAATTTCCTAAAAGGGGCGTCGACAACAAAACCTTAGCTAATGTCGACAAGGGCTTTTCTTGCTCTAAGTAGGGGTTTATCATAAAAGCGCGTTCAATTTTATTTTCAATTTTTTTAATATTAACTAAAAATCGATAACAACCCCATGAGTGCGCTACAACAATCACTTTTTCAGGTGATTTTAATATTTTTTGAATCCAATCGTCGGAATAAGAATTTTCGCAATGAACTTGAATATTTTTTGGCAGAGCTTCAATAAGTGCTTTGGCGTCCGTAGGCATTCCTGGATTTCCATGTAAAAAATAAATCGTTTTCAAAGGTGAATTCCCTTCATTTGTAATCGATATCCGTCTTTAAGGGACGGGTTTTTTCGGCAAACCTTTTGATCAGAGCTATTCTGCATTCCGGTGAGCGTCTGTTTTTCGTTAATTTCATCGAGTAACTTTAAACAGGTCTTAGCTTCTTGTATGGAAGCCATAAATATTGACTGCAGATAATTTTTCCGTGGGCTTTCCACAGGAACAACTTTTAAAATTGGTCCATCATCAATTTTTGGGGTCATCTGGTGAATTGAGAAACCAAAGGGCGTGTCTTCTAAATGAGCCCAAAAATCACACATCAGGCCGCGCTGCTCGGGAAGTAAGCCATGGTGAATATTAAGACAGCCCAATTTAGGAATTTGCAGGATATTTTTTTTATAAATAAACCTTGTGCGTGAATTGATCACCAGATCAATATTTTCATTTTTTAAAATTTCCGCCGCCGCTTCACAGTTGATTGTAGAAAGCACCCAAACTTTTTTACCCAAAGATTCGTAAAGCTGTTTTCGTCTTTTCATTGAAGGACCAAAAAAATTTTTTATCAAAGTTATTCCCATGCGAGGAGCTGACAAAGACAGAATCAAAAAAAGAGCCTTAATTAAATAAATCGCACTGCGATTTTCTAAAACAAGCAAACCCACCACGCTAGGATGTTGAGCCATGGGGCCAATCATACGATCGTAATTTTCAGGCACAAATGTCAGTGCCGAGGTCACTATTAGGGTTTTAAGCATCTCACAATTCTATCTTCTTTTTATAAGGGGAGTCCATCTACTCAAGCCATGACGATTGTCGAGCCAGGCTAAGGAATTAAACTGATCTACTTTTCAAGCATTGTGGCGCAAAACAAGATTTTAGCCGGTATATTTTTATGTGGTGATCTCATATGATTATTAAATTAACTTCAAAGAACCTGAATCTGAGTGTTTGAGTTAGGGAGCGTAACTTTGATATCAAGTCTGTTATTTATGTTATATTGGATATTAGAGGCATGTACAGTCGAACTCATAGTAGTGGCTTTGAGTCTGGAATAATCTTTCAAAGTTTTGATCGTGAACCACTTTTTTCATTGGCAGCTCTTAAGGCTATCGACATGGATAAAAAGGCCACATAGATAAGGAGATATAAAGATGAAATACAGAGTATTAAGACCTATGAGTGCATCGGTAGTTTTGATCCAGAAGGAAACTGGCCTCTCTCAACTTCACTCTTTACTGCATCAACAATTGCTTTAGCGTTGGGCTTCTTAGTCAGTTCAAAATTGATGCGGATAAATGGTATTTGCTTCATAGATGGCTAGCATATCCCTTAAAGAGGCCCGTGATGAGGGACAGCAATTGATTTTCAGTTGGGACAGCGTCCACTTGATGAACTAACCTCATTTGCCCCTCGTCTACTTCTTGGCCAAAATAGTTTGATGCCATGTCTTCGAAGGATCAAAAGATCCACCCTGAAGCAATCCCCAAGTCGTTTCAATCTTGAATCCAGCCTTTTTCAACGCGGCTTTAAGTTCTTGATGAGAATATACATTCTGTTGAAAAGACATTCTGTGAATCTTGGTTTTAGATTTTCTCACGTCAACAACAGTCCACTGCGATTGCGTTTGTCGCCTGTTTTGGTCAAATCTCGCGGCATCAATCATAAAAACATTTTTTATAGGTTCTCGACCAATCGACACGGGTTTTGTAAGTGCTGCCTTCACTCCATTCCCATTGAGTGTGTTGATGACAAATTTTCCACCTGGCTTGAGAACTCGATATGCTTCCCTAAGCATCCGAAGATCTTCATTCCGAGTCTCGAAGTATCCGAAGCTATTGTAAAGAGAGACAACTAGGTCAAAGCTTGATGACTCAAAATGTGGCCGCAGATTTTTCATATCACCACGAATGAATTTAACTTCTGATTTCGTTTTCATGGCTGATTTTCTGGCTTCCGCCAGATAGTTTTTTGAGAAATCAAGACCAACAACATTAAAACCCAATTTGGCAAATAAAACTGAGTGCCTGCCAACTCCGCAGGCAAGATCGAGGATCTTTGCCTGCTTTTGAAGTTTTGTGTTTTTAATAATTTCGTTAACTTCATTTTGCGACTGTTCCGTTCGCGGCTGAAACATGATTTCGCCTATTACGGGAACAAAAAAATCTTTCCACCATTCCTTCACTAACTACTCCTTTTCAAATGCCAAGTTATCTCAAAGCCCTTCACATATTTTAGCGTGCCGACCGCTGGCTCAAAAAAATCAAGCTTGTATGGAACTTCGATGGCAGGGCTTGGCTTATGAAATACAACTTTTGAATGGTGCCCCCAAAGGGACAACTTTCGAACCGTTCTCCGAGAGCATGATCTGCGTTCTCAAAGCTTGTTCTCCCGATTGGAGAACGTTCTCCACGAGTCCGGTTAATCTTATTTTTCTACGATCTCTTCCAGTTTATCGACCACGAATTTATTCAAGCTTTTATACCCTTCTTCGTGAGATCTGCGAATTAGCTTCTGATGCAGCTCAGGGTTACTTCTAACTAGAAAATCACCGCTCGCTTTTATTTTTGAAATGGGTTCTGGTATTCCCTGCTTCTGGGCTATCAAAACTTCGAGATGTCCCTCGACCGCTTCGTGTGCCATCTCTAGTGCGTGCGCAGCAGAATCCCCATGAGTCATGCAGCCGGCCAGCTCGGTGACCGATACAACGAAAGCTTCGTCTTCATCCGAGTAATGGATATTATAAGAGTAGTAGGGAATCAGCTCTTTTACTTTTTTAGGCAGTGCCATTATTCCTCCAATGCTTTCGAGATCTGTTTTATTTGGTACGGCTTAAAATCTTTTGTGTGGGTCGCAAGAGTTATCACCTTACCGTTTTTCAACCACTGTTCGTGAGATCCCTTTTGTCTAGCCAAGGTCCATCCTACCTGACCCAAAAGAGTTCTCACTTCTTGAGCCGAGATTGTTCTGTTTGTTAGCTTTGCTAAGAGCTTCTCGGTCTTACTCATAGTTAACATGATATCAAAAATGATATCATGTTGCAAGTTGATTAAGACTGTCTCAAATTGAGAAATTTTGACCTTCTCCAAAACGTTAAATTTGACATATATGTGCTTTGTATGTATAATGCAATTATGCCTACAATCTTTATCATTGGTTCATTGTGTGGGGCCAGGGATATTTGTAATTATTGAAATTGCGACGCAAGAAGTGATTCGCAACAAAGACGTCTTGATGAATGAATGGAGGCATTACCATGAAGAAGACTAAAGAACTGAAAAATCTTCTGACTGATGAAGATTTGAAACCAGAAAATATCAAAGCGAACATTACGATTCGTGTTTCAAGCGAACTGCTTAATGCTTACCGAGAGGAAGCTGAAAAGTTTGGCATTGGATATCAGACCTTAATGCAAATTAAACTTAAAGAAGGTCTAGAGAACTCTTTAGAAAAGCGCCTTGAAAAGCTAGAGAAAGCCATGAAGGTCAAAGCAGGATAATGGCATCTTACTACCTCTATTTTTCTAGTACCAGACGAATGGATGAATGATCCGGAACTTTATCGGTTAAAGATAATTTACAAAACCAACGGTAGGCCAAATTGTAACTAATTTCCTCGCACAGTTGTCGGTCAGAATTAATGTTATAAAGATATTCCAGTAAAATCATGCGCACAAAGATTTCTGGATCAATCGATGGACGACCTTTTTCACTTACGTAAAGTGGTGCCGTCAAATTTCTTAAAAACGATAAATCTAACACCTGATCAATTCTTCGTAGCAGATGATTTTTAGGAATTAAGTTCTCAAAATCGATTTGGCTAAATAATTCTGGCTGGTAATGATGCTGTCCTTGCATGTGATTTCCTCAAAACCAATATAATCATGCAGGAAGATTCCAGCCAATATGCGCCAAGACTTTTTCAACAGGCCCTAATGCTTTAAAAGAAAAAATTAAGCGAACCATAGAGAACCTAGATCAAGTGACTGGTGATAAACAGCGATCAATCTTAAACAATTTAATTAAGTTCGTAGAAATTCATCCGACAAAGATAAAAATGGGAATTTATGCTCCAACTGGAACTGATGGGGAAATTTTAAACGAATCAAAAGAAGGAAAACTGCTTCCATTCAGTCCGAACCGTGTGGGTTCGAGTACTGTTGGATTTGGTGCCCGGGACTGGACTTGAACCAGCACGACCTTGCGATCGCTAGCACCTCAAGCTAGTGCGTCTACCATTTCGCCACCCGGGCATAATTTGAATTACCATTGAAATATCAGAATCATTTGCAAGGGTCTAGAACTTTTCGACCTTAAAGCTATCTTAATCCAGCTAAGAATCTTTTTAAACTCGACGTTTTCCTTTTAACCGCACCGGCAAAGTCGGCTGTCTTTAATACAAGAGGGCATGGATGCCCGGCGGAGGAGGGGGAGCGTAAACTAGGATGGTGCGCGCTTCTTAGTAGATCCTCCTCTAAAAAACAAACAAGGATGGCACGGATGCTAGAACTTAAAGAAGTTTTTATTTTTATAGGACTTTACTCGCTGACAGTGGCCGGTGTTATTTGGAACACCCTAAAATATCAGCGAGTTGATGAGTGATTCCCCTTTTGCGTATTTTGTTGTGAGCTGTTTGGGTTAGGTGGTTCCCCAGGCGGTTCCGCGGGGCCGAGAGGCCCCGCTTTTTTTCTTTCTTCAAAGCTGTAAATCAGGCATAACTTGCAAGCTCATGTTAAAACTTAAAGACCTTGATTTTTCTTACCCTGAAGAGCTCGTGGCACAATTTCCTCAGCGCCCCAGCCGAGTGATGTTGGTGGACTCGCAACCTTCAGAAATTTCTATCACTCAATTGCTCGAAAAATTTAAGCCCGGCGATCTTCTTGTTTTAAATAACACCAAAGTTTTAAAAAGAAGAGTCTTTGTCGATGATCTTGAAATTTTATTTTTAAGCTCAAAAGATTTAAAAAACTGGCAAGTTTTATTTCCCGCCAGTCGAATCAACATTGGCGATTCCATTAAACTTCCATTGGGTGAAAAAATAAAGCTGATCTCTAAAGGTCGTCCCCAGTGGGTTGAGAGTGAAAATCCTTTGACGGAAGAGTACTTCGAAAAAGTCGCAGAAATTCCACTGCCACCCTATATTCAAAAAGCTCGTCATGAAAGACATTCTCGAAGCGAAGATTCGCAGTGGTATCAAAGTGCCTGGGCTGAAAAAGCCGGCAGTTTAGCCGCACCTACGGCAAGTCTTCATTTCACTCAAAAAAATTTAGAAGAACTAAAAAATAAAAACATCAAAATTGAATTTATCACTTTGCATGTGGGCCTAGGAACATTTTTACCAGTCACGACAGAAATTTTAAGTGAACATAAAATGCATTCGGAAGAAGTTGAGATCAGTCTTTCCGCTTGGGAAAATATTCAAACGGCGAAAGCAAAAGGCCATGCCATTTGGGCCTTGGGAACAACCACGGCGAGGGCTTTAGAAAGTGCGGCCATGTCTAAGTTAGAAAAAACTTCTGTAGTTTTTTTTGGACCCACCGATATTATGATTGCACCTCCCTATGATTGGAAAATCGTTGATCGATTGTTAACAAATTTTCACCAACCGCAAAGCACCTTGCTAGCTTTAGTGGCAGCTTTTAGTGATTTAGAAAAAGTAAAATCTTGCTACCAATGGGCGATCGAGCGTAAGTTTCGGTTATTTAGCTATGGCGATCTTTCGGTATGGATGAAACCTTAAAAAAGTGGATTTAGCATGAAATTAGGTCAATTTGATTTAAAAACTAAAAGAGGCAAAGCTCGTCGGGGAACTTTAATGACGGCGCACGGAGCGATTGAAACTCCGGTTTTTATGGCGGTCGGAACAAAAGCCACGGTCAAAGCCATGACCAATGAAGAATTGATCAGTTCTGGCACTCAAATTCTTTTAGGAAACACTTATCATTTGCATCTTCGCCCTGGGGAAAAAGTCATTAAAAACCTGGGTGGCCTGCATAAATTTATGAATTGGAATAAGCCGATCTTAACAGACTCGGGCGGCTTTCAAGTTTTTTCACTTTCTCAGTTAGCTAAAATGTCAGAAGAGGGCGTCGAATTTAAATCCCACTTAGATGGAGCTAAACATTTTATTTCTCCAGAAAAAAGTATGGAGATTCAAATGGATTTGGGCGCTGATATTATTATGGCCTTTGATGAATGCTTAAAGTATCCAGCCACAGAAGATCAAATTCAAAAATCCTTGGACCTCACTTATCGCTGGCTTGTCAGATCCAAAACCGCCATGACCCGAAAAGAAAGTTTACTGTTCGGCATTATTCAAGGTGGGCTTAGTTTAGAACATCGTAAAACAAGTCTTCAGCAAATCACTAGCGTGGAACTGCCAGGTTATGCTTTGGGAGGCTTTAGTGTGGGTGAACCCATTCATCTGATGCATGAATTGCTGCCTTTCATAGCTCCGCTGATGCCTGAAAATAAGCCTCGGTACTTGATGGGTGTAGGAACACCCTTAGATTTGGTCATTGCGGTTGATTCAGGAATCGATATGTTTGATTGCGTGATTCCAACTCGTGTGGCTCGCAATGGAACCTTGTACACATGGCGAGGGAAAGTCAGCATCAAGCGCAATGAATTCCGCGAAGATCCATCGCCCTTAGATCCCGAATGTGACTGTTATACTTGCACAAATTATTCAAAGGCCTATCTTCGACATTTATTTTTAAGTGGTGAAATTTTAGGCAGTCGACTGAATTCGATTCACAATATTTACTTTTATATGAAGCTCATGGAGCGCATTCGAGAAGCGATTGAGCAAGATCGATGGGATGCTTTTCGAAATGATTGCATAACGCGCTTCACAAAAAATTGAGATGCACTGCCCCTGAAAAGCTCCCAAGACTTGTCCTGATCCTTGATTAATCCCTGGAAAGATGTTGAATTTTCTACTTAAAACCAATTTGGAGGTTTTCCTATGTTTTGGTCTATTGCCTATGCTCAGTCTGCTGCTACGCCGGCCCAAGAACCTAATGTTTTGATGTCTTTGGTGCCATTTATTTTTATTTTTGCAGTCATGTACTTCCTTGTGATTCGTCCCCAATCCAAGCGTCAAAAAGATCATGGATTGTTTTTAAAAGAATTAAAACGAGGCGATGAAGTTCTGACCAGCAGTGGAATTTTGGGTCGCATCGAAGGTTTGACGGATACTTTTGTCACTTTAGAAATTTCTGAAGGTGTTCGCGTTAAGCTTTTAAGAAATTCAATTGCAACCTCTAGTAAAACGGCCACTGAAGGAAAAGCTTAATGGAAAAAAATTGGAGAACGATTGTAGCCGCAGCAGGAGTCTTGCTTGCGGTTTTTTGGGCCTTACCAAATTTTGTCAATGTTGATAAAATCAGTGCATGGCCTTTTAAGCAAAAATTAAATTATGGTTTGGATATCCAAGGTGGTTTGCATCTTGTTTTAGGCGCTGATGTTCAAGGTGTGATCACCGAGAGCACCACAAGATTAGTCACGTCATTAAAAGATGAATTCAGTAAAGAAAGCATTCCTGCTTCAGATATAAAAATCATCAACGGCACTGTGGGCGAACTTCTTATTACGGTGGCAAATACCGCTGATAAAATCAAAGTTCAAAAGTTTTTATCGGATCGCTACGCCAGTGTTTTGCAAGAAGGCACAGCTTCGGACACATTTATTAATGTTCGTTATTACGATGCTTACCTGACAGATTATAAAGAAAAAGTGATTCAGCAAGCGATTGAAACCATTCGAAATCGTATCGATGAGTTTGGTGTTTCTGAACCTTCAATTAGCAAGCAGGGGACAGATCGAATTTTAGTTCAACTTCCTGGAATGGCCGATGCCGAACGAGCCAAGCAGCTGATTAATACAACCGCAAAACTTGATTTTATGATAGTTTCAAATGAAGTCGATCAAGAAAAACTTCGCCAAATGATTTCCGAAGCTGAAAAAGCCGGAGATTATACGTTAGCTAAAGTGAAGTACTCTGAGTACGTCACAAAACTTAATAAAGATTTAAAAGATAAAATTCCTGCTAACACAGTGATCTTTTTTGAAAAAGCTGAAAATGCAAAAACCATGGAATTGGGAGCTATGCCTTATCTGTTAAAAGCAGACACGCCTTTAGGCGGCGGAGATTTGGATAGCGCCAGTGTGGGTTTTGACCAGTATGGTGGACCAGAAGTTTTATTGCGATTTAATGCCGCCGGCGGCACCAAGTTTGCTGATCTGACTGGAAATAATATCAACGAAAGAATGGCCATCGTATTAGATCGAGTTATTAAATCTGCACCAAATATTAAAGGACGAATCGCTGGTGGTTCAGCTTCCATCACTTTAGGTCGAGGCGATTCAGCTCGAAAAATGGATGAAGCAAAAATGATTTCGACGGCTTTGCGCGCGGGCGCTTTGCCAGCAAGCTTAGAGCAATTAGAAGAACGTCGAGTGGGCCCAAGCTTAGGAGCTGATTCCATCAATAAAGCTAAAATGGCGTCTTATTTAGGGGCTTTTTTGATCGTGATGTTTATGTTGATTTATTACCGTCAAATGGGAATCGTTACGACGGTTTCATTAGCAATTAATATTTTGTGCTTATTTGCACTCTTAACTTCTTTAGGTGCAACTTTGACTTTACCCGGAATTGCCGGAATTGCTTTAACAGTGGGTTTTGCGGTGGATGCCAACGTGCTCATTAATGAAAGAATTCGGGAAGAGCTCGCCAAAGGTGGCAGCTTTAGGCTTGCGATCAACGATGGCTACAAGCATGCGCTGAGCGCCATTATCGATGCCAATTTAACAGTGGCGGCGACGGCGTTAGTTCTTCTTTATTTTGGAACGGGACCTGTTCGTGGTTTTGCGGTAACATTGCTGATTGGAATTCTGACCACAATGTTTGCTAACGTGTTTGTTTCAAAAGTTATCGTCGATACTTTAATCACTCGGTTTCGAGTTCAAAAATTATCAGTTTAGGAAAAGACCATGCAGAAAAAAGAATTGGACTCTGGAAAATTTGATTTTGTTGGAAAGATCGGAATCTTTGGCGGTATTTCCTTACTTTTCGTTTTTGCATCAATCATTTATTTGGCGGTGCACGGAGTGAGTTACGGAATTGATTTCCGCGGTGGAACCGAACTGCAAGTTAAGTTTGGTCAAAAAATAGATCCGTCGGAAGTGCGAAAAACTATTGAATCTGTCAATCTGGGTGAAGTGGGCGTACAAAGCATTGGAGATCAGAATGAATTTGTCATTCGCTTCCAAGGAAAAGCTGGAGTAACAGACAAAGAAACCAATGATATTTTAAATACTTCGCTCGCCCAACTAAAAGATTCTATCTCTACGCAGCTTGCGACCTATCAGCCTGAAATTCGCCGAGTTGATACGGTGGGACCTCAGGTCGGTGCTGAATTAAAAAGAAATGGAATCCTTGCCGTATTCTATTGTCTCTTGGTTATTTTAATCTACGTAGCCATGCGCTTTGATTATAAGTATGCGCCTGGTGCAGTTCTTTGTTTAGCTCATGATGCGATCATTACTTTGGCCCTTTTTGTGGCGGTTGGTAAGGAAGTTAATATTCCAATTTTAGCTGCCATATTAACTTTGATCGGTTATTCGCTCAATGACACCATCGTGGTTTTTGACCGAATTCGTGAAACTGAGCATATCTACAGAGATCGTGGCATTAAATTTATTATCAATAAATCGATTAATGATATGTTCACACGAACTTTAATCACATCGGGTACGACGTTCACTTCAGCGATGTGTTTGTATTTAATAGCTGGTGGGACTGTCTCTGATATCGCTTTTGCGATGTGTGTCGGTATTTTCTTTGGAACGTATTCGTCAATTTACGTGGCGGCGCCATTGATTATGTTAACAGAAAAATTAATGCCCTCAAAAGCCAGTTAATAAAGCCGGCCAAGGACAGAGGAGCTTGATATGAAGATCATCTGGAAATCCAGAAATGAAGGCGAGCTGCCTCAGGTGGATTTCCACGGACCTATTCCGGCGGCCATTCAGAGAATTCTTGCTGGAAGAAATCTCATTGAGTCCTCTCATATTGAAAGTTTTTTATTCCCAAAGCTTCAGACGTTAAAAGATCCTTTTTTGCTTAAAAATATGGATCTGTCCGTCAAAAGAATAATTTCAGCTTTTCATTCCCAAGAAAAAATTGCGATTTATGCCGATTTTGATCTGGATGGAGCTTCGGGATTAGCTCTTATGATGACAGGACTAAAAAGTTTAGGGTTTAAAAATTTAGTTCCCTACCAGCCGTCTCGTTTGGCAGAAGGTTATGGCTTTCATCCTGAAGCCGTTGATGCCTTGGCTAGTGAAGGCGTTAAATTAATTATCACAGTGGATGTTGGTATCACAGCGACCACGGCAGCAACAAAAGCCCACGAGCTTGGAGTTGATGTCATTATCACAGATCATCATTTACCCGCTGAAATCTTACCCAGCTGTTGGGCTGTAGTTAATCCCAATCAAAATGAAGACTCATCAGGGCTAGATTATCTCTGTGGCGCAGGGGTTGCCTTTTATTTATTACGAGCTCTGAAGCGCGAATTAATTGTCGCCGGCGTGAAAGCCGCTGAAACTTTTGATCTTAAAGATGTCTTAGAATATTTTACCATTGCAACTCTTACGGATATGGTTCCATTAATTGAAGACAATCGAGTTCTCGTTAAGCATGGCCTCTTAAAACTTTCGCAAACTGAAAAGCCTGGATTAAAAGCTCTTAAAATTGCTGTGGGTTTGGATGATAGAACTTTAACCAGCCAAGATGTGGCTATTCGCTTTGCACCAAAACTCAATGCCTTAAGTCGCATGGGTGCAGAAATTTTACCCATTGATATTTTATTATGTGATGACGGAAAATTAGCCCAGTCACTAGTGCACCGAGTATTAGAAAACAATCAATTGCGGGTTCAACTTCAAAGCGATGCCGAAATTGAAATTAAAAATTTTATTGCCAATTCAAAAAATGAAAAATTTATGTTTATCGTGTCTTCAAAATTTCACCGAGGTCTGGTGGGATTGATGGCTACAAAACTCAGTCAAGACAGTCAGAAACCAAGCTTTGTGGGTTCCTTAGATATTTCTACAGGCCAAGTTGTGGGAAGTGCTCGTCGGCCTCCTGGGTTTGAACACTGTCTTGTCGAAATTTTAACTAGCGCTAAAGAAAGCTTAAAAAGATTTGGTGGTCACTCACAAGCCGCTGGTTTTGAATTTGATATTGCAAAGCTTGAAGAAATTAAAACTTCCATGAATCAGCACTTTGTCGAGCAATTATCGACAGAAGCTTTTTTAAAAAAGGCACTTCGTGAGCTTTTATACGATACTGATTTAAAGTTTTCTGATTTTTCTCCGCAGTTAATGAAGTGGCTCGAGTTTTTAGGTCCTTTTGGAGTGCAATTTGAAGCGCCGGTATTTTGTTTTAAAGGGGTTCGCCTTCAAAACATAAAACAATTAAAGGGCGGCCATCTAAGGCTCACTTGCCTTAGTCATGATGGCTCAGAAGTGCAAGAAGGACTTTTGTTTTCTCCGTCGCAAAATCACCGTGAGCTTCTCACCGAGCGCTCGATGACCTACGATATTTTAGGGGAATTACAGTGGAATTATTATAATGGACAGCAAACAATCCAGCTATTAATCAAAGATCTAAGGGTGGCTTTATGGCAATAAAAAAGAAAACGGCTAAAAAAACCGCTAAAAAGAAATCCTCAAAAGCCTGGGCTCGATCACAAAAAATGATCGACGATGTCTTAGTTAAAATCAGTCCGAACTTACAGGGTAAGATAAATAATTTAGTCGCGGTTTTAGAAAATAGCCGTGAAGGAAAATTAGGTGATCTTAGCTTTTTAGGTGGAAAAATTCTTCTTAGGGCTCAAGAGGTCAGTCGTGGGCTTAAAGCCATCCGCAATCGCAGAAAAAATAAATCTAAAAATGCCAAGAAATAAAGCTGTCGTCCTGCTTTCAGCAGGACTGGATTCTAGTGTTAATATTTATGAAGCTCACCAAAATCTACAAGTGGTGATGGCTTTGACTTTCAATTACGGTCAAAAAGCCGCTGAAAAAGAAATCACAAGTGCAAAATATTTAGCTCAAGCTCTCAGTATCCCTCATAAGGTAGTATCACTGCCTTTTTTTTCAGACTTTAATCGATCTTCTTTATTGGTGGCTGATAAAGATATTCCCTCAGGATCACAAGTTGATATTCATAATTTAAAAACGAGCAAAGCCACGGCCAAGTCAGTTTGGGTGCCAAATCGCAATGGTATATTTCTAAACATTGCAGCCGGCTTTGCAGAAGCTTTAAATGCGCAATTCGTGATTCCAGGTTTTAATGCAGAAGAAGCTATGACCTTTGCAGATAACACCGAAGACTATATGAAAGCTTTAGATCATTCATTTAGTTACTCGACTGCTAATCAGTTGAAAGTAAAATGTTATACTTCATCTTTAAGCAAAACTGATATTGTGCAAAGAGCTTTGCAGTTAAAAGTGCCACTTGAAAAAATTTGGCCCTGTTACTTAGCAGGCATAAATTGGTGCGGACAATGCGAATCATGTTTAAGAACTAAAAATGCATTAGAGAATGCAGGACTAAAAACCCAGTTATTTTTTAAATAATGAAGAAACAAGAGGCTCGATGAAAACTTATTTTATTCCTCAAGAAATGCCTTACGATGGATCTCAATTACAGCCTTTATTTGCTTATTTAAATTATAAGATCTTAGGCGATTCAATTATTTCTTGGATTGGATCTTGTGATATTTCATTTGAAAATATGATTGATGGTGAAGATTTGGTCGAGCAATCTGCCATCAAAGGCAGTTTAATGTTGCACTTTATCATTGAAATTTTTCACACCTCACTTTTTGCAGGAGTTACATCCCAAAGACTTTTTGCCAGCATCGCTAGGGATTACCTCCAAACAAAAGCTAAAAAGTCTTTAGCTGAAGAAAATTTACACCGAGATGGGGATGATATATTTTGGAACGACAAAAAATTAAGTATTAGTATTGC
Organism: Pseudobdellovibrionaceae bacterium; assembly: GCA_043720615.1. Taxonomy (GTDB): domain Bacteria; phylum Bdellovibrionota; class Bdellovibrionia; order Bdellovibrionales; family Bdellovibrionaceae; genus JAYWDA01. The sequence continues at coordinate 62,353 of JAYSSI010000034.1, read as the reverse complement.
CAGTATGTCTGCGGTCTCAACCCAAATTCACTTTGCGATGAATATTTCAACCCTTGGAACTCCGGTTAAAACCACCAGCCTTGAAGAGCTCAATCTTGATGCAAAAATAGTCGCAAAAGATTTGATGAATTTATGGGTTCAAGAATTTAGCAGCATTCAAATAGCGACTAAAAAAGTCAGACCGCTTTAAGTAGGGTCTAGAAACTTCACTCCATTTTTCTTTTGTCATCATTGTAGGCATGATTGCAAAGAAGACTGACGATACGTCGGTACTCACTCAGTAAATCCAAATGAATAGAGCTTATGTTGATTGAATCTCTGACGCCACGATTCAGCCGACTGATATGGTTTTCGCGAAAAGTGATTTCAAGTTTTGTCAGTTCTCTTTTAAGTTTGATCGCCTCGTCACTCAGCTCTTTTGTTTGATAGGCATTCACAGCCATGGCAGCCACTTTAACAACATGTCCGTGCATGATTTTAACTTCTTCCCAGTCTTCTGGTGAAAATTCTAGTTTTAAGGCATATTTTTTAATCGCAAGCGCTACAATATTGATGTCAATAACATCTGCGGCTCGCTCTAGGTCACTTAAAAACATAATCATGTTCATAATGCTTTGTTGGACCTGTTGACCTGATTTATTAACATGATCCAGTAAAAACATTTTTGTTTCGCGGTAAAGAAAGTCGACCTTATTATCGCGCTCTTTAATTGAATCTAACAAAGTCGTATCGGCCACTTCAAACAGTCGAATCGAATCCGTGATCATGCCCAAAGCCATATCAGCTAATCTCATAATTTCACGATTGGCATAAGAGATCGCTAAAGCCGAACTTTGGTAGTTATTTTTTCCTAAAAACTCGGCTCCGAATTTATCTTGCTCACTTTGTGGAATCATTTTTTCAATCAAAGCCGCGCCCTTTTCGATAAATGGATAAAATAGAACGGCTGAGACTAAGTTAAAAACCAAGTGACCGTTTGCAATAATACGGGCGGCAGAGGCATCAAAATTTTTCAAAATTTCAATAAATGGAGCTGTTAGAAAGTAGAAAAAAGCGACACTTAATACTTTATAAAAGAAATGCGCCCATGCCACTTGACGACCTACATAATTGCTACCCATGGCGGCTAATATGGCCGTGAAAGTGGTGCCAACATTAGCGCCATAAACCCAGATCATGGCATCAAAGATCGTGATGGCATTAACGCTGGCTAAACTCATGGCGAGACCAATGGTGGCAGCGCTTGAATGGATCATGGCACAAAAAATTGTCGAAACCAGAAAGGAATAAAAAGGATTTTCACGTAAAGATTGAAAGAACTCTTTAAGCAAGGGGTTCTCAACGAAATGAAGCGAACTGACAGAAATCATTTTTAAACCAAAATAAAGAAGGGCAAAGCCCATCACAACGAGGCAAAAATTCTTCACGGGATTTTTTTTAGTTTGAAAATAAACAAAAAAAGCGATGGAAAAAAGCGGTAGCGAATACTGACCAATATCCAAAGAGATCAATTGGACGGTGAGTGTGGATCCAATGGCTGTGCCAATAATGACACCCATGACTTGCTGTAAAGTGACGATTCCAGCTGATCCAAGGCCGACCAGCATGGAGGTCACGGCCCCCGAACTTTGTAAAAGGGCAGTTAATAAAACGCCGACACCGATGGATGTAATACGATTTTGCGCCATTCGACTCATCAGATTTGAAATTCGATTGGCCATCAGACGTTCAAGAGCTTGACTGGCCGTTGTCATGCCGTAAAGAAAAAGAGCCACCCCTCCCAGCATAATAATAAAATAAGAATTACCGGTATCAATCATCAGACAAACCTCTTCATCTTAGAATCAAATCGAACTTAGCAAAAGTCGAGTCAAAAATAGGGAAGTAAAAGAACTAGAAACAAGGATGACTGACTCCGTCAAAAAAGTGATTGTTTGTGCGTTTTGTATCAGCAACCTATAATCCTTAAAGGAGTTTGGGTATGGATGTTTTTTTATTTCCAATGGTGAACGTAACACTTTTTCCCAAAACAACAAAACCTCTTCCTATTTTTGAACCGCGCTATATTCAAATGTTTCGTCAGTCTGTGGCCACTCAAACACCTGTTGCGATTGGTTTTAATGATAGTCCCTCAGCATTGGGTCAGACTGCTCCAGGATCTAAAGTCGATTTTGTCAGGGAAATTGCTGGCTACGGCAGTGCTCAAATTGTTGAAGAGCGGGCCAATGGCACATTGTTGGTTTTTGTTCATGGTCTTGGAAAAGTGAAATTGGGAAATGTCAAAGAAAGTGAAACAACTTTTATTGTTTGTGAAGCTGAAAAGGTCTTGGAAAATACAATCTTAGATCCGAAAGTGGCCCCTTTAATACATGGCTTAAATAATGTTTTAGCTCGCTGGATTCACACCCATATTCCTGACCCAGGTCAGCGTGATATTTTTATGAAAAATCTGACGGGTCCGGAAGAGATTGTCGGAGCCTTTGCCTCTTATTTAGTAAAAGATTACGACTTCCAGCAGATGATTTTAGAATTTGATAATATCAACGACAAAGTTCACTACCTGCACCGCTTAGCGGAATCAGCAGAGATTATGATCTAATTCCGAATTGATCTCGAAGATAAAAAAGTCTTAAAATAGAAATCCATAAAATATGAGCCATCAAGAGATGAATGATTTTTAAAGTCACTGGTGACCCTAAAAGCAGAGTCAGTAGTCCCACCACCAAAGCTAAAGTCCAAAGGGCACAAGTTTGTAAATAAGCTGATTTTAAAAACCCTTGAGCCGATGAAAAAGATTTATAAAGCCAAGTGCAGATATAAATTCCAAAAAAAATTGCCAGAATGGGATGCAAAGACCTTAACTGCATTAACAGGGGCGCGCCCTCAGTAAGTTCTTTCCTTAAACTCTCAGCTAAATCTGATGACGGGAAAAGAGTTGAAGATAAAGCCGCCCAAGCGCCAAACATAGAAACTAAAAGAAATAAAAAATATTTTAAATAAGCAGACCCCAGAAAGTGCAAAGGTGGTCTGGTAGATTCCTCACTTGAAGTTAAAAACAGTAAGGCCGCCACACCAGTCAAAAGTAGACTGTTAACCTGATGAATTCCCATAACGAGGGCTCTAAAAAAAGTATCATTTGATCCCACAAGTTTAAAAATAACAATGTTTGCGCCCAGCAAGGCTTCAAAAATACAAAAGAATAAAAGCCATCCTGCATATTTTCGCGACCTATGATCATCAGGAAAAAGTTTTCGACACCAGAAAAAGATAAAGAAAATCAAAATCCCATAAAGACCTGACATCAGCCGGTGAGCGTATTCAACCCAGGTTTTTCCGCGCTCAGCATTGGGAATTAATTGTCCATGACAAAGGGGCCAGGTATCACCACAGCCATCGCCAGAATGTGAAATTCGCACCCATGCTCCCCATAAAATCACTAAAATTGTGTAAGCAACAGTGAGCAAAAGTAGGGGTCTTAATTTTGGGGATGTCACGGGGTCAGAAACTACTTCATTTGGGATTGACTGTCAAAGTGCCGAGCTTCAAGCTAAGTCATGGGTTCTCATCACCATCACAATCATGACCATGATCACGATCACAGTCACAGTAAAATTCAGAGACTGACTTTGGCCTTTTTTCTTAACTTTGCTTTTGCTATCATTGAACTTATCGGTGGTTTTTATACCAATTCGGTGTCGATTTTGTCAGATGCCTTGCATGATTTCGGGGATTGTGTCGCCATACTTTTGGCCATTGGTTTAGAAAAATGGTCAGATAAAAAATCAGATCAAAAATATTCCTATGGCTATCGCAGGTACTCACCATTAGCTGCAATATGTACGGGATTGATCCTCATCATGGGTTCTATTTTTATCGTGATTGAAGCCATTCCTCGCTTGATCAACCCCGTGGAACCAAATGTTCCTGGAATGTTGCTCCTTGCTTTATTAGGGATGGCCGTGAATGGATTTGCAGCTTATCGCGTATCAAAAGGCCGTTCTTTAAATGAACGTATGGTGATGTGGCATTTACTAGAAGATGTCATGGGCTGGGTGCTGGTTTTTATATCAGCCACTGTTATGTTATTTTGGAAAGTCCCGCAGTTGGATGCGGCTTTAGCTTGCGTTCTTTCAATCTGGATTTTGTACAATGTTTTTAGAAATCTAAAAGAAGCTTTTCAAATTTTTTTGCAAGCAAACCCTCTGCATCTTGATCAAGATAAACTGATCCAAGAGATACAGCTGATTCCCTTGGTCAAAGGCATTCATCATTTTCATATTTGGTCTCTTGATGGTGACAAGCATGTCTTTACGACGCATTTAGTATTAGAAGACTCAGTCACGCATCAGCAAATAGATTCGGTTAAAGAAGCCGTTAAAAAAATGGCTTCAAAATTTAACATTATGGAATCCACCATAGAAATTGAATTTCAGAGCACCCAGTGCGTCGATCCTCTTCATTAGTAGGAAATTTTATCGATATAAGATTGTAAAAGATCTCGACCGTTAATGCGGGCCTTTAGATTTCCTAAGAAAATAAAAACACCGGCAGCTTTGCGATCAAGAAAAATAATTTCTCGGGGCGGGGTTCGCCAGACAAAGTGTTTCATCATCTTAAAAACTTTTTGTGAACTTCTTTGCGGAAGATCGGTCTCTTTCCAGTCATAAGTGCCATCTTCTAAAACCAAACCTTTCTCATTTCTAGGATCTGACGGATGTAAAAAGGGTTCTACAATTCCAAGGCACATCTCTGAAAAGATATCTTTTAATTCCGGAGAATCATTTTCATGAATAAAATCAAGCTTCATGGCCGCTACTTCAAATTTTTCGCGGTCATTATTAAAGATGGCTTTAATCATACCGTGATAAGCACTCATAAATTTTGTCGAATATCTTCGAGTAGCGCCAAAATCAAAAAGAATCAGCTGATCTTTTCCATTTTTATACAGACGAATTTTGTAATTTCCAAAATGAGGATCAGTTTGGACAAAATTCCATTCAAAAATTTCCTTAAAGTACAAATCTAAGAAATTTAAAGCCAATTGGTTGCGTCGAGCGGGTGGTAAGGATTTAATTTTTTCATCATCGACTCGAACTCCCAATTCAAAGCTTGTGGCTAAAATCTTTTTATTTGAAAACTCAGGATAAACTTGCGGAATCACGAAGCGCTCATCTTTGCCAAGAAGATCTCTGTATTCGTTGGTCAGTTTTGCTTCGATTTCATAATCTGTTTCTTGGACCAGCATTCCTCGAATTTCTTTAAAAATGGAATCAGTGTTAAAATCTTTCGGCAAAATCTTAATGACATACAAAAAAGATTTAATCGCTCGAAGGTCGCTGTCGATGGCTTTATCAACATGGGGATATTGAATTTTTAAAGCAATCCATTCACCGGTTTTTTTAATTTGCGCTTTATGCACTTGCCCTAAAGAGGCAGTGCCAATAGAAACAGGATCGACGTCCAGCAATGCTCTTTTTTCAGGTCCTAATTGACGAGTTAAAGTTTCATCCATCACAGACCACTTTACTGGCGGGGAATCTTGGTGGAGAGTTTTTAAAAACTGATTGGCTTCTGGTGGAAAAAAATGCTCGCCGTAAATAGAAAGCATCTGGCCAGCTTTCATAAGACTGCCCTTAAGCTCACCAAGTTCAGTGGTCAAAAGTTGAGCTTGATCTAAAATAAATCCTCGCCACTTTTCATTTTTTATAGCATCGGATTGCAAAGCTGTGGTTAAGCCTTGCGCAGCCAGCTTTGCTCCCGCATTAAGAGAGAACTTAGCTAGGCTCATACTTCTTGAAAATAAAGAGGATTTGATACGATCGAGGGGTTTGTTTTTTGGCATCCAGTCCACCTTTAAAAAAAAACAAGCTTAACACATCTTGAATATTGGTAATATGGTAGTTTTAAGTTCACTGGTATTAAGTATATGAGTATTGGAGTTGATGACAATGTAACTTTGAATGTTAAATTCCAACAAAGCTCGGTCAATCATCGAGTACGTTACTAGATGTATCATTTTAAGACGTCTACTCAATAGTCGTCTGATGAGATCTGGTTCAGCGTTCGTATCTCCATGAAAACTAAAAGATTAAAACAAAAAGAGCCAAATAATGAGTGATTCTTTAGACACTCAAGTGGCGTGGAAAGGTGATTCAAAGCGTATTGAGCTGGTCGAAGTTTTGCTGCTTAAAAGGTCAGGGGAGCAACAGGAGAATCAGAGGAGATTCAAACCTGAACTTTTAAGTTAAGTAGCACGATTAAGAAAACTTACTGGGAACCATAAAGGGGAAAGTATGGATTTTATTCGGAACGTTTTATGGCTTGGAATATCATTCCTATTATCTTGTTCGGAGTCGTCGCCCAAGTTTGATTCCATCAAAGAGTCGACGTCCTTACTTTCGGTAAGGAGTTCAGGTGCTGAACCGGCTTCCACGTCTGAACCTGCCGATCCACCACCTGTCACTCTTGGCAGTTATCCTTGGATTTTGATTACGAAAGTGACTAAATCGCCAGATATGACGATGACAACGGTCGAAGGTTTGGTTTTGGACCTCGATGATCCTCCAGGAATTCCTACAAAATTTGGTTACTTAAGAGTTGGTGAAGAAGAAAGCAAAGTTACCTATCCCATCAAAGTAGACGACCGATTAAAGGGAATAATTTCTTTTCAATTACCTACGAGTGTCTATAATCAAGAAGAATTGATCGCGGTGATGACGGGTCCGGGTTACACTAATATCGATTTTCCAGTCTGCGAATTGTGATCATTTGTAGGAGACTTTTGTAGAAATTTTCTGACCTGCTCTAAAGCTACTTAAAAGTTTTTCTTTTTGGTCGGCACTGAGGTTTGCAAACAAAATTCCATGTCGATAGCTGCCTTTATTGGGATGACCCCATTTTACCACTCCTGTTACTGCGGTAATGCCATTGGTTTCACAAAGCATTTGTAATTTTCCATCGGCGGATGAAAACGTAAACGACATAATAATACCTTTGCCAAAATAATGATCCATCTGAATGGAAATTCCTGAGAGAGAAAAATCCAGAATCGCGCCAATGCCATGGTTGGTTTTAAATTTGTAGTCAAAAGAAGGATCCACAGGGAAGCGCTCTTCGTTTCGTTTTAACCCGGCGGCATCGCGAAAGCGGGACATGGCTTCATTCAGAGTTTGAGGATTATCTTGGAGGGGGTTGTGTTCGTAAGCCTCGCCGAGCTCTTCATGATATTTGATTGGAATTTTCTTTTTCGTATAGCTTTTATCGATTTCCGTGCTGAGGTCTAGAAGGTCCCATGTTGCGGCACCAATCATCACTCGGTAAATTTCACAAGCGCTCTCAAGTCGTTGAGCATAATTCACACTATGTCCAATCACGGTAAAGTCGATGCGACGGGTACCGCCAAGATCTCCAATATAAACATCCCCGGTGTTAATGCCGATTCGAAGCGGAAAAAAAGGTGTGGTCATTGGACTGCTTAAATTGCGCTGAACCGCGGCCTTTTGAATTTGTATCGCGCAGTCCAAGGCTTGCCTCGCGTGCAGATGATCACTCGTCATATGTTCATCGTATTGATAACCGAAATAACAGAGTAACCCATCGCCCAACGACTTATCAACAAGGCCACCAAATTCATGAACAATATCAGAAATCTCACCGAGAAGACTTCGTAGTTGACGAAAAACGACTTCAGGTTTCTCCTCTTCCGCGGTCATCGAAAAACCAACAATATCGATAAACATCACAGTTAGAACTTGGCTTCTTGGCTCTAACCAAGAAGCGATTTTTTTATTAAGCAAAGATTTGAGTTTATCGGGTCCAATAATTCCTTCCAATGAAAAGCGTAAATGCCTTGAGCGTAATTCTGAGGCACGAACTCGTTCTGAGTAAATTATAAGACTGGTGCTGAACAGTCCTATCGCTGGGAAAGCCCAGGGCAGGAGTAAATTATAAAAACAAAATCCAACGCCTCCATGGCCGATTAAAAATAGTTCCCAGAAAAGCAGAGAGCCAACAAAGTACAAGGGACTGAGGGTGACGGCTAAAATCATGCCTAGAAAACAAAACACCAAGGTTAAGATAAGTTCGCCACCGACTGATTTTAGCCATGTTCCTCCTAAAACACTATTCACAACTTCTGCCATAATAAATCCCCCGGGCATCGTTCCTGATGGGGTGACTTTGAACGCCGTTGCGCCTTGGACCATGTCGGCAAGAATTAAAACAATATCATTGGAAGTGATCTCATCAAGAGCAAGACCCTTTCGAGCTTTTTGCAGAGAGGTGACTAAGCTATGAGTGCGCTTCCAGTATTCTTCGGCCGGCGCTAGATTAACTAGAATTTGCCCTTTTGAGTTCACCGGAATCGGGTGGGAGTTAAATTGCAGGACGCCATCTCTCGTCGATAAGACCCCAGGCAAGTTAAAACTCCAAAATGGCATAACCTGATGTTCATTCGTCATAATCAGCGGCTTGATATAACCGAAACCCTCGTAATTGGTATGACCAATATGACTAAAGGCCTTTAGGAGTTGGGGCTCGGGTCCATAAAAAAATCCTGGAGTTTCTTTGAGCCAGGGTAAAGTACTCGTATCTAAGTTGATTGGACTTGTCTTGATATCACTGAACCCCTTGATGGGATTCGACACAAAAAAAGCGCCTACTGAAATGGGACGGGTCATGGCTATCTGAGCAGAAAGTTCTTTCATGGCTTGCAGATCGCGACTGATGGGAAGTGGAAATGTTTTATCAATAAAAATAGCCTGAGGACGGGACTTTGCCAGGGCTTTAAATAATAAAGTCCATTCTTCGACAGGAATAGTTTCAACTCCGATATCGGCCATTGTTTTGTGGTCAACGGCATAAATTTTAATACGAGGATCCAACTGAGGAAATAGTCCGAATCGATTTCTAAGACTAAATACAAATGGATGGACTATTTGATTATATATATACTCTGAGCCACCACCAAAATAAAGGGCTGTCAAAATAAAATAGCAAGACAGCATTAATAAAAAAGATTTTTTCCACGTGATACTGGGAGTCGAGTACCGGCTTTTTGTCTCCCAATTTTTTTTAAAAGATTGGCTCATACCTCAATTGGACCATACTTCCAAAGAAGTCCGCAAGGAAGATTTCGACATGTTTTTTATAGATAATATGATAAATGTGATAGAATTTTTCGATGTCAAAGGTCACCCTATTTTGGTTACGTCGAGATTTACGCTTTAAAGATAATGCTGGGCTTTTTCATGCTCTGAAACAGCATGAAAACGTTCTGCCCCTTTTTATTTTTGATACAAGTATTCTGTCGCAATTGGATAAAAAAGATGCTCGGGTTGAATTTATCCATAGCGAGCTACAACAGATGAAAATTGAGATGCAAAAGCAAGGTAGCGACCTGATCGTGCGGCATGGCTCATGTGAAAATATTTGGAAAGACTTAGTGAAAGAATTTTCTATAGATTCAGTCTATTGCAACCACGACTATGAGCCTGCCGCCAGAACGCGAGATGATAAGATCGAAAAATTTCTGAGAGCGCAAAAAATTCCCTTTAAGACTTTTAAGGATCAATGTCTTTTTGAAAAGGATGAAATTTTATCGGGCACTGGAAATCCCTACACCGTCTTTACTCCCTATAAGAAAAAAGTATTAGCTACGCTGAATGATTTTTACCTCAAGTCTTATCCCAGCGAAAAAAATCAAAGCCATTTTTTACAAGTTAAAAAGCCAGAACGTCTTGTCAGCTTGTCCGACATAGGCTTTGAAAAATCGTCTATCGCGTTTCCTCCTAAGGACTTTTCGTTAGCGACACTAAAAAATTATACTGAAAAAAGAAATTTTCCTGCTTTAGATCACGGTACGACTAAAATAGGGCTGCATCTAAGGTTTGGAACTGTCAGTGTCCGCGCCTTAGCAAGAATCGCTCAAAAACATAGCGATCTGTGGTTGAGTGAACTGATCTGGCGTGATTTTTTTATGCAAATTCTTTGGCATTATCCGCACGTTGAAAAAAAATCTTTTAGACCCCAATACGAAAAAATTCAGTGGCGCACGGATCCGGCGGAATTTAAAAAATGGCGAGATGGTCAAACCGGATATCCTTTGGTTGATGCAGGCATGAGAGAGCTGAATCAAACAGGTCATATGCACAACCGTGTACGGATGATTGTAGCCTCTTTTTTTACAAAGCATCTCCTCAGACACTGGTACGAGGGTGAACGATATTTTGCGACAAAGTTATTAGATTATGATCTTTCTGCTAATAATGGTAACTGGCAGTGGGCGGCGGGAACAGGTTGTGATGCGGCCCCTTACTTCCGAGTCTTTAATCCAACAACTCAAATAGGAAAATTTGATTCCGAAATGAAATATATTAAAAAATGGGTGCCAGAGCTGGGAACAGCTCAGTATCCTGAACCTATGGTAGAACATGTGACGGCTCGGCTGCGCGCTCTTGAATATTATCGTATTGCGCTTAAAGGAAAATAAAAATGAAAGTCTTACTAACTGGTGGAACAGGTTTAATAGGTAAAGAAATTGGAAAAAAATTGGTTGCTGAGGGCTTTGACGTCGTTGTTATCAGCCGAGACCAAAAAAAAGCTAAGATGCAACTTCCTTATCCCTCCGAAGTGATCGAAGGCGATTTAAGCCAAAGTTTTGTTATAGACTTACCAAAGGTCGATGCGGTTATCCATTTATTAGGTGAATCCGTTGCCGATGGTCGTTGGACAGAAGATCGTAAGAAAAAAATCTATGAATCTAGAATCAACAGCACAAAAAATTTAAAGACCTCATTAAAAAATCAAAAAGTTCATTTGATTTCGACTTCAGCCATTGGAATTTATCCTGATGCTGGTGATCAGGAACTCGATGAAAAATCGGCTAAAGGTGAGACTTTTTTATCTATTGTTTGTAAGGATTGGGAAGTTGAAGCGGCAAAAATCAGCACTGATTTGACGATTTTCCGAATTGGTGTGGTCCTTTCAGCTCACGGGGGAGCCTTAGAAAAAATGCTTTTTCCTTTTCGCGCTGGGGTTGGCGGGGCCATCGGAACGGGACAGCAGTGGATGAGCTGGATTCATATTGATGATTTGAGTGAAGCATTTATTTGGGCCCTAAAAAATAAAAAAATGGGATTATTTAATGCCGTTTCTCCAATGCCCGTAAAGAATAAAGATTTCTCAAAAGCTTTAGCCAACGCTTTAAAAAAACCTTTAGGTTTAAATGTTCCAAAAATTGCTTTGAAATTCATGTTTGGTGAAATGGCCAAAGTGATCTTAAGTTCACAAAAAGTTTTGCCGGCTTGTTTGCTGAAAGAGAAATTTCAATTTCAGCACACGGATCTTCAGCAAACTTTGAACGAGATTTGTCAACCTTGGCGCAATGGCGAAGATATCTTTTTTTCTGAACAGTACGTTCCCAAAAAAGTCGATGAGATATTTCCATTTTTTTCTGCGGCTGAAAATCTTGAAATCATCACGCCTCCCAGTTTAAGTTTTAAAATCGAAAAAGTTTCGACGCCTCAAATTCAAAAAGGAACATTGATTGATTACAATCTAAAAATCCGAGGTGTTCCTGTTCAATGGCGGACTGAAATTGCAGATTGGGAGCCTGGAAAGTATTTTGTTGATCAGCAGCTGAAGGGTCCTTATAAGTTATGGCATCACACGCATGACTTTAAAAAAATGGGACCAGGAACTTTAATGACCGATCGGGTTCGCTACAAATCACCCATGGGCTTTATGGGATGGATCATTGCCGGAGCCCTATTAAAAAAGGAAATTTCTGGAATTTTTAATCATCGCAGAAAAATAATTTTCGATAAATTTTTTAAATCTTAGATAAAACTAAATCCACCAGGGCACCTGCAATTTGGGGCCCATGAATTTGCTCAAGCCCCTCAAAGCCTGGGCAAGGGTTGATGTCAATCATCAAGGGTCCTTGCGATGTTTGTAAGATGTCGACGCCTGCGTAATCCAGGCCAAAAATTTCTAAAGTTGAAAAAGCCATTTGTAGTTCTTCCTTAGTCGCTGAAGCTTGATTAGCAAGGCCGCCCATTTTAAGATTACTTCTGAAATCACCGTTTTCATTGGCGCGATGCATGGACCAAGAATCACCTTTGCAAGTCACAAATATTCTTAAATCTTGTCCATGGCACTGTTTAATGTATTCTTGCGCAATAAAAAGATCACTGGTTTTGTTTTCAGCTAGAATTTTTTGCAAATCCATTTTGCTTTGAATAAGGTGAACACCAAGTCCTTGACTAGAAAATAGATTTTTTAAAACAAAGGGATATTCTAGCTCGATATATTCAAAGTCTTCTCGTGAAATCATTTGTGTGAGGGGTGTTGGAATTTTATTTTTTGATAACATTTGTAATGAAAGCCATTTATTTCGAGAAGAATGAAGGCTAGCTATAGTATTGACCAAAGGAATGACTTTCGAAATGGGGACCAAACATTCCATGGCTTCTTGAAATCTCCAAGAAGCAATTCTTAAAAAACCCACTTTGAAGCTATGGGCTGTTTGTTGTAAAACTTTACTTTCTGGATCCATGATTTGGTGGGAGACTTGCCTCTGAAGAAGCTCCTGGACCAATCTCTGGTTGGCATAGACTTCTGGACGTCTAGCTATAATAAGAATCTGTTTTGTCTCTAGTTCGAGCTTCACTTTTGACTCCATCTGTACGAAAAGTTTTATAGGGACGGTGTTTCAGTGTCTAATGAAAATTTACAACCTAACACTATTGTTGTTGAGCTTGAAGGTTGTGACCGTTTAGAGTTAAGCATTGAAAATGAAAAATCCAGTTTGAAAGTGATTGGTTGTTCAAAGCTTTTACAATTACTGAGTCATTTAAAAAATCAGTTCGGGAGTGATGTGAAACTTTGGGTTTTACCTGAAGGTTCAACCCATGAATTTATGCTTGTGCGTGAATTAATTTTGAAAGCAAAAAGCGATTGGAATTATCCCTATCTTCATGAAGAACTTTGTCATTGTCGGGCAATTTCAACAAGAGCTGTTGATCAAGCCATTTTATCTGGCGCTCACACTCCCGAAGTCGTAACCCGAAGAACTTCTGCCAGTTCAGCCTGCGGAACTTGCCGTTCAGAAGTAGAAAAAATAATTGCCTACCGCTTAGAAAAATCCGAAAAATAAATTATTTGGAATCTTTTTTAGGATCTGGCGCGGGCTTAGGAAATTTGCCAGTCATATCTTCAATAATTTTTTCAGGAAAAGTTCCTGTCGCCAAGTAATGATCAAGAAGGGGTTTTAATTTCCGCCGACAGCTGCCGCCACAAGGACCAATGCCTGCAGTGGTGTCATCAAAAATTTCATTTAAGGTTGAACAGCCATTCTCAATAGCTTGCTCGATGGTCAAACGAGACACGTTATTACAACGACAAATGATTTCACTTTTTTTCTTTTTTTGCACTGAACGAACTCTGAAGTTTCTCAGTCATTTGACTGACGACTTCATTTTTAAGTTTATCGTAAGGACCTTTGACTGAAGCCCCCGCCGCATAGAGATGGCCGCCTCCTCCTAAAGATTCGGCCACAGTTAAAACCTCGATCGAGCCTTTACTGCGAAGGCTCATTTTAAATTCAGCTGGCCCTTCTTCGCGAAATAAAATAGCTGCTTCTAAAGTTTCAATATTCATGACCATATCAATGACATCGCGCGAATCATCTGGCTCTAGATTATAATGAAATAAATCAGCGTCTCGCAGTCGAATCACCGCTAAACGTCCTTCAAAGTGGTATTCAATTTGGGCTAAAGCTTTAGCTAAAAAAGCCATTTTGTTGACAGTTTGATTGCCAAAAAGATAGCGATGAATTTCAGTGACTGGGACCTTGTAGGGAATAATATCAGCGGCTATTTCATGGGAACGGCCAGTGTCTCTCACAAATCGAAAGAGCTGTGTATCAAAAGCAATGCTCGTATAAATACAAGTGGCGATATCTTGATCCATTTTAATATTTAATTTTTTGATGATGTTGTAAGCAATTTCACCAGTGCTAGCTGCTGCAATATCTATAAAAGAAGCAATCGTTGGCTGGGGGCCTTTTTTTAAAACAGGATGGTGATCGATAAAGGCAATCGTCTTCGCGTTCGGTGTAAGGTGCTTAAATAAGGGTTCCACCAAACGCTCGTCATTCGTATCAAAAATCAAAGCCAGGTCACAGGTAAGATCCACAGAAGGATTGGCATCAAAGTACTTAATATGTTGGTCAGGATTTAAAAATCTATATTTTCTGGGAGTGGCATCAACATTAACAACAAAAGCCTTTTTACCTAATTTTTTAAGTGCGTGATAAACCGCAAGCTCAGCCCCAAGCCCATCTCCATCGCACTGTTTGTGGGTGGTCAAAAGAATACGATCAGCCTGGTGGATCAGTTGAATAAGAGGGTCCAAAATGCTCCTTGAGTTCTGCTCATAAGGATACTGTTAAGAGGCTTAAGACGGTAGTTTATGCATGATAGACCTAGACGCCGAACCTGTGCTGTACAAAGTCCTTGCTAGGCTAGACCTTTTTAGATAAATTCCCACCCTTCGAAGCGGCCCCCGGGTTTATTGCCTTAAATATTGGTAAGAATTGGGTCAAAGGGCTGAAAATAAAGGACTTTTTATGGCTCTTGATAATAATTTAATTGATAAAATTCCAATGACTCTTCGTGGCAAGGGGCTCTTAGAGGCAGAATTGAAAAAGTTATTACAAGTCGAGCGACCTGCCATCATTAAGGCCATCGAAGAAGCTAGAGCTCATGGTGATATTAGTGAAAATGCCGAGTACGATGCAGCCAAAGAGCGCCAAGGTATGATTGAGGGTCGAATTGCTGATATCCAAGGCAAATTAGCTTCTTCAGAAGCAGTTGATCCAAGCACCATCAAATCAGACCGAGTTGTTTTTGGCGCCTATGTAAAAATCCAAGATCTTGAATCTGAAGAAGAAAGCCAATACCAAATTGTTGGCGGCGATGAAGCAGACGTTAAACAAGGGCGAATTTCAGTCATGTCCCCTATTGCTCGAGCACTGATTGGTAAAAAAGCAGGTGATACCGTGACAGTTCAAAGTCCTAAAGGCGACAAAGACTACGAAATTTTAAGTTTCGAATTTAAGTAATATTTATTGTCCGATAGGCCCGCTCTTGTGAGAATAAGGGCCATGAAAAATAAATTACCTCCGCTTCATCCAAGAGCCCTATCGCAAAATAAAATTCGTTATGATCAAAACCTGGTGGCCGATCAATCAGGCCGAGCCATTTTTTTTAGCGGTTTTTTTGTAGCTCTCTTCTTGGGTTTACTTTTTAGAGGACTGACTTCTCCACAAAAAGTTCAAAAGATGGTCAATGAAGCGGCCAGTAAAATCCATAAAAATATGGATGTGCATTTTGAAGGGGCGGAAGTCAGCTTGTCGCAGAATGGATTTCCAAGAATTGCCGTCGTTATAAACAATGTTGAAATTAATTCGGATCTAGCTTGCTGGGGAAAGCCAAAACTGATGGCAAAGCAGATCATCTTACCTTTTTCTTTGATATCAATGGTTTTTGAAAATCAGCCTTTTAAAAAAATTATTGCGACCGAAGTGGATCTTAGATTTCGTGCGGCCTACGAAGTTTGTCCAGACTTGATTGAAAATCAGAAACAAAATAAATCCAGCGATACGGGAGTTACTTTGGTTCATCGGCGTAAAGATATGGAGGCTGGAATCAGTCCCAGTATTGATCGATTAGAAATTGATCAACTAAAAGTAAAATATGATCTGGTTCCCCAGCGAACGATTGAACTGGATGATTTAGCTTTAATGGTGAAGTCACATCAACCAAAAGTTATTCAGCTAAAGGCAAACACGCATCTGTTAAATATTTTCGGACAAGTTTTGATGGAATATAAAGAATTTCCAGAAAAAGAAATGATGCTGCATTTTTTTGGCAATTGGCGAGAGGGAAGTTACAGTGTTAATGCCGATTATAAATTCTCAGACACGACTTTAACCACAAATGTCGAATTAAAGCATATTCCTGCGGCGCAAGTGATGGCTGCTTTAAAAGATTATGGCTGGTTTAGAGAAGACTTTGATGGTCGAAAAATCTGGGTGACAATGAAGGGTCATAGTCAGGGAAAAGTGAAAGAGTGGAAAAAAACACCTATCACGTTAAATAATGTTCGAATAGAAGGAGATATCGGAGAAATTCAAGTCGATGAATTTCAGGCTCATCACTTAAAGCCATTTTTATTTAAACCTCTTTTGGTACAAATAAAAAAATTAAATATAAATCGTTTTTTAGAATTTATAAAAAAACCCCACAAATTAAGTTTTCTAGGAGATTTGGGCGAATTTAATGGTCGCTTTGAGCTGATCAATGATCATGAAATGCAATTGGTAGGTCAACAAAGGGGCCTAGAATTTATTTTTTCAAATCGGGGTCAGCGTCAAGTGCAAAAATTGACTTCGGCGGAAGGGACCCTCAAGCTGCGTGACAACAAATGGGAATTTGTGACTCAGGATGTGGTTTTGGATCAGGGAAAGTTTGAAGGGGACCTTAAAGTGACCAGTGACCGAGGCCTTAAAAAAATTAATTTTCTATTAAATGCTGAAAATTTAATTTTAGCGGCGCCTGTTCAAAAACTAATGACGGGACTGGATCAACAGGCCAGTTTTAAATCTCAAGTTCGAATTCAAGTGCATGAAGGTCAGCTTGAAAACTTAACAGGCTTTATTAGAAGTTCAGATTTAACCGTGGATCAAATTCACTTTGAAAAATTAAATTCCCAATTTGATATGAAGAATGAAACTGTTAGAATGCAAATGACAGCTCAAGCCTTAAAGGTCGCAGCAACCGCAAAGGCTATAAATATTTTAAGCCGTTTAGTGGGCAGTGAAAATGAAGCTCTCAATTTTAAACAGCTTGCCGGTCGCTTTGAAATTAAGTCGAATCGGGAATTAAAGTGGCAGGGCTTAAGTGCCTCTCTTGATGGAAAGCCTTTAAAAATTTCATCCGATGGTCAGTGGAGTACGCAAGGACTTTTAGATGGAAAAATTTCCGTCACAAAAAATAATTCGATTTCTAAGTGGTTCCTTCGGGGTCACCGAGATCAACCACAAATTGAGGTTCAACCATGAATGAACTGGTTATGAAAGCCTTGCGATTTAAAACCTGGAATCGAAGTCAGGATTGGTTACCTAATCTTCAGGCGCATCGTGGTTTTTGTCTGGATGGGGCTCGGGAAAATACGCTTGCGTCTTTAGCGCAGGCCAAAGCAAAAAAATTTGAAATGTCAGAAATTGATGTCAGGCTTAGCTATGATGAAATTCCGGTTTTATGCCACGATCAAAGATTAAATCGATTGGTGGGAGTGAATAAAGTTTTTTCAAAAATGACTGTCGCGGAACTTGCTAAGTACGACTTTCCGACTCTTGAAGAAGTTTTAAAATCAAAAGACCGCCCTAGAAAAATAAATATTGAAATAAAAAATGATGACCGAAGAGATTTAAAGCTTGAAAGAAAAATCATCGAAGTGATTAAGTCTTCTAAAAAATCAAAAGATATTTTAGTTTCGTCTTTTAATCCTTTTTCTTTGATTCCATTTATTGAAGGTTTGCCCGATGTGCCTAGGGCTCTATTGATCGGTGATAACCCTTTTGCAAAATTTGGATATTTTAGAATTATCGGAAGCTTAGTGGCGCAGCCTCATATGATCAATTGGCCGCACCAACTTCTTAATCAGACATTGGTGGAATTTTTAAAGGACAATAATGTTCCGGTCGCAGTGTGGACGGTGAATGATTATCGTCAAGCTCAAGAGCTTTATAGTTGGGGAGTGGATTGTATTATTAGTGATCGCATCGAGCCGGATCTTTTAACTACGACTTTGGCGTAAAGTCTTTTTTTTCTGTTGAAGCGGCAGCTTTATCTGCTGCTTGTTGGTTTTCGTGAGCGAGTTGATCTGATGTCGGCTGAGCGCCTGGTTTAGCAGGGTCTTTAGGAACATCTTTGGCGTCAATTTCGATTTCACTAAGACCTTGTTTAAAGCCACGAATGGCTTTTCCCAAAGACTGCCCTAGCTGAGGTAAACGACTGGGGCCAAAGAATAAAAGAAAAATAGCTGCAACTAGTAAAAGATGAGTGATGCTAAATTCGCCCATAGAGCCTCCGGAATGAAGCTCTATGATAATCTAAAATATCGAAATAACAAGAGCTTAAAGCTTACTCTGCGCCCTGGCTGGTTTCAGCTTCAATTTGTGAAGCCGCTGTCTCAATTCCGTTTTCTTCAGCCGCCACTACTTTCATATCTTCAGTGATATTGCTAACAGGAAGAGCTGCGGTCGTCACAGACTGCTTTTTAGGAAGCACGCGAGCAAGACTTTTTGAGACCTTTTTGGCTTTCAAATTCTGACTTGTTTTACCTGGTTTTTTAGATGGCTTTAATTGAATTGTGCCTTCTTCAGAATTGGATTCATCAGAAATTTCTTTACTAGAATCCTTAGCAGCTTCTTTGATGGCCTCTTTACCCGCGGCTTTTCTAAGTTCATTATTATAATGTTCTTTGAGCTCAGATAATTTTGCTGAGTACTCTTTTCGTAGAGAATCAATTTGATCCTTGCGAGCATCAGTCACACAGCTTTGATATGTTTGCAAAGCCACTTCCTTAGCTTGAGCCTTACAGCTCAGCTCTTGGGACGTTTGGCCAAAGGCTTTGACGCCAAAAACCAAAACTAAACCTAAAATATGCACACCAAAAATAAGATTGCCATGAGAGTTGTTCATTAATGACCCCTTTTCCACTCAACCTCTAAAGCAATAAAGGGACCAAGAGCAGGGGGGTTAAAATCGAAAAGACGAACTATTAAAGGAAAAAATTTCAGTCTGTGTTCAACTTTGCGACACTCTAACTTGATCCTATGGGCAGAAATAACTCCAGAGGATTTTTAGTAATTCTTTGTAAAAGAGATATCAATAAAGATCTTCGCTGTTGGCGGCGGATTTTTTGAGCGCTTAGGGCTAAGGCAAAAGCTAGGGTAAAGCTGACAGTTAAATTTAAAGCTCCAATAACGATAATTCCTAAAAATGCATTCCAGAAAGGCCAACTGAGAAAAATATCATAACCTAAAGCAGGGACAGCAACGGCAAGGCTTCCGGTAGAAAGAGTAATATGTCTGACTTCTAAAGGTATACCAAAAAATCGCAGAATTTCAGGCAGTAGTCCCAGCATAAATCCCAAACTGATATTAGCAGCTAAAGCAGCCGCATTTTTTTGGATAAAATTTGCTGCGGCACGGGCTTGCCTGCGGCCAAATATATTTCTTATTTTTTCATTGTAGCGGATGCGTTCTTTAATTTTTCGAAAGGTCACCCAATTGTCAAACCAGCCAGCGGCAAGGCTCGAAGCAAATAAAAGCACTCCCGTAAAAGCGCCATAAACAAAAGAAGGTCCAGTCAGATTTGTGGAATTAAGAATGTATTCTGCTTTTTCAGTGGAAATTATATTTTGTCCTGAAATCGTACTAAAAAAATAAAAAATTAATAAGGTCGTGGGAACAACCAAAGATAAATTTCCTAAAATTCCAATCAACTGAGTTCTTAAAAGAGCCATCATTTCATCAGTGACTTCGTTGAGACGTTCGGGCGTTAAATTTCTTAACTTGGTGGCAATACTCGGGGCCGTCGAGGCGGGTTGTTTAGTCGCCAGCGTAAAACCTGCCATTTGAATGGCAAGAAAACTGATCGAATAATTAAGACTTGCAAAAAAACCTGCCAAGAAAAAAGGTAAACCCAGTGACGAAATTCCCAGTTTTAAAAAAACTGTAAAAGCTGTGATAAAGCCCCCGCCGCCGGCTTTTCGAAACATCGAAAGATATTCTTTTTTGGTATGAGTAATATAGTGTTCGCCAATTTCTGAATTTCTTTCGACCACTTTTAAAGTCAAAAGTTGCAGGCTATCACGCAAAAATGAACCTAAACTTCTTTTGGATTGAACATCATGCACCAGTTGCAAAAGAAATTCTCTGAAAGTGACGGCAGAAACTTTTGGTTGAACCAAGGTTTCAACGATGATCATCACGCGGGCTAGTTGCCTTCGAAGTCTTTCCATTTGGAAAACCATGGAAAGACTAACCCCATGTTCATCCAGATGCGAATGCAGATCTTGCAAAGCTTCATGGCATTTTGCAATTTCTTGTAAAATACTTTGTTGCAAAACCAGCAGTCGCGACCAATCTTGCTCACGTCGGGATTGAGTGAACTCGTGCAAGATAAGTCCAAAATTATAAAATGGCATTTCTTTTAAATGACGATAAGGAAGCCGTTTACGAAACTGAGAACTTAAAGCCAAAGATTGAATCTGGCTTCCTAGAAAAATTAAAGCATCTGTTAAATCATAAACGACGGCCGTCATAGGCACGGTTTGATGAACAAGAAACAGATCCATCAATTGAGTCAAAATATCTTCATCTAAATGATCAATCCATACTAAATCTTCTTCATCGGGAAAAAGTTTAATAATTAATGAAGATAAATCATGTTTTAAAGGGGTTGAAGGGAGTGCCTTTATCATCACTCTTTCGGTAAGTTCTTGAATGAATCCAACTTGATTGCTGAGCCCCACTTCGCTGAAAAAATCAAGATCACTCATATCCATCAATGTCTGCTGAATCACTTCAAAAAAACGAGCCTGCATGGCCGTATTTTTTGCAATGATATGTAAGACATATTTAAATCTGACACTAGGAATGCGGCTGATATCCATGGCCGTATCAATTTCAAGGTTGTGGGGGAGTCTAAGCCAAGCACAGAAATATATGACCCAATCTACGCGCTTTTCAAATTCATCACAGTCTCTGAGCTCATTAAGAAGATGATGAAGGTCTTTGCGAACCCGAAACTTTCGGTCAAAACGCAAGAATTCCAGAAAAGATTTTATAAATTGAACCGGCCATTGCCAAAAAGTCATTTCATCCTAACGACGAATGGATTTAGGGTCGACAGCATCTTGGAGCCCGTCACCCAGAAAATTAAAACTAATCACCGTCAGTAAGATCATAACCCCAGGAAGAATGCAGAGCCAAATATTTTTATAAATCACTTCCTGCGCATTATTAAGCATATTCCCCCAGCTTGGCGTGGGGGGCATAATGCCCAATCCTAAAAAGCTTAAAGCCGCTTCAAATAAAATGGATTCGCCGACACCTAAAGTGATGGAAACCAGCATCGGTGCCATCACATTGGGGAACATATGTCTTAAAATAATGGTTCTGTCTTTAGCTCCTAAGGTCCTTGCCGCTAAAACAAATTCTCTTTCTCGTAAGGAAAGAATACTTCCTCGCACAAGCCTAGCCACGCCCATCCAAGAAAAAAGACAAAGGATGATGACCATTTTAAAAATACTTTCCATGCCAGCAGGGAGAAGGGAATTTAAAACAGGAATTTTTTGTAAATCAATGGCAGCAACAACAATTAATACTGGAATCAAAGGAAGAGATAATAAAGCATCGGTTAATCGCATCAGTGCATTATCAAGAAATCCACCATAGTACCCAGCGACAGCTCCAATCACTAAACCCATTAAAGCTGAAGCGATGGCCACTAAAATACCAACCCCTATGGAAACACGGGCCCCATAAATCAGCCGCATAAAAACATCGCGACCCACTTCATCAGTTCCAAAAATATGATAACTGGAAAAAGATCGAACCAAGGGTTCTAAAGTTTTAGTTTCAGGCATTTGTAGATCTTTTAGTTTCTCTAAAGCGTTGGCTTTGGGTAGGGCAGTGACTTCATACAAAGCATCAATTTCAGACACGGTCACAATCTGTTTTTCAACCAAGGCTTTTTGTAGTTTTTCTGTTTCTTCGGGATGAGCTCTCATCCAAATTTCTATTTCGGTTTCTTTTTGATCTTGAGAAAATTCAACTCTGGTGAGGGGCTGTTCATAACGAGCACCTAGATTTTGTTTATTAGGATCAATGCCCATCACTTTGCTGATGACGTCGGCTCCGATGGAAATTGTTAAAAAAAATAAAATGATCAAGCCACCGACCACAGCCATTCTGTGTTCTAAAAATTGAGATAAAACGATCTGCCACATTTTTTGTGCGGTTTCTGCTTTTTTAATTTCTAGAGCACTGGGCTCTTTAAATTTTTGCATATAATCCCTTGTTAGAACGTCGTACTTTAAAAACTTAATGATATGCAATTCGAGGATCCGCAAACCCATACAAAATATCAGCAAATAAATTCATCAATAAAACCATGCTGACAGAAATAATAAATGAAACCATCGCGACATTAAAATCATTGGACATAATCGAGTCATAAACTAATTTTCCAACCCCCTGATAAGAAAAAACAGTTTCAGTTAAAATTGCTCCAGAAAATAATGTCGAAAGACTCAGAGCAAGAACTGTGATCAAGGGAATCAATGCATTTCTGAAAGCATGCTGCCAAATAATTGTATTTCGAGATAAACCTTTTGCTTTGGCTGTTCGAATATAATCATTTCTCATGGCTTCTAACATAGAGGATCTTGAGAATCGAACAAAGCGTCCAATTTGCTGAATGCTAAGACTGATCGTTGGTAGAAATAAATACCAAGCTCGATCTTTCATAGCTTCCCAAAAGTTAGCCGGTTGAAAGCCAATAGTTTCAGTTCCACTGGCGGGAAACCATCCCAACGTCACTGCAAAAATAATAATTAATAATATTCCCAACCAAAACGATGGGATCGAAATTCCCGCAAAGGAAAGTAAATTCAAACTGTAATCTAATTTGCCACCAGGTTTTAGGGCAGTGTAAACACCAAGTGGGACTGAAATACAGATTGAAATCGTCAAAGCCCAAAAAGATAAAACAAAAGTATTCCAAAGACGTGGACCCATAATTTCAGTCACCGGAATTTTATAGGTTCGACTGTAACCAAGATCGCCTTGCGCGACACTTTTAACCCAGTTTCCGTATCTAACATAAGAGGGTTGGTCTAAGCCGTAGAGCTCGCGAAGTCTTGCGACATCACTGGATGTGATCTTAGGGTTAGAGGCAATCATCATTTCAACAGGATCACCCGGCATCAGGGTCATAATGTAAAAACAGACATACGAAAGGATGGCAATCACCACCAATGTCTGAAGTAAACGCCGAGTGATGTATGTTAACATCTTAGAAGCTCCACTTTTCGACTTCGTTGGTTTCAGGGAACTGATGTCCTGTTAACCGAACGTTTTTAAGTCCTGCGGGTAATACAGCAATTTCTGATCTGTAATACATGGGAAGAACAGGGATTTCTGCAGTATAAAGCTTTTGTAATTCCCAAGCTAATTCAACTCGCTTTTTAGCATTAAATTCTAAATCTAATTGATCAACAATCTGATCAACTTTTGGATTTGCCCAACTTGTAAAGTTTTGTCCTGACCAACCATTTTTTTCGGTAGGAATAGATGCCGTTGAATAAGTTGATCTTGGATTATTTTCAGGTGAAGACACCCAAGCAAATAAAGCCATCGCCTGGAATTTTCTTTTTCTGGTGGTTTCACTAAAAAAAGTTCGAGCCACTTCGTTTTTGATTTGTACGTCAATACCGACTTGTTTCCACTGTTCTTGCAAATAACTCTGCACAGTTTCACGAGTTTTATCGCCAGCCGTGGTATTGATTTCTAAAAATAATTTTTTACCATCTTTAAAGCGAAATCCACCGTCTCCCACTTTCCATCCAGCATCCTCTAAAAGCTTTTGGGCTTCGCGACGAGAATATCTGTAAATGGATATGTATTTTGGATCCGCGGTGTACCAAGGATCTTTTGGCGTCATAAAGTGCAAGGCCGCTTGTTGTTTGCCTTCAAATAAAGATTTAACAAGTTCTTCACGGTTAATGGCATGAACCAAAGCTTTACGAACCCGAACATCTTTTAAGATAGGATTTTTTAAGTTTAAATCAATATGCTCATAAGTCACGCTTGGAACAAACATCACCTTATAAGGCAGTTTCTGAGTTTGGATTTTTTTCTCCAAAGTCACAGCTTGATCAAATTTTAAACCGGTTGTTGTGATCATATCAATGGTGCCAGAGATAAGGTTAGCTTCCATGGTTCCCGTATTAGAAATAAATTTTAGAATAATTTTTTTAATATTTGGCGGAGTGCCATAAAAATAAGGATTCGGCGCTAGGCTGACGTGGCTGCCAAGTTTTACTTCCGTGTAAACATAAGGGCCAACAAATAAACCAGGATTTGTTGGATTTTTTGTGTACAAAGAATTTTTTTCGTATCCTTCCTTTTCAGCTCCGAATTTATCAAAAATAGGTCCCTCTAAATGTTTTGGCAGTGGAAAAAACTGACCCAGACGATTAAAATCCCAGCGTGCTTTTTCATAAGTAAAAGTGCATTTTTTAGGAGTCTTTGGATCGAATTCGATTTTTTCAACTTGAGTGTAAGTTTCTTTCTCGCCGACAGAAACATTCGGAGAAGCTGCAATTTTAAGAGATAAAGCAAAATCCGCACAAGTCAGAGGATTTCCATCACCCCATTTGGCATTTTCTAAAATTTCCCACTGAGCCACGACTTTCTTTTTACCGCCAATATCTACAAGTTTGGCTTTGCCATTTTCAAGGGTCGGAATTTCTTTAGCTAATTGCGCGACCCAAACAGAATCTGCATTTAAGTTCACTAATGATCGGTTGGTCATCCGGTGCAGAGTCGTTGAAATCATTGATGACATGACTAGGGGGTTGAGAGAGTCATACTCTTGGGAAGAGCCCATTTTAAGTTCATCATTTGTAACAGCATATGCAGTTACAGCTGAAAGCCAGCAAAAAACAAGTGCACCAATTGTCGTCTTCATCAGATCTCCTTTGTTTCGGGTAACTTTTCAAATAACCAACATGCTGTTTTGTGTGAATCATTTTTATCATGGCTTATAAGAGCCGGTATTTTTTGATCGCAAATAGGCATACGATGCGGACATCGTGGGTGAAAGGTACAGCCTGAAGGCGGATTGATGGGGCTGGGAACTTCGCCGGCCAAAGATTTTTTCATTTGCTTTTTTCCCACACCCACTTGGGGAATAGAAGCAATCAATGCCTGTGTGTAGGGATGTTTTGGATTGCGAAATAACTCATCACGAGGTGCAATTTCAACAATCTTACCTAAATACATCACAGCCACGCGGTCGCAAAAATATTCAATCACGGAAAGATCATGGGAGATAAATAAATAAGTAAGATTTAACTTTTCTTGCAAATCTTTCATAAGATTTAAAATCTGAGCTTGGATCGAAACATCTAAGGCCGAAACGGGTTCATCACAAAGAATCAATTGAGGATCCAAGGCAATCGCCCTGGCAATACAAATTCTTTGGCGCTGACCCCCTGAGAATTCATGGGGATATCGGTTGATATGAGAAGCTTTTAACCCAACAAGTTCTAAAAGTTGTAAAATTCTTGTCGATCTTTCTTTGGGCTCTAGATGATTATGAATTTCAAAAGGTTGCAGTAAAATTTGTCCAATGGTCATGCGTGGATCTAAAGAGGCATATGGATCTTGAAAAATCATTTGAATCTCGCGCCGAGTGGTGCGCAATTTTTCGCCGCGAAGCTCGCCAAAATTTTCATTTCTAAAAGTCAGGCTTCCTGCGGTGGGTTCATAGAGTCGAATTAAAGTTCGACCTAAAGTGGATTTGCCGCAACCAGATTCACCAACAAGTCCCAATGTTTCGCCTTTCTTAATCACCAGCGACACATCATCAACGGCTTTGACTTGACCCACTTCACGGAGAAGCAATCCCTTTTTAATAGGGAAATATTTTTTAATATTTTTAGCCTCAAGAATGACTTCGCTCAAAACGCAGTTCTCCTTTTAGAGAGGATTAAAACAAGCCAGTCGGTGCCCAGGTTTTGGTTCGGTGACGGGCGGTCTGTTATCTTGGCATTGGGCCAAAGCCCTTGGACAACGATTAAAAAACGGGCAGCCTTTTGGCAATTCATGGGGCGCGGGAACAGTGCCTTCAATAGTTTGCAAGCGGTGGGGACGCTCGCCTAATTTTGGACGCGAGCCAATCAGTGCTGCGGTGTAAGGATGTTTAGGATTATTAAACAGCTCTTGGGTGCTGGCCATTTCACACATTTGTCCGCCGTACATCACCATCACTGCATCAGAGATCTCTGAGATCACGCCCAAATCGTGAGTGATAAATTGCACTGTCATATTAAATTTTTTCTGTAAACTTTGAATCAGTTCTAGGATTTGAGCTTGAATAGTGACATCCAAGGCCGTTGTCGGTTCATCAGCAATTAAAAACTTTGGTTCGCAAGATAATGCCATCGCAATCATGGCCCGTTGTCTCATGCCGCCAGAAAGTTGATGGGAGTAATTACGATAACGATCCCCTGGTGAAGGAATTCCAACGAGATTTAACATTTCAATTGAACGCTCTTTGGCTTCAGCCGGAGAGCACTTTTTATGTTTTAAAATTTGTTCGTCAATTTGATAACCAATAGTTAAAACGGGATTCAGAGCCGTCATCGGCTCTTGAAATATAATGGCCATTTGATCGCCACGGACCGCCTGCATCTGAGTTTCAGAAAGTTTTAGTATATCCGTACCGTTGAGAAAAAAAGAGCCGCCTGTGATCTGACCTGGACGTTCAATCAAACGCATCAGGGAAAACGAAGTCACGGATTTACCACAACCAGACTCTCCGACAATTCCTAAGGTTTGACCCTTATGAATATCGTAAGAAATTCCATTCACCGCGCGAAAAGCACCCATCTTTGAAAAGAAAGTTGTTTCCAAATCTCGCACGGAAACGACTGCTTCAGAAAGTGTGCTTTTTGATTCGGATTTAGTTGTGCTGACTTCCACAGATAAGCCTCACCTCTGGATCAAAAAAACCCAGTAGTTCTAAATATCTCAGGGGATATTTAAAAGCAAAGGAAGAGTCTTTGTTAAGCGCTAACGCAGCAAATCAGTGGCTTAAATAAATCGGGTTTTTTCAAGGCTTGAAGCGACTTTAAAAAAGGCTTTTTCAAAAATATTTCCAAATATTCCAGACAGTTTTTCGCTCCACTTTTCTTTCTTTTCAAACTTCACTTTAAAAATTCTGTGGGAAGCACTACGGGATGTTAAGTAGGCGTCGCTGGTCATGATCTCATCAACTAGACCCAAGGAAAGGGCATTTTCACCGTACCAATATTCGCCGGTCGCCACTTGTTGTAAATTCAAGTGCGGTCGATATTTATGAACAAAGTTTTTAAACAAATGGTGAGTGTCTTCCAGCTGCTGAATAAATTTTTGTTCGCCTTTAGGGGTGATTTCTCCAAAAATTGTGACAGTCCGCTTAAATTCTCCCGCTGTGTATTCTTTAAAATCAACATCATGCTTTTTGAGCAGTCTATTTAAATTGGGGACTTGAGCGACAACTCCAACAGAGCCGACAATGCCAAAAGGAGCGCAGAGTATTTTATTGGCTGTACAAGCCATAAGATAGCCCCCGCTGGCTGCGACTTTATCGACGCTCACGGTAAGGGGAATTTGTTTTTCGCGAAAACGAACCAACTGCGAAGCAGCTAAGCCGTAACCATGCACCACGCCTCCGGGGCTTTCGACACGAACAAGAACTTCGTCTTCAGACGTGATGGTTGTTAGTAAAGCTGTCACTTCTTCGCGCAAAGATTCGACGGCAGAAGCTTTAATGTCGCCATCAAAATCGATCACAAAAAGTCTATTTTTAGGGGGAGTTTCTTTTTTTCTTTTTTTAAAGGCTTTCTTTTCTTGCTTCCATTCTGTTTCACTTAAAGCTCCCGCTTTAAGAGTCATCTCAAGACTGCGATAGTGTTTATTAAGATCTTCGATATCTACCAAAGGTTTATGCTGTCCACGGGCTGCCATCAGGGCGATAAAAAGGACAACAATAATTAAAGCGGCGACGATCACAAAGGCCTTACCCGCAAAAATGAGAATCACAATCAATGCTTCCAAAAAAGACCTCCGAAATAAAACCAATCCGCATTACCATAAGACTTCCTTCGACAAAGGTCGAGCAACATTTTTGCAGCCATGTTGCGAACTAAATGTTAAATTATGGGAGTGCTAAGTCTTATCTGGATCTTGATATTTTCTGCCGCCGCTGAACGCGCCATCGTGACGCTCGAGGATGTTGAACGTCTCAGTGGTTTTGCAGAGCATAAGAAAAGAAATGCAGATTATGATAAAGAGCGAGAAGCCGGCTTTTCAGAGTATCTCAATGAAAAAGACGTTGAAGAAAAAATTTACTTTCGTCAGACCAAAGAACAGCAAGTTTTACCCAAGCAGACAAGCCCCGGAGATAGCGACGTTTTATATAAAAAAGATTTAGAGGAGCGAGGGCAGTGGGAAAAAAATCAGGCCTTAGCGCGGAAGCAATTAGTTAAAGAAAATCAAATTTTATTAGCTCATCCTCTAGCTCGAAGTATTTCAGAAGAAGAAGAGCTTGATGTGCTTTCTAAGCGACCTCGATTTGATCATAACAAAAGAAGTTCCTATAATTCTCGCGCCAAAGTTTCGGGAAATCCGCCAACTCCGCCGCCACGTTCGCGCATAAAAGCTCCAACAGATGGGGGATTTCAAGCTCCCGATACGCCTTCATTTCCACCGCCGCCAAGTTACGAGGACTTTCCACCACCTCCACCGCCCTTTTATGACAATGAGGGTGGGCAAAGCGACTTTCCACCGCCGCCGCCAGCTTTTGATGAGTTTGATGCCGACTTTCCGCCGCCGCCTCCTCCACCCCCGATGGATTTTCCACCGCCAGGGATTTAAGTTTGTTTTATAGGTAAGATTTCTTCTGTGGACAGTCCGCTCAGCTGGCTGAGCTTTTTAAGTAAGCGCCAAAAAATAAGGAATAAAAAAATCATCGAGGGAATTAAAATGACCACCATGGACCATTTTGTCATATCAGCAATTTGCAAATTAAGAGCGACGGACTGGGCGTCGGCATTAAGACCGGCTTCAAGTGGTATAAAGATATTTGAGGCTAGTAAGAAATTTAAAAGAGCACTGAAGAAAAAGGAACCAGAAAGCCACAAAGTTGAAATCTTCATCAGATGGGCAAATTCTTTTTCTTTTTTCTTTTGCTCAAGCTGAGTCATTAATAAATCAATATTAATCAATTGTGGGTTTACAAACAAAACTTTGATAAAAGGTTTCTGAGTAAAAGCTGAGCCTAAAACAAAAAGTCCTATCAGCGCAGGGAAGGCCGCTTCTTTGATGGAAAACCAAATACCACCCAATCCAAGAACGGCTAAGCCGCCTGTGAACAAAACATTAGCCATGCCTAAGATTGAAAAAATATTGGCTTTTTTTCTTTTAATTCCATCGTAGATGCCATAACCCACAGGAAATAACAGAGCAATAATCAAAGTGGGAAGCGCCCCAATTCGGTCTGATAAATACTTCAGAACTAAAATAGGAAGGAGGATATTAAAAACAAGATTAAAAACGCCATTCTCAGGAGGCGGAGTCGGTAAGCTATTTTTCATGGGTCTGAGTGTTGCGATAATTAATTAAAAAAGCAAGATCCAGTTCTGGGGATGATTAAAAAACCCCCAGGCCTTGTTATAAATGACTTTAATAAGACTATGACAAGCGCTTATTGAGTGGGCGCCCCTGAAGCTGCGATCATCAAGTCTGCAATTTGGCGTGAAAACTTGACGGGATCCGGAAGGGTAGAGCCTTCCGTCAAAAGAGCCTGCGAGTAAAGAATCTCTCCCCACTGACTTTGCTCTTCAGCCGATAAGCTCAGCATTCTTTCAAAGACCTTGTGCTGAGGATTAATTTCTAAAATCCTTTTGGCATTGGGCACTCCGTCAGAACCCATCTGTGATAATAATTTCTGCATATGAGCCGAAAGATCTTTCTCGTCGCTCACCAAACACACAGGAGTTTCAGTCAATCGATCGGAAATAACGACATCTTTAACTTCATCTTTTAATTTTAACTTTAAGTTTTCTAACAGGGGCTTATAGAGCTCTTCGACTGCTTTTTTTTCTTCCTGCATTTTTTGTTTTTCTTCGGGCGTATCAATTTCCAGACCCGATTTAGTAATGGACTGCAGTTTTTTACCTTTGTACTCAGGAAGACTCTGAGTCACCCATTCGTCAACGGGATCGACAAGTAATAGAACTTCAAGGCCTTTAAGCTTTAATTTTTCTAAATAAGGACTGTTTGAAATTTGCGATAAGCTATCACCAGTCATAAAATAAATTTCCTTTTGATTTTCTTTCATGCGACCGACGTACTCTTCTAAAGTTGTCACTTTATTAGAAGCCGTTGTATGGAAAAGCAAAAGATCTTGAATTTTTTCTTGGTTGGTGAGGTCATTCGGGATGCCTTCTTTTAAAGTGGCGCCAAATTCAGTCCAAAAAGATTCATAAGCTTCGCGGTGTTGGGTGATTTGATCTTTTAATAAAGAAAGAACTTTCGTAGTCACATTTTTTTTAATTTGAGCCACTTGACGGTCTTGTTGCAAAATTTCCCGAGAAACATTTAAAGAAAGATCGGCGCTATCAATCAAACCTTTTACGAATCGCAAGTAATTCGGCAAAAGTTCTTTACAGTCGGCCATAATAAAAACACGTTTTACATAAAGACTTAAGCCGTACTCCATCTCGCGGTTATTAAAATTCCAAGCTTTTTTTAAAGGGATAAATAACAGGGCATTAAACTCTAAGGTCCCTTCGGCTTTATAATGCGCGTGTTTTAATGTGTCATGCCAGTCATGGGTTAAGTGTTTGTAGAATTCTTTATATTCTTCTGCCGTTACTTCAGAAGGACTCCTAAGCCAAAGAGCTTTTTGAGTATTTAAGACGTCATCTTCTTTTTCGCCCATCATTTTAATCGGAGAAGAAATAAAATCAGAATATTTTTTAACTAAGGATTTTAAAACCCAAGCATCAGTAAAATCCTGGACTTCTTCTTCCGCAGCAAAAGTTTTTAAATGTAAAGTGATGGTGGTGCCAGAGCCTTGTGGACGGGGAACTTCATCAATCGTGTAGGTGCCATCGCCCGACGATTGCCAAAGAATTCCTTTTGTAGATCCGGCTTTTTGCGTGTGCAAAGTGACTTGATCTGAAACCATGAAAGCAGAATAAAAACCAACGCCAAATTGACCAATCAGCTCGGGGCGAGTTTTTAGTTCATCATTAAGTTGTGCAAACTTTTTAGTTCCGGATTTTGCAATCGTTCCGATGTACTCAACAACTTCATCGCGGGACATGCCGATGCCGGTGTCCATAATTTTTAATGTCCGAGCTTCTTTGTCGGGTTCAAGGCGTATCATGGGTTCGTAATTATCGGGCTTAAGGCCTTGTTGGGTCAGGGATTGAAATTTCAATTTATCAATGGCATCCGAGGCATTTGAAATCAGCTCTCGTAAGAAGATTTCTTTGTGAGAATAAAGGGAATGAATCATTAAATCTAAAAGTTGCTTAATTTCAGCATTAAAACTTTGCGTCTGCTTTGCCACGAATAAACCTCCGGATCCTTGATTTAGCTTAAATTCTTGCCTTTGACACTCAAATTTTAGAGCTAAAGCTCATTATAACTCTCAATTGGCCTTTACAGTCTTTTGGAAGGCCTGAACAATCTTTAAATGCAAACTAAACAGACTTAAAATTCACTTAATACGGCAAAAGTTCTTTGGTTCGCTTTGCTATTTACGACGTTTATTTATGCTTTTATAATCTATCAAAATAAGAGGGAACCGCTATTTATCTTGTTCCTCTGATGTTAAGGCTTGTTTTTGGACAGACGATTTCTATATATGGACTTATCATCGCCCCTCAATCGGGAATAACTTATTATTACCCCTTTGGGTTGTCAGCGCTCTTAGTATTATAATTACCTTTCCCACAGCTGATCGAATCAGAGTAAAAATTGAAAAAGCTCGAGCTCTTTAAAATTTTTAAATAACAATTAGACTTTTTTGGAATAATTGCTGGCCTGTTGTAGAAACACTGACTGTCTTGATTTCAACCCCGTAACCCTGAGCCTTTGCATCAATCATAAGAAAATTTCGATGACCCGTGGCTGCAATTCGCCGAGGGTTAGGTATAAAGTCAGGCGCATTGGCAAAGTTTTTACTGTGCATTGAGCTTGAAGTCATTTCATAAGTTTGATAACCAACTGCTTGAGTTTCAATTTCAGAAATTTCACTAAAGTGAACATCTCCCGAAATAAAAACGACCCGTGAAGCAAGAGGTTTTAACTGCTCTAAGAAACCTTGGAATTGGACGGGATGATGATAAGAAACCGATTCTTTGACAAAAAACGAGGGAAATATTTGGGTGCCATTCATAAACCAGGTGGGACCCTGGTGTTTTTGAATTAAATCAGTGATCCATTTTTCTTGTTCTTCTCCCCAATGGGCAAAACGCTCTTGAGAGTTAATTTCTTTTCTAAAACTTCTACCGTCGGACAGAACAAAAAGCTGAGATCGGAATTTTAAAGCCGAACTCACTCCGGGTCCGCGAATCAACCCCTGACAATGGCTTTCCCTTTGGGCCACAAAAGAGAGAAAGTTTAACTGTGATTCTTTAACAAAAGGATAAGAAACACTAGTTCCGTTATTGGCGCCAAAATCATGATCGTCCCAGGTGGCAAAAATAGGTATAAGTTTCTTGCTAAAATAAATTTCTAAAGTTGCCCGGGCTTCACAAAATTGGCGCCAAAGAAGGGCAGGACTGGCTCCTGAAGGCAAACCTCCTCGATCGGCATAAACTTGATCGCCAATAAAAAAAATAACTTCTGGGTTTTGAGAAACAAGATTCTTCCAAATTTCAGGTGAATGTAAATCTTTATCCATACATGAACACACTGCAAATCGAAGACTTTGCGACTCTAAATCTAAAGTTTTAAATTCGCGAACATCAATCAAACTTTTCGTGTCTAAATCAATAATATTTAAATAATAAGTTTGATGTGGTTGTAATTTTGAAAAATAAACTTTTGAAATCTGTTGCGCATGGCCTGGATAGGATAAAACTTCGACCTCATCAGATTTTGAGATGTGACCTGCTGCATTTGAAACAAAAATATCTAGTTTGGCAGACGCTTTATAAACAATAGAAAATTGAGTTTTGGTATTATCTGTCGCCCCTTGTAGAATCGAAGGACCGGTTTTAACTTTAATCTGATGAAGAGCATTTGATTCAAAAGGAATACAACTTGATATCGTGTGAGCCAGTCCTACTTTTAGCAAATCCCGCCTTAGAAGTCTCATCTGTTCACCACGCCGCTTTAAAGGACATCATTTTACGACGGCTCAGTCAATAAACTTTAAGCTGCAGGGGTTATAACTAACTGGCGCTTTGCCAATCAATCGCTAAACCTTCATCGTTAGCTTCAAGACTGACGGATTCAGAACCACTAGCAAGAATTGAGAGAATGGATTGGAGGGTAGTCCATTCATTAGGGGGCATTTTCTGAACCATCAGCTGGATTCGAACCTGGCCATTTTCGAGCCTAAGAGCTCGTCCCTGAATTCCATTTTTTTCTAAATTTAATCGCAAAGAGCTTTCTGCAATCGAAGTCAGCACTGAGCTTAAAAGCGATATTGCAAAATGTTGTGGGACATCGAGCTTATATTTTTCTGTGAGCGGAGTCCAGGAGACGCCGCCTATTAATTTAGTTATGTAGTGCGACAGATTTTCACTTCGACTTAGGATATCGACCATTTTACAATTGATGGGTCCAGCCTTTAAACTAAGGGCGCCCTCGAGACCGGCAATGGCACTTGCAACTCGTGTGACTGATTTTTCAATGGATTGAAGCAAGAGCGGAATTTTTCGATAGGTTTTAATCGTTTCCTGAAGCGCTTCCATCGCTCGGAAAAACTCTTCTGTACTGAGTTTTTTACGGGAGTGCTGCTCAAGAAGAAAAAAAATTGGATTTATTTGATGTGAGGAATAAGTTGCTTGCTCTGTTGTCTGTTTTAAAGTGCTTAAAATATTTCGAATTTCACTCATGGCTGGAGCCGAAGCTTTTTCCAATAAAAGCATTTCACTGATATGACCTTTTTTTAAATTTTGCAAATGTTGACCGACCTGCTGTGCAAGTTCTGTCATGCGCGGAATAATACTTTCTTGAAGAGAGTTTTTCTTTATATCAATTAAACAAAGACTTCCCACAACGACGCCAGAAACTGAGACTGGGAAACCGAAGTAAGACACAATATTATAAAGCTTTAAAAGTTCCTGGGGGAGTTCGGGATGATTGGAGGCATCTTCAATAAAAAATGGTTTTTTGGTTTCAACCACAAACTGACACAAGGAAGAGCAGCGATCTGTGGCCCGAGAAATCGCTAAATCGGGAGGTAAACCAATGTGTGCTTTAAAAAATTGAATATCAGCCATCACTAAAGACACTAATGAAATTGGAAAACCAGAGATCTGAGTGGCTTCGCTCACAATCTTTTGCAGAACGAGATCTAATTTTGTATCTATGGCATTTAAAAAAGTATCCATAATAACCTCTTAGGATACTATCGGTAAAAATAAGTAAAAAATAAATTAATATTGCCATCACTTCTTCTCAGATTGAGACAAAAGCAGGGCTTTCTAAAATTGAGGTATCAGAGTCACCTTCGATTCATTTCCAATTATTGGCTTTTGGGAGGTTGGTTTGTGAGGTTCTCTTATTTTCTTTATAGTTAGTTGGTTTTCAGTCAAAACCAGCAATATGAGATTTTGTAAATGTGTTGGTTGCTAACAATATTAAAACCGGTAAGAAAATAATTTTTCGCATTCGTACTTCTTAGATAAGCTTAAATATTACTTAAAGACTTCAAATTCGACTCGTCGATTTTGCTCTCGACCTTGAAAATTTCCATTATCAGAGATGGGTTTTAATTCACCATAGCCAAGGGCTTTAATTTTATCGCCTGAGAAACCTTTTTTTATTAAATAGTTCCGCATAACGTAAGCGCGTTTTAAACTTAAGGCTTTATTATAAGATTCACTACCCAAGGAATCCGTATGGCCTTCGATAATGAGTTCTTTAAAAAATCCTAAGGAGCGAATTTTATCTGCGACTTCGCTGAGGGATTTTTCTGAAGATTCAGAAAGGACATCAGAGTCAAATTCAAAATTTAAATTTTCTAAACGAAACCTGCGAAGTTCTTTTGTGCTTCTAAAGGACATTAAGTTTTTAGAAAAAACAGGACCGAAGACATAATTAAGCCCCCCGTAAACACGCCAATCAGGCGAGGAAACTCCATGCTGAAGTTCCGTGCCTCCGCCAGCATGAAAGGCAAGCTTAGTACTCATATCATATTTTAACCCTGCAATGGCTTCTATGGATGAGCCCACTCGATCTTGATTTGTGGCCTTTTTTTGAGCTGGCCAACTTCCAAAGATTTCACCAATTAACTTTAAGTCATATTTAGGTAAATGATGACTGATCGCTGTGCTGGCAATGACCTGATCAGCAAGAGGCTCAACCGGAACGCCAGGAAGTGCATTTCCAGGACTAGTTTTTCGGTAACCGAAGTTAATGCCCCAAGCTGAATTTTTGATCGTGGCGTCCCAGGCAATTTCTAAATTGTAGATAAGTCCACCATCGACACCAATATAAGGATTATTAATCACCCGATTAAAATTTGTTGAAAAAATTCCGGCCCAGCCGCCTTGATCATCTCCAGAAAATCTATATTTTCCCATCAGACGGACTTCCGTGCCGCCCTTTGTTTCAAATTCTGAGTGAGGTTGATTCGAAGTCACAGTTTGCGCAAGGACGAAAGGATGACTTAATCCCAATTCAAAATCATCGGTGATGCCAACGCCAATATTTATATCCAGACCCAAAAGACTGTCATTAAAGTTTGTTCGATCCTGATTACTAGCTTCATAGTATGGTAAGCTATTAATAGCGTTATTTAAAAACAAACCAATATTTATAATCCCTGGCTTAAGTGTTTCTGAACTATGCACTGTCAAAAAATCTAAACCGTTTGGTGTGGGATTAAAATTTTGATTGCCCGTACTCACAACGTTAGCTTGTGATTTAAGTGCAAAGATTAAATTAAAAAATAGGATTAAAACATTTTTTTTCATCGAGTGTTCACAGTACTATGAACTATATGGAAATGCAAAATAAGCTTACTTTTTCCTACGCTTCGGTTTTTCATAGCGTTTTTCTTCAATAGCAATAAGCTCACTCAGTTCTAAGTCTAAATCGACGGCCTGTTCAGGTGGTTCTATCAACATCTTGTAGTCTTTTTTGCTGACGTTGATAACTTCAATCTTTTTGCCAATCAGAGTTTGTATTTCTTCAAGCAAAGGCTTTTCTTCTTGGCTGCAAAAAGTAACCGCAATGCCTGTATTAAAACCACGTCCTGTGCGGCCAATTCTGTGAACATAGTTTTCTGATTTTTCGGGAAGATCATAATTGATCACATGTGTGACATCAGAGATATCAATCCCGCGCGCACTGAGATCAGTCGCAATTAAAATTTTACAAGCTCCGCTGCGGAATGATTTCATCACTTCAATTCGGTCTAGCTGGTCTTTTTCTCCATGAATGGTTAAGGACTGAATATCAACACGATGGAGGGCTTTAGCCACACGCTCAGTGCGAACACGGGTGCGAACGAAGATGATAAATTTTGCTTCACTGTTTTGTTGGATATAACTACTTAGGAAAAATCGCTTATCTTCCATTTCTACAAACATCACAAAATGCGAAATATTTTTCGAAACAGGATCTTCTGGTGAAATCTGGATGCGAATGGCATTGCTGCTCACTTGAGAGTAAGCCAGTTTTTTAATTTCAGGATTGATTGTCGCAGAAAAAAATAAAGTTTGATGACGACGTGTCAGTTTCTTTTTAATGGCTTGAACGTCATTAATAAATCCTAGATCCAGCATTCTATCGGCTTCATCTAAAACTAAAGTTTCAATATAATTTAAGTTGATAAATTCTTGGCGAATAAGATCAAACATGCGGCCAGGCGTAGTTATTAAAATATCAATTCCATCTTGAAGTCTTTTAATCTGAGGATCCTGCTCAATTCCACCAAAAAGAGCAAAGGCCTTGACCTTAGTATGCTTGGCAAGTGAGTTAAAAACTTCCCCTATCTGCTGAGCTAATTCACGAGTAGGCACCATCACCAAACACTTTATTCCAAGGACACGCTTACTGGATTTGTTGGTATGAATTCCGTTAATAATGGGGATTGCAAAAGCGGCGGTCTTACCAGTTCCAGTCTGTGCAATGGCTAGGACATCTTCGCCTTTCATAATGGAAGGAATGGCTTTGAATTGGATGTCCGTCGTGCGAAAGAATCCCATATCGTTAAGGTTTCGCAGTAAATCTTCTGATAAGTGAAATTTTTCGAACTTCAAAGCAGACCTCAGTAATGAAAAGACGTTTAAATAGGGTTCATTAAATCACTTTTATAAAGCGCTTTGATGATTTGTTGATTTACCTGAACCATTTCTGTTGTATCAATAGTATCTGGATAATCTCTAGATCTTTCGGTCCATTTCACAAAATAAGGTTTCAAGGCTTTTAAAAACAGTGGAATTATCTTTTTTCTGTAAGAGTCGGAATGTATTTTATTTTTTACAATATCCCACAAAGCCCATTTAACAGGATTCATCATTTCGTAGGGATTTTTAATTCCAATAGTTTCTGTCACTTTAGATTTCCAATCTTTATAATGTAAAGATGTGTCGACTTCAAAATTACGTCCCATATGATTATCATAGTTAGGGTGAAATTTTTGGGTTAAATCTCTTAATGATCGAGGATTGCGGGTGTAGGTTATGGCAACGACATCTGCAAATAGTTCGTGAAATGATGATCTAATAGACTGATCGTATTCCACAGCAATAGGAATATTTTTTTCTAATAGAGCATGCCCATACTCATGGGCCATCGTGACATGATCCAAAGATTGAGGTAAAAATAAGTCTCTGACTTTGTGCTGCATTCCAATGACAATCTCAAAGGTTTCTAAATTGAATTGAGAATCCCAAAAATAGAGACTTCTTTTAACTGATACTTCTGCAGGTGCTAAGGGGCCAATGAGAGTGTCGACCTCATTTTTCACTTTTGCAAAAGCATTGGTGAATGCAGAACTTCGACCAGCATGTAT
Source organism: Pseudobdellovibrionaceae bacterium (assembly GCA_043720615.1). GTDB lineage: Bacteria > Bdellovibrionota > Bdellovibrionia > Bdellovibrionales > Bdellovibrionaceae > JAYWDA01. Next base: position 24,236 of record JAYSSI010000034.1, on the reverse strand, counting down.
GACAGGTGCTGTAATTAAGTCTGTACACAGAGACTGTGAGAAAGCATTTTGGCTCAATAAAATTAAAGCTATGAGTAAAAGTTTATTCATACGTCCCATACTTGCTAGACTAATGCCAACTCTAGAAAGCGTCTGCTGAGTAAGGGTGTAAAATTCTGACTAATAAGTAAACACAGTGAAACTAGACACAGTAAAAAAGTGACAAAAAATGACAAAAATGTCCAATCCATACCATATGCATAAGCTCCAGAGCCAAGTAAACCGCAGAGAGTTCCGGCATAGTATATGTAATAGATGATTCTGTACTATTAACCTTTCGTCGCAATGAGGCAATTATGAATGTATTCCATCGCTTTAATATTGGATTAACAGCATTGATTTTATTATCGGCTAGCATGGCATACGCTGAAAACGTTTTATTTTATATCAGTCGTGATGCCTCTCTAAAGCCCATACCTGTTTCTTCCCCGGTGCATGAAATCAGCTCCAATGGAGCGCTTCGAGTTCATGTTACAACTTATAATGAAAATACTTTCCATACGGATTTTTATTTTATTCCCGAATCTTCGACTCTTAAAGAGGTTTCTACTTATGGTGGATTTCAACGCAAAGACGTTGTTTGCCTCAAAGTGAACACTCCCGGTGGCCGAGCAGGAAAGGATGTTGAGATTCAACATCTCTATCCTAATGGCATTGCTGAAGTTCATTTCGGGGATTTCTTCGGCATTAGAGTCTCTATTTTTAGACGATCTGAAGTTCTCCATATATCTCAACTTCAAAACTGCAATATCAATTTAAAATAACTCGTCTGTAAAATATAAGATTTTTTTTAAATACAATATATTCTTAAGGAGAGATCGCTCAGATATTAATATACTTCAGAATCGTACAGAAACTAGACACTTTTAAAAGGCTTACAAAGAATATTAAAGATTAAAAGTATTAAACGTCACTGTGTTATAATCCCGCTTTGCATGCGGGGACACAGATATGACTTTTTTAAGACTGATTATAACTTTGGTAGTTTTGAATTTTTCAAACGTAGCCACTGCCGAAATACCTCTTCCATATTACGATGGACCTAACTGTTTAAATGCAGCCATGGTAAAAGTCGGTCTTAGTAAAAATTATCGTTATGCCTCAAATGGTGAAATGCAAACAATGCTTAAATCTCCTTTATGTCGTCGACTTTCAAACGGCGAAGATCGACATGTTAACGATATCGGCTTAATTATAGATAATGGCCCGTTAGCAGTAAAAAATATTATTTCGCACGCTTTTGTTCAATTGAGCAGCAGCCAGGTTTTTCAAAAATATGGCTACAGTAAAGCAGACCCTTACCAGAAAGTTGATTTGCAGACAGCGCTAGGGGAATATGATTTTGATCAAAATCCTGCTTGCCGACAAAATCAATTTGATCGAAAAGCTTGTCGCATTGGCACTGATTTTTACAGATGTGATCCCTTAGAGAAATTTATAAGCAATAATAAATCAAATATCAGAATGCACACTCTTAGTTTTTTTCGTCAGCTTGAAAAAATAGAACTCAAACTGCAAGACTATCTTAGTGCCAACGATTTCACAAAAATCAAACAATTGGAAATCGCCAGAGAATTGCAAGTCCTTGCTCGCAAATTGATGAATGTCCCCGAATCAGAGGTGGTTGCAGAAAATTTATTTTTTAATATTATTGCAAATCGTTTTGTTTCTATAGCAGGGCAATTAAATGCTTTGGGATATCACGAATTACGCAATGCTGTTTGGCAGTGGGAAAACCAAGATAAAAATATTGGTGAAGTTTTTGAAGCCATCTCAAAGCTTCAAATCAAAGATGACTTAGATCTTATTTATTCCAAGGTCGTGGCCAATTTTATCTCCATCTACGCACCGATTGTGAAGCTAGAGCGAAATCTTCCATTGTATTTTGTTTTAGATGAGGAGCTTCCCAATGTGGCGGCTGGAGTTTCACTGTATAAGGATCAAGCTCATATTGGAGCCGGTGTAGATTTGCACCGTGACCCCGACATGACTCCGGATGCCTATATAGCCATGCTTTGCCATGAGGTCGGTCATCTCCTAGGTGGAAAGCCATATTCTAAAAATACGCTGAAGCCATCTCCGGAGTGGGTTTCAACCACACCATCATCCTCAGAAGGGCAAAGTGATTATTTTTCTTCATTGAGATGTATGAAAAAAGTTTTTTCCAAAAATACATCGACCTCTGTTGCCGTATTTGGGGTTACCCCAAAAATTAGAAATCTGTGTGTGCGTCAGTATTCAAAAATCCTTGATCAAATAATTTGCCAGCGCAGTATTAAAGCAGGTTTCGATTTGATGTCTTATATTTCGGCTATCTACACACGCTTTGGCAAAACTGCTGATTTTATAAAACTGGATATGGATGCCTCAGAGGGCTCTGGCCTTAGTGTCGGTCGAATGTATCCAACATTGCAATGCCGCTACGATACTATCTTAGCGGGTGCTTTAAATCGAAAACAACCTCACTGTTGGTTTGTTTCAAAATAGAATTAATTTCTTTGAGTGACAATACAGGTGCCTAAAGGGCGTTGATTGAAGACAAAGATATATTTTAAATTATTCACCAAGGCACCTTGGGCATTTAATTCTTGAGAGATATCAAAATTCATTCTTAAGTCGTTCTTGATATAATACCCCTTATAAATTCTTACTTCCATCAAAGAGGAAAAAGATCCGGCAGGGGAAATAATAACGTCTATTTCCATCATCTGAATTTGATCAGAAAATAAATTGGAGTCTCCAAATTTAAAAGGAGCTTGAAAATGGCCCGTTTGGTTTTGAGGAAACTGAGTTTGAAGATATTGACCATCTCCAAAACATTCAATGCTAGTTAAAGCTGTATTGTTTGATGCCTTTGTAGCAGATTTGAACATCGAAACAGTCAAAGCCAACAAGAAAGATAGTTTAAAGTCAAAAGCAAAACCTATTCTAAGTACATATCGCAAGCTCTGAAAGATTGTCAGCAAATTTTCGATAACAAATTACTAATGGGCTTTTGCTGATCTACAGTCATTGGGGAGATTCGCCCTGGCACTTATGTTGCTTAATGCAGATAAAAGGAGTATGTCAAGGGCTTCTAAAATCCATTTTCAATGTCATAGAATTGCTGTCCAGTTTTTTAGAAAACTTATGGATTTCTAAGGTCGCTCTCGTAAAGGCCTTCAACAATTTTTTCGTTAATCACGATCATCTCTTTGCTGCGAATTGATTCTCGCTCCTTTTCCAACTGTTGAAGAGCTTCTATAAAATAGGGCTGAATCACTTCAAAAAATACGGGAATCATTTTTCTTCGATAACTATCAGAATGAATTTTATCTTTTACAAGATCCCAAAAAGCCCAGCGAACGGGATTCATCATAGGATATGATTCCACAATTCGATCTTCATTATTAAATTTTTTAAACCAATTTTTATAGTGTTGAGCCCCATCGATTGAAAAATCACGACTCATAAACGCAGGACTGACCAAGACAAGTTTACTCAGTGCTTTTGGATTCTCGGTATAAGTGATCGCCACGATATCAGCAAAGAGTTCATGAAATGAAGTCCTCACCTCGCCATCGTAAAATTCATCATTCCAAGGGTAATATCTTTCAAATATGGCATGACCGTACTCATGAGCCAAAGTGACGCGGTCCTGGGAGCTTAATATTTTTCCATTGTACAAGCCTAGAGTCAGCTGCTTTGTTTTTGCATTGAATTGTGAATACTTAAATAAACTATTTAGAAGAAGTTTAACACGAGCGGGCTCGAGATTTCCAATTAAGCCATCAATCTCAGTTTTAACTTCTGAAAACATGTTTAAAAAATCTGCAGAATTCGGAATCGTGGTTTTTTTCCACTGATCGACGGACTCATAATGGGGACTGGAATCAGAAGATTTTGCAAAAGAAGACACTGACATGGAAATTAAAGCGGCAATGACAAGAAATTTCATAAAGTCTTTCTTAAGAATTATTCTTAGTACTTATTAAAATTCACACTAGACAATTAAGTGTCATCCATCAATTATCTAGTGCTGCTTAATGAAGATACAGTTCTCAATTTATTAATTAATAATTCGGACTACAAATGACTTCCATAGAAAAAACTTCATTTCGACCTAATAATCCACCTTTTTTACTTTGTAGGAGAGCTACCGTTCTCATTCCACCAATAAGTATTTTATTTTCATAATTAGTATTCACTCCGTCTTCTTTAATCCAAGCCGTGTCAGCACTAAGACCTGTGACGTCGTCATAAATTGCAACAGTTCCCCGTTCAGATTTTGCATTATATCTGTAAGCCACTTCAAGTTGCTTACCTTTGCTAGAGCCTGAACATCGCCCATCAGGCTTGTTTAAAAGCTCACAACCGACTTCAAAAGTGACTAAATTTTCTTTTGTGGAATTAATTAATAAATCACTCATCGATCTTCCTGACTCTGGAATTTTTTCCGCCGCTATTGTTGCATTGACTTCGCAAGTGACACTTTTCGCTAACTTATCTGCGGCATAGGACTTATTTGCTATCATTACTACCATTGCTAAAATTAAATTCTTCATAAAATTCCTATCGTTTGTAATTTTCAGTTTATTCTTTGGCACGCGAATCTGTTCAGTTAATAGCACATAGCTAATTGTGGATATAGTTCTTTTAAAAATTTGAAAATTATTCTTGTTTTTATTGAGATCACTCCTAAGAGCCCTCAACAGTGTAAAGTATGACGGACACGGGTAACCATCGCCAAATTTGTTCTCATCGATTTAAGTTAAATATTTTAGCGCACCAATATTGCTGAGCGGATTTTACAAACGGCAAACTCAGAGCAAGGAGCATTCTTCACAAGGTTAACAGCATCACGTGCATCTATAGTTTTAGTCACTTCCATTTCGGAACTTGTGACTTCTGAATCCGCATCCTCATACTTTATCTGGTATACGCCACCTGAGAGACGCCGTGCTGAAGTGAGGCCCATGGATTTACCAATTTCGAAGCTCGCCTCTTTTTCAGTCATTTCACCAATTTGTGAGATGGCTAGGATAATTCTATGAGTGTTCGATACATCTGTTGAGCCGCCAAGCTGTTCCGCAATGATCTGAACCAGGACGCCATTGTTGCCTTCGACATTTGCAAGGACCACGCGATCAGTGATGCGCGCAGGATTTACTTTTATGTTTTTTGATTGAATAGGGCTTGCAATGGCACTTGCTGCGATAAGATAAGCGGCTAGGGATAATAACTTTTTCATTTTTTCTCCTTGGGGTTATGGAATCTTTATAGATCTCAGCGAGGGCAGATATAGCCCTATCATAAGCATATTAAAATTACATAATTTGCAGGTTATCCATTACTTTTTGGAATAGATGAACTAAGCTTTGAATTGCATGGAACTTAATTATCTCAATTACTTTTTTGAAGTCGCCAAAGCGGGCAGTTTTACCAAAGCCGCCCAGCAGTTACGGATTAGCCAATCGGCCTTAAGTAAATCTGTGGCCCTTTTGGAAGACCGAGAAGGGGTTCAACTTTTCGAGCGTTCTAAAAAAGGAGTTTCTCTGACAGCTTCTGGACTGCAGGTATTTCATAAATGTGAACAGCTGTTTCAGATTGTCAGCGAGATTGAAGCGACCTACCGAGATGTGAAAGAGGTTTGTGAAGGGTTTTTGTCGTTTGGGGCTTCTGATCATTTATGCAATTATTTTTTAATTCATAAAATTCAACAAATGAAGGCTCAGCATCCAAAAATAGTCCCACAAATATATTCTGGAACTCCCAATGATATTTTGAATTTAATAAAACAAGGTGAAGTTGAATTTGGACTTTTTTTTACAAAAGTGAATCTTTCGGGAATTAAATACGAATCTATTTTTCAAATGGAGATGATTCTAGTTTGTCATCCTCAGTGGACTCAAGACTTTCCAAGTCCGATTTCATGCCGCAATTTAAAAGCACTTTTACAAAAAGTGGGTTTTATCGGCTCCATCAGATCTCAGTATCAAAAACATCCTTCTCAAGAACTGATGGATATCCTTAAGACTCAGCCAAATATTGTATCTGAGTCCAACAGCCAAGAAACACAAAAGCGACTTTGCCTGGAAGGACTTGGAATTTCTTTTTTAACGAGATTCATGATTGAAGAAGAATTAAGTTCTGGAGCGCTTGTAGAAATTCCCCTCAAGCGCGCCATTGCTATCCCACTTTATCTAGCTCGTCGAAATGACCGCAATTTATCTTTAAGTGCTCGGACTTTTCTGAAAATGATCCAACCAGAATTGAATTTTTCTAAAGTATAGTTTAATTCTTATTTTTAAAGCGGCAAGAAACGAAATAAGTTATACAAATAATGACCCCAAGTCCGCCGCCGCCTCTTAAAGCAATAATTCCTGCGAATTCAAAAAAGTAAGACGCCAAAAAGACAAGAAGGCCTGCGGCTATACAGTACAATCCAAGTTTTAAAAAATTTGGATCATCGAAAGATTTAATGCTTAGTTTTTTCATTACTTTAATGTAGCAATCAACAAATGTTGTGTCTACAAATCAAAGCCATAAGGTACTTTCTTAAACACAGTCATCGAACCGTTTTGATAATGATGAAGTTGGGTCACTCTGCCATGATGATCTCGAATGAATTCTTCGCCGGCTAAACCCATTAATCGAAAGCTATCAATATCATTGGCAGTCAGAAGAAATTCTCTCTGTCCTTCTGGAAAAGCATAAAGTTGCCCGTTCTTTAAATATATTTTCATTTTAAGACTCGGCGATTGATACTGACCTTCATAATCTACAATTTGTTTTATATCAGCTGCACCGCCATCGTTGTTATCGAGCTTCACAACTTTTAGTCGAGCTTTCTTTAAATAGATCAAATTCGAATTAAAACCAGGAGTTTTTCCACCGTGGTGGATTTTTAAATCATTTTTGTATTTAGTGATATTCACACCAAGTCCGTGATTTGACAGAAAGGGAGTTTGCATTTCTTTTTTTGCAGACATACTTAAAAGGGGAGAAGAGTCGTACATCTCTGTCCAAAGAGCAAAATCATCGACGGTTGTATAAAGCGCGCCGGCGGATAAAGCCCAGGACATATTAAACCCTTCAACTTTTTTAGGCTTTCCATTTACGAGCTGATGCCCCCTGGTGTCCGAGACAGATTCAAAATATTCCACATAGCCTGTATTATTCATTTTCAAAGGTTTAAGAAAATGAGTGCTAATGAAATCATCCCAACTTAATCCGCTGACGGCTTCGACCACTTTACCAGCTACGATGTATCCAGAATTTGAATATTGCCATTTTGTTTTCGGAGCAAAATTTAAAGGAAGAGTGGATAAAAAATCGATGATGTCATTTAACGTCAGACTCTTTTTCCCAAATGCAATTTTCATAAAGAATTTATTATCTGTGTAATTATCAATCCCAGAAGTGTGATTCAGAATATCGCGAATTGAAACACCTTTAAGAAATAAATATTGAGGAAGATGCTTTTTTAGGTCGTCATCAATGGAGATTTTTCCTTGATCTTGAAGCTTAAGAATCTAAGCTGACACAAACTGCTTGGTGATGGATCCCATATGAAATTTATCTGAGATTGTTAACGGGATTTGAGATTCAAAATCTCTTAAGCCTTGAGCTTTTCTGTAAAGAACACGTTGATCTTTTTGAATCAGCAAGACTCCATTGAATTGCGCCTCAAGAAGGTAAGCTTCAAATTCTTCCGTTGAAGAAATTTCCTTCATAGGTCCAGCAAAAGCCAAGATCGAATAAAAAATGGAGATTAGGGCAATAAGCTTCATAAATCCTTCTAACACTGTTTATGAAAAACTTCAATCGATGAACACCTTATCATTCATAAACTTCGCGCCGATGCCCGATTTTCACCACAAGAACAATTTTTTCATCTTCTTCAATTTTAAAAATAATTCGATAGTCACCTACACGGAGTCTTCGGAGCCCTTTTAAGCTGTATTGAAGAGGTTTTCCATATTCTATTGGATTTGTTGCTAGTTTTTTTTCTATGGCCTTACGAATTTGTTCCTTGTTGACCTTAGAAATGGAAGACAAATCCTTTTTAACCGATTCACTGTACTCAATTTTATACACAAACTAGTCCCAAATATCTTTGTGAGATAAGCGTTTCTCATTCTTAGAAAGACGATTTTCACTAATTCTGGAAAAATAAAAATCCTCTTGAAGATCAAGAGCTTTTTCAAGCAGCAAATTGCTGATACTAGCCACAGAGGTTTTCTCTTTCTTTGCGATTTTATTTAAAGACTCGAAAATATCATCTTCGACCGTCAGATTGATGCGTTTTTTAGCCGTTGGCATATGTAGCCTCCTTGTAAAATAAGTGTAACACCTTTACATCACTTATGCAAGTGGTTATCCAATTTATCTCCAGAATCAGAAGTTTTCGTGAGCACAAAGCCAAGAAGTAAACATGCTGTTCCGATGCCCCCACTGAGGGCACTGAAGTCGGGAAATTCGCGGCCCAGATAGACGGTCAAAAAAGATCCGACGCCCACTAGGGTCTCGACTTGGAAAAGAGCTGGAAGGGCTAATAAAACCATGGCCGAAGTCGACAGCTACAAAGTCCAATTTCTTTTTGATCCGCCAAGGTATTTTAAAACCCGATGTTGGACAAAGATAACGCCCAGGCTATTAATGATCAGCAAAGATCCAAACCAGTTGGGAAGAATCCCCATTTTATGAATAAGAAACTGCGGCAAGATTGTAAAAACACCGGTCAACTTAATTCCAGTGGCAATGCCAATCAGGCTCCAACCGATTAAATGTAAAAAGTTGTTTTTCTTTTTAAGTAAAGTAGTGGACTGAGTTACTTTGCTAAGATCCCAATCGATAAATGTCGAAAAATAAAGAGCCACCATCAAAGCAACGATGGAAAGTCCAATTAAAATATTTTTTTCTTGAGTCCACAAAAGTAAAAATCCTGCTGCTAGGCTGCCAATATTTAAAGCGACTTTATTATCTGCTGCCCCTTTTGTAGTGTGTGAGTTTGAAAATTTACAGATGTAACCCCCAACCGCCATGCCTAAAGAAAAAAGTCCTAAGGCCAAGGCATTGAATGAAAAGTAAGCTAACAGCAGAGATAAAATACCTATCATTAAGGAAATGCTCATGCCTCGCGAATATCCAAAATGGACAAAAAATGGCGTCGCCACTAAAAGGGCGCGGTAACCGACAGCAAGAACTAAGTGAGTCTCTGTATCAGCCCAAACATTCGACTGAGCCATGATTAAAAATAAAACCATAGCCATCAGAATTCTTAGATAGATGAAGTCTGAATTATCTTTCGGGATATTTTTAACTAGGTCCTGTTTGGATTTTAGAATCTGGAGTTTAAATTCCCCATCGCCAAAAGCCTTCGACAGTTCGTTTAAAATAGAACTCTCATCGACGTCTAAAATAAATCCAGATTTTTTTTAAATGACGCTGCGGACTCCGGCATAAAATTCCCTTTGGGGAAGTCCATTTTCGGTGAAGTCAGTTTTTTCAAGTTGAGTGCATCTAGAAATCCAAAGTCTCCAAGGGTCCATGCTTGTAAAGGCCAAATGAGCCAGATCCCAGATCCACATTCCAGCAGCTTTAAAGGGGGTTTTTAGCAAAATGGCCGGTTGCCGTCCTAAAATTAAGAAAATCAAGTCTCGAGAATTAGAATTTTTATTAGGGGAAAATGGTGTTGAGCCAAGCAGGCGTTGGAAATACAGCCAGAGAATAAAAAAAGGCGCTGGTTTCAATCAGAGCTTTTTTAATTATTATTTAATGTTATAAGATCAAAGAAATTAGTTACATTTGTAAAGTATGGACTCGGATGCAGTTATTTAATTATGAGAGGCCCAGGTGTAATTTAAGAGCGGTATCAACTTCTTTTAAGGACTGCGTAGAAACACTTCCAAGTTTTGATTTAATTCGAGACCGATCAATAGCTCGCGTTTGTGAAAGGATAGCTTTTGATGCTTTTGTAAGGCCTTTTGCCTTTGTGATCAAAACCTCATGCGGAAAAATTTTACTCAATTTTTGGGACGTCATTGGAACAATCATTAGGAGGCGTGAATATGTGTTGGCAATGTCATTAGTAACTACAATACAGGACCTTGTTTTTTGAATTTCAAATCCTTTGGTTGGATCAAGTTCAACTAAGATAATATCACCGCGCTCAATATTCATGGTCTGTCTCGCCAAGATCAGCATTCAGCCACTCTTTATCCTCAGCAGATAAATCATTACCAGCCTTATAACCTTCAATCATTCTCTTCATCAAATCCTCTTGAGACTCTTTCTTAGCAAACATTCGGATAGCCTCTGCAATAAAAGCAGATTTTTCTCCCGATTTAGTCATTTTTTTAAGAATTTTAACCACATCTTCAGGCAAGGTGATATTGATTCTAACAGCTCCCATTGGAAACCTCCGATACACACTATCATACACACCTTTATAGGGTTTGTAAAGGGGGGTGCCGAATCGTTAAAAAGAAATGATGGAGTTGGATTTAAATGAATCGCTAACGAACGGGGACTTTGCTATGACGCTCATGACGGAGATAAAGGCCCATGCCCCCGCGAACCATTTTCTTTTAAAAATTTTAAATGAGTTCATATATTTCATTCTTTGTGATTATAAAAGTTTTGTAGTTAATTTTTTTAAATTTTTATCGTTTGTGTGGATTCCTATTTTATTATTATAGGCAGAAGCTAAAAGGTGTGTATCAATAATTCCAATACCACCACCAACAATATTATTTTTTTCAATGAATGAAAATACATCTGCTGTTTCCAAAATAGGCAATGTCTCTAGTGTTTCCAATAGGTCAAAAATAAAATCTTTTCCTTTCGGGCGTCCTAGATAAAGCTCTTGAAGCACAAACGGGTGAGTCACGACTGAGTCTTCAGCCAGCAGTTGAATTAGAAGTGGGTCCGCTTTTTTAAAATGAGAGATCCAGACAGAAGAATCGACAAGCACTTTCTTCATCTGCGACGATGGATTTTTTTAAATCCAGAGGCTTTTCCACCCATGAGGGCGAGTTCATTTCTAGCAGCTTTTTCAATAAGAGCTTCTAAGGCCATATGAATGACAGTGGTTTTTTCTTTTTGATGTGTGAGCTCCATGGCTGCTTTAATGAGGTCCTCACGAAGGTCAAGAGTTGTACGCATGAGATCTCCTTATGCATAAATAATATCATTTTCATATGCATAAGTCAAAAGAGAGGTCTAGTTAAGAGACACATAGTAATTGGATCTGATGATAGCGAACTAAAAAAGCTTCCAGCCTTGCTGCTGGCCCCATTGCGATCAAAACGCCAAGGTCTTGATCAATTCCTAAGCTTTTTTAGCGCCTTCAATCACAACAGCGCCGCCTGTCCGCCTTTTAAAGGCTGAAGCCAATAGATTATAAGGTTCAATCATTAGAACGCTATCTTTTGTCGTCCCCAGGGGACGTTTATTTTGAGCAGTTCAAGACGGGGACAAACTCGCAAGTTTTGCAATAAATCGTGAAAGCCCACTTTTTGAAGCCCACTCGCGCCACAAGTGGCTTATTGAATTCGCGAGATATAAAGTTATTCGCAAGACTTCAATTTATAGACTGCTTTTCCACCTTCAAGGGGTTGGCCATTATTTTCCAAAGACTCAATAACCAGTGACTGAGAAGTTAATGTAATTTGAGCATCTGACCCATCACCAGTACCTATTAAAAAAGTCGAAAAAGAAATTTGATGGCCATCATTTTTAAACTGTAAAATGTGTCCGCTTTCTTTTGAATATGCGGAAGCGTCCTTAATATCGTAATCCACGGTAACTGCAGTTTGCGAAATATGGATTTCGCCAGTTTTGTAATTTCCGGCTCGGAAACATTGTGATACATCAGCTTGTGCCCTAGGATGGATAACAGCCGAATTTAAACAAAGCTTCATAAGGTCTCTTTAATGGCCGCCACACGATTTTGACTTGAAGCGAACTTGCCATTTTTAACTTTCATTAGAAGAAACAATTTAGAAATGTATGTTTCTGTTATAGAAACAAAAGAAGTTGAATCATCACTGAACAAATCCTCAGATTTTGCAATGAATCGTGAAGTCTTCTTTTTAAAGTTAAACACAGGATCTTAAGATTCAAGGTCCCTGTCGATTGTAAAGAGCTTAAAATAACCAACTCCAGAATCAGAAGTTTTCGTTAGCAAAAAGCCAAGAAGTAAACATGCTGTTCCGAGGCCCCCACTAAGGGCACTGAAGTCAGGGAATTCTCGGCCCAGATAGACGGTCAGAAAAGATCCTATGCCCACCATAGCCGAAATTATTAAAACCTGAAATTAAAAAGATTTGGATTCCTGAAATCATTAAAAACGGTGGTACAGAATGGGAAGAAGGACATTACCTTTACCGTATTCAACGGGACACTTCATGGAGTCGTTAAAAACTGATTTAATAATTGGAGAGCTAGTAAATGAAAGCACTGTCGAGAACTCTCCGAAATATAAAGAAAAAACTCATATCGACAGAGTGAGTCTTGTTAAAGATGAATCCGACCGACTTAATAAGTGGCTTACCCAGATTAAAAATTCAACTAAAGGATTTTTAGACCTAACGCGGTCTGATCTCGTTAATTTCTTAATCAAATCACATGCTGATGAATTAACAGCAAAAGAAATTAAAAATATCCGACTTAGTCATTACAGCTTGATTAAGCATTTAAACTGGATCACGCCACAGCTTAAAAAAGCGTTTGAAGAAAATGACGTCGAACAGGTTAAAGCCCTTCAGACCGAACTTCGAGGATTAGAGCTGGGTGTCATCCAAAACGCGCAAAAAAAAGCAAATTCACTCGAGCAATGCAATCAAATAACAACAAAAAAGCAACGCGCAAAAAAATCTGAAACTAAAATAGCTCAAGATAAAATCGAATATGGCGAATTGGTGATGTTTCAGATTATACAGGGTACTCCTTAGGAACTCTTTATAATTTAACATCACAAAATTTAATTCCTCACAGAAAAAAACGCGGAAAAATATTTTTTATACCCTTAGAAATCCAAAATTGGATTGATGAGGAGTAGAATGACTAAAAGATATCAAAAAATTTCAAAACAAAAAGGAATTAGAAAAGATTTAATAACTGGTAAGTATCAAGCTTTAAAGAAAATAAATGGTGTGCAGTACGCAGAAACTTTTGATTCGATTCGTGATGCGCAGTTTTGGCGAAATACTTTTAACGGTGAAAAATCTTTAATATGCCCTAGGACGACATCGACTTTAGGTCATGTGTGGCAAAGAATGAAAGAACTGCATTTTCCATCTTTAGAGCGAACTACGCAAAGAATTTGGGAGCGGCGATTTATTCATTTAAAAGAACTCTGCAATATGCACATGGAGGAAATTACTTCGACAGTTCTAAATCGTTGGATTGAGAAAAAGAAAAAATACTTTCAATCAGAAGATTATTTAAAAATGGGTCGGGGCAAAGCTACAAGGTGCAACTTGTATAATGAGCTTAATTTGTTTTCGACAGTTTTTAACTGGTATAAATCTGAAGATGAATTTGAAGAAGAATCAAAAGATATCTTCAGTCCAGTGAGAGCAAGACATAAACAAATGGCTTACATCAGAGAGTCGGTGCAAAAACCTGATAATAAAAAAATCACGGTTGAAGCGGCTTTTAAATTATTTTCAGCTTTACCTGAAGTTTATCGTGATTTGGCAATGGTTCAGTTTTTTTGTGCAGGACGAATTGGTGAAGTGGCGGGTATTCAGATCAGCAACATTTATTTTGATCAGGAATTTATACTGATTAAAAATGCTGTTGTTTGGACGGATGTTAATAAAGTATTTAGTTACTTAAAACCATTTCCAAAAAATCGTGACACGAGACGAGTTCATCTGCATTCAGCTTTAAGAGAAATTGTCGATCGCAGAATGAAATTAAGGTTTCCGGATTGTGATTATTTATTTCACATCGAGGGTAAGCCGCTTAACTACTGCACGATTCAGTCAAACTACAGATCTGCACAAGTTAGAACGGGGATTCCATACTCAGGGACCCACTGTTTACGTCATGGTATGGCTACCTTAGCGCGAAAAGTTGGTGGCATGGGTTTGGATTCCGTCGTTGCAATGACGGGGCATAAGGATCTAAAGTTGGCTGCACATTATTCTAAAATTGATGGCGAAGTTCAGAAAGATACTTCGCTTAAAATTTTAGATCACAAACAGCAGTTGGGCTACGCCGAAGTAGCTAAAGTTAAGCAAGAAATTGCGCAAACACCAGAGCCAAATTTAGGCGAAAATGTTTACCAATTTCGCAGAGTAAAAGGAGGTTAAAATGAGTGAAAAACAGCAAAATAGGGTGATATGGGGTGATATGGACTTTTTCCAAAAAAAATCTTTAATGATTACGATAAGATAAGTACCCTATGCCAGAACTCCCAGAAGTAGAAATTGTGCGACGAGGTCTTGAAGAAATTCTTTCGGATCAACCAAAGCTTGAAAAAGTGGAGCTTCGCAGGCCTGATTTAAGAACGCTGATTCCGATTAAAAAAATTCGCAAACTTGAAGGGGAATCCATTTTAGCAGTTGGCCGCCGCGCTAAATATCTTTGGTTTCAAACTGCAAAAGGCTATTTGATTTCGCATTTGGGTATGACCGGCAGTTGGCGGATCATGGATGATTCAAAATTAGGTACGCATGATCATGTTATTTTGCATTTTTCAAATAAGCTGTCCTTAATTTACCGTGACCCCCGGCGTTTTGGAATTTTTGATTTTTCGATGGATTTAAAAAATGAGCCTTTTTCGCTCATGGGTCCTGAGCCTTTTTCTGAGGAATTTTCAGCCGCCTATTTAAAAGAAAAATTTAAGGGAAAATCAGCTCCAATTAAAAACACTCTGATGGATCAAAAAGTGGTGGTGGGGATTGGGAATATTTATGCCAGTGAAATTCTTTTTCAGTGCGGCATTAGGCCTCAAAAAGCTTCTCAGAAAGTGACTTTTATGCAACTTCAAAAGCTTGTTGAAATCAGTCGATTGGTTTTACAAAGGGCCATTTTGGCAGGAGGATCCACTTTACAAGATTTTGCCCACACCAATGGGGAATCAGGCCAATTTCAGAATGAATTTAAAGTTTATGCTAAGGACGGGCAGTTGTGTATTATCTGTCAGTCGATCATTAAAACTGGGTTCATGGCCGGAAGAAGTACTTTTTGGTGCGCAAGATGTCAGCACTGATGGATTTAATCTTGTTTCTTGAAATATTATGGTCTAACGTCTTGGTGATCGCACAATATTAACAGAAGGAAGATCCATGAAATCATTAGTTGCTGCATTATTAGTTACTCTGGCTTTAACAACAGGTTTTACTTGTTCAAAAAATGCGCCCACTGAAATCAATCAAAACGAAACAGCTCCACCACCAGTTCAAGATCAAATGGGAGCTCCCACTGATCCTGCAGCTGCTCCAGCGGTTGATCCCGCAGCTCCAGCTCCTGGAAAATAAGCTTCTTAGATTGCTATTTAAATATAATTAGTACTTATAACAGGACTTCTCTTCAACCGGGAGGTCCTGTGTTTTTTTACGGCCTTTGAATCTCGCCTTGCCCTTGTAATTCCTTAAGCGTTTAATAATAGGATCATAAAAGGAGTTTAAGCGTGGAATCGTTGCCGATGTTTGGATATCTTTGCCAGCAATTGAATGGCATTGCCTGTTTTGTCCTGATTATTTTTACCTTGTTATTTCTTGGCTTTTTTAGCAGTCCTTTGATTCTTTGGGCGATTGTCAGCGTGCTCTTTCTTTATGGGCTGGCAACACCAGTGGCACTGATCGCAGCGGTAGGGGCTGTATTTTTGATTTTTTTAATCAAGCCTCTAAGAACTGCTTTAGTTTCAAAAGTGGTATTAGCCATTTTTAAGAAATTTGAATTCATTCCAAAAATTTCTGAAACCGAGCGAGTGGCTTTAGAAGCCGGAGTTGTTTGGATTGAAAAAGACTTATTTTCAGGAAAACCTGATTTTAAAAAAATCCTTGCAGAGCCGTATCCTAATCTGACAGCTGAAGAAAAAGATTTTATGGCAGGGCCGGTAGAAAAACTTTGTGAGATCATTGACCCTTGGAAAATTTGGCAAAAAAAAGAAATCGGCGAAGAAGTTTGGGCTTTTATTAAAAAAGAAAAATTTTTAGGAATGATCATACCTAAAGAGTACGGCGGTTTGGGATTCTCAAATTTAGCTCATTCTGAAGTGATCATGAAGCTTTCTTCACGCTCGCTAGCAGCAACAATTTCTGTGATGGTGCCAAACTCTTTAGGGCCTGCCGAGCTATTAATTCATTACGGCACTAAGAGCCAAAAAGATTACTTATTGCCTCGCTTAGCTCGCGGTGAGGAAATGCCTTGTTTTGGTTTAACAGAACCCATGGCGGGATCTGATGCAGGGTCGATCACATCATCAGGGATTTTATTTAAAGGCGATGATGGAAAGCTTTATATTAAACTGAATTGGAATAAACGTTGGATCACTTTAGCTGCGATCTCTTCAATTATTGGTTTAGCTTTCCGCTTGCGGGATCCAGATAATTTATTAGGTAAAAGCGAAGATGTCGGTATTACTTGTGCTTTAGTTCCAGCCAATCTGCCAGGTGTTGTGGTGGGTCGTCGCCATGATCCATTGGGTGTGCCATTTTTTAATTGTCCAACGCAAGGTAAAGATGTTGTGGTTTCAATTGATGCTGTTGTTGGTGGAGTTTCCGGCTGCGGTGGCGGCTGGGGAATGTTGATGGAATGCTTAGCGGCGGGCCGTGGCGTATCTTTACCAGCGCAAGCGACGGGTGGATCAAAATTAGTTTCTCGAGTTGTGAGTGCGCACGGAATGGTTCGACGCCAATTTGGTGTCTCGATTGGAAAATTTGAGGGGATCGAAGAGCCTATGGCTCGCATTGGGGCATCAACTTACGGGCTTGAAGCCATGCGACGATTTACCGTGGGCGCTTTGGATAAAGGTATTAAGCCTCCCGTGATCACGGCGATTTTAAAATATTATTCCACCGAGTGGGGCCGTAAAGTTATTAATGACGGTATGGATATTATGGGCGGTGCTGGAATTTCCTTAGGGCCTCGTAATTTATTAGCAGAAATGTATGTCGCAACTCCGATTGGTATTACGGTTGAAGGGGCTAATATTATGACAAGAACCTTGATTGTATTTGGACAAGGGGCTTTGCGTGCCCATCCGTTTGCTTTCGCTGAAGTGAAAGCCATTGAAGCCAATGATGCGGTTGCTTTTGATGTGGCTTTTTGGGGTCACATTGGTCACATTGTCAGAAATTTATGTCGAAGCGTATTGCTGTCGATGTCTCGAGGATATTTAGCTGCAACTCCGGAGTCTCATCCAAAAACAAGACATTACTATCGAAGGCTTTCTTGGGCGAGCGCAAGTTTTGCGATCATGGCTGATATTGCCATGGGCGCCTTGGGTGGATCTTTAAAAATGAAAGAAAAAATCACCGGCAGATATGCAGATATTTTAGCTCATCTTTATATTGCAAGTTCGGTGCTTCGTCGCTTTGAAGCCGATGGTCGACCCGAAGAACATTTGCCTTTAGTGCATGTGAATATGAAATTATGTTTGCATGAAATTCAAAAATCCTTTGATGGAATTTTTGATAACTTACGAGTGCCGGGACTACGTTGGTTTTTTAAAGGATGGATTGGCGCTTGGTCCCGAATTAATTCTTTGGGCTCTCAAGCTTCGGATGGCTGGCTGCATGCGATTTCTTCGGACATGCTAGAAGACGGCAAGGTTCGCGAGGCTTTAACTGACGGAATCTACATTCCCAAAGATTCTAAACAAGCCTTGGGACGCTTAGAGCATGCGTTTAAAGCGGTTCATCGAGCGGAAGCGGCCGAGAAGAAAGTTAAAAAAGCAATTCGAGATAAAGTCCTACCAAAGAAAAAAGTTCATCTTCTTTTGGATGAAGCAAAAGCTAAAAATATTATCACAGCCGATGAACATCGTATGATTGTTGAATCAGATGCCATTCGCTACGATGCTATCTTAGTGGATGATTTTAGCGAAGACCAATATCATGGTCGCGCCCCGTATCCTTAAAGGGTCGGTGATAAAAATTTATGCGTGGGACTTTGCCACTGTTGATTCAGTGATAATAGTTTCGCGCACAACCACAACTTTAATTTGGCCAGGGTAGCTGCACTCTTGTTCTATTTTTTCTGCAATTTTAACACTTAAGTGCATGGCTTTTATGTCATCAACTTTGCGACCGTTTACAATCACTCGGCATTCACGGCCCCCACTCAAAACATAACAATCAGTGACTCCGTCAAAACTTTTTGCAATGTCTTGCAACTCAGTGATTTTTTGATTGTAAGATTCTAATGTTGATCGTCTGGCGCCAGGACGACCGCCCGACATGGCATCAGCAGCAATTACGAGGTAAGCCATATCAGAAGCAGGGGCGACATCATTATGATGGGCACGAACGTTATGGACGATATCTGCCGCTTCTCCACGCGCTTCTATAAAATCCGCACCAATCACGGCATGACCACCATCGACAGCATGATCCATTGATTTTCCAATATCATGTAATAAACCAGATCGGCGGCCTTTTTTAATATTTAAATTTAATTCAGCCGATAAAAGTCCGCAAAGCCAGCCCACTTCAGCGCAATGAAAATACTGATTTTGAGTGAAAGAATATCTGTAACGTAAAGAGCCCATCATTTGGCGCACTTCGAGATTTATATTTTCCATGTGAAGTTCTTTGGCAATCGCATCGCCATCGTTCTTGATCTGTTTAAAAAGTTCTCGTTTTTGGTTTTCAGCAATTCGTTTGATTACTTCTGGATTGACAGGCTTTTTTTCTTTAAAAATGCGTTCCATGGTTCGTCTAGTCAGTTCACGGCGAACGGGATCAAAACCTGCAATACCCACAATATTTAAATTGTCTTCGATGATAATATCGCAACCACAAGCATCCTGAACCGCTTTAATATTAAGTCCCGCATCATCGGCAAAGCGTTTGCGAGTTTGCTCATCAGGAATATTAACGGCGCCGATTCCTCGTTCAGAACAATAGGGACGAGCAAATCTTTCTAAAGCTGTATCTAAAACGCGTTTTGCGTATTGTTCCGCATGAAGTTTATAATCTTCTTCGGTGTCATCAACGAACTTTAAAGCTCGTCTTTGAGTTTCTTCTTCATAACGTTCAATTAAATATTTTTTAGCATCATCAAGGCTTGTCTTACACTGATGGGAGAGTTTTTCGGCTAATTCTAAAAGGACAGTTTGAAAGGTGTCTTTTTTTTGCTGATATTGTTCTTCGGCTGTTTTTAGAGTGCTTTCTTCGTGTTTCACTTGATTTTCGCGTTCGACCAAGTTTCGACGTTCGGTGCCGTACATGACATCGATCTTATGTTTTCGTTCTTCAGCGATTTCTTGTAACTCTTCAATGCGCTCTTCGTATTTTAGCATTTCAGGTTCAGCTTTAGTCCAAAAAATAGTTTCAATTTCTTGCAGCTTTTCTTTTTCTTCAAGTTGTCTGATTTCTAAAACGTCTTTAGCTTCTTGCAAAATATCTTGCGCATCCGAGTGGGCTCGTCGAATCATTTGAGCCCGAAAAATCCTATGGGCAAAAAGACCTGCCACGGCTCCGAAGACCAAACCCACAATAGACCCAATGATTAGCATACTTGTCGTCATGGGCTTCATGTTACGGGATTTTAGAGGCTAACACCACCTTAACCCAAGTATGGAGCGGAGGGTCTTGGTGAAAAACGTCTAAATTGAGCTTCAACTTGAGTTTATGCTACATTTAGAAAATGATAGAGTTAATTCTTAAAGAACTATGGTTTGAATTCACGCGCTCAAGAGGTCCGGGGGGACAGCACGTCAATAAAACGAACTCTGCCGCTATCTTAAACTGGCATGTGGAATCCAGTGCAGCCTACAATGATGAACAAAAGCAAATCATTCTAATAAAGCTAACGAATCATATTAATAATGAAGGTTTTTTGCATTTACGAAGCGATATGTTTCGAGATCAGGATCAGAATAAAAAAGCTTGTCTGGAAAAATTGCGAGACCTGTTAAAGCAGGCTTTTTTTAAACCTAAAAAAAGAATTAAAACTAAACCCAGTAGGTCCGCCGTCAGAAAAAGAATCGACACTAAGAAAATCAAAGGTGAAACCAAGAAACTGCGCGGAAAAGTCAGTTTCTAAAAAATATCTATTAAGAAGTCTCTTTCACTTTTCTTGAAAAATAAATGGCAATAAGAGTGCAGCCAACAGCAAAAAAACCCGCATAGCCATAATTGACCAATTGCCCTTGGCTATCTTTAAAAACAATGAGCCCCGCCAAATAAGAAGCCACGGCCGCAGAAAGTTGCTGGACTGAAATAGCAATACTCATAAAGCTGCCTCTATATTGAGGAATAGGAGCTGAAGATATGGTTGCCATGGCAGGAACCATGCGCCCACTCATGCACAAAAAGAAGAATGCGACATAAAACAATGTGACTAAAACTGAATTAACCCCAAGGTGTGTGATAATTAAAATAGGAATCAAAGAAGCAAGGGCAGAAACTAGAAATATTTTTTTGCGGCCATATTTATCACTCAGGCGACCTGCCAAAGGAGAAGCAAAGATCGAAATAATGCCTCCGACCAAATAAATATATTTCAAGTAATTCTCGGGCAAACCCGTATTAGCCACCAAAGAAGGACTTAAAAAAGGAATAATTGTAAAGTGGCCTAAAATTAAAAAACACATAAAACCAAGTGCAAAGCGCAGATTAGGAGTTTGGTATATGTGCTGCAAAACGTGAAAAAGGTGGTTGCCTTTTTGTTGAACCATTAAATGTTTCTTCATGGGAAGCATCACAAAATATATTCCTGACCAGACGACAACAGAAAGAACACCCAAAAATATAAAAGGGCTATGCCAGCCATAGATATCAGCTAAGTAAAGGCTAAAAGGCACTCCAAAAACTGAAGCCACGGAAAATGCCGAAGTGGTGATGCCAATAGCGGAGCCTCGTCGATCCATTGAAATTGAATCCCCAATGATAGATAAAACTAAAGATCCAAGAACTCCGCCAAAAACGCCGGTTGCAGATCTTGTGATTAAAAGAGCGGTGTAGGAATCAGCAAGGCCACAAGCAATGGTACCAAGTCCAAAACCTAAGTAAAAAAACATCAGTGAATGCTTTCGATCAAAACGATCAATCACAAAAGAGGCTAAAAACCCACTAATGCCAGCCGCCAAAGTGTAAGCGGAAACGAGCAGTCCAAACTGGTGCGGTGTGATGTTAAAAATCCGCATCAAGTGGGGACCTAGCGGCATCAAGATCATAAAATCAACAATGTGACTGAATTGAATGCAAGATAAAATAGCTAGCAATATTTTTTCTGAGCGTGAAAACATATAGCTAGTAGAGCAAAAGAAATAACATTTCGCATCTATTTAGTTCTTGGTTCAGTCCTCATTTGTGCTTTAACTTGTTTTTGCAGCAAGTTGAATGTAATTTACATTTATGAAAAGTATCTTAACGTTGGGAAAAATTTTAGTTGGAGTGGTCATTTTACTCGTGATCGGCTCTATATTTATTAATTATTACTCTTATATATTCTCAAGAGTTGTCAGCGGACCAGTAAGAAAAGTTGAGCGAGTAGGGGCTGAAATGATTTTTGCTCCTCGCAGTGGCGAAAATCCTAATCCGCAGGTCTTTTCTTTTGCGGTTTCCATTGAAGATTTAAAAAAGAATGAAATTGTTGTAGCCTCTAGCGAAGATCGACAGTGGGCTGCCGTCGAAACGGGACAGTGTGCAACGGCAAGGTATTATCCTTATCCATTTTGGGATGTTAACAAAGCGGGAACTTATCATAATGCACGTCTTTTGCATCTTGCTAAAGACTGCGAATCTAAAAAAGAATAATTTTAATTTAAAGCTGCTTCTTTTCCCAAAGAACAGCTGATTTAACAATGGTATCAAGATCTGAAAATTGAGCTTTCCAGCCTAACTCGTTAAATGCTTTCGTCGCATTGGCGACAAGTTTTGCAGGGTCACCAGCCCGACGCCCGAAGATTTTATAACGAACTTTAGCACCTAAAACTTGACTGACTTTTTCTATCACTTCCATAACAGAGTAACCAAAACCAGTTCCTAGATTAAAAGCATCATAGGTGATTGAATGATCTAAAAGTTTTTTAAGAGCTGCAATATGTGCTGTTGCCAGATCATTAACATGGATATAATCGCGAAGGCCCGTGCCATCAGGAGTGTTAAAGTCAGCCCCAAAAACTGAAAGCTCTTTTCTCTTTCCCAGGCCGGCTTGAACGGCGAGGGGAATTAAATGGGTCTCAGGCTCATGATTTTCGCCAATCTCTCCATCAAGGTCAGCGCCTGCGGCATTGAAATACCTTAATGCAATGGCCTCGATGCTTTTTGTGTGGACCATATCTACCAGCATTTTTTCAACCATCAGTTTAGATTGGCCATAGGGATTGATCGGATTTTGCGGGTGTGTTTCAGATAAATATTCCGTCAAAGGGTTTCCATAAGTAGCGCAAGTGGAGGAGAAAACAATTTTTTTGACTTTGGCTTTTTGCATCGCTTTTAAAAGTGAAAGGGTCCCGCCAAAATTATTTTCGTAATACAATTCCGGTTTTTCTACAGATTCACCAACGTAGGCAAAAGCTGCAAAATGCACGACAGCTTGAATTTTATGTTCTTCTAAAGTTCGAACCAATCGCTCGGTTTCGTGAAGATCACCTTTAACCAAGGGACCCCATTTAATAGCTGAGGAGTGGCCACGGCTTAAGTTATCATACACCACAGGCTCAAAGCCCTGAGCTTTTAATATTTTACAAGTGTGGCTTCCAATGTATCCGGCGCCACCAGTCACAAGAATTTTATTAGACAAAGTAAACTCCTTCGGTCATTTTTATCAGTAGGACATTATGAAAAGTATCGTAGTTTATCAAGCTTATGGACCCACTTTTATTTTAGAACAAAACTTGTTCTCCGTGCTTAGCTTATTTAGACAACACAAAGATTTTACTCAAGTTGAAAAAGTACTAATTTACACTGACAATCAGTCCTATTTTGCCTCGTACTTGGGGAATTGCCCTCAAGTACAATACGAGCCTATTACACCGGAGCGATTAGCTGCTTGGCGTGGAGATATTCAGTTTGTCCACCGAGTAAAAATCGAAATGATTTTGGATGCTGCCTTTAAGTTTCCTAATCACAATCTCTTCTATCTTGATGGAGATACTTATTTCACAAAGGATCCAAGTTCTTTACTCCCTCAGATCGACGTGCACCACAGCATTATGCATGAGGCTGAGAATGTGGTGAGTCTTGGTAAAGACCCCTTATCAAAAAAAGTAGCCAAGTTTTTAAAAAAATTTGAATTTGGGCATGACGGAAAAAAAATAAAGATTCCTGTTTCTATGACCATGTGGAACGCCGGTGTTTTGGGAATTTCTCCAGCCTTTTTTCCAAGTCTTAAATTTGTTTTAAATCTGACGGATCAATCTTATTCAAAATATAAAAAGCACGTGATGGAGCAAATGGCGTTTTCTTATTTTTTGGCTATGCAAACACAAATTCTAAGTGGTGCAGACTATGTTCATCATTATTGGCGACAAAAAGAAGAGTATGGAGTTTTAATTCATCAATTTCTTGGATTGCATACCAACTTAAATGCCGGACTTAAAAATTTTGAAAGCATCAGCTGGCCACCCCAGCTAGTTCCTAAAAAGACTTTTTATTTAAAGCTGACGGAAAAATTACTCAAAAAGGTTTTTTTTTAACTGGTTATTGATTTGCATTCTTATCATATATGGTCATTAACTTTATTCAATACGCATTTAAACCGCTGCTCAGCGCTCAGTTTCTTTTCACAGGAATGACATTTTCTGCTAACTTTCAAGTCTCTGATAAAAAGTCTCAAAATGAGACAGTTCGCGTTGATTTAATTATTTTAGCTTATTGCCATTCACTTTTGCAAACGCGGGAGATGCCTACTGACCCCACAGTAGCTAAAAAGCATGCCATAGATCCAAAAAAATATTCACAACTGACTAAGAGCTATAAAGAACAGAAACTGCTTCACTTGAGTGTTCTTAGATTAACACACGCGTCGAATAAGATTAGTATTTCTAGATGCTTATCCTCTCTTTGCGGCCTTTCGAATTCCAC